>NZ_JBRKBA010000001.1:0-644558 GCF_052983255.1 Paraglaciecola aestuariivivens | reverse complement strand
CTAAAGGGTTGTTGAAGACTACGACGTAGATAGGCAGGGTGTGGAAGCGTAGCAATGCGTTGAGCTAACCTGTACTAATTGCCCGTGAGGCTTAACCATACAACGCCCAAGTGGCTTTTTATAAACGCACTATCGTGCTGTCGCGATACATTTCTTAACCGCAAAAACGTGGTTTTGCTGACAATGTATCTGCTCGCTAAAGTTAAAAGCGAGTGATAAACGATAAGGTGATATAAGAAACTATAAAGCGTGTATAGAGTGACAAGACAACATCATAAAATAGAGTAAGACTAAGCAACTTTAGCCTCGATTATTTGGTCAATTGACCTCAGCTTTTACATATTAAAACGTAATGTTCATATGAACGTTATATACAGTTTTTGTCTGGCGACAATAGCGATGTGGTACCACCTGATCCCATTCCGAACTCAGAAGTGAAACACATTAGCGGCGATGGTAGTTTGGGGTTTCCCCATGCGAGAGTAGCACATTGCCAGACTCCCATTCCGAAGAAAGGCCACCTGCATAAGGTGGCCTTTTTTTATGTCTGAAATTTAGTGAGTGTGTCATCCCAATTGGTTTGGAAGCAGGTGACCTTTCATCTGAATAGATGTGACATGCTACCCAGTAGTCAACCTCTGGAAGGCCAGCCCCGCACGAACTGGATTCCCGGGCACTCGCAGAGCTCGTACCGTTCCAGTGGCGGGAGCAGTGCTCCCGAAAGCCCCACTTCCACCCTCCTGCGAGAGTAGCACGGGGTGCCCCGCACATTGCCAGACTCCCAATTACACGAAAAAGCTCAGTCTAACGACTGGGCTTTTTTCGTATAAGCGCTGCCGCGCACTGCTACTCAGCAAAAAACCACTGGAAGGCCAGCCCCGCACAAAGTGGATACCCGGACAGTCGCAGAGCTCCTGTCGTTCAGGCGGTTACGCTGCGGTGCAGCTAAAAGCAAACCACCTTCACCCCCATGCGAGAGTAGCACATTGCTGGATGGCCAGCCCCGCAAACTCCCATTCTAAGAAAGCGCTAACCGAAAGGTTGGCCCTTTTTTTATGTCTAAATTTTAGTTTATTTTTATTACTGACTTTTATTTGATTTAGTCTACTGGTAATTAATCGCTAAAAATCAGCAGTTTATGGTATGTGGGTCGGTTTATAATTTGACTATGTTAGTCTGCTATTTTTATTTGAGCTTAATTAACATGAATATACTCTGGCGTATTAAATGTACCCTAGTGATCTTGTTGATGTCTTTTGCCGTTGAGGCTAAAGAACAATTCATTTCTGATGAAAAGTGCTTTGCCAATGGCTGGAACAAGACTCAACTAATGCAGTTAAAACATAAGGGCTTTGAGACTGTAGAGTCAGATAAGTTGGCTTATCAGTTTAGGTTTTGTTTAGCCTCGTCTGATCCACAGATAAGAGACGATATTGCCTATCAAGCCTACTTTACTTGGCTAAGAGCTAATAAGTTGAGTGGTGATACTCAGCTTTATTTGTTTTCAGAATTTTTAGCAGACATAGAGTCAAGGCGTAATGATGTTAATCAAGTGTACCTCCCTTTTGTCGTACTGGTGTTATCAGAGGTTGTAAGAGTAGATAGAAAAACACCTTATTTAACAGGTAAACAACGTCAAAAACTGGTGTCTGTTCTCACCGATTATTTAATCACCCTAAAAGATTATAGAGGTTTTGATGAAGTATTAGGTTGGCGGCATGGCGTGGCTCATAGCGCTGATGTGTTTTTGCAATTAATGCTAAATAACAAAATCGAGAAGGCAGAGATACAAGCTATGTTGGTAGCTATTGCAAGTCAAATACGCCCACAAGCTAATCACTTCTATATCTATGCTGAGCCAGAGCGTTTAGCAATGCCAGTAGTGTATGCCATGTTGCGGGATGAATTAGACGAATCCTACTGGCATAGATGGTTGGCGCAAATATCTGACCCTATGCCGTTTAATTCTTGGGATAAAGTCTATATGTCGCAAGCAGGGCTAGCTCAAAGGCATAATGTAAAAAGTTTTTTGTTAAGCCTAAATAGAATGGTTGGGCCCAGCAATAACCCAAAATTAATTAAATATAGAGAGGCAGTACAAACAAACTTGGCTAAGTTGTATTGATCAATGAAAATCTCGTGATTGTCCTTTAAGTTGATTGAGTAGATGACTCAGGTCATTTAATTGCCCGGCTATCACATGTGTGACGCCGCCATCTCCTCTTTCTAAAAGCCCTTTTACTTGCAGTATTTTAGCTTTTAAATAGGCCTGTTTTTGTGCCCTTGAAGTGGCTAACCATACAACTACGTTAACATTACCTGTGTGATCTTCTAGAGTGATAAAAGTCACACCTTTAGAAGTACCAGGTCGCTGTCTGCCAATCACTAAACCAATAACACTAATAGGGGTTTGATGTGCTTTAAGCTGTAATTGGTTAGCGCTAGTAAAACGCGGTAATAAGTTGTTGGCTTGTAAAAGCTCTATAGGGTGAGTGTTTAAGCTAAGGCTGGTTGCTGCATAATCTTCTAATAAGTCATCAGTAACACTAGGCTGTGGAAGTGAGTTGGTGTCTAAGGATATTTGTTGGTTAAACAGGGGTAATTCACTTTCGCTATCCATTAACAGCCAGCGACTGGCATAACGATTGTCGCATATTGTACTGAAGGCATTAGCGCTAGCCAGAGCTTCTAGGGTGGCTCGGTCTAGTTTAAGTTGTTTGACTTGGCTTATATGGGAAAATCCTGATTTAGGCCGATGCTGAACTATGCTTGCTACTTTTTTCTCAGTTATACCTTTGACTAAGGTAAAGCCAAGCCGTATCGCCCAATTTTGTCCATACCTTGCTAGGCGATGTTGATAATCAGAACTATTAATGCATATGGGTAATACCTTAATTTGGTGTCGTTTGGCATCTTGGATCAGTTGCGCTGGCGGGTAAAAGCCCATGGGCCAGCTATTTAATAAAGCCACGTAAAACACTTCAGGAAAATAGTATTTTAACCAAGAGGAGACATAAGCTAATACAGCAAAAGAGGCAGAGTGAGATTCTGGAAATCCATATTCTCCAAAGCCACAAATTTGTTTGTAAATTTGTTCTGAGTACTCTTGGCTATAGCCTCTAGCTAACATGCCACTAATGAGCTTGTCTTTAAACAGGGTTAACTCCCCAGTTTTTTTCCAACTACCCATAGCGCGGCGTAATTGATCGGCTTGACCACCAGTAAACCCAGCGGCAACCATGGCTATCTTAATTACTTGTTCTTGAAAGATAGGCACTCCGGCTGTTCGCGCTAGTACCGCTTTTAAGGCCTCGGATGGGTGCTGAATTAAATGGGGTGCGGCGCGATTTTTTAAAAAAGGATGCACCATTCCACCCTGAATAGGGCCTGGCCTAACTATGGCAATTTGTATGACTAAATCATAAAAGGTGGCGGGTTTTAATCTAGGTAGCATGCTCATTTGTGCACGCGACTCAATTTGAAATACTCCTACTGTGTCTGCTTGCTGAATCATTTTATAGACTTGAGGATCGTCGCCTAAAGCAGTGATTTGTGCGATATCGATGCTTTGTTGGTAATGTTTTGTTATTAAATCAAATGATTTACGTATTGCGGTTAACATACCTAAGGCCAACACATCGACTTTTAACAGACCTAAACTTTGTAAATCGTCTTTATCCCACTGAATGACACTTCTATTTTGCATGGCGGCATTTTCTATAGGCACAAGATGGTAAAGCGGCCCTTGAGAAATAATAAATCCCCCTACATGTTGAGATAAATGGCGAGGAAAGCCCTTTATTTCATTGACCAGATGAATAAATTGTTGGCCTTGGGTTGCGTTGGGGTCAAAACCTAACTCTATAATTTGGCTTTGCCAGCCTAACTCTTTGTCTCTGTGGTTCATATTTTTTATAAAATAATCGAGTTGATTTTCATTGACCCCCAGTGCCTTACCAATATCTCGAATGGCACTTTTGTGCCTATAGGTGATAACAGTGGCAGCAATAGCTGTGCGCTCTTTGCCATATTTTTGGTAAATATATTGGATCACCTCTTCTCGTCTTTGATGTTCAAAATCTACGTCTATATCAGGTTCTTCCTGACGCTCTTTAGAAATAAAACGTTCAAACAAAACCGAAATCTGACGAGGATCAACGGCGGTGATCTGTAAGCAATAACACACTATAGAGTTAGCTGCTGAACCTCGACCTTGATATAAAATCTTTTGCTTTTGAGCAAACTGCACTATGTCGTATATGGTTAAGAAAAAATATTCGTACTTGAGCGCTTTAATCAGAGTCAACTCTTTAACGATAATACGTTTAATCGCAAAAGTGAGCCTAGCACCACTGGAAAATCGTAATTGCATACCTTTTAGCACCAACTCTCTTAAATACTGCGAGGCTGTTTTACCTGCAGGTACTAATTCGTTGGGGTACTCGTAACGTAAGCTGCCAAGGTCAAAGTGACATTGCTTGGCAATAATAACGCTCTGCTCAAGCCATGCAGGTTCAAATAGACGGGTTAATTTATGTAGTGGGCGTAAATAGCGTTCGCTATTAGGCAGTAATTGGCGCCCTAAAGTGTGGATAGGTTGGCCGTTACGGATAGCTGTTAAAGCATGTTGTAAGGGCAAGCGTTGTTGCTGGTGCATAAGTACGCCGCCTACCGCGCAAATCCTAATGTGATAGTGATCACTTAGTTGGGTTAAATGCTGTAAATGCCTATGCTCGTTAGCTTTTAGGTGTCTTTGGTAGCCTAACCAGAGTCGGCTTTGGTAGTGTTTTTTTAGCCAGGCTGCCCATTTATGGTTAGTGTCTTTATCATCGGTCGGTAACCAAATCACTAAACAATGTTTTACCCCACGTAAATCCCATTTATTTAGCAAGTACTGACCCTTGGGCGCACGTTTACGACTATTGGTAATGATCCGACAAAGTTCGGCATAAGCGGCTCTATCTGGGCACAGTAGCACTAACTCAAGCTCTGAATCTAAGCGTAATAGGCTGCCTACTAGTAGCTTGATCTTGAGTGCTTGTTGTTTAATGGCGGTATAAGCGCGAGCAATACCCGCAACCGAGCACTCATCGGTTATCGCTAGGGCTTGATAGCCTAAAAAGTCTGCTTGTTTAACTAATTCTTGCGGGTGAGATGCGCCCTGTAAAAAACTAAAGTTACTCTGACAAAATAGCTCTGCATAATTTGGACTGCTAGACATTAGCTAAATACTCCATGCAAATACCAAGCGCCTTCTGGCGTTTTGAATATCCAATACCACTGTGCTTGCACATTCTGGGCAATAAAGTAGTCACGAGTCACACTTTGGCAATCCCACCATCCGGTTTCTATTCTTTCTGGTCCATAAGCTATGGAGACTTTTTCTTGCAAAGGTTGAGGTGGGGAGAGTAAAAAGCTAGGACGTAGGGCAAAAAGCGCAAACTGGTGAGGCTTATTAATTAAGCAGGTCTGCTGCACTAGGCTGTGTTCTGGGCGATAATCTGCAGTTAATTGAGGTGAGAAAACCGCACTATCGCCAAGTTTGGCTTGCAGTAATGAGACTAATTGTAAGCGCGAGAGGGCGCCACGTTTATGGGCAAATAAATCCTGTTTTTCTGGGCTTCTGAGATAACTGTTTTCTGCCTGTAAGTTAATTGCAAAAATGGGTGCTTCGAGCTTCACATGCTCTAACTTTAAGGCCGTTAATGTGGCCCAAGCTTCAGCTAAATATTCCCCTTGTTGTGAGTGCACATTTAGCTGGATAGATTGCGCATCTCTTTGATAAAACGTGAAAATAAGACTTTGGGTCAATAAATCACGGGTTTTAAGAAAGCTTTCTAACTTTTGTAAAAGCTGGCTGATTGGGCGTTGTAATATTTGGGTATTTTCAATTTCATACAATAACTCAGTAAAGCACTCAAAGGCTTTTTTAGGGTGAAAAAAATCAACGGGATGAGGGATCTCAGCCGTCAGCTTTCCTAGGTATGTGGCAACTTCTATATCAAAACGTTTGGCCAGTTCAGCAACCGACAAGCTGAGCAAACTTTTAATATTGTGTACCCCTACACGGGCTAATTTGGTTACCACTTGAGGGGCCAGATCGCTATTTGTTAAGGCAATACTGGCCATGGCTTGGTGTATGCTTGAATGATCATCGGTTACTTTATCCCAGGCGCTTCTCGCTAAGAGTCGAGCGGCTAAGGGGCTGTGTCCTGTGGCGTAATGAAAAGAGACTTGCTGGGTTGAGAGTTGCTGGCTCAGTGCTTGCCAGTAGGTTGTTAAGCTACCGTACAAGTTCAACATATTGTGCACTCTAAGCAGCAAGCCATCAGGAGCAAAAAAACTGATATCACTGGTCACTAAATATAGGCTTTGTGCAATATTGTGTAGCTGCTGTTTGCTGAACTTGGGTTGGTAAGTCACTACCTGTAACTCGGCATTCAACATAGCTGCGGTGCCTAGCCCCATACCTAAGCGTATTCCTGTTTGATAAGCCTGTTGATTAAGCTGGCAAATTTGGTTGGTATGAGGATCAAAAATGACATAAGCATGAGACACAGACGAGTCGCACTGCTGTAGTAACGAATCAAGTTGTAATTGTGGAAAATGCAGGTATAACCAAAGGCTTTGCATCATACTAAACCAAAATTAAAAGATTTAGCCTGTGCGGCATGCGCGAGAAGGAAAGGTCAGCACGTTATTTGGCTTAGTTTGACTCAGTTCAGGCCAGTAAGCGCCCATGTAAACATTAAATGCTCGATTAGACCAAGCGCCCCTGCGTTTAGTGATCTGTGCTTGTATGCCTTCTTTAGCGGGACTTAGGCTAAGGCCTAGGGTAACAGGTAAAGATATATGCTCTTGTATAGGCTGACGCATTATAAAAAGTAAACTATTACCTTTTTCGGCTGCCATTTGTAAGCGTTTCACTTGGGTGACCGATAATGTGTTTTGCCACATGATCACACTATGGCAGCAGCCACTTTTAAGGCTTTGTTCAGCGCTCCATAAAAGTTGTTTATCTGCCTGAGGCTGTACCAGCATAAGTTGGCTAAGTGAAAAACCAAATTCAGCCCACATTTCACTGTTAAGCTGCAAAGGAGGGGCGATTAAACCTATTATTTCGGCTGACCTTTGTTGTTGTCTCATTAGTAGGCTAGGCAGTAATAAGCGTAACTCGCCAATGCCTAGAGGCGTACGGATATCAATGACCCCATATTCAGGAAAGCCTCCTTGTAAAGCCTCATCTAATTCTTGAAAACCTGTATGTTGTGCATGCCTGACAGGCTGAGCGTGATTGGCTTGCCACAACAGGTTTTTATGTTTTAGATAACTAAGAGTAGGGTGCATAAAACTATCAATATACTGTATTTATATACAGTATATTGAGGATTCATTTAGATGCAAGTTTTTCTGGTTTTTTTGCCTTATGATTTGTTGAGCATAATGCCATAATGGTTTATCGAATGAATGAAGATGTTCTCATTTCTATAGTCAATCAGTAGCAGGAACAATCACAATGAAATATTGGTTATTTAAAACTGAACCTGAGGCTTTTAGTATTGATGATTTGCGTACTAAAGCGGGCCAAACAGAGCATTGGGACGGGATCCGCAATTATCAGGCACGAAACTTTATACGCGACCAAGTGGCATTAGGTGATCAGGTTTTTATTTACCATTCTAGTTGTAAAAATGTGGGCATTGCGGGCTTAGCAGAAGTGTGTAAAGAAGCTTATCCAGACCATACGCAGTTTGATCCCGAAAGTAAGTATTATGACCCTAAGTCATCACCTGACGCGCCACGTTGGTACATGGTAGACATTAAATTTAAACAACAATTTAAGCAGGTCTTGGCTCTTAAAACGATTAAACAAATGCCTGAAATTGAGCAAATAGGTTTAGTTAAAAAAGGCCACAGGTTGTCGATCATGCCAGTAGAAAAAACCGAATTTGAACACCTGCTAAAAGCCTGTACAACTTAGAAAAATTGCCACATCACAATACAAGATACAAGGCTTAACTTTGTTGTTTAATAAATTCTTGAATATTGGCTTCTAGTACCGATAAGGGCACAGAACCATGTTCAAGCACAGCATGATGAAAAGCCCGAATATCAAACTTTTGACCTAAGGCTTGTTCAGCTTGAGTGCGTAATTTTTTAATAGTTAATTCGCCAATTTTGTATGACAGCGCTTGAGCCGGCCATGAGATGTAGCGGTCGATTTCGGTGGTAACATTGTGCTCAGATAAGGCAGTGTTATTGAGCATAAAGTCTATTGCTTGCTGCCTAGACCAACCTTTAATGTGCATACCGGTATCTACCACTAAACGGCAAGCACGCCACATTTCGTAACTTAAGCGCCCAAATTCATCATAAAGATTACTGTACATACCCACTTCTTTACCTAAAAATTCTGAATATAACCCCCAACCTTCACCAAAAGCCGAAATGTAGGTATATCTTCTCACCTCAGGTAAGTTTTGCATTTCTTGGGCTAATGAAATTTGTAGATGATGACCAGGCACAGCTTCGTGTAGGGTCAGCGCCGTTAGGGCATATAAAGGCCTTTTATCTAAGGCGTAGGTATTGACCCAATAATAACCAGGTTGATCATCGCGAGTTGGCGAAATATAGCGGCCTGTGGTGTATTTAGGGGCAATGTTGCTGGGGACCGCTTCTACCCCATAAGGGGTGCGAGGCAAATAATTAAATAGCAGGGGTAATTTAGCGTCCATCTGTTTGGCAATATAAGAGGCTTGTTTGATTAACTCCTCGGCAGATTGCGCATAAAATTGGGGATCGCTACGTAAAAAGTGAATAAATTGTTGAATATCGCCTTGGAAATCAAGTTGCATCAACACTTGCTGCATCTCAGCCCGAATACGTTTAACTTCACTTAGGCCCAGCGAGTGAATGGTTTCTACCGACATCTCTGTGGTGGTATAAAAGTTACTGCGATTTTGATAATAGGCCGCGCCATTGGGCCAAGCTTTAGCTGCAATATCGGCTTTACTATTAGGTATATATTCAGTGATTAAAAATTCGTAAAAGCGTTGATAGGCAGGAAACACATCATTTTTAATCACCAATGCGGCTTGTTCTTGTAACTGTTTTTGTTGCGCTAGGTTAAGAGCGCTGTCTGCCAAATGGATAAAAGGCTGATAAAACACACTGGCTTGTGGAGTATCGTGAATAAAGGCTTTAACCGACAACTCAAACCCTGCAAGCACCGCTTTAGGTTGCACAAAACCTGTTTCAATACCTTTTCTCATCCAAGCAATTTGTTGGGCAAAGTATTCAGGAAACTGATTAAGGCGGCTAAGGTAATTTTGAAAGTCTTGCTCTGTCTTAAATCGGCTAGTACGAGGTAAAAACGCCAAACTACTATGAAAACTAGACTCAGAAGTCAGTGGCATATAGTGGGCATTAAATTGATATTGGTCGAGGTAGTTTTGTAATCGACGTTGTTGTATTAGCAGGCTCACTTGTTCGCTGCGCGTTAATTCGGCCTGGTTTAGCTTGGCTAACTTTTGCATAAACTCGCGGAATTGTTGGTCTTGGGCTTTTAGTGCCGCGGGTGATATATCTGCTAATTTGTGATCATAAGTATGCACGCCCTGGCGAGTGGCCTGAATAGGTTTAACAGACAACTCATATTGCCAAATTGTATCCAGTTGAGCTTGTAATTTATCGGAAGGCGTAGCAAAAGACAGGATAGGGGCAATACAAAGAAGCCAAACACAGCAAATTTTTTTCATAGAATAAGCCTTAATTAAAGACAAACTGAAACCCCAAGAGATGGGTGCATAGTGCAAGTCTACTACGCACCTTCTAGAAGACCAACGCTTATTTAGGTGAGTGTTTAGGCGTATAAATAGGGGTAGGGAAAGCGGTCACTTTATCCGACAATTGCGTAATTTTAGACGAGCCTTGTTTTTTAACTTCATCGATACGCAATACGCTATGCATGGGAATATAAGTGCGACTCACATCGGCAAACTCATCTTTAAGTTTTTCATGGCTAGGATCTAACACTAGGCTGGTATGTGAGTCCCATACAAAATCACCAATTTCAACAAAACCAAACATACTGCCTTGACTCACTTCACGCACGTAAAGCTCGTAGCGTTCACCATTACTAATAAATTGAATTCGAAAAAGATGTTTATTGTTTGTCATAGTCAGTTGTAACTCGTTACCTAATCACTAAGTTTAGTTACCCAAGTAAATGGAGATAAAGCGCATAATAACAAGTGCCAGATCAGACTTTTTAACCCTGAATGGCCAAGGAGCCTAATAAGGCTGGTGTTAATTAAGCGCATTAACTATTAAAACGCCAAAGACTGAAAGTGATCGCTTTAGCCAGCATAATTTCTGCCAGATTAGCCTACTCACTACGCATATTCTTTTTTCTTAGTCTAATGTAAATGTAATTAAGCAAATGTCGTAGATTCACAAAACAAAAAGGAAGTTAAGTATGACTGATGAAAATAAAAGCAAAGATATACAATCAATAAAAAAGGTTATGGAAATTTATGTAGAGGGTGGAAAAACTGGCGATAACGACATTTTGCGCCCCATTTTTCATGAGCTAGCCACAATCTGTGGTTATGTTGGCCCCGATCTCTTTGCTGGACCCATCGAGATGTTTTATGACTGGCACACAGAAAATGGTCCTGCAAAAGAACTTAGTGCAAAACCACCACAAATTGATATTGAAGGAACCGCTGCAACCGTGAGGATAGAGCTAGACAACTGGACTGGTCATCGCTTTAGCGATTTTTTCACCTTAGTTAAAATCGATGGGCAATGGCAAATAATGAGCAAAATTTTCTACTTGCATTCATAGGTTGTATCTCATATCTGATCTTACAGTATCGATTAATAAGGTTGGACTATCATCTGATAGACAACTATGAGCGAATTGCGGATGGTCATCTTTAAAAGATTAGGCTACCGCTTCAGACAAATAACGGATATTCGCTGTCTTTCAATAACACCGGAACCGTCAATGTGAATATTGATTCAAAAATGATTTAGGCTTTTACAAATCTAATTGACGAACTCTCCGACAAGGTTGATTAAGTAATTATAGTCAGGTAGCGAATCTCCACCGTTGCCCAAAATTACAATGAAAGCGTTGGTACTTCTATTCACAACATAGATGGTTCTAAAGCTATCATTACTGCCAGTGTGCCCGAAAAGCGCGGTGTTAGCATTGTTGAAGAACAACACGCCGTAGCCTGCTTTTAAATCTATTTCGCCCAACAACTCGCTATGTATTTCGAGCATGAGTGTTAGTGTTTCTGGTTGAATAATTTGCCCATTCATTAATGCTAAAACAAATTTTGTCATGTTCTCCAGAGAACTAACTTGAGAAGAAGAGCCAACTCCATAAAACTCACGACCAAATATCTGATGATTTTGAGCAAAATTCATTGCAGTTTGTGTTGTCGGGTTAACCTCTTCGTTCCATATAAAACTTTCTGTCATTCCGAGTTGTTGAAAAAATTCGATATGCATGAACTCTGAAAATGATAAGCCAGATGCAACACTGACAATTTCAGCCAACAAAACAAAACCTGTGTTGCTGTAGTCACCTTGACTATCAGGCTCAAACTCCAACTCTGGATTTTGAATAAAATAGTCGATGATATTCTTCGCAGTGATGCCATTGGGAAGTATCTCGCTTATATCGAAATCATTGTTGTAATCTGGAATGCCTGAGCGATGACTTAGAAGGTGATGCAAAGTGATGGGGCGCCATGACTCATCTAGTTGAGGCAAATAGTAAAGTACAGAGTCATGTAAATTAACGCTTCCTCTTTCATAGAGTTTCATAATGGCAAGCGCAGTAAATGTTTTACTGACCGAAGCTAGCCTGAACTGAGTGTTCTCATCTATTGCTTGGTCGGGCCGAGCTATACCCCGTGAATTGGAATAAAGCTCAACGCCATCTTGCCAAACCGAAAGGGTGAGCCCCGGCTCATTAATTCCTATGTTAGCTTCCAAGGCCGAATCCATGGTTTCTTGTAGCGTGATTCGTACACCCGTTTCAATCGTCTTGTTATCGTTGCTATTGCAACCCACAACACTCATGACACAAAATACGAACAGCGCGTATCTATTAAATCGTTTAATTTCCATTGAGAGGCATTTCCATTTTTTTTGAAATGTTTAAATGATAGGTTACAGTTAAATACCAACATGTGTAGCTAGGCGACTATATTCACGCATAATTAATGATGAGCCGTAGACTACTAAGTGCTAAATGAAGGTATATAATTGAATTTTAAGGATAATGTTTTTTTATACAGCTCCGCTAAAATGACAAAAAGTAGAGTGCTCAAGATTGCGATTGTCGTTTTTTTAGCCAGCTTTGCAACGGCTATTATAATTTCTAGCAATTACTACCAGTTCTCAACGAGCCAGACGAAATTGACTGATGCCAAATCTTCTCCAGCATTTTTCATTTACAAAAGCGGGCAACGAATTAGTAGCGACGATTATCCCGTGTTGGAAAACTGGCAAGCTTTATCAAATGGCAAATTTAACTTGGGAAAAAACGAACACGCCGTTGTTCGAGTAACGATTGAAAATGACATGCAGCTCCCTAAGGAGAGCTCCTATATTGCACTATTTAGAAACAACATTTTCACCAACGTTGAACTTCACGCTGAGGATAAAATTGCAACTTCAAGTATCAGTCTTCAACCCGTAACTGAGAACAACAAAGTCATTGCTGCATTAATTCCCAGTAACGATCAATCGTCCACTTACTACATTTCCCTCTCAGGGCGTTATCTTCGAGGTCAACTGCATTTACTTTCTGACACGAACCTTTCAACTAAAGTACAAAATTATTCGACGTTAAATGCAATATTCTTTGGGTTTGTGATTGTTTTCATCGCTCTTGGTGTTCTGGCATGGTTGTTTTTCCATAAAAATGTCTTTTTACTTTATTCAATGTTGCAAACTGCTTTGATGTTTTGGGTTACTGCGGGAGAGGGAGTCATAGCTGCGATATATCCAAACGCGAATTACCTACCTTTATTAAAAGCAAATGCGCTGGGGCTTGTCTACTTCATTTGCTTAGCGAAATTTAGTCAGCTATTTCTAGACCTAAAGAAAAACGCTTTCCTGATACATAGACTGCTCAATATAGGACAGGTTTTACTAGCGATGATTTGGTGCCTTTTTTGTTTTTCATTCAATAAAGCTGACAATAGCTTCTATCAAGTGTTCTATGGTGTATCGTTGATTCTCTGTTTTGCCATATTGCTAAGCGTTGTCTATGGAGCATTCTTAAATATTAAAGATGGCGGTGACGTCGGCTATTTTTTTCTAGCTGGAATGTCTTCGATGCTCTTTTTTGGATTACTTGCGGGTTTATCTATTAGCGCTGTTATCGATTTTCGAGCAGATTGGGGCTTTATCAAGTTTGGGGCAATTCTAGAAATGGTGTCTTTGGCAACAGGGCTCATGTATATGCAGTCTCGGTTTATTAAGAAGCAACAGACGTTGTTTCAAGACTATACATCATCAGTGGAGCAATTAAATAAAACAAAACAAGAGCTTGCTTCGTATGCTCTAGACAAAGAGAACCGTACTTCTAAACCTATATTGGATATTTTGAGTATTTTTGACAAACTTCTTTTCGTGAAAGCGTTTGGAAATTACTCGATTGCATACCATTTGAATGGCGATGAATTGAAAGAGTTAGTTGTCGATATAAACCTCACCAAAATTGAAGAAATATTAAAAGGGGATGGTTTAGTTCGTTGTCATAAATCTTACTTAGTCTCGACCAAAAAAGATTTTAACTTTCTGCGCAGAACGTCAGCAGATTACTCTCTCGAATTGGATAAACATACTGTGCCAATTGGGCGAAAATATCAATCAGTTATCAAACCAATTTTTGCAGTTTCCACAATACAATGATCATTCAGTCATAAAGTAGCGATGTTCCGAAAATGGCACCAAGCAGAGATTCCCAATCGAGTTGGGAATGACGCTTCTGGCACATTTGCCACTGCCAGATTTAATTGAATTCTGTTGTTCGAGTTAAGACTGATTCACATAAGTATCTAAATTTCTCGCTAGACCAAGCGTTTTAATTGTTAGTCTAGCGCTTTGCTTTCAGTTTACGTACTTGGTTATAAACACTTATTAGATTTAGCCTAGTTAAACATATCCGCTGCTACTTTCCACTGGCCGTCTTCTTTAATCCACACCACTAAATAAGAGCCTTTTACAGTAGAACCGTCGGCTAGGGTTGTAATAGAAGTGCCATAGTCGTATGCCATATCTCCGCTAGCTGCAACTTGGACAAAATCTGACTTCCAAGTGACTTTATCATCGGATGCCATCATTGATTTTGTGGCGCGATGTATCGCTTCGGTGCCTACTATTGGCGCAGTACCTGGCATGATTAACACAGATTGTTTAGCTAATAGTGCTATCACGCCGTTTAGATCTTTCTTGGCAAACATATCCGACCAAATGGATTCTAATTCAAAGATACGAGCTTCTTCTGTTTGATTATCAACAGCCCAGGTAGAAAATGAATTAAATAACAACAGCAGGGCCATAAATTGTATTACTTTCATAGATATCTCCTTATTTTGTTGGTTTTATAATCTTTGTTTAGCTAAAACATGGCTTTATCTTTACAGCACTGTTTATAACCCAATCCAATTCTATCGATAGCGGTTTAAAGTGACGCCATATCTATGACAAAACGATATTTAACATCTGACTTCATAACACGAGTATAAGCTTGGTTTATGTCTGCGATATCGATCACTTCAACATCTGAAACGATTTTGTGTTGGGCGCAAAAGTCCAACATCTCTTGGGTCTCCTGAATGCCACCAATCAGCGAGCCTGCAACTACTTTACGACCAAAAGCCAATGGCATGGTATGCATATCAGTTGGACTTGCGCCTACCACCGACAAAGTTTTACCTAGCTTTAGTAGCGGTAAGTAGGGGTCAAGGCTATGCTGCACAGGAATGGTATCCATTAAAAAGTCAAAATAACCAGCATGCTTTTCTAACTGTTTGTCATCTGTAGAGATTAAAATTTTATTAGCTCCTAAACGTTTTGCATCTTCTGCCTTAGAAGCTGACGTGGTTATCATGCTAACTTCAGCCCCCATTGCAGCGGCAATCTTAACGCCCATGTGACCTAATCCACCTAATCCAATGATGCCAACCTTGTCTCCTTTTTTAATATCCCACTGCCGTAGAGGAGAATAGGTCGTTATTCCTGCACAAAGCAGTGGTGCAACGCCTTGAATGTCTAACTCTTCGGAAATCCTTAGCACAAAATCTTTATTAACCACTATATGAGACGAATAACCACCTTGGGTGATTTTATCAGCCCCATCAGGATCTGGGCTTCCGTAGGTCATTAACATACCGCGTTCGCAATGTTGCTCAAGGTGCGCTTTGCATGGCTGACACTGTCTACACGAGTCCACCATACAACCCACACCTACTAAATCGCCTTGGCTAAATCCTGAAACCTCTTTGCCTACTGCCTTAACTCGGCCAACTATTTCGTGACCTGGTACAAGGGGGTAACTTGCCATGCCCCAATCATCGTGGACCATATGGATATCACTATGGCAAACGCCACAATAGAGAATATCGATATGTACATCATTGGGTTTTAATTCACGTCTTTCGAAGTTGTAAGGTTTGAGTGGGTCGTGATTATTGTGTGCGGCGTATGCTTTAGCTTGCATAATGTCTTCCTGTTTGACCAATCTAATAAAGTTTTTTAAACACTTCAGTGTAGTTGAGTTACGGAAGCTCAACGAAACTTTTAATGCTTGATGCAAAATGGGAGTTTCTAAAAGTCTTGGTAGCTAATAATATGTGGTAGAACGCACCTGCTCTTCTTAACGTTGGTTTTTTCCAACAGGTTAGAATTTTGAAGCGTCGCGTAACAAAAGAAGGGGTTTAAGCAATAGTAAAAGGCATAAAGTAAATACTCGCCGCCTACTGTTTTATCGCCAGTGGACCCAATAGCGCCTGAGTTGCCAATTGCAATTCATCGGTATCGCCAGCTAATACTGCATTAACAGCAAAACCTTGAACATAACTGGTAAGTTGTAAGGCAGTAGATTCGATATTGGTATGACTATGAATTTGGCCTAAATTTTGCGCCTTTTCTAAGCAACCAATAAAATCAATTTGTAATCTGTCTAGATAGTGACGGCCAATCTCTCGCACTTTTTGGTCATCGTATCCTAGCTCGGTAATGCAATTGATTAATAAGCAACCTTGGCCTTTAACATGCTCAACGTAATCGCTAAAAAACGCGCTAATTGAATCTAACCCTTGGTTTGACTCTAAATGTTTCATTAATTTATTTAGGCGAGTATTTTGGTAATGCTTTAATACCATGTACAAAAAGGTTTGTTTGCTACCAAATTCAACGTAAAACCCCCGCCTATTAAATCCAGTTCTGGCGATAATTTCATCCATTATGGCTCCATGATAGCCATGCTCTAAAAACACATCTACCGCTTGAGTTAATACAGTATCGACATTGTATTGGGCTGTGCGAGGCATAGGAGTATTTGGCAGAATAAACGTTCTTTCAGATTAGCTTAGTTAAATTGCCTGTCAAGCTTGTAGTCATTGGCTAAGTCGCTTAATGTGCGTGGTGAAAAAATACTTGGAGATTCACATGAAGTTAGGTCTTGCCTTAGGCAGTGTATTAAGTGCTGTGACACTGGTCGCTTGTCAACCCGAACAAATACAACAACCCACAGAAGTCAGTGCAGACGCATCGCGAATTAAGTCACACTTACGATTTTTATCCGATGATCTATTAGAAGGTCGCGATACTGGTAGTCAAGGCCACGAAATCGCCTCTTTATATATTGCCGCAGAATTCGAAAAATATGGTTTAACCCCAGCTGGCGATAATGACACTTATATGCAAAGGGTTAATTTTGTGCAAGCGCATATAGATCAGTCGTCTATTGCACTCACCTTAACCAGTGAGCAAGGTAGTCAGGAGTTAAGCTACCCAAAACAATTTTTAACATCACCTAATACTCAACAAACACTAACTGAAATGAAAGGGCAATTAGTCTTTGTTGGTTATGGCATAGTGGCACCTGAGCTACAACACAATGATTATCAAGACATAGATGTACAAGGTAAAGTTGTGGTTGCTTTAGCTGGAAAACCCCAATCATTCCCTAGCGAAGAAGGCGCACACTTTGGCTCGAGCCGCGAAAAATTACGCCATGCAGCAGAAAATGGTGCGGTAGGTTATGTAACTATTAGTACTCCTAGAGCAGAAAACGTTAGACCTTATCAAAATCTTTTAAATTACTTACACACTCCTTCGGTGCGTTGGTTAAATGAAGATGGAAGTCCAGCAGGCGTATTTCCAGAAATTAAAGGCGGGGCTTATTTTAGCAAAGAAGCGGCTGAACTTATCTTTGCCGGCGCTGAAAAAGAGTTAAGCGACATTTACGCTATGTTAGAAAACGATGAGTCACCTAAAGGCTTTGCGTTAAATAAAAGCGTTAATATGACCTCAACCAGCACTCACAACACTATCTCTAGCCCCAATGTAGTGGCGATATTAGAAGGCTCAGACCCTAAATTAAAACAAGAATATGTAGTTTACTCAGCACATTCAGATCATATTGGTTTTGCCAAAACCGTTAAACAAGACAAAATTAACAATGGCGCCATGGACAACGCTACTGGCACGTCAATCTTGTTAGAAACAGCCCGTTTATTTAGCCAATTAGACACCCGCCCTAAGCGTTCAATTTTATTTGTGGCGGTTACCGGTGAAGAAAAAGGCTTGTTAGGTTCTGATTACTTTGCGCAAAACCCAACCGTACCCGAAGGCGCTATGGTTGCGAATGTAAACTTGGATATGCCAATTTTAACTTATGAATTTGCTGATGTAATTGCCTTTGGTGCTAATCATAGTGATATGCAAAAGTCGGTGGCGGATGCGGCGCAAAAAATAGGTTTAGAACTTAGCCCCGATCCCATGCCAGACCAAGCATTGTTCACGCGTTCAGATCACTATAGCTTTGTAAAACAAGGCATTCCTTCGGTATTTTTAGTGCCTGGGTTTAAGTCAGTGGATCCTGATACAGATGGCGGCAAACAATTTAGCCATTTCTTAAAAACCAATTACCACAAACCGGGTGATGATTTTACTCAACCATTTAATTGGCAAGCAGCTACTAAGTTTGCTGAAGTGAATTACCACATAGGTCTAACCTTAGCGAATCAAGCGCAACGTTCAAGTTGGAATGAAGGGGATTTCTTTGGAGATACCTTTGCTAAGTAAGGGATAATTTATTATCAATAAAAAAGCGGACTCTGATGAAGTCCGCTTTTTTTATCGATAACAGTTGTGTTTAAACATGAAAAAACTGTTTGTTAATGAGTTGCCACTGCTCGGTAAAGCCATCTGTTGGCCTTTTGTTAAACTCGCTGCGAATAAACTGGTTAATGCGGCCATCGGCAAAACAAATGAGGATATTAGCAATGACCCCTTCATCTGCGGGTAAGGTTTTACCTTCGCGCAATTTTCTTTCACGTAATACTTGCTTAAATTGGGTTTCAAGACGCTCAAACAATTGAGCAATGCGTTCTCTAAGCCTATCTTGCTCACCCATTAAGGCATCGCCATTTAAAATGCGAGTGATACCTGGGTTCTTTTCTGCAAAGCCTAAAATAAGATGCAAAATAAGTTGGCAACGAATAGCGGTATCTTTTTCTTCATTAATAATTTTGTTAATGCGCGAAAACAAAGTTTCTTCAATAAACTCAATTAACCCTTCAAACATTCGAGCTTTACTAGGAAAGTGTCTATATAAAGCGGCTTCAGACACACCTACTTGAGCAGCAAGCTTAGCTGTAGTGATCCTTTGGCCTGGGTTGGTTTGTAACATGCTGGCCAGTGCTTGAAGAATTTGCGCACGGCGGTTGGGGCGTTTAGTAGCTGGCATTATGGTTTCCTAAGCGATTTTAGCGTCAGTCTTTATTGTTGTTATTATCTAGGTATCTTTGTGCAACAAGTTGCATCAATTGTTTGGCTAGTGTGGATTTATCGGCCATCTCTAGAATTTTTTCACCTTCGGGCCAAAATACGCTTAACGCATTGTTTTCACTATTAAAGCCAATTGACTTATTAGATACATCGTTCGCAGCAATCATATTTAACTTTTTAGCTTGTAATTTACCTAGGGCATATTCACGCAGGTTTTGAGTTTCTGCGGCAAAGCCTAAAGTAAAAGGTGGCTTGGCTAAATGAGCTACATCTTTAAGAATATCAGGGTTTTTAACAAAAGTAAGCGTTAACTCCTGATCTGATTTTTTAATCTTTTGAGTGTTTTTTTGTTGTACTCGATAGTCTGCCACAGCTGCACAAGCTATAAAAATATCGCAATCTGGCATAGATTGCATTACTGCATCATGCATTTGCTGGGCGCTTGAAACACCTAAGGTTTGTACATTCGAAGGCGCAGCAAGCGCTACTGGGCCACTGATAAGGGTGACTTGTGCACCCATAGCTTGAGCGGCCTCAGCTAAGGCATATCCCATTTTTCCAGAACTATGATTGGTTAAGTAGCGAACAGGATCTATGTCTTCTTGTGTGGGGCCAGCGGTAATGGTTATGTTGGTTCCTGCCAATAATTGTTTAGGCTGAGACTGGGCCAACAAATCAGCAATTTGCTCTGGCTCCAACATTCGGCCAAAGCCTGTATCACCACAAGCCTGTTCACCTTCTGCTGGGCCCAAAACTTGCACATTTCGATTAAGTAATACAGATAAATTGTGTTGAGTGGCTGGCGCTTTCCACATTTGTTGATTCATGGCTGGCGCAATAATTATCGGCGCGCTGGTGGCCAAACATAAAGTAGAAAGTAAGTCGTCGGCTAACCCATAGGTCATTTTGGCCATAAAGTTTGCTGTAGCTGGGGCCACGATTAATTTATCAGCCCAGCGGGCCAACTCTATATGGCCCATGGCTGCCTCAGCATCTCTATCTAACAAGTCGTCAGAAACCGGATAACCAGATACCGCTTGTAGTGCCAAAGGGCTCACAAACTCTTTAGCAGATTGAGTTAAAACGACTCTCACATTGGCGCCTTTGGCCACCAATTTTCTGACTAAATCTGGTGTTTTATACGCTGCGATGCCGCCAGTTATGCCTAAAAGTATATTTTTGTTTTCGAGTAGCATTGAATCTTAAGTATGTTGTTTTAAAGCTCGATAAGCACATTATTGGCTTGAATCGCCTCTTTTTGCTAGGCTTATTTTGAAGTTTCAACAAGATTGAGGCAAGGACGCATGAAGATCTCCGACTGGCCCAAGCATGAGCGGCCCCGAGAAAAGTTACTATCCCAAGGCGCAGCATCGCTATCAGATTCAGAATTACTGGCTATTTTTTTACGTACAGGCATAAAAGATTTTAGTGCCATAGATTTAGCCAGGCAATTGTTAACTAAGTTTGGCAGCTTACGTCAGTTGTTTAACGCCAGCCAAACTGAGTTTTGCCACACTAAAGGGTTAGGCCAAGCTAAGTATGCGCAATTGCAAGCCAGTTTAGAAATGAGCCAACGTTTTTTGGCGGAGCGCATTGAGAAAGTCAATGCGTTTAATTCGGTAGAACAAACTCAAGCTTATTTAATGGCTAAATTACGTGATCAGCCGCATGAAGTATTTGCCATGTTGTTATTAGATAGTCAGTATCGACTCATAAAATATCGCCCGATGTTTTATGGCACTATAGATAGTGCATCGGTTTATCCTAGAGTGTTGGTCCAACAAGCTCTGTTAGACAATGCTGCGGCTGTAATACTTGCGCATAATCACCCTTCAGGGGTAGCCGAACCCAGTCAATCTGATAAATCCATTACCAAAAGGATCATTGATGCTTTTCAGCTAATGGATATTAAAGTGTTAGATCACTTTGTGATTGGCGATGGGGTTGCGGTGTCTTTTGCTCAACGAGGTTTGCTTTAACCTTGGCTCAATTTATCGCTAAAATTAGTAAATTCTGTGCTTTTGCTGCGCCAAAGTGAATTTACAATTAGTGCTAAATTGTTACGACAAAAGCTTAAAAAATGACTATTGTGAGTGAAATCTAGCAATAACCGACAAAAGAGTTGTTTTTCTGCACATTATTCTTGAACTAGCGACTTGTTTACTGTATAAAATGCGCCCTCTTGTTAATAGCGTTAGCTGACACATAGATTGATTACGATTAAATGTGGGTCAGAGCTAAATTTTTTAGATTGTTTGGAGACAAAGGCCATGGCCAAAGTATGTCAAGTTACAGGCAAGCGTCCAGCGGTAGGTAACAACCGTTCACACGCAAAAAATTCGACTCGTCGTCGTTTCTTGCCAAACCTTCATTCCCACCGTTTTTGGGTTGAAAGCGAAAACCGTTTCGTGAAATTACGTTTATCTGCTAAAGGTATGCGTATTATTGATAAAAAAGGTATCGATACAGTATTGTCTGATATGCGTGCCAACGGTGTTAAAATTTAAGGAAGCAAATCATGCGTGATAAAATTAAATTAGTGTCTAGTGCAGGTACTGGCTTCTATTACACTACAGATAAAAACAAACGTAATATGCCTGGCAAAATGGAGATCAAAAAGTTTGATCCTAAAATTCGTCAGCACGTTTTGTTTAAAGAAGCCAAAATCAAGTAAATTTATTGGTTTTGTCTCCTGAAGAACCCGGCCTTTGCCGGGTTTTTTGCGTTTGCAGCTTATGTCATACTCTAGCCTGTCTTATTTGGAGTATGAATACTTTATGCTAAAGCTCTCTCAGCGTGCTTGGAACAATGTCATCATCATTAGTATGTTGATATTAATCGTCATGTTTAATTTCAGCAGTAACATATTAAATGGTGAGAATGATGTGGCTGCCACTGAGCGCGGTTTAATCCCTCAGGGTATGATTATCACCACTATGCAGTTTCCTCATTACCAGGTAGAACGAATAGGGCAAGGGTGGCGTTCAAACTTGGCAAACAGCAGTTTAGACAAATTAATCGAACTAACAGAACAATGGCAGCAAGCTCAAATTCAACCCTTGGCACCAGAGCATGAGCTTTCAACGCCAGATGCAGAGCAAAGTATCAAGGTGCAGGTTTGGTTAGCGGGGCAAGCCGCTCCTGTTGTTTATCAATTTTGGCCCGACACTCAGCCTATTCTAGTGTCTGTTGACGAGCAGATGTTCCAATTGCTAAGCACTGACTATCATTCATTAACCTTAACCGAGTAATCCATGCCAGAGTTACCAGAAGTCGAAGTTAGCCGTATGGGAATCAGCCCATTTCTAGAAAATCAAACTATCGATAAAATTATTGTACGTAAAAAGCAGCTGCGATGGTTGATACCTGACGAAATACATCAGGCCGAAGGGTTAGTGATTACGCAGGTTAGGCGCCGGGCTAAATATTTATTATTAGATACCGCCAAAGGCAGCATAGTTTTACATTTAGGTATGTCAGGAAAGCTTTGCGTGGTAGATCACGACACTGAAGTTAAAAAGCATGATCATCTAGATATTGTGATGCAATCCGGTAAGTGTTTACGTTTTAACGATGCGCGCCGTTTTGGTAGCTGTTTATGGCAAGATATTAATCAGCCTCAACTAACGATTTTGGAGTACTTAGGCCCTGAACCTCTGACCTCAGACTTTGATGGTAATCGACTGTTTGCGCTTTCAAGAGGTAGGTCGATGGCGGTAAAAAACTTTATTATGGAGAATAAAGTGGTAGTGGGTGTGGGTAATATTTATGCCAATGAATCGCTTTTTATGGCAGGGATAGATCCACGAAAAGCAGCGGCAAAAATTACCAAAAAGCGTTATTTACAGTTAGCTGAAATTATTAAAAAAGTCTTACAAAGCGCAATAGAACAAGGAGGAACCACACTAAAAGACTTTACTCAGGCAGATGGTTCACCAGGTTATTTTGCTCAGCAGCTGCTGGTTTATGGTCGCGCGGGCGAAAAGTGTGATCAGTGTTTCACTGAGATAAAATCAATAGTTATTGGTCAACGTAATAGCTTTTATTGCCCTCAGTGTCAGCGCTAGTTTTGATGTAGCTTGTTTTCTAGGGCCTTAATCACAGCGGGATGACAAAACTCATTAACCTTTCCTCTGTGTAGCGCTACTTCTTTTACTAAGGTTGAAGAAATAAATGAATTTTCTTCTGAAGGGGTTAAAAACACACTTTCTAAATCTGGATTGAGGCGACGATTCATATTCGCTAGCTGAAATTCGTATTCGAAATCCGATACCGCTCTTAGCCCACGTATTAATACAGTGGCACCTTGCTTTTCGGCAAAATCGGCCAATAAGCCAGTAAAGCCAATCACTTCAACATTTTCTAAATCTTTAGTGACTTGTTTAATTAGCTCAACTCTTTCTTCTAGCGTGAATAAGGGTTTTTTGCTGGGATTCGACGCTATGCCAACTATGACATGAGAAAACATGTTTGCCGCGCGCTCAATGAGATCGGCATGACCATTAGTGACAGGATCAAAAGTACCTGGATAAATCGCTTTTCTATGCATAATTGCTTTATTTTCTTTAAGGCTAAGGTAATTGTAATGGGTTTTACTAATTGTATTGTATTTATAACATATATTAATACCGCCAATAACCTAGCTTTTTTCGCATCTTTAATTTTCTGAGTAAATTAAGAGGTTTAGCTAAGGTATCTGGCGGCGGAGATTCGATCATTTGTTCGGTTGCATCTAACACTCTAGCCGATGATTGGCCATCTACATAGGGATGTAGCTGCTCTGCATTATGTTTAATCTTATTCAATAAACTAGGATCTGGGGTTAAGCCTTTTTCTATTGCTTGGGCTAACTCAGATGCCTGAGTAATGTTTAACAAATGTGGCTCTGCGGCTTTGTTTCTAAAGGTCACTATAGGTTTACTTAACAAAGCAAACTCGGTAATGATGGAAGAGGTATCTGAAACAATTAGATCTGCCACCTGTAAAACCGGTGCGAGTTCAGCGGTGTTAACTACATGTAGGTTGTTCGATGCAATATCTTGGTATGCTTGCACTGTGTCTTTGCACATTTTGGGATGGAATTTTACTATCCATTGCCATTCGTCTCGAGTCTTAGCTAAGGTAGTTATCTCGTCTAGCAAGAGTTTAGCTGAGGTGAGGGAGGGTGAAAATGTTGGCGCGTAGAGTAAGGTTTTTACATTACGTTGATCTGCCCAAGTATAAGGCGCGGCATCAAATAAGTTGTCGGTTTTAGGCCAGCCAGTTTCGATCACATTAAAATGCGGATGCGCAGCACGAATTTGATTAAAGCGTTCAGTGAAAAACGGACCTTGTGTACAATACAAATCAAAACAACCTCTTTCACGAAAGTGCCCTTTCTTTTTCCATTCAAAGCCATGAAAAACTTGTACTTTTAAACCTGGGATAAAGTCTGGCACTAAATTTCCAGGCACAAAAACCGCGCGTGGATTAAAATCTATCACTTGTTCAATAGACTCAAGAATATGTTCATTTGGGTGAAAATAGTGGTGAGCTATTTGATTGCCTTCTACAAACCACGCAACTTTGTCACCACGCTTTTGAATTTCTTGTTGCAATGGGCGTAATATTTCAAATGCGTAGTTGTGTGCAATATAAAAAAGGTAGTGCTTCACTCTATTTCCTTTTTAGCTTGGTGATGAGATGCGGCCTTATAAGCAGAGATTAGGCTTAGCCAGTCTTGCTGATCCCAGTGGATGTTATGTAGCCCTAGTTCTTTTTCAAATGAGCGTTTTAACCTAAGTATATTTTGCTGTTTCCAATGATGGCCGCGTTTGACCTTACACTTATCAAAATCAATTAGCCAAGTTTGGTCTTGGTTATCAAGCATAATATTGTGAATATTTAAATCATGATGATAGATTTGATGATTGTGAAATTGCGCTATGGTTTGCCCAATAGTCTGCCATAACTGTTTTTCTAATTTATACTGGCGTAAACGTTGAAACAGGTCTTGCGCATTGGGAATTCTGGCGCAAATTAAATCGGCTTGATACACCAAACCCTGATACTTAACGTTAGCAGCAACAGGTGTAGGAGCCGGTAAATTAAGGCTTTGTAAGTGTTGTAATAAAGCAAATTCTTGCCAGGCACGGGTACGAGAAAGACCAGTGTAAAAATAGCTACGGCTAAGTATTTTTCCTATCAGGCCACCTCGTCTGTAATGACGTAATACCAGCTCAATGCCTTTTTCTTTAATAAAGTAGGTGGTACCGCGCCCCACAGCTTGGCCAATTATGGCTTGTTTGGCCTGCCAATAGCCTGGCTCAAATAGTTCAGCACTAGGCTGGTGGAAAAATTCAGCATCAAATAATATGGCTTGTTGGTTTAGCGTTTTTTGCTGGATGTTTGGCATGATACAATTTAAATCTCAATTCAATTGCTGCATTGTATACTTAATGTATGCCTAAGTGCAGTTCAACTAACTGTTTTTAAAAGACTAAGACGAGAAAAGTTAATGATGTCAGAGCAACCTACGGGCGTGACACAAACAGATGAAGTAGAGCTAATTATTGGTAACTCTAGTGCGAACTTCTCAGGCGTAACCTCTACTATGTTGCAAGTCATGTCGCATCAAAAAAAGCTGATTAACTTGCGAATTATGGGTAAACACTTTTTACCTGATCCCAGCCTTGCAATTAGTTTTTGGCAAACAGTCAAGATGTGCCGTAAACCGTTAAAAAATGGTAAGTTCAGAATTTTTCACGCACGCAGAGTAGATGAAATGATCCAAGGCGTGCTGCTTAAATATGTGTTTGGCGCCAAAATAAAACTGGTGTTTAGCTCTGCCGCTCAACGTAAACGCTCAGCCAGTACTGTGTGGTTAACACGTAAAATGGATGCTGTTATTGCTGTGAGTAATCGTTCGGCTAGCTTCTTGTGTGATCCCCCAGATTTAATTAACCCGCACGGTGTGCAAATTGACCAATACCAATCGGCTGAGAATAAAGCCCAAGCTTGGCAACAACTTGGTTATGGTGGAAAAATAGGAATAGGCATACTAGGCAGAGTAAGAAAACAAAAAGGCGTGCATTTATTTGTTAATGCCTGCATAGAGTTATTTGATCAATACCCTGATTACCATGCGGTTGTGGTAGGCGCGATATCTTCTAGCAACCAAGAGTTTGTAGACGAACTTAAAGCTAAAATTCATGCAGCTAATTTGTCTCATCGAATTACTTTTACTGGCGAATTACCGTTTTCTCAAATTCCTAAGATATTTAGTTCCCTGTCTTTAGTGGCGGCGCTGAGTGATAACGAAGGCTTTGGATTAACAGTGCTAGAAGCGATGAGTTGCGAGGCTGCGGTATTGGCCACTCAAGCAGGTGCTTGGGAAGATATCATCCGCCCAGGAGTAGACGGTTATATAGTGCCAGTGAATGACCAAAAAGCCGTAACTGAAAAAATGGATTTATTGCTGTCTGATAGCCAAGTTTTACAACAAATGGGCCAAGCTGGGCGCCAAAGAGTAGAGAGTCAATATCGTGTAGAAGACGAAGCGAATCGACTCATAACATTTTTTAGAAGCTTACAGTAAGTTTAGATAGCCAATGCACTCAGGGTTTTATCAATCGCACCTGAGTTTTGACTTAACACTTGTTTGCCAGCGTGACCAGCTTGCGATTTTAACTCTGGGTTGTCTAACCATGTTTGGCAGGCTTGCTCTAATTCAAAGGCGCTATTGGCTTCGAGAAGCGCGCCGCTGTCGGCTAGTGCTTGGCAAATCGCTGGGTTATTGAACCTAGACTTGCCCATTAAAATAGGCACACCATAAGCGGCAGGTTCAAGTGCATTATGTCCTCCTTTGTTCGCTATGCTGCCCCCCACAAAACTTATCTGGGCTAACCCATAAATCGCCCGTAGTTTGCCCATTTGGTCGCATAACAGTACCTGAGTTTGTGCAGTAATGGCTTCTCCTGTACTCATTAAAGTAGTGGGTATCTGATGTTTGTTTAACAGTTGTTTAACCTTGTCGAATCTTTGTGGATGACGAGGAACCAAAATTAAAAGCAACTTGGGGTAACGTTTAACTAAATGTAGATAGGCATCAAGCAGTATTTGTTCTTCTGGCTCATGGGTGCTACCGGCGACTAATATGTGTCTATCAAATAGCGAAAAATCTTGTTTTATAGAATTTGCTAGGGCGATATCTTGCTCTGAAAGCACTAAATCGAATTTGATATTGTTAGTCAAAATTAACTTGTCTTTGTTGACCCCTAACTTGAGGTAGTTTTGATAGTCCCTTTCACCTTGCGCACAAATAGTGGTGATTTTGGCAAACATAGGTTGAAAAAGCGCAGGAAACCTTCGATAGGTGCGTGTTGATTTTTCACTCATGCGGGCATTAATGACATAAAGGGGTATGCTTTGCCGCCAACATTGGTCACACAGGTTTGGCCACAATTCCATTTCGTTGATTAACACTTGTTTAGGTTGCAACCGGGTTAAAAACAACTTCATAAATAATGGAAAGTCGTAAGGTAAATAGGCGTGATTGACTGCACCTTTAAATAACAGCGCAACTCTATCTGCGCCTGTGGTGGTGTTAGTGGTAATAGTGATGGCGAGTGTAGGTTGGGCATGTAGCAGCTTTTCTACCAGAGTTTGAATAGCCACCACTTCTCCCACAGAGGCGCAGTGAATTAGTAACCCATGGGCTGTATATGATTGCTGGCTAAGCCAGCCAAAGCGAGACAGCCTTGCAAGGGAATATCCTGGCTTTTTAATTAAACAAAAAACCAATAAGCGCAGCAAAGCCAAAGGTACTAAGCAAAACCAAATAAAGGAGTAACACAACAAGGCAAATTGTTGTTTTAGGCTAGGCGTAAAAGTTGCCGACATAATAAAGGGGTTCGCGCAGAATCATTTTTATTAACTTTATCAGATTTCTGCATTTAATAGGCATACAAATAGCTTCCTTAAGAAGTTTAGGTATTTCTAGTGTCCAAGGACAACTTTTCTGCGAAATGGGCCAAGGCTACTATATTTCTAAACCCATTGATGAAATTACGCTTTTGGCCATCCTTGATAAAAAGTGCGTAACAAGATTTGGCAAAATTTATATAAAATACCCAGTAATCAATAAGTTTTTGATTGTATGTGGCTTAACCTTAAGCTTTGTTAGGTAAAAGTGTAAAAAAACTGTTCCAACTGCAGACGACTTTCTACTTAAAAAATTATCAATCTCAGCAAGGGATAGATACTATTCGCCTAATTAACTATTTGTACTAACAGGATCTCTCATGAAGCAAGATTTTTATACCCGTTTAGCAGAGCAAATCTCTGAGACCAAACAACAAGGATTGTTTAAACATGAGAGGGTGATTACGTCTAGCCAGCAATCCGATATTCAGGTCAATAACAGTCGACAGGTTTTAAATTTTTGTGCAAACAATTATTTAGGTTTAGCAAATAATCAAGAATTAATAGATGCAGCTAAAGCTGGATTAGATAGCCATGGTTTTGGCATGGCATCTGTGCGTTTTATTTGTGGAACTCAAGATATTCATAAACAGCTTGAAACACAAATCAGTGAATTTTTAGGCACAGAAGAAACCATATTATACCCCTCGTGTTTTGATGCGAATGGTGGTTTATTTGAAACCATTTTAGGGGCTGAAGATGCGATTATTTCTGATGCACTTAACCATGCCAGTATTATTGATGGTGTTAGGTTATCTAAGGCAAAACGTTATAGATATGCCAATAACGATATGCAAGCATTAGAGCAACAGCTTATTCAAGCAGACAAAGATGGTGCACGAACCAAGCTTATTGCCACTGATGGGGTATTTTCTATGGATGGGGTAATAGCTGATCTTGCTTCAATTTGCGACCTAGCCGACAAATATCAAGCCCTAGTTATGGTTGATGACTGTCATGCTACAGGCTTTGTGGGTGAAGAAGGGCGAGGTAGCCATGAATACTGTAAGGTGATGGGCCGAGTTGACATTTTAACTGGTACTTTAGGCAAAGCACTAGGTGGCGCGTCTGGCGGTTATACCTCGGGTAAAAAAGAAGTTATTAGTTGGTTACGCCAACGCAGTCGTCCGTATTTATTCTCAAATTCAGTTGCGCCTCCTATAGTTGCTGCCTCAATAAAAGCCTTTAACATGCTTAAAGATGGTCATGACTTACGTAAAAAGTTAGTGGCAAATTCTGCACATTTCCGTACCCGCATGACAGAAGCTGGTTTTACCTTAAGTGGCAAAGATCATGCGATTATTCCGGTAATGTTAGGCGACGCCCAACTAGCCAGTGACATGGCAGATAAAATGTTAGAAAAAGGCATTTATGTAGTAGGTTTCTCTTTCCCTGTGGTACCTAAAGGGCAAGCCAGAATTCGAACCCAAATGTCGGCAGCGCATAGCATTGAACAAATTGATCACGCCATAGATGCCTTTATTGAAGTGGGCAAAGAGTTAGGAGTCATTTAATGAAAGCCTTGGCAAAATTACACAGTAAAAAAGGCATTTGGCTTACCGATAGTGAAAAGCCCGAAGTTGGGCATAACGATCTATTAATAAAAATTCATAAAACCGCCATTTGCGGAACCGACATGCATATCTATCAATGGGATGACTGGGCTAAAGAAACCATTCCAGTGCCTATGGTAGTAGGGCACGAGTATGTTGGAGAAGTGGTTGAAATAGGCCAAGAAGTGGCAGGTTTTGCCATAGGCGACCGTGTGTCTGGCGAAGGACATATCACCTGTGGGCACTGTCGCAACTGCCGTGCTGGGCGTCGCCATTTGTGTCGTAATACCACTGGGGTTGGGGTGAACAGACCAGGTGCATTTGCTGAATACTTAGTGATTCCAGCTTTTAATGCTTTTAAAATTCCAAGCAATATTTCCAGCGATCTTGCAGCGATTTTTGACCCTTTTGGCAATGCTGTGCATACCGCTTTGTCTTTTGATTTAGTGGGTGAAGATGTACTGATTACCGGAGCTGGGCCTATAGGTATTATGGCTGCGGCAGTGGCACGTCATGTGGGTGCACGTAATGTGGTGATTACAGACATCAACGAATATCGCTTAGCATTAGCCAGTAAAATGGGCGCCACACGCGCAGTCAATGTTGCCAATACCGATTTAGCAGATGTGATGAAAGAACTCGGCATGACCGAAGGCTTTGATGTGGGGCTAGAAATGTCTGGGGTACCCAGTGCGTTTAGAGATATGCTTGATAAAATGAATAACGGCGGAAAAATTGCCATGTTAGGTATTCCCCCTAACGATGTGGCAATTGATTGGAATACTGTGATTTTTAAAGGGCTGACCATCAAAGGTATTTATGGTCGAGAAATGTTTGAAACCTGGTATAAAATGGCCAGTCTAATTCAAAGTGGCTTGGACTTAACCCCAATTATCACGCATCAGTTTTCGATTGACGACTTCCAGCAGGGATTTGATATGATGGGGTCTGGGCAGTCAGGTAAAGTTATCCTGAATTGGACTTAAACTTTTAGCAGCAAAGCCTTCTTTAGGAGACAAGTGGTTATGGAGCAATTTGCTCATATTTCAGTAGAAGATGCTCAGAAAAAAATTGCTCAAGGGCAGGTAAAAGTAGTAGATATTCGCGATGAAGGATCTTTTAGTGCGGGTCACATTGCTGACTCTACACACTTAACCAATGGCACCTTGCAGCGTTTTATGTCTGAAGTGGAGCCAGATACCCCTGTCATAGTTTGTTGTTATCATGGCAATAGCAGCCAACAAGCAGCGCAGTTTTTAATTCATCAAGGTTTTGATGAAGTATATAGTTTAGACGGCGGCTTTGACGCTTGGCGTAAACAATTCCCTTTTGTTACCTCAGACTAGGTTAGGGGCCTTTGAACGATAAAAGCCAACTTATTGCCTTTTCAGCAGAGCAACCTGCTAGGTTGCTCGCGCACTATTTAATTTCACAAGGCATACAAGCAGAATATCTGTTTTCTGATAATGCACATTTAGTGATCTTAAGTGACGATAAGCAGCAAGACCTTGCACAAAAAATGGCTGAAGAATTTGTGCAAAACCCCAATCACAGTAAATACCAACATACAGCTTGGGAATCAGCACAAGGTGTTCAACTTAACACCCCAAGCGCCATTTCATATAGCTCGCTGTTTAAGCAGTTAAAGCAATCGCCCTTTGCAGCAAGTGTGTTAGTGATTTGCCTTATCACCTACTCGCTGGCGGTATTTGGCATTACAGGACCTTATTTGTGGTTACATATTCAACCTATTGAGCAAATCGCTCAGAGCGGTCAATGGTGGCGCATAATTGGGCCTGCGTTAATTCACTTTTCGCTTTTGCATATCGCCTTTAACTTGCTCTGGTGGTGGAGCTTAGGTAAACAAATTGAAAAAACCTTTGGGTTAAGTAGTTTGTTATTGTTATTTGTTTATTCTGCGGCTGTCTCAAATTTTGCTCAACTAGTTGTTAGTGGCCCTAACTTTGGCGGCTTGTCTGGCGTGGTTTATGCGTTGGTTGGTTGTGTATGGTGGTTGGGCTGGCTTAAACCTAAATGGGGCGTAGGTTTGCCTAAGCCAGTGATTGGTTTTTTACTGATTTGGTTAGTTGTGGGTTACCTAGATATTTTACCTATACATATGGCCAACACAGCCCATACAGTAGGGCTGATATGTGGTTGTCTATTTGCGTGGTTTTTAGCTTCAAAAGATAAAAGCAGTTACCACTAACTTTGCTGATAAAGATATTTAGTAAAAATAACATCCTTAATGATTTCAGAGCCGGTTTCTCTGAGCATAAGGGTTTTTAGTTTATCTAAACAAATACGCCTAATGTCTTCACGGCCTGTTAGTGATTTAACTTTGTCCGCAGGCTGGCGCCCAATGACTTCAATAATGGCCGAGCGCAGTAAGGGCGAGTGATGTTCTGCGGCTTCTAAAAAGCTAGCATCTTCTAACATCAGCTCAATAGAAATTCTGACAAAGCCTAATTTGCGCGCATTGGTGCCCAAATAATTAGTCACTATTTCAGGCTCAATGCTGAAATAAGCGTAGTTTTTTTTCACAGGCTCTTGGGCAAAAACAAAATGCTGAAAACTGACGAGTAACAATACACCAGCAAGCAGCCAAGGTTTTGTTTTCATGGTAAGTTTCTCTTGTTGTTTAGCATGATTGAATTGCCAGTCTAACAACTTTTAGTATGCTCACAAAACAAATTTAGCTTAGGTGTTAAATACTTTAGTCTAATGCAAGCAGTTGTTATCATTCGTTTACATCCTTTAGAGTTAGTAAAAATTGACGTTAAATTATCCTTTTCCAATAGGTATTCCTTCGAGCTGGGTCGCACCAGAGCAGATACCTATTCCCCACTCTGAGTTGGCCAATTGGTTGTTAGATTCAGGCTCATTAACCTCTAGGCTGCAAGCTTTGTGTCAACAATTTCAATTGATTTTATTAGGTCAAAGGCAAGCAGACATTAGCCAAGAAGAATTTACCCAAGTCAGCTCATCACAAAAATTCAATAAAGCAGATTGGCAGGTGAGAGAAGTTTTATTGTGTGGTGACGGTATTCCTTGGGTGTTTGCCCGTTCGATTATTCCACAAAGATTATGTGAGCAAGACTTTGTCGATCTTAATACCCAACCTTTAGGGCACTTAATTTTTAACGATAAACGCTTTCAACGCCAACCCATTGAAGTGTGCAAAATGACAGACTCCAGCGCATTTTTGGCGCAGCTAGGGATAGCAACAGTAAAAGAAATTTGGGGGCGTCGCTCAGTATTTTGTTTTGAACAGCAAAAAATGATGGTCAGTGAAATGTTTTTACCCAATGCCCCCGCATACAAGTTAAAGGATTAAAAAATGCCGGTTTTATCTCATTTATCTCGCGCAAAACTCAGAGGCTATTGGCTGCTGATGCGTGCTGATAAGCCTATAGGGATTTATTTGTTGTTATGGCCCTGTGTTTGGGCATTATGGATAGCCAATCAAGGCATACCAAGCTGGCATCTATGCATAGTATTTGGATTAGGGGTTTTTATTATGCGCTCGGCTGGTTGTGTGATAAATGATTATGCTGATCGCAAAGTTGATGGTGCCGTTGCTCGTACTCAAACACGGCCTTTAGTGACGGGCCAAGTGACCGAAAAAGAAGCGCTAGGACTGTTTTTTATATTGATTCTTTGTGCTTTTTTGCTGGTGTTAACCTTAAATTGGCAAACCATAATGTTGTCTCTTGGTGGGGTAATCTTAGCTACTATCTATCCCTTTATGAAACGTTACACCCATTTGCCCCAGGTTGTATTGGGTGCTGCTTTTAGTTGGTCGATTCCCATGGCGTTTGTTGCTTCAGGGCAGCCATTAAGTTGGCATGTTTGGGCCTTATATTTAGCAAATTTGTGTTGGACAGTAGCCTACGATACTCAATATGCCATGGTGGATAAGGCTGACGATCTAAAAGTAGGAATAAAATCTACCGCCATATTATTTGGGCGCTTTGACCGAATGATTATTGTTTTATTGCAATTGGCCTTTGTCTTGGTATTAACATTCATAGCTATAAAATTGCAATTTAGCTGGCCCTATTATCTAGCCTTAGGATTAAACATTATGTTGTTTGCTTATCAGTTTAGGCTACTTATAAATCGCCAACCTAGCCTTTGTTTTAAAGCGTTTTTGCACAATCATTATATTGGCTTAGTTTTTGCGCTAGGTATTTTTGCCCATTATTGGTAAAGGCGCTTAGCGCTTGTCTTAATACTTAGGCTTTATTTAGCTTGGGCTTTTTCTAATTCACTAATTCGAGCTTCTAGCGCGGCTAGCTTTTCGCGGGTACGCATAAGAACTTGATTTTGAATATCAAACTCTTCGCGACTTACAAAATCTAAGCGACTAATTTGAGCTTGTAACACCTGTTTTACTTTTGCTTCTGCGCCTTCTGCCATGGTTTTCATGCCTGGCGGTACGGCTTCAGAGATTTGTTTGGCAATATCTTCTAATTTTTTGGGATCTAACATTTTTTGTCTCTTAGTAAGCTGGCAGTAAAGTGTCTATTTGCACAATAGATTATCAATTTAGTTGGACTCAGTCGTATAATTTCTTACAATCACCGCCCTTTAAATTTAGGTTGTTTAATTTAGCATGAAACTTAATCCAGGTCAGAATGAAGCTGTGAAATTTATTTCTGGCCCCTGCTTAGTTTTAGCAGGAGCAGGCAGTGGTAAAACCCGAGTGATTACCAATAAAATTGCCTACTTGGTACGTGAATGTGACATGCCTGCCAGATACATTGCTGCTGTTACTTTTACTAATAAAGCTGCCCGAGAGATGAAAGAGCGGGTGGCTCAAACCTTAGGTAAAAAAGAGGCTAGAGGGCTAAAAGTCTCGACTTTTCATACGCTTGGATTAAATATAATTAAGTCTGAAGTAAAAGCTTTAGGGCTTAAGCCGGGCTTTTCTTTGTTTGATGACAAAGACAGCATGGCTCTACTAAAAGACCTTACCGAGGTTGAATTGGATGGCGATAAAGAATTACTCGGGCAATTACAAAGCTGTATTTCGAATTGGAAAAACGATTTAATCATGCCAGAACATCTGGCAAAACAGTCTTTGTCGGCAAGTGATAGAGAGTTTGCCGAGTTTTATCAACGCTATCACAATCATTTACGCGCCTATAACGCCCTCGACTTCGATGATCTAATTCTACTGCCTACTCTTTTGCTTAAAAGTTCTGAAGTAGTAAGGCAAAAGTGGCAAAACAAAATACGCTATTTGCTGGTGGATGAATATCAAGATACTAACACCAGTCAATATGAGCTGGTTAGGCTACTAGTTGGAGAGCGTGCACGATTTACCGTGGTAGGTGATGATGATCAGTCTATCTACTCTTGGCGCGGTGCCAGACCACAAAACCTAGTGTTATTGCAAACCGACTTTCCTAAATTACGCGTGATTAAACTTGAGCAAAATTATCGTTCCTCAGAGCGTATTTTGCATTGCGCTAATATTTTAATTCAAAACAACCCTCATATTTACGAAAAGAAGCTGTTTTCGGAATTAGGCTATGGTGAACCATTACAAGTGATCACTGCCAAAAATGAAGAACATGAAGCCGAACGGGTGGTGGCTGAACTTATGGCGCATAAGTTTATGCAAGCCACTGACTTTAAAGATTATGCCATTTTATACCGTGGAAACTTTCAGTCGCGGGTGTTTGAAAAAGTGTTAATGAGTAACCGCATTCCCTATAAAATTAGCGGTGGCATGTCGTTTTTTGGGCGCACTGAAATTAAAGACATCATGGCTTACCTCAGACTCTTAGTTAATCAAGATGACGACAATGCCTTGTTACGTATTATCAATACGCCAACGCGCGGCATAGGCCGAGTCAGTTTAGAGAAACTAGGTAATTTAGCTAATCAGGCGCACTGCTCTATGTTTGAAGCAGCCTTTCATCCACATTTACAAGACGTGATCACGGGCAAGGCTTTGGTATCTATCGAACAATTTAGTCGTTGGATAGTAGAGTTATCAGACCGTGCCGTTAGAGGCGATGGCATAGCAACTATCCGCGAAATGATTAAGTCTATGGGTTATGAAGAGTGGTTATACGAATCAAGCACTAGCCCCAAAGCTGCAGAAATGGCTATGGCGAACATCAGTACCTTGTTTGGTTGGATCAGTGACATGTTAGAGGGGAGTGAACTAGACCCGCCCATGACCCTTCAAGAGGTGGTTAATCGACTGATTTTGCGCGATATGATGGAGAGAGGCGAAGATGCCGAAGAAAGTGATCAAGTGCAATTAATGACCTTACATGCCTCTAAAGGATTAGAGTTTCCTTATGTGTTTATGGTGGGTATGGAAGAAGGTTTGTTGCCGCATCAAAGTTCTATTGATGAAGACAATATTGATGAAGAAAGGCGCTTAGCTTATGTAGGCATTACTCGTGCACAAAAAGTATTGTTTATGACCTTAGTTAAAGAAAGGCGTCAATATGGTGAAGTGATCAACCCAGAGCCGAGTCGATTTTTATATGAATTACCGCAAGATGATTTGGTGTGGGAGCATAAAAAACCAAAAGTCTCTGCCGATGAAAGACAAAAAAAATCTCAGCAGGGCATTGCTAACTTACGTAACTTAATGAATAAAGGTAGTTAGCCTATAGCGGCATTGGGCAGAGAGGTAAGCTCAATTTTAGCTGACCTTTGTAAAAATTTACCTTGACCAAACTCACAACCTGCGTCTACCAACAACTGATATTGCTCTTCAGTTTCAATGCCAGCGGCAATCAACTTAAACTTCAAATGTTCAGAAATGGAAAGCACAGATTGGATCAGCTTTAAGTTTCGTTCTGACTTTGGCAGGGTTTTAACAAAATAATGATCAACTTTTACGTAGTCAAATGGATAAGAATACAAATAACTTAAGGATGCTAAGCCACTGCCAAAGTTGTCTAACACTAAGGTAATACCGGCATTTTTAAGAATTTTAATTGCAGGTAAGAAAAACTGTGAGCGACGATTTAGAGCATTTTCATCAAATTCAATCACTAACTTAGTAGGGTCAACCTTTGCATCAATAATTTGCTCTATTAGTTGCTGAGCCAAAGACGTTTGAGTTAGGTAGTGAATAGATAAATTGATGGCAACTTTTTTATTCTGCTCTAGGGGGCAATTAGTTTTCCAGTATGTAAGGATTTCACAGGCTTTATTCAGCATGTAATTATCCATTTCTACCGTTAAGCCAGCCTGTTCAGCAATTTGCCAATATTGTTCGCGCTTAATCTTACCAATTTTAGCGTGTTCCCAGCGCACAAAACATTCATCATAAATGACTTCTTTGCTACTTAAATTAACCACGGCTTGAGAGAAGTTATCAAAGTCTTTGGTGTTGAGAACGTTTCTAAACTCATTTTCAACTTCCATTTCTTCTAGCAGTTTTTCGCGCATGGTTTTATCAAAAATAATATAACGTCCACGGCCCAATGATTTTGCTTGATACATGGCTGCATCAGCGTCGCGTAATATTTCATCGGCACTTTGGTAGCCACTTTCAATATAGGTAATACCTATACTGGCACCCGAATACATGTCTTTATTTTCAATTTTAAAGGGTTGGGCGATAGAGCTAATAATGCGAGAAGAAATTTCTTCAATATCACTTAAAGACTCAAAATTATCGAACAGTACCACAAATTCGTCGCCGCCTAATCTGGCTAATAAGTCGTGGCCACGGATACAAGAGCTAATGCGTTGAGACACTTCTTTTAAAAAATTATCGCCGGCTAAATGCCCTAAAGAGTCATTGATTTGTTTAAAACGATCTAAATCTATAAAAATTACCGCAAAGTTATTAGCCGGGTATCTTTGTTTATTGGCCAAAGCCAAGGACAATCGACTATTAAACAATACTCTATTAGCCAAGCCGGTAAGAGAGTCGTGCTGGGCATCATGTTCTAATTGCTGTTGTGCTTGCTTACGTTCTTCAATTTGTTTTTGTAAAAACAGATTGGTGCTGTTGAGCTCTTTAGTTTGTTGTTTTACTTCTTTTGCTAGCCTTTGGTTGTAGGCTTTCATGGCATCAGAGGATCGTTTTCGGCCCAATGCAACAGCAATATGATGAGATACATAGCGCAAAAACTCTAAATCTTTAAGGTTATATTGTTTTTCTGTGCCATAACTTTGTACAGCAATTACTCCACTTATTTCACCTTCTATAATAAGCGGTGCACCTATCCAAGAGTTTTGCTTGAGTTTGATGTTCTCTGCCACTTTGGGCGATATTTCATTCTCATCACTTAGTTTCTGTACTCGACTTGCATCTATTAACTCGGCACTACCATGGCGGATAATATATTCTGTCAACCCAAGGTGCATGGGTCTTGGTTCAATTTTAGAATTAACTTGGTCTTTGTAATACGGAAAATTTAGAATTTGCTTAGATTCATCTAACAGCGCTACATAACAGTTAGGTGCACCAATCAAGCGCGATAAAATGTCATGGATGGCACTATAAAAGTCATCCATGTCACCTTCTACTGAAGCAGACAACTCAGAGATTTCAAATAAGGCTTGTTGTAAAGACTCGACCTTTTGTCTTTCGTTAATTTCGTCTTGTAATTCTTCGTTAATTTGCCTTAGTTGTTTGGTTCTTTGGCGAATATTTTTTTCGGTTAATTCTCGACTTTTAACACGATCAACACAATTAACTATGTGTTGCGAAACAAAGAGTAATATTTCTAAATCAGCTTGGCTATAACGCTCAGATTCGTCATAACTTTGAACGACCATGGCACCAATGACTTGATTGCCTCGTTTTAGGGGCACCCCAATCCAATCAACTGGATGAGAACCCAGATCTTTGATTTCAACGCCTTCTAGCTGTTGGTAGTAGTTTTCTTGAGTAAGAAAAAGGTGTTTCCCAGTGCGTAGAATATAGCCCGTAACACTGTTTTTAAGATCTTCTGCTGAAATATTTGTGACTTCTAACTCGTCAAACTCATCAACAAAGTACACAAAGTCTATCAGCTCTTTGTCTTCTTCATAAAAAGCTACAAAGAAATTTCGAGCTTGCATAAAGCCACTGACAATATCATGTAGGGCAGGGTAGAGACTGGAAAGCTCGTTTATTGAACTAGATAATTCAGAAATATCAAAAAGCGATTTCTGAATAGCTTCAGACCGCTTATATTTTTGGGTTATTTGTTGTAGTTGAGGAACTAGTTCGCGCAGTTCTTCTAAAGACAACTCATCTGCGATATTTTCTGACTTCATTAACTATATCGATATTACTTTTAAAAAAGAGCGGCAACAAAATAAACTATTAAGATCAAAAAGACCACCCAAGGCGGTCTACTTTGTGCTAATGCATTGAATTCTAGTTTAATTTATATGCCTTCAATCATATGCTCTATGGCAGCTTTGATTTCGTCGTTTGAACAATCACCACAAGTACCCATAGGAGGCATGCCGCCTATACCATTGATGGCATTTTTCCAAACAGTATCAAAGCCTTTTTCTAAACGAGGCGTCCAATCTGCTGTATCTTTTAATTTAGGTGCATTCATCACCCCAACACTGTGACAGGCAACACAAGCCTTGTTATATACTTCGGCGCCTGATCTAGGGCCTGCAGAGGCAGTGGCGGCTTTAGCGCCAGCTACATGGACTTTACCAATAGGCTGAATACGCGCTTTAATTTCGTCATCGGTCATGTCTTGGGCTTGAACACTTAGACCCATAAACACACTCATACAAATACATAAAAAGGCTTTTACTTTCACAAAATTCTCCAAATCAGGTTTTGTTTTACCTAAAAATACTGAGCTGATTATAACTACTAATGTTTCGTGAACAACTATTAAACAAAATAAATCTAACAATTGTTTTGAATCTCGCAATTTTTAGTAATTTTTAATTTCTAAACAAAGAGTTGGATCTAAGCTCTGATATACTACCAATAAAATTAACCTGTGTTTCAGGGTAAGACCACTGAAAAATTAGGAGTGCAGAATGTTAAAACTTGGAATTCAAAGTGTTTTGTTATGTGTTGGCTTAATTGGACTAACAAATAATGTGGCTGCCAATGCCCAGCAAAAATCTGAAAAAGCCAGTAGCTATATGGCACAATTAGTGACTAAAGGAATTGATATTCCTTGGGGTATGGCATGGTTAGATCCACAGTCAATATTGGTAACAGATCGTAAAGGCGAACTTAGACTAATAAAAAATGGCGTGTTATCTGAAACAAAAATTTCAGGGTTGCCAGAAATTGTTGCCAAAGGCCAAGGTGGATTATTAGATGTGATAGTCGATCCAAACTTTGCACAAAATCAGCTTATTTATTTTTCATATTCTGGCACTGAGGGCGAAGGTGAAGGAGCCAGTATCTCGGTTATGCGGGCAAAATTGTCAGGTTTTAGCCTAGCCGAACAAAAAGTTATATTTGAAGCAAGCCCCAATACTACTAGTGGTCACCATTTTGGTAGTCGTCTAGCCTTTAATACTCAAGGCGAATTATTTATCTCGGTTGGAGATAGGGGCGAGCGAGATGTAAACCCGCAACGTTTAGATCGTGATGCCGGCAAAATTCATCGAATTCATACAGATGGCACTATTCCAAAAGATAATCCTTTTGTTGGCCAAGCTAAGGCAAATGCAAGTATTTATTCTTATGGACACCGCAATCCACAGGGCATGGCGTTACACCCTTTAACTGGAGATATTTGGACCCATGAGCATGGCCCAAGAGGCGGCGATGAAGTTAACATTATTAAAAAGGCCGCTAATTATGGCTGGCCTGTTGTGAGTTATGGGGTTAACTATAGTGGAACTTCATTCACTGATCTTACAGAAAAACCAGGCATGGAGCCGCCAGTATGGTATTGGGTGCCTTCAATTGCCCCCTCTGGTATGACTTTTGTCACTAGTGAAAAATACCCTAATTGGCAGGGAAAATTATTAGTAGGCTCATTAAAGTTTGCTTATCTTGAACTGTTAAAGCTAGATGGTAATAAGGTTACAGACAAAGAAGTAGTGCTAGAGAATATAGGCCGAGTGCGTAATGTAAAACAGGGCTTAGACGGTTACCTATACGTTGCCACCGATGGCGCCGGTATATTTAAATTGGTACCTAATATTTAAACCGATTTTTTTAAATAACTAAGTAAGCTGGTAAATTTACGGGCTTACTTAGTTATTCGTTATGCAAATGCCTTTGTATACAGGCTAGCAAGGTCATTCTATCTATAGGTTTAGCTAAAAAGTCTGTCATGCCCACTTCTGAGCAACGCTCCCTATCTTCCATAAATGCATTAGCTGTAAGTGCAATAATGGGGTTAGCAAATTTCAATTCGTTTCTTAACTTATCTGTGGCAGTCACACCATCCATATTCGGCATTTGCAGATCCATAATAATTAAATCGAACTGCTCTAAAATGCAGGCTTTTAAGGCGATTTCTCCATCTGTGGCAATAGTGACTTGATACCCTGAGCTTTCTAACATCACTTTTACTACTTCAGCATTGATCTCGTTGTCTTCTACAACCAGAATTTTTTTATCATGCACACCTTCGCTTAAGGCTTTAAATTCTTGTTTGCGTCTTTGCAGAAGTTCAGTTAAATGTTGATCAAAATCCTTCCTTTGGACAGGTTTTGTAAGGGTACGCCAAATGAGGCCAGCTAGGGGTTCGGGGCATTCTTGATCTTCTTGCTCAGAAGCCACTACCATAATATGCGGAAAGGGTTTTAATTGACGGCTTTTTAACTCAAGCAGAAATTCAAATTGATTCATCTGTAATAAAGCTTGATCAATAATAATGATTTCAAACTTAGTTATATTGTCAGCCAAAAATTCACTAGATTGACTAAATTGGGTCACGTCAAAACCATTTAATGTGGCTAACCTGTCTAAATAATCTCGGCTAATTTTTAAGTCATCGATAATAGCGCAATGTAAAGTGAGACCTGGCTTAGCACTTTGAGATTGCCTATTGTCTATTTCTATTGGTAAAGAGAATTGAAAACAACTGCCTTTAGTTAACTCACTTTGTACTGTTAGTTGCCCATTTAATAACTCGGCAATTTTTTGTGCTATTGGCAAGCCTAAACCTGCTCCTCCGTATAACCTAGTTTGCTCAGAGTCAGGTTTTTCAAATCTATTAAACAGTGACTTAAGGGTATGCTCGTCTAAACCTATTCCTGTATCTTGCACTTTTATGTTTAGCCAAGTTTGATGATTTTTAACTATCAGGCCAATGCTCAACTCAATTTTTCCACTATGAGTAAACTTAACCGCGTTACTAAGCAAATTATTCATCACCTGGGCGATTCGAGTTGGATCGCTAATAATAAAGTTTGGCAAGTCTGAATCTTGATGATAATCAAATTGTAGGTGTTTTAATCTGCAATTTACCGCCTGCATGGCTGTGACATTTTCAATTAATTGAAATAAATCAAAAGAGGTACGTTCTATAACTAACTGGCCAGACTCTATTTTAGATAAATCCAGCACATCATTAATCAAAACTAACAACTGCTTGCCAGCATTTTTAGCTTTTTTTAAATAACTTTTAGTATTTTTAGGGTTATCAAGGGCAAGTTCGATCATGCCAAACAAGCCATTCATAGGAGTCCTAAGTTCATGGCTCATACTGGCTAAAAATTCAGACTTTAAGTGGCTTGCTTCTAAGGCTTGTTTTTCTGCAATTTGGGCTTTGACAGCATTGTCTTTTAAAGTTTCTATGCTTTGTTTGATTTTTTCCTGCATAGGATTCAATACAAACATAAAGATAAGCATTAATAACAATAAAAACCCTAACCAAACCCACACAGCAATTTTTTCAATATTTTGGGTTTTTAATTTTGCTTCATTTTCAAATACTTGGGCGACTTGTTTGAGTTCAGTAAGCAATGCTGAAGATTGCTGTATAGATAGCTCGGGTGGCAAGCTTTGGCAGTTACTTGCGGTATTTAAGAAATTGGCCGCGTTAGAGGCAAAAACTTTGGTTCTTTGGTCGAGTTTTTGTGGCCCAAAATATAAGTTTTTTACGCTTAAAGGTTGCTCTGGGTAAGCCAGTAGTTCAACTCTATTATGGTGAAGTTGGTTGATATCGGAATTTAAACGTTTAGCAATATCGGTGCTATTAATTGGGCAAGCTGCCAACAAAGCCAGCTGCAAGCTAATGCGTTGTAAAAGAATAGGTTGATGCTCTGCGATAGCAACAATATGGTTATTTTGTTTTAGTTGAGAAAAACCTAATTGAAGCGCTAATAACGAACAAGTAAAAGCCACAGCAATTAAGCTTAAAGCGAAAATAAAACGAATGCGAATTGACATATTGACTACTGGATTCAAATTCAACTTGGTAACTTAACTTAGCCTTATATTTTTTAATCTTAGACCAAAATTTTAGTAAGCAACTGAAAATAGGTAATAAATTGTAATGAGTAGGCAAAAATCTGAAATTCCTATTAACCCTAATGTTTGGCTAGATTTTTGTTGGTTAAAGCCAGCAGTATTATGAGCGGGAGAATCAAGCAAGGAGACTAGGATTTTCATTACGGTTATCCGGCAAGGGCAGAAGATTTTCATTTCAGTTATGCCAGAACCAAAAAAGCCTCGCAATTTCTTGCAAGGCTTTCGGAATAATGGTGCCCAGACTCGGAATCGAACCAAGGACACGAGGATTTTCAATCCTCTGCTCTACCAACTGAGCTATCTGGGCTTCAACTTACAAACTGTTTTTTAACTGCCTGCATCGCTGTGGGTGCGTATTAAACGGATTTAGTGCTTTTAAGTCAACCACTTTTTCGTAGTTTTTTGCAGTTTGCTTACAGATTGAGCTAATTGCGCTTAAAAAGTCGCAAAAATGACCTGATTTTATTTGGTTGGGGGCACATAGCCTTCAATATCAGGCTCTTTTCCTTCAAATAAGTAAGCTTGCATTTGGGCTTCTAAAAATTCTCTAGCACTTGGCTCCATCATATTTAACTTATTTTCGTTAATTAACATGGTTTGTTTTTTTTGCCATTGTGCCCAAGCGTCTTTGCCGATATTTTCGAATATCTTTTTACCTAGTTCTCCTGGATATAATTGAAAGTCTAATCCTTGGGTTTCTTTTTGTTCTCTTAGACAAAATACTGTTCTGCTCATAATGCTCTATTTCATTGAAAGGGCGCGAGTTAATCAGGCCCAAATTAAAACCATGTGTCAATTGTACTAAATAGTTGCTTGGTTGGCGCGGCTAATCCGACTTTTTGTGGTTGGTTTAAGTCGTACCATATATGTTGGTCTTCATTAATTTGCCCTGTGGGTTGGGTTTTTAATGCGAGTACTATGGGTTGAATGTCTAAATGAAAATGACTAAAGGTATGCCTAAAGCTTGGTAATGGGAGAATTTGAAATTCGTTCAGCCCTAAGTTTTGCGCAACATGCTCAATTTCTGTTGTTTTATCTACTTGGTAAAACCCCCACAAACCGCCCCATAACCCTACTGCTGGTCTTTTGTATATAAGGCATTGTTTTTGCCACATAGGGATCAACATAATAGTTGATTTAGTGGGTATGACTTTTTTAGGCTTTTTATGCGGCAATTGCCCTTGTCTACCTTGTACATTGGCCAAACAGTCAGTACTTATTGGGCATAGTTCGCACTGAGGCTTAGTGCGGGTGCAAATGGTTGCACCCATATCCATCATGGCTTGGGTATAGTCAGCGGTATTTGTAGAAGGCGTTAGCCGGTCGGCAAATTGCCATAATTGGGTTTCGACTTTTTTATTGCCGGGCCAGCCTTCTATGGCAAAAAATCGGGCGAGTACCCGTTTTACATTGCCATCTAAAATACTATGTTGTTGTCCACAGGCTAAAGATAAAATTGCGCCTGCAGTGGAACGTCCAATGCCGGGTAAAGCTATAACTTGCTCTAATTGAGTAGGAAAAATTCCTTGATATTGGTCGCGTATGATTTTTGCGGCTTTGTGTAAATTTCGTGCGCGGGCATAATAACCTAGGCCGGTCCAATGATGTAGAACGTCATCTTGAGCAGCGTTGGCTAAGGCTAAAATATCAGGAAACCTATGCATAAATGCTTGATAGTAAGGAATAACAGTTTTGACCTGAGTTTGCTGCAGCATGATCTCAGACACCCAAACAGTGTAAGGGCTTTTGTTTTGTTGCCAAGGTAGGTTTTTTCGACCTTTTAGCTCAAACCAAGCTAAAATTTTATCGCTGAATGTTGGGTTTACTGTGTTGCTCACTAGGTCTGGCTCTGTTGTTTTTGTAAGAATTGCCAGATAATACCTTAACATCAAGACAACTGCTTAATTGAGATCGGTTTGACCAAACACCCAATTACCCCCTTATCTATTACCCAAGCAGCAGTGTTTGTGCCTGGTACTTTGTGCGACGAAAGAATATTTAATCCGTGTTGGCAACACCTTGAGATTGCTAACAGGGCTTTTGTGCCTCTGCAATGGGCTGAAACGCTGGAGCAGATGGTAATGTTGTGTGCCGACCGACTGGACTATTTCGACCAAGCTGTCCATCTCATTGGCTACTCTATGGGGGGCTATATAGCGGCTTTAGCTGCGATACAACATCCAGACAAAATAGCCTCTTTGACTTTGATAGGTAGTAGTTGTGATGTTTTGCCTGATACTGAGCTGCAACAACGTAAGCAGTTAATTAAATCAATTAATAAACAAAATTTTACTGCTATGCCAGACACAAGCTTAAAGCAGTATTTTCATGCTAGCCAACAAGGTAATAAAGAGTTAATGCAGTTACTAAAAAGCATGCAGCAAGATTTAGGGGCGGGTGTTTTAGTTGCACAAATGACTGCCACTGCAACGCGTAAAAACTTAACAGGAAAACTAGCTAAATGTCCTTTTCCTATTCATCTTATTGCCGGTGAACAAGATAGTTTAGTAGATGAAAAAACCTTGCGACTAGCCCTGCCTAAAAGTGATTTACACTTAGTTAAAAACGCCGGTCACATGTTGCCCATAGAGCAGCCTTTGTCTTTGGCGAGGTTTTTAGCAGAAAAAATTGGCTAAACTTCCCAATCTACCTTGCATTCAAGCTGTGTCGCTGGATAATGCGCCAGCATAACCACTGGTTAAAAAATATAAAAGCCAGTACAAAGTTTTATCAAAATGAGATCCCAATATGAGTCAGTTTAAATCTGAACAAGAAGCCGCCGCATCAGGTGTATACATTCGCAAAATCCAAAGCTTTGTTAAAAGAGAAGGACGCCTAACTGCTGGTCAAGCTAAGTCCATAGAACAACATTGGCCGACTATGGGGTTAGAACATAAAGATGGGTTAGTAGACTTAACTCAGGTGTTTGGACGTTCTGCGCCTGTGGTGTTGGAAATTGGCTTTGGAATGGGTAAGTCTTTAGTAGAAATGGCTAAAAATGAAGCCGATAAAAATTTTATAGGCATTGAAGTGCATCGTCCTGGAGTGGGATCATGTTTAAGTGAAGCCGCTGAGCAAGATGTAACTAACTTGCGCATTTACGAGCACGATGCCGTTGAAGTCTTTGCTGATTGTATTGCCGATAACAGCTTAGCTAGAGTGCAACTGTTTTTCCCCGACCCTTGGCATAAAAAACGTCATCATAAACGTCGCATAGTACAACCAGAGTTTGTGCAAAAATTAAGAAGCAAACTCGCCATAGGCGGTGTGTTTCATATGGCGACTGATTGGGAAAACTACGCAGAACATATGTTAGAGGTTATGACCCAAGCCGAAGGTTTTAAAAACTTGTCTGCAACTCAAGATTATGTGCCTAGACCAGAACAACGCCCATTAACTAAATTTGAACAACGAGGCCATAGATTAGGTCATGGTGTGTGGGATTTAATGTTTGAGCGAGTCGCCTAATGTTATCCGCGCCTAGTCAATTATTAATGCGTAGTGAGGCTAACTTCACCACAGGAAAATGGTTATTGGTAAACCCTACTGATAGCCAAATTGCCAACCAATTAGGCAATCCGCAGATTAAGGTATTTCATCAATATTTTGATATTTACCAACAAAGTTGTGCTGCTGGCAACCAAGCCCAGCATCAATTTAGTGCCGCTTATACCACCGATGAACCTTTTGATGGCGCTATTATTTACCTGCCAAAATCAAAAGAACAAGCCAAAATGCTAATTGCTAATGTGGCAGCCTGTATTAAATCTGAGGGCCAATTATTATTGGTAGGTGAAAATAAAGGCGGCATTAAAAGCGCAGCCAAGTTACTGGAAACCGTCAGCACTCAGGTTAATAAAGTCGATTCAGCTAGGCACTGTGCGTTATTTGCAGCGCAAATAAATAAGCCAGTTAAAGCCTTTAATTTAGATGACTGGCAAACAGACATAGCGCTATCAGTCGCAGGGGTTGAGTATACAGTTTGTTCGCTTCCTGGCGTGTTTAATCATGGCTCGCTTGATTTAGGTACCCAGTTGTTACTTGAAAATTTACCAGAAATTAAAGCGGGCAGATTATTAGATTTTGGTTGTGGAGCTGGCGTTATAGGTTGTTTTCTGGCCTTACAAAGCCCTAAAAGTGAAGTGTTAATGACAGATGTTAGTGCTTTGGCTGTACATTGTTCTGAGCAAAGTGCTAAGCGTAACGGAGTTGCAGTGAAGGTAGTGCCCTCGAATGGCTTAGCTGAGCTTAAAGGGAAGTTTTCTGCTATTTATACCAACCCACCTTTTCATACTGGCATTCAAACAGATTATTCGGTGACCGAAAACTTTATTCACCAGCTTAAGCAATTTTTAATAAAAAATGGCGCTTTGTTCTTAGTCGCGAATAAATTTTTGCGTTACTCTGAATTGCTTGAGCAAAAATTTAGTGGTGTTTCATTGTTAGCACAAACTACTAAATTCAGTTTATATCAGTGTGAACGCATGAAATAAGAGGAATTCAGCTAAGATGAAAATATTGTTTGTGGTCTCCGAAGTAGAAGATTTGGTTAAAACAGGCGGCTTAGCTGATGTAGGGAAGGCGCTGCCTATTGCGCTTTCAGAGTTAGGGCATCAAGTGACAATAATCATGCCTTATTATGCCCAACTAGCCGAAAAGTTTTCGGCAAATGACGCCTGCGAAAGGCAAACATTATATGCTGGACATAAAGGTTACGAGTTCGCAGTCAAGCAGTTAGCTATGGAAGGCGTCAATGTGCTGGCTGTTGATTATCCCGAATACTTTGCTCGTAAAGGATTGTATTCAGATGACTATCATGCCTATCCAGATAATGCTGAACGCTTTGCTTTTTTTGCCCATGCAGCCTTACAAGTTAGCAAGGCAGTAAATTTTAAACCCGACATTGTGCACTGCAATGATTGGCATACAGCGCTAACACCTTATTTTGTTTCTATTGACGACAGCCAATTTTTTGCCGCAAGCAAAACCGTATTTACTATTCACAATGGCGCTTATCAAGGCACGCATAAATTTAATGATATAGAGTACTTGTTGCCTCACTACCAACTTCATAGTCAGTTAGATGGTGATGCATTAAATTTTGTGCGCATGGGTATTCGTTATGCCAATAAAATTAATGCGGTTAGTCCTAACTACGCGCAAGAATTACTCACGCCTTTGGGCTCGCACTTTTTATACAATGAGTTTCAAGATAGGCATAACGATGTGTCTGGTATTCTTAATGGATGCGACTATAGCCAATGGGATCCCGCGCATGACCCACATATTGCCCAGCAATACGATCACACTGATCTAAGTGGCAAAAAAGTTTGTAAGGCGCAATTACAAAAAGAATTTGGTTTAGCTAAGAAAGCCCGTACCCCTATCATAGGTATGGTATGTAGGTTAACTGAACAAAAAGGTTTTGCTTTTATTCTACCTATTTTAGAGGCCTTGTTAGAGCATCAAGTACAAATTGCCATAGTTGGAACTGGCGATCCTGAAATCAGTGATGTTTTGCAAAAAGTAGCCAAATTGCACCCTGAAAAAATGGCCTTTGTTGAAGCTTTTAGTGAGCGAAGCGCACATATGGTTGAAGCTGGCAGCGACTTTTTTCTAATGCCCTCGTTGTTTGAACCTTGCGGATTAAATCAAATGTACAGCTTAGCCTATGGCACCCTGCCTATTGTTAGAGCCGTGGGTGGTTTAAAAGATACAGTGGTTGATTGGCAAGAGAATAGAGCGCAGGCTACTGGTTTTGTATTCTCTGAGCCCACAGGTGAGGCCTTATTAAGTTGCATTCAACGAGCTTTATTGTTTTATCATGAAGTGCCAAAAGAGTTTGTTAGTACCCAAAAACGTGCAATGCAAACCCGATTTACCTGGTTAGAGGCGGCAAAAAATTATCAAGCCTTATATACAGAGGCATTAACAAAGGCGTACTAATTAGTTGTACTCAATTTAATTAAAGACTAGTAAATCAAACAGCTAGCTGTGCAAATTAGTGTATTTTATATACTATGTTAGTGTTGCACTTATATGTTTATAAAGACTTAAAGGGTTTATGGCTTCAAAAACACAATCTTTATCTATAAAAAGCCTTATTTTGTGGGTGGTGATGGCGATTATTTCGTTGTCGCTCATTGTGTCTTCTGGAGTGAACTTATACAGCCAAATTAGCACTTACCGACAATCACTAAAAAATGATGTGACTATTTTTGCCGAAATGATTGGGCGATCAGCAGCCTTTTCATTACTCAACGATGATAAATTACTAGAGCAGCAAAACCTAACGACTTTAGCGGCCTCAGAAATTATTCAGCATGTGCACATTTACCAAGTTTTTGATGACCAAAGCGTTGAGTTTTTTGCAAGCTACAATAAATTAGGTAATTCACCAGTTAAAGAAAAGTTAGAGCAAATTGAATGGCTCAATCAGCCGATTATTTCGGAAGGCGTGATTGAAATTATTCGGCCTATTAAGCACACAGATAAGTTATTGGGTTATGTCTATGTGCAAGCCTCAGCCGATACTTTAAAAAACTTAACCTCTAAATCCATTTTGTTAACGTTCAGCGTATTGGTTTTATGTTTGTTAGTGTGTTTTTTGTTAACTTTAAAGCTCCAACAAACCATTACAGCGCCGATTAATGTTTTAGTTAAGTTAGTCCAACGTATTTCTCGGCAAAAAGATTTTTCAAGCCGCGCTAAGCCTCAGGGAATAAAAGAGCTAGATATTTTAGGCGATGCCTTTAATAACATGTTGCAGCGAACGCAAGAGCATATGGAAAAGCAACAGGCCGCTGAAGCCGAACAGGTTAGGTTAAATTCTAGTCTTGAAGAAAAAGTCCAGCATCGAACTAATGCTTTAAAAGAAGCCAACAGCGAATTAATCCAAACACTAGAAAAGCTGCATCAATTTCAACGTCAAATGGTACAAAATGAAAAAATGGCTTCATTGGGCGACATGGTGGCAGGGGTTGCACACGAAGTTAACACACCAATTGGTCTTGGGGTGACAGCCTCGACTATGATGTTAGATCGCCTATCAGAAATGCGTAAGGCCTTTGAGGGAAAAACTTTAAAAGCCAGCAGTTTGTCTAAATTTATTAATGAAGGCGAAGAAAATTTAAATATTATTTACCGTAATTTAAATCGCGCTGCAGAGTTAATTTCTAGCTTTAAACAAGTTGCTGTTGATCAAACATCAGAAAACAACAGAGTCTTTTCTTTTTCTAAGTTAATGGATGAAATTTTATTGTCTATGCGTCCTAAGCTTAAAAAAGTACAGCATCAAATTAACGTAGAATGTGCCGAAGATTTAGTGATTGAGTCAAAGGCTGGGCCAATTAATCAAATTATGATTAATTTAATTATGAACTCTATTATTCATGGATTTGAACACATGGATAACGGCAAAATAGACATAGTTATTAATTGTATTGACGACAATAAATTATCCATCGAATTTAGCGATAATGGCAGAGGCATTCCAGAGCATATGCGTAAGCGCATATTTGATCCTTTTGTCACCACTAAACGTGGACAGGGAGGTAGCGGATTAGGTATGCATTTGGTATATAATCTAGTCACTCAGGGATTAAATGGATCTATCTCTGTGTATAGTGAAGAGGGACACGGAGTGCAATTTAAAATACTTTTTCCAGTAAAAAAAGTCAGCACAGATAAGCTTCCAACTAGTTCTTTTGTGTAATTCAGCAATTTTGCTAGATAAAACCCTGATTTTTAGATATTTTCTGATAAACTTTTATTCAAATTCTCAACCAGGCCTGAAACATGCAGACTCCTAACGTATTAATAGTTGAAGACGAAGTCGTTACTCGTACCACCCTTAAAAGCTTGTTTGAAGCAGAAGGATACAATGTATTCGAAGCTGAAAATGGCGAGCAAATGCATGAATATTTCGAGAATAACACCATCAATTTGGTCATTATGGATATTAATCTTCCAGGTAAAAATGGATTAATTCTGGCTCGTGAAGTGCGCGGACGTAAAAATATTGGATTGATATTTTTAACCGGTCGAGATAATGATGTAGATCGTATTTTAGGGTTAGAAATAGGCGCAGATGATTATCTAACTAAACCTTTTAACCCAAGAGAACTGACCATTAGAGCGCGAAACTTATTAGCTCGCACCACTAATACTAGTGAAGATGATGACTTACCTAGTCGTGTAAGCTTTAACGGTTGGACATTAGATGGCGATAGTCGTAGTTTAATTTCTCCGAGCAACAATGAATTTCGTTTACCTCGCAGTGAATTCCGTGCCTTGCATTTGTTCCTAAATAATCCAGGTAAAATACTCACACGTGATCAGCTAATAATGGAAATGACAGGACGTGAATTGCGTCCAAACGACCGTACTGTTGATGTTACTATTCGCCGCATTCGTAAGCACTTTGAATCTGAAGTGAATGCCGATGATTTGATTGTTACTATTCATGGTGAAGGTTATCGTTTTTGCGGAACGGTTGACGCTTAACCTAGTACAAGCTCTAAAAAAAAGCTCCTAAGGGAGCTTTTTTTAATTACGATATAGGGTTTTAATCAGGTGAAATCCAAACTGTGTTTTCACTGGCCCATGCACAGTCAGAATGTCTTTTTTAAACACTACATTGTCAAATGCTTTAACCATAGTGCCAGGACTAAACTCGCCTAAATCGCCGCCTTTTTTGCCAGATGGGCAAATGGAGTGTTTTTTTGCCAGCTGGTGGAAGTTACCACCTTTTTCTAGTTGCTTTTTTAGTTTTTCCGCTAAGGCTTTGTCTTTAACTAAAATATGGCATGCACAGGCTTTCATGGCTTTAATCTCAAATGGTTTAATCTGATTGGTTTTTGTCTTTGGGTAGCGATGGATTATTCGGATGATCTTTACGCACAAACTCCCCTTCTATTATATCATCAGAGTCACTGTGACTAGGACCATGTTGAGCTTGATGATGTGAGAAGTCACCTTGAAATTGTGTGTTCACCACTTTGACCGATAAATGTTTTACCAAGCCCTTAGCAATGAGCGGGCGCGTCATAGGTAAGCACAGTAAAAAACCTATGCCATCGGTAATAAACCCTGGAGTAACCAATAATACCCCGGCAATTACTAATAATAATCCCTCGGCCATTTCTTGACCTGGCATGATACCTGACTGCATTTTTTGTTGTGCTTGAGTTAGGGTATTTAACCCTTGTTGTTTAACTAAACGAGCACCCACAAAAGCGGTTAAAACCACTATGGCGACTGTGTACCAGCCACCAATTTGTTCACCTACGTTAATTAAAATTGCGATTTCGATAATAGGTAAAATTGCAAAAAGTAAAAATAATTTAGCCAAGTAAGCCTCGATAATAAATTGCAGATCTAGTTTAAAACTAGCTTTAGGTTTAGGAGCTATTCCTTAAAGTATGGGGATCTTGTTATGATTAACAGCTATTACATTGTTACAGATTGTTGCTTAGTTTGTCTAATCTAGCAGGCATTGAAATTAACTTAGTGACTTTCAGGTCTGTAAAGTCAGTATCTAAACTGGCGTTATTAAAATAGTACAATCGCCATAATTATAAAATGAGAACTAAATGAAATTAACTGTTGTACCTAGTGTTGTATTGATCATTGCCAGTCTCTTATCATTTTCGAATATGGCGCAAACCGCAGATCCTATGTTTGACTTATTTGCAAAAGAGCCCGAGTTTTTGCAAGTCGATCAAGCTTTTCAATTTGATTTTGTGCAACAGGATGACCAACTGCATGTAACTTGGCAAATTGCACAAGGTTACTATTTGTATAAAAAACAGTTTAAAACAGCGGCTCCAGACGTCAGACTAGGCGCACCTATTTTTCCTGAAGCTGAACAAGTAGAAGATGAATTTTTTGGTTTGTCAGATGTGTTTAGAGGACAAGTTACTATTACTTATCCCATCATCAGTGCACCTAAAGACGCGGTACTAAAAATTCGTTATCAAGGCTGTGCCGATGCGGGTTTGTGTTACCCACCTACCAGCAAAGAAGTATTTTTGAATGCTGTAGGGGAAGTACAAAGCTCTACTACTCAATCAGAGTCTAATTTGACTCAATCTAAACCAGTTTCCCAACAATTTGAATTAGCAGATCTATTGTCTAGTGAGCAAACCTTGTTTTGGACTTTGTTATTATTTTTGGGCTTAGGCATAGGGTTGGCGTTTACCCCTTGTGTATTTCCTATGTATCCGATTTTATCGGGTATTGTGATAGGGCAAGGTAAAAGTATTGGGTTGTCACGGGCATTTTCATTATCTTTTATTTATGTACAAGGCATGGCCCTAACCTATTCACTATTGGGTTTAGTGGTGGCGCTTGCAGGGGTGAAATTTCAAGCCTGGTTGCAACACCCGGCAATCTTGCTTGTTTTGATTGTGATTTTTGTGTTGCTGGCGATAGTGATGTTTGGCGCCTATGAACTACAACTACCTTCTGCTTGGCAAGAAAAACTAAACGGCTTAAGTAACAACCAATCTAGCGGCAATTACTTTGGGGTGTTTGTTATGGGGGCCATTTCAGGCTTAGTGGCGTCACCTTGCACTACCGCCCCCTTAACTGGCATTTTGTTGTATATAGCGCAAAGCGGCGATTTGGTTTTAGGCTTTTGTGCTTTATATGCCTTAAGTTTAGGTATGGGCATACCACTTATATTGTTTGGTATCACAGGAGGAAAGTTACTGCCTAAGGCTGGTAATTGGATGAATATAGTTAAAGTTAGCTTTGGGTTTATGATGCTCGCTGTGGCCATTATGTTTGTTGAACGTTTAGTTAATCACTTAGCAACTGATATTGCTTGGGGGTTATTGGGTTTAGCAACATTTAGCTATTTTTATACTATGAATCAAGCAAGCGAGACATCATTCTTCAAGGGGTTAAGAACATTTTTCATCTTTATAGGTTTGTTTGTTTCAGCAGGTTACGGATATCAGGCGCTAAGCAGTTTAACCAGCGAGCCGTCAACCACTAAGCAACTAGGTCAGAATTATCAGCATCCCGAATTCATTAAAGTTGATAGCCTAGAGAGCTTTCAGTCAGCTTTAGCCGAAGCCAATGCACAAGGCAAAACTGTGATGTTAGATCTTTATGCAGATTGGTGCGTAGCTTGTAAAGAATTCGAAAAATACACTTTCCCAGATAGCCAAGTAATAGATGCTCTAAAAGATACGGTTTGGATGCAAATAGACTTAACTGAAGCCTCAGATGAAAATTTCGCTTTTCAAGAACACTTTAATGTTTTGGGGCTGCCAACTATATTATTTTTTGATAGTAGCGGGCAAGAAATGACCACAGCTAGAGTAACTGGGTTTATGCGCGCCCAGTCTTTTGCTGAACATGTAAATAGGTTGTTCAAGGCAAAGTAATGAACGCAAGTGCGCGCCAGGGTTACAGTTAAAAAATCTAGCCTAATTAAGTATTAGGCCAGGTTTTATCTAACAAAGCCGGAATATCTTCTGAAGGTACAGGTTTAGAAAAGAAATAGCCCTGTAGATGATGACACTGGTTAGTTTTGAAAAACTCCACTTGCTCTTGAGTTTCTATACCTTCAGCGATACAGCTCATATTTAACTGCTTGGCCATGCTTAAGGTGGTTAAAATAATGGCTTCGTTATTCTGATTCTTGCCAATATCATCAACAAAACTCTTGTCTACTTTAATGATGTTAATGGGAAACTCTTTTAGGTATTTTAATGATGAAAAGCCTGTACCAAAATCATCTAAAGCAATTAAAAAGCCCTTTTCTTGGATCTGAGTCATAAATTTAAGGGCTTTGTCGTAATCACGCATAAGTGCACTTTCAGTGATTTCGAAACGAATGGCGTTGACTGGAATAAAGTGTTCTTCTAGCAATAACATGATTTTATCGATTGAAGATTGGCTTTCGAAGTGTTTTGCCGATAAGTTGACCGACAAATACCCCTCAAAACCATCTTTACGCATGGCTTTTAATACTGGCATTGCGCGTTCAAAAGCGTCTAATGTCATATTTTCAATCAAGCCTAATTCTTCAGAAACAGGAATAAATTTGTCGGGGGGGACCATGCCATTTTTTATTGGCCAACGCATAAGTATTTCAAAACCCTCGATTTTTTGACTTTGGGTATTAAATATCGGCTGGTAATAATTTAAAAACCTTTTGGCTTGGTGGGCCTTTTTTAATTGGTTTTCTAACTTTAATCGGTTTTTTACTTTTTCATCCATTTGCTGAGTGAAAAATTGAAAGTTGCTTCTGCCTTGTTCTTTGGCGTGGTACATGGCGATATCAGCATTTTTTAGTAGTTCTTCAGCACTCTGTCCATCACCTGGATACATAGCAATTCCAATGCTAGAAGAGACACTCACGGTTTGAGAGCGCAAACTAACCGGAATATCTATTATTTTACTGATATCTGTAACTAACGAACTAATGGCCTCAGCTGAGTTTACCTCTTCAATCATAATGACAAATTCGTCGCCACCTAAACGAGCCACAGTGTCTTCTTTACGTAACTTGTTTTCTAAGCGCTTAGCAATGATGGCTAATAATTCGTCACCGGCTTTGTGACCTAAACTGTCGTTCACCTGCTTAAATTTATCTAAATCAACAAAAAACACTGCCATGCTTTTTTCGTGTCGACGTGCATGTTCTAAGCCACGCTCAATTCTATCTAATAATAAAGTACGGTTGGGTAAACCTGTAAGGGCATCATAATTGGCTAAGGTTAATAACTTGGCTTCGGTGGCTTTTTGCTCGGTAATATCGGAAATAATCACCAAAAAATGCTCAATTTTATCTTTTTCATGCACACTAGCTACCGCATGAATATGCACCAACACGTCACATATATTGCCATTTGGCAGTCTAATTTTATCTTCTCCGCGCCATTGTTTACCCGCTTTAAAGGACAACATTTTATTCCAAAAAATAGAGGTGTCTGGGGTTTGAATTTCCCAAAGCTTGGCCATTTCTTTTGGAACATCAGCGTCCTCAGCTATATCAAAAAACTTCTTAAAGGCGTTGTTAAAGGCGATAGGAAAATATTTATCATTGTAAATAATGACCCAGTTTAGGGTGTATTTAAATGCTTCGCCGTATAAGCGTAAGTTTTTTTGATCTGCTACAGAATCTGTAATATTGGTATAGGTGCCAGTGACTAAAAGTGGTTTGCCGTCTTTGTCATATTCCACCACTTTTCCCACATCACGATACCAATGCCATTTTTTATCTTTTCCTTTTATGCGGTAAGAAATATCTAATTCGGCGTCTTTTTGAGTTAAAAACTCTTGCCATGCCGATTGGTAGCGCTTTTTGTCACGATCTTGGATCATGCCTAAGTGTTGCTCAAAACTAATGGCTTTTTTATAGGTTAAATTATCATCTATTCTAGAGGTTAGAAATTTATCCTCCCGGGTTTGAAACTCCCAAATACCACTCTTGCTGGCGTGTAAAGCTAAAGTAAGTTTGTTTTTACTTAACAGAGCCTCTTGGTGAGCCTTATACAAGCGCTTGTTGTTTGCTCGGAAAAACATCCAAACTAAAGATAGCCCTACTAAGCCAAGCAATACATAAAGTGAATAGGCTAGAGGAGAGGCCCATGGGGCGTAATTTACTCTAATATTAACCTTTGCCGGGCTAGATTGTTTACCACTAACAGGATCAAAAGCCACCACTGAAAATTGGTACTGACCTGGTTCAAGCTTGGGAAAAGTGACTTCAGCGTGCTTTGTTATAGGGTAAACAAAGTTATTTTCACCTTTTAATTGATAGAGATAGCGAGTGTTATTGATATTTTCATACTCAAGAGTAGAAAACCCAATGCTAATGCCAAAGTCGTCATGATTTAGTTCTAGATGCTGCCCATCCAAGTTTTTAATTGGCATGCGCAATGTATTTGATGCAAGGCTAATGTCGGTAATATTAACCTTAATATCTTGCTGGCGCGTTTTTTCTAGCTTTTTAGGGTCAAAAATTATTAGGCCTTTAGGCGAGCCATATACCATTCTTCCATCTGTTAACTTTAGGCTAGAGTAAGAGTTAAACTCTGAGTTAGACAGTCCTTGGTTACTGTCAAACTTTTGCAAGTGATGATTAATAGGATCAAACTTTAACAAGCCAGCATTTGAACCCATCCAAATATTGCCTTTGGCGTCTTGTTGCATGTCAAAGACAGTATTAGTAGGCAATAGGTTTTCTTGGTCAAAAAAGTATTTTTGTTGATAATTGTTGGCATCTAACCCAATTAAACCATAACCAGAATAGGTAACCCAAAGTGTTTGATTTTTATCTAAGGATAAATCACTAGGGAATACTTTAGAGGTGCGTTGTTGTATAGGCGTTTCGTGAACCAAATTTATCTCATAGGATTGATTATCCATTTCCCACAATTGTCCATAGGCACTAACAAAGGTTGTATTAGGTTTTACACCTTTAATAAAACCTATGGTTTTACGAGGATTGAGCGTTGCAGAAAGTTGCTCTAATTTATCTAATTTACCGGTGTCTTGTGAATAACGAAAAAAGCCATCTTGAAAGACTAAAAGCAGCTCGCCACTTTGGGTGACAAACATATCCCACACGTATTCTGGAATACTTACTTCGTTATCTGAACTTATAGGTTGTAATGGGGTAGTTTGGCCGGTTTGACTATTAAAGTGTAAAATTCCGCTGCCAGTGTTTAGCCATAAATTGCCGTTTTCTGCTGGTCCTATTTGCGCAATAGAAGAGGCTGAGTATTGAGCTTTTTCGTCTCCTGATACTAAGAATTGTTGAGTTTGGCCATTATTTAAATGATATAAATTTAAACCATTACGAGTTCCTACCCATAATTGCTCGCCAGCTTGATGAAGGCTCCAAACATTATTGTGGCTAAGAATTTTTTTATCACGCCCACCGCGAATATTAAATACGTTAGTAAATAAGGTTGATTTGGGCAGCCAATACATGGCGCCGTCATTTTCGCTACCTAGCCACAGGTTGTGGTTTTTATCTATAACTACACCCTTTAATACATCACTAGAGATAAGGTTACGACTATCTGTGGGTAAAAAAATGTGGGCTAATTGTTGCTGTGAAACTTGGTAGCTAAACAAACCTTTATCTGTGGCCAAGTACAGAAGATCTGGACTATCTAAGGCTATGTTCCAAATATTACGGTTTGCTACCTTTAATGAGGCCTGTGGCTGAGTGTCTTGCTCATTTATAAATGACTGGCTGGCATTAAAGGGTAAAGTATATAACCCCTCTACCGTTCCTACCCAAAGCGTTTGTCCATCAAAAGTCTGCAGTATTTTCACATTTTGATTGTCTATTGAGGGAGCAATGCCATTGGGAATATGGCGAATGGGTTTGGCAAAATTTTGTCCAATGGCTAATCCATATAACCCTTTAGTTGTGCCAATAAATAAACTGCTAGGGGTAATTAAATGGCTGCGTATAAATTGGCCTTCTGCAACTAAGTCTTCTGGCAATAAATAAAGGGTTTCTATTTCTTGGGTTTGGTAAGAGTAACGATAAACGCCTTGGTCCATGGATAAAATTATTCTGCCTTGCGGATCTTCACTAATAAAATTAGCCAGTTGCAATACTTGATCGTCTTGGCTGGTAGGGTACCTTAGAATAGTTTGGGCTGTGTTGGTTGCTAAATTAAATAAGAAAACCCCTTGAGTGTAACTGCTTACCCATAAGTTTTGCTTAGAATCTTGAAAAACATAACTAATTGGCGTGCCAACAAACTCATTATTTGGTCCAGGTATGATTTGATTTTTATAGCCATCAAATCTATTCAGCCCAGACTCTGTGGCCAGCCATAAAAAGCCTTCACTGTCTAACGCCATGGCATTAATGGTATTTTGCGATAGACCATTTTCGGTTGATAGCCTTAAAAAGCTAGGTTCCTTTACTAATGGTTCAATGCTATGCGCGGCAAAACTACACAAAAACATCAGGCCACCTAAATTAACTAAGCGGATTATTAATTTTGTGTATAAGTTGATAAGTGATACCAACATAATTAATTTGAGTATCTTATTTGAGTGGCTAGCAACTGCACAGTTTCACCTTGTAGCACGCTGAAAGCGTGTCTTAATTGTTATTATTAGGTCATTGTTATAAACAATAGATCATTTATGCTGATTGAATAGTAAAACAATGCCTTTGCTTTATCGAGTTCCAAATATTTTATCACCCGCATCGCCTAGACCCGGTAAAATATAACCTTGTTCATTGAGTTTTTGGTCTATTGCCGCTGTGTAGATGTCTACATCTGGGTGGGCAGTTTGCACGGCTTGAATGCCTTCAGGGGCGGCTACCAAAAATAGCCCCATTATCTGCTTACAGCCTTTTTGTTTAAGTAAATCAATTGTGGCAATCAGTGTGCCACCCGTTGCTAGCATAGGGTCAACTATCAGCGCGGTTCTTTGCGAAGCATCTTTCACCACTTTATCAAAATAGGCTACAGGTTGTAGGGTTTCTTCATCTCTATATAAACCCACCACGCTAATTTTGGCATTGGGAATTAAATTTAATACTCCGTCTAACATACCTAGTCCCGCTCGTAGTATGGGTACTATGGTGATCTTTTTACCTTTGATTTTTTTGGTTGAAATAGGCAAGCCATTCCAACTAGTAATAGTATGGTTTTCCGTTTCAAGCTCTCTGGTTGCCTCATAAGTAAGCAAATTTCCTACTTCACTTGCTAGGGCTCTAAACTCTTTACTACTGATCCCTTGTTCGCGCATTAGGCCTATTTTGTGATGGATTAAAGGGTGACTAATTTCGTGTACGGCCATTATGGTTTCTCATTTTGATAGTGTCTGATGGTTAGATTCAACTACTTGCTTGCTATAGTCTAGGCAATCAGGATAAAACTGATGAAAACTAGACTCAAGAAATTCACTGTTATTGGTGATAAATAGATTGGCATTATCTGCAAATATCAGCTTGTTTTTTAAGCGTTTTTCAATGCTTTGCATGGCTTTGTAGTAAGTTTCTTTATGTTGATATTGATCTAACCATTGATGGGTCATCAAACGCGTGGCGACCTGAGTGTAAAATCCGTTTATAGGTAAGCCATTATTTGCAAGTTGCTGATAAAAACGCGCAAATATTGCTTGGTAACTGGTGCTTGAATACTGCCGCCAATTTTGCATTAAAAGATGATCAAAATATATATCTAAAATCACCCCAGCCATTCTTCTTAAATTCTTAGGAAAGCAACTTTTACAATGAGCTATTGCTGGGTGTGAGTCAGTGAACACGTCTACACTGCGATGTAATTTGATGCCTTGGATTAAAGGCTTTGGTAAATGATTGAGTTGGCTGCCTTTAACAAAATCACCTAAAAAGTTACCAAGCAGACTAGTTTGAGTATGTTCAGCTATGTGCAGGTGTGCAATGTAGTTCATAGTTGGCCTGTATAAAAGCTAATATAACCCTAGTATCAAAACACAAAATATACTAACTTTGCAGCAATCTTCGCTGATAAGACCAGTATTTTGCTGCTAATTTCTATATGCACCTTATAATGGTCGAATATTTTAAATTAATGTGCGATTTTTGTACAAAAAAGTGGCTGGCTTGTTAATTATTGGGCAAGCTGAGTTAAATTTTATTTATCTATAATGGCAAGCCAGTGAATGTATTAGTGATCAATGGCCCAAACTTAAACATGTTGGGTAAAAGAGAGCCAGAAACTTATGGTTCGTTAAGTTTGCAACAAATTGTTGATGGACTACAAAGCTATGCTAAAGACCTTGGCTTAGGCTTGAGTCATTTTCAATCTAATGCCGAGCACGAATTGATCGATACCATTCATCAGTCTATGCATAAAGTAGACTTTATCGTGATTAATCCAGGGGCCTTTACTCATACTAGCATTGCCCTTAGAGATGCATTATTAAGTGTCTCTATTCCTTTTATTGAGGTGCATTTGTCTAATGTGCATGCCAGAGAAGCATTTAGACAACATTCTTATTTATCTGATATTGCACAAGGCGTAATTTGTGGGTTAGGCGCCCAAGGTTATGAATTTGCTATAGCAGCAGCAAAAAAATATTTATCCAAATAAAGATCAACACTGTTGGTTAATTAATTAGAGAGAGAAAAATGGACATACGCAAAATTAAAAAATTGATAGAACTGGTAGAAGAATCAGGAATATCTGAATTAGAAATTACCGAAGGTGAAGAGTCGGTACGTATCCACCGTGGTGGTTCAGCTGGTGCAGTTCAGCAAGTTGCTGCGCAAATGCCAGCTCAAATCCAATATGCTCCTCAGCCACAAGCTGCCGCACCTGCTCCTGCTGCCGCGTCTGAAGAAAGTACAGATTCAGCTCCGGTCGCCAGCGGTCACGTTATGTGTTCGCCTATGGTTGGTACTTTCTACCGTTCATCTTCGCCTGGTGCCAAAGCTTTTGTTGAAGTAGGACAAAAAGTAAACGTAGGCGATACCTTATGCATCATTGAAGCTATGAAAATGATGAATCAAATTGAGTCAGACAAAGCTGGCGTTATCAAACAAATTTTAGTGGAAAATCAAGAGCCAGTTGAATTCGACCAACCTATGTTTGTAATTGAATAAAAGGTCTATGCCAATGTTAAAAAAAGTCCTTATTGCAAACCGAGGTGAAATTGCCCTACGCATTTTGCGCGCATGCAAAGAGTTAGGCATTAAAACCGTAGCTGTGCATTCTACTGCTGATGAATCGCTAAAGCATGTATTGCTGGCAGACGAGACCATTTGTATAGGTAAAGCATCGGCTACTGAAAGTTACCTAAATATTCCACGCATTATTGCCGCTGCAGAAGTGACAGACGCTGATGCTATTCACCCTGGTTATGGCTTTTTAGCTGAAAATGCTGATTTTGCCGAAGCCGTTGAAAAAAGTGGGTTTACTTTTATTGGTCCTAAAGCCGACACCATTAACTTAATGGGTGACAAAGTCTCGGCGATTAAATCAATGAAAAGCGCAGGTGTGCCTTGTGTGCCTGGTTCAGATGGACCTTTAGGTGACGATGATGCGTTTAATAAAAAACTCGCTAAAGAAATTGGCTATCCAATTATAGTTAAAGCCGCGGGTGGCGGTGGTGGCCGTGGTATGCGTGTGGTGCGTAATGAAGATGAGTTAATTTCGTCTATTGCTATGACCAAAAGCGAAGCGGGTGCAGCCTTTAATAACGACGTTGTGTACATGGAAAAATTCCTTGAAAATCCACGTCACGTTGAAATTCAAATATTGGCTGATGGCTTAGGTAATGCTATTCACTTAGGTGAGCGCGATTGTTCAATGCAACGCCGCCACCAAAAAGTAGTAGAAGAAGCACCTGCACCTGGTATCACGCCAGAGATGCGTGCAGAAATTGGCGCAAGATGTTGCCAGGCTTGTATCGATATTAACTATCGTGGCGCAGGTACCTTTGAGTTTTTATTTGAAAATGGTGAGTTTTATTTCATCGAAATGAACACCCGAATTCAAGTTGAACATCCAGTGTCTGAAATGGTCACTAGCGTAGATTTAATTAAAGAACAATTAAGAGTGGCTGCGGGATATGCACTTACCATTTCGCAAGAAGATGTGAATGTAAAAGGTCATGCTATTGAGTGTCGTATCAATGCCGAAGACTCAAAAACCTTTATACCTAGTCCGGGGCGTATCACTAAGTTTCATGCTCCAGGTGGTTTAGGGGTAAGATGGGATTCGCATATCTACAACGATTATGTTGTTCCGCCTTATTACGATTCTATGATAGGTAAGTTAATTACTTATGGTGAAACCCGAGAAGTGGCAATTGCACGTATGCGTCATGCATTAGATGAATTAGTCATTGGCGGGATCAAAACCAACATCGACCTGCAAAAAAGCATAATGGCCGACGAAGCCTTTGCTGCAGGTGGTGCCAATATCCATTACCTAGAGAAAAAGCTAGGACTGGGTGGTCACTAAGACTGCTAAAGTTAAATAGTAAAAAAGAGCGAAGTATCGCTCTTTTTTTTACTCTATAATTCGAGCAAATTTCTTACTTGGTGATTCTGAATGCCTTGGATCCAACTTAAAATAAACCATCAAGCCGAACATGCTGAACAAATTGGCGAGATGTTGTCGGCTAATGGCGCACAAGCGGTGACCTTTGTTGACGCAAAAGATACCCCTATGTATGAGCCTAAACCGGGTGAAGTGTTACTTTGGCCAGACACTCAGGTTGTTGGATTATTTGAAGCTAACCACGATATGGCCCGTGTGATTAGCCAACTGGAAAAATCTAAAATATTAGGCAAAGGCTTTAATCATAAATTCGATCAACTAGAAGACAAAGATTGGGAAAGGGAGTGGATGGAAAACTTTCATCCTATGCAATTTGGCAAGCGTTTGTGGATCTGCCCTAGCTGGCGAGATGTGCCCGATCCTGATGCGGTGAATGTGATGTTAGATCCGGGTTTAGCCTTTGGTACCGGCACCCATCCCACTACTAGCTTATGTTTACAATGGTTAGATGGTTTAGAGTTAAGTCAGTCAACTGTGGTCGATTTTGGTTGTGGCTCAGGCATATTGGGTATTGCCGCACTTAAATTAGGGGCTAAACGAGTTGTGGGAATTGATATTGACCCTCAAGCTTTGTTAGCTAGCCAAGACAATGCCAACCGCAACCAAGTTGGCGAGCAAATTGAATTGTATTTACCCGAACATCAACCCGAGTTGCAAGCCGATGTGGTGCTGGCAAATATTTTGGCTGGTCCTTTACGTGATTTAAAATCGGTGATTGCTGGCTATTGTAAAACGGGTGGCAAATTAGTGTTGTCGGGCATTTTAGACAACCAAGCTGAAGAAATAAATGCGTTATATAGCGATCTATTCGATATGCAGCCTATTGCTATCGAAGGAGAGTGGGCAAGAGTGTCTGGCACAAAAAAGCCAGAAGCTTAACTTTTAGTTAAGTGAGCTGGCGCAGATAAAAAACCTCGGAGCAATAAATACTGCGCCAAATAATAGCTGGTCATAATTAAATAACTCGCTAAGGGTAGCGGCATAATAAATTTGTTTATGGCGATAAAAGAATCCGACAAGATAAACACCAAGGCCCCCATCACAGCCCCGCGCATGGAGAGCTTTGATTGAATAGCGAGTAGCCCCATACAACCAATTGCAGTCATATAAGCTAATACTGGGTATAACAATGTACCTAGTTGCCCCAAAAGCCAAATCAGCATCAAAATCATATAAAACAAAAGCAGTAACGACCATTGCCATCTATGCCAAATATTTTTGTGCAAGGTATAAAAAAGATAAGCAAAACTAAGTTGTGCGCATAAAAATGCAATTAAGCCAGGGATGAACTTATCAAAGGCTAATAATAGATCGCCGCAGCCACTAAAAACCAAAGCGATAAATAACACCTTGGCTGTATTTAAGTGAGAGGTTTTGATTACGGCCAAAATCAATAAGGCAATAGGTAGCACTTTCAATAGCCATTGTAAGGGTAATTGGTAAGCCAAGCCCACAAAATATAGTGTGCTTAATAACAAATAACCGATAGAGAAATAGTTTGGCATGGGCTGAATAATTGTGGCTAGTTTTTACGGCTATTATTATGATTTGCCCATTATTAAGCAATGTCTAAAACCTGCAAAGTTAAGTTTAAGTTAAGCGCTTTGAGTATAAAACCACCCAGCACAGAACAAAATTTAATCTTCTTTGTTAACAATAAGTTATCAAATTATTAAATGAATTAGACTTTAGTTTGATTGTTATTCGTCTGATTTTCTTGTAGTTTCGTCTCACAGATAAAAATAAGTCTGGTTTATATACATCAATAAAGGCCAAAAAATTTAGATTAAAAATAGTCATTTACGATGTAATTTCTTATAAAAAGTTGTTGGGAAATATAATAATGAAAAAAATGAAAATCACTTCGGTTGCTATGGCAACCATGCTTGCTCTTGGAGCGAGCGCATCTCACGCTTCAGACCGTTATGTAATCCAAGTAGACAATAAAGGCAAAGGCATAGTTAAAGCGTTAACTAAGCAGCTGGGTGGCTCGATTAAAGTAGAAGGCGATGGGTTTATCGCAGCTGAATTAAATGGTTATAGCCTTGAAGATGTAAAGGGGGTAATGAATAACCCTCATGTTAAATTGGTTGAAGTAGACCAAGTGCGTAAGCAACTAGCTACTTTTAGTGATGATGCAGGTAACCCTATGGTTCAGCAGATCACGCCTTATGCAGTATATCAATCTCAAGCTAACCAACTTACTCTAAACCCTAATGCAGGTATGAAAGTCTGTGTTATTGATTCGGGCTTAGACTCGTCGAACCCAGACTTCGATTGGTCAAGGATCACAGGTGATAACGATTCGGGAACCGGCAATTGGTTTGAAGCAGGTGGCGAACACGGTACCCACGTTGCTGGTACTATAGGTGCAGCAGACAACTCTTATGGTGTAGTAGGTATGGCGCCTGGTGTTGATATGCACATCATCAAAGTGTTTAACGCGGCAGGTTGGGGATATTCCTCAGATTTAGCTAAGGCGGCTCAGCTTTGTAGTGCTGCTGGTGCCAATATCATCAACATGAGTTTAGGTGGTGGTGGTGCAAACAGTACCGAAGAAAACGCCTTTAATTCATTCCGCGATGCTGGTGGTTTAACGGTAGCTGCAGCTGGTAATGATGGTAATTCAGTGCGCTCTTACCCTGCAGGTTATTCTTCAATTATGATGATTGGAGCAAACGATGCCAACAATGATATCGCCACATTCTCGCAGTATCCTAGTTGTACCACTGGCCGCGGCAAGCGAGCTAGCACAGACGAAACCATCTGTGTTGAAGTAACAGCTGGTGGGGTAGATACCTTATCTACTTTCCCTGCAGGTTTAGCCACTGCTTCTGGCCTTTCGGCTGATAGCGTAGCCTATGCCTCTTCAGCCATGGAAAACAGTGGCAATGCCATGGGAACTACCTATTTTATGGGTACAGCTGAATCAACAGACAGCAATGCTAACGGTAAAGTTTGTGTGATTGACCGTGGTGTAATTTCATTCCATGACAAAGTAAATAACTGTGAGCAGTCAGGTGGGATAGGCGCTGTCATCATCAACAATGAGCCTGGTATGTTATATGGCACTTTAGGTGATGCTAGTACTAATACAACCAGCATTCCTGCTGTGGGCGCAGCCCAAGAAGACAGAAGTGCGTTACTTGCTGCAGCCTCAATGGATATTTCAATTACTGCTAGTGATTATGGTTTCTTAAGCGGTACCTCTATGGCTACTCCTGCTGTTGCTGGTGTAGCGGCCCTAGTTTGGTCTAATCATACTGATTGTACTGGTGAAGATATTCGTGCGGCACTTAAAGCCACAGCTATGGACTCAGGTGCAGCAGGTAAAGACGTAAACTTCGGTTACGGTATAGTACAAGCTGCCGACGCTGATGCTTATTTAACCGCTAATGCATGTGGCGGAACTACGCCTCCTCCACCGCCTCCTCCTACTGGTGATTTTGAATTATCAGCCAATGGCTATAAGAGCAAAGGTACGCAAAACGTTGATTTAAATTGGAGTGGTGCGACTTCGAGTAATGTAGACGTTTATCGTGATGGTGGGTTAATTGCCACCACACCTAATGACGGTAGCTACACCGATGCCTTAAATGTTAAAGGTGGTGGTGTATATGATTACCAAGTGTGTGAAGCAGCTAGCACAACCTGTACCGCTACGGTTCAAGTAGTGTTTTAAATCGCAACTTAATCGTTAAAGCAGGGTCATGACCCTGCTTTTTTTATGCCTAAAATTTAGTGAGACCTATGGCAGTAAAAACTTGCTGTTCAATTGGCGGCGGATTTAGGGCAAATGATGCTGGGCACTGTGAATGTTATGGGTGAGCAAGACAGATTGCTAAAGAGTTTAGTTGGCTTGCTGATGAGTCTTTCTAAATTCAGAAGGGGTCATGCCTTCTTTTTTCTTAAAGAAGTTATAAAAGACTGATTTGCTGTTAAAACCTACAGCAAAATATATATCGGTTATCGCTTTGTCTGGTTGCTTAATTAACAATTGTTTGGCTTCGTTAATACGATAGTTATTAATAAACTCGTAGAAATTCATTTCAAAATGACGGTTTAACGTGACCGATAAATCTTTAACTGTGAAGCCTAAACTCTGAGCTAATGTTTCTATAGTGATTTCAGGCGTTAAGTAAGGCTTTTGTTCATCCATATAGCTTTCTAATTGAGCGATGTACTTAGGTTTGAAATCATTGTGTTCATCTAGCTTTTCATTGACTCTATGGTGTTCATCTTCTCGAGATATTTTTATGACAGAAGGGGCGCGGGTCACACAATAAAACAATAAAAATACCACTAACAACATAGTTGAGTAGTAAGTTGACAGTCCAATGGCGATGAAAATAGATTGTTCTATAGGCACAAAAAGTTGTAGCACTTTTAACAAACTTAGTAGGGCCTCAACCGAAATAATGACTAAAAAGCCTTTTAGCAATACTGTTAACCAGTTTAGTTCTTCGGCTGAGATGTCCGCTCTACGCTCTTTTTGATGCTTATAATAATGGGTGATTAAGACTAAAGCCTGAACAATAAAAATCAGTCTAATTAATTTAATAATGGCGTCTGTGGTAACAAAGTGCCAACTTTGCGCCAGCTGCCAGTCTGTAATTCTGTCGATCTTATCTAAATGGCTTAAGCTGTAATAAGTCACTATTAAATAAATTAAATAACTAACAGCAGGTATAAGGTAAACAAAGTCTTTTTTCTTAAGGCTAAAGTCTTTGTAGATGATTGAATTGACATAAAAATAAAGAATAATCGCATCAAAACAATAAGCTAAACTGCCGACAAACAGAAAGTTAGGTAGGTTTTCGATGACTTCATATCTAAATTCCACTGCATAAAAAGTCAACTCATGGGTGGCCATTAAGGCATGTGCCGCCATAAAAGCAGCCAATAAATAAGTACTAGAGTTTTGCATTTTAGAGTTTGAAAGTAGCATGACACAAAAAAGCAAAGACATGAAAATGGTCATAATCAACACCATGTCATTTAAATTAAATAAAACGCTACTCATCTAATACTGTCATCTTAGAACTGGGATTTTTCTATTCTCAAAAATACGTTTTTCATACTAACGTGAATACATTTTGCGACCAACAGATAATTTATATTTTATTTTTTTGTTAAGAATAAACCGAAGGTAATGTTGCAATTAGTTAAATCAAGCACATTTTTTTTACATTATTTTAAATAAAAATAAATTACAGTCTCTTTTTTACCTTTAGCTAACTTGTTGATTTTTATAACGAGTTCTTTTAAAAGTCGCGTATGAATACCTTAAAAATAGCAAGTTTGAAAAAAAGCTTTAGAACAAGACGACAGCATCTTGGTTGTTTTTTAAAACAGACTCGATATCAACAGAACAACAAAAATATTGCATGTGTACACCAGCAAATTGATATCGACGTTTCTGTGGGGGATAAAAACCTATTGAGCTATCTTGAGTATTAAGCCACTTAATATTTTGATAGAAATATTTGTTTTTGAGCCCAAACAAACACCTAATAATAAGGCTTAGAAAATGAAAATAAATTCAAGCAACAAAATGCATAAACTTAACCCAATCTTTGCTGCAATTTTGGCGACCAACCTTGCTTATGCCACACCAGCTTTTTCACAAGAGCAAAATGTTCAACAAGAAGAACAAACTGAAGACAAAAAAGAAGATACGCTAGAGACCATTACAGTAACGGCCACTAAGCGTGATACTTCTTTGATGAATACGCCTATCGCTATCTCTGCGTTTACCGAAGAACAATTAAGTAAAATTGGGATTAAAAACGTACAAGATTTGAACAACGTTATACCCAACATGAGCATAATGACAGATAGAGAGTCATCGGCTCCAATTATTACCATGCGTGGTGTAAGGTCTACTAACACTACAGAATGGGGTGATCCGGCTGTTGGGGTTCATTACGATGGTATTTATTCACCTCGACCACAAGGTGCTTTGTCGCTAATGTTTGATGTTGAGCGTGTTGAAGCACTGCGTGGCCCTCAAGGGACGTTATTTGGGAGAAACTCAACCGTAGGTAGTTTAAATATTATCTCGGCTAAACCCAATCTAGATGAGGTTGAAGGTAAAGTAGAAGTTGAAGTAGGTAAAGACAATCAAAAAGCCATTAAAGGTGTACTCAATTTACCAGTGTCTGATTCATTTGCCCTGCGTTTTGCGGTGTTTAAAGAAACCAAATATTCAAATCTAAATGGTTATTACGATCCTAACCAATGGGATCAGCGTTATTTAGATTTCGACAGCTCTGAACTCATTCCAATTACCGAAGGTGTTACGCCGGCCGATCGCGATTCAGCTAATCGAAGCTTTTTTAACGATATTCTATATCAACCCATCAAAGCCGATCCTGCAGATTTCTACAATAACAAAGACCAATATGCATTCCGCGTGTCTGGGCTTTATTCACCTAGTGCAGAGCTTTCATGGTTAGTAACTTTCGAGCGCTTTGTCGATCAAGGAGCCGGTGGCGCTGCGCAAAAAGATTGTGAGCGCATTCTTAATCGCCCCCTTGAATACGGTGGAAACTGTACCGACTTGTGGGGCTCTGAAGACAACAATGCAGTTTATGTAAATATCCCTGGTAAAGTGGATATGACCCTAGACAGTCTGCGCTCTAGCTTTAATTACGATATCAATGATGAAATTCAATTCTCTTATTTAGCTGGTTATCAAAGCCAAGAACGTACCGGTCAAGTTGATTTAGACCAAGGTATGTACTTTTGGGATCAAATGTTGAAATGGGTAGACACAGATTACGACTCTTGGTCACATGAGTTACAGTTAAAATCAACCGATGAAGGCCCGCTTCAGTGGATTGTAGGTTACTTTAATTTTAAAGAAGATAACTTTATGGCTGGCCAATACCACGGTGCCATGGGCGGTGTGTCTTGGTGGATGCAACCGAACCGAACCATTGAATCCGAAGCCGTATTTGCCCAAGGAACTTATGCCTTAACCGATAAAGTATTTCTCACTTTAGGAGCCAGATACACAGAAGATGAAAAAGAAGATAAAGGCGGAAAAAACCTAGGCTGTTGGTCAAACGAATGTTATACCGATTCGGCATGGGGCGAAGTGTGGGGATACATAGATTGGAGTCGTCCACTTGAAGACCAGGTAGAAAATACTGGTGCAGTTCGCGCCAACTTAAACGCTTTGCCTGCTGATTATTATGACTATCCTATTGATGGTGCAGAAGTTGATTCAGTGAATGATGTTAAAGAGGGCTGGAGCAAAACTACATGGCGCGTTGGCCTAGATTACCAAAAAACCGAAAACACGCTTTTCTACGCTTATATAGCTAATGGTTACAAAGGTGGTGGCATAGGTGATGTGTTAATTAGACAATCAGATGGCACGCGTTTTGATACCAGTTACGACGGTGAAGAAGTGATTACCTATGAAGTTGGGGTAAAAACCTCTTTGTTTGATAACAAGATGCACCTTCGTGCCAACTACTTTTACAGTGATTATGAAAATCAGCAATTTACCGCTTGGACAATTTACGACACTGTTACTGAAAGCGTTGAGGATCCTCGTACTGGTGAAATGATCGAAATGACCCAAGACCTAGGTACTTTCTTAACTCGTAATGCCTCAAATTCAGAAATCAGTGGTTTAGAGTTAGAGATGGAGTTTATTCCATGGGAAGGGGGTCATATAGGTGGTTATTTAACTTTCCTTGACACAAAAATCACCTCTGATTACTGGAAAAATTGGTCAATCGAACCTGGCCAAGTATTTGCAAATCCTGATGGGGTAGAAGTGCCTGGGGTATTGGATGAATCTAGAGCTTGGTATAGAAACCTAAAAGGTAACCAATTGGCTTATTCACCAGAAGCCTCATTAACTTTTAACTTTAGCCATACCTTTGACTTAGGTGAAAATGGTCGTATTACCACTTTTGCCAATGTGCATTGGGAAGACGATTCATATACTTCAATTGATAACACTGATAAGTGGCAATTCGAAGCTGGTGATCTCAACGAAGGCATTGATTTAAATATCTACTCAGATAAACGTGAAGCGTGGGCAATGGTTAACGCCAACATTCGCTATGAAACTGTAGATAATCAATGGTACGCAGAAGCTGGGGTCTACAATTTAACCGATGAGGATGTTAACTGGTGGCAGGGATACGCTGGTAGTACACCCATTGCTGGTAAGGCGGAGCGCAGTTGGAGCCTACGTGTAGGTTATAACTTCTAACTCTTTGAGTTGTTAACTTTAGGGTTCGTTAGGCTTAATTAGATTTTTAATTGACCTAACGAACCTTTCCTAGTTTTTATTTATTTTGGAGTACTTATGTCACCCACTGGCGATTTGTCGAGTCAAACTCGAACTCAGCAAGGATCAGGCTATACCTTTGCTTTGTCAGCACTCACATCACTGTTTTTTATTTGGGGGTTTATTACTTGTTTAAATGACATTTTAATTCCTCATCTAAAAGCAGCCTTTGACCTAAATTACACTCAGGCCATGTTGATTCAATTCTGCTTTTTTGGCGCTTACTTTATTGTTTCGTTACCAGCTGGCAAGCTTTTAAAACTTTTAGGTTACCAAAAAGGCATAGTTGCGGGTCTGTTGGTGGCAGCGCTAGGGTGTTTGTTATTTTACCCAGCTGCAGCTATTCATAGTTACCCTTTGTTCTTGGGGGCACTGTTTGTATTAGCCTCTGGCATTACTATTTTGCAAGTGTCGGCTAATCCTTATGTTACTTTGCTTGGGCCATCTGAATCAGCTCCGGCGCGTTTAACCTTAACTCAGGCGTTTAATTCGTTAGGTACAACTATTGCGCCTTACTTAGGGGCGTTATTTATTCTGAACGAAGCCACTCATTCAGTTGCCTCGTCACAATCAGCAGAGTCTGTGCAAATGCCTTATTTGTTGCTTATGTCTATGTTGATTTTATTGGCGGCGGTTTTTGCCTATCTAAAATTACCCACTATTGATTCTGCTGAGCCTGACTTAGGTGAAGAAATAGAAGGAAATGCATGGCAATACCAACATTTAGTGTTGGGTGCTGTGGGTATATTTGTGTATGTGGGCGCTGAAGTATCTATAGGCAGTTTTTTGGTTAGCTTTTTAGGTGAAGCCGATATTGCAGCGCTAGAAGAAAGCCAAGCAGCAAAATATCTAGCCTACTATTGGGGTGGAGCTATGGTGGGGCGCTTTATAGGCGCGGCAGTCATGCATCGTGTTGGTGGTGGTGTAGTGCTGACGTTTAACGCTTTAGCAGCGGCTGTGTTAATTATCATTGCTATGAGTACAGATGGTTATTTAGCCATGTGGTCGATTTTATTGGTAGGACTGTGTAATTCAGTCATGTTCCCTACTATTTTTAGTTTGGCCTTAAACAGCTTAGGTAAACATACTCCTCAAGGTTCGAGTGTTTTATGTTTAGCTATTGTTGGCGGTGCCATAGTGCCTGTTTTTCAAGGTATGTTGGCCGACTCAATTGGCATTCAATTGTCCTTTATTTTACCCCTTCTTTGTTACTTCTTTATCGCCCATTACGGTGTGCGTGGCAGTAAAGTTAAAATGAATAACTCACAGGAAAACTCATGAATAAGACATTAAGTACGAGTTTAATCGCAGTTATTTTATGCTCGCTCAGTGCTTGTAATTCTCAGCAGGATGTTAAACAGCCTGAACAGCGCAATGCCAGTAATATTTGGCCTAAATTAGATATTGCGGTTAAAAAAGATCCAAAAGTCGAAGCCAAAGTAGAAGCTTTACTTTCGACTATGACTTTGGAACAAAAAGTAGCACAAATGATCCAACCAGAAATTCGAGATATTAGTGTTGAAGACATGCGCAAATATGGCTTTGGCTCATTCTTAAATGGTGGTGGAGCCTTTCCTAACAACAATAAACATTCGAGTGTTGATGATTGGATCAAATTAGCTAACGACATGTATTTAGCTTCTATTGATGACAGTTTAGATGGCTCAACTATTCCAACTATGTGGGGAACAGATGCCGTGCATGGTCACAACAATGTGATAGGCGCAACTTTGTTTCCACATAATATTGGTTTAGGGGCAGCCAATAACCCCGAGTTAATTGAAAAAATAGCCAATGTAACAGCAACCGAAGTTATGATAACGGGTATAGATTGGGTTTTTGCTCCAACTGTAGCTGTTGTACGTGATGACCGTTGGGGTAGAACTTATGAAGGATACTCAGAAGATCCTGAAATAGTAAGAAGCTATGCCTCAGCAATAGTTAAAGGTTTACAAGGCCATGCAGACAAAGACTTCCTGTCAGATAATAGGGTTATCAGCACAGTGAAGCACTTTGTAGGAGATGGCGGCACTGTAGGTGGCGATGACCAGGGAAATAATATTAGCACTGAGCAAGAACTATTTGATATTCATGCCCAAGGTTATGTAGGCGGCTTAAGCGCTGGTGCACAATCAGTGATGGCGTCTTTTAATAGTTGGCAAGGTGACAAAATTCACGGTAACAAATACCTACTCACAGATGTATTAAAACAGCAAATGGGCTTTGATGGTTTTGTTGTTGGCGATTGGAATGGTCACGGTCAGGTAAAAGGCTGCAGAAACGATAGTTGCCCACAAGCGGTTAATGCTGGGTTGGATATTTTCATGGTTCCTACAGATGCGTGGAAACCCTTATATGAAAATACTATCAAACAAGTTAAACGCGGCATTATTCCTATGTCTCGTATTAATGATGCGGTTACTCGCATTTTACGCGTCAAAGTACGAGCGGGTTTATTTAACAAGCCTAGCCCAGCAAATAGAAAATTCGCCGGTAAAAAGCATTTAATAGGTCAACCTAGCCATAGAGATGTGGCGCGTCAGGCTGTTAGAGAGTCATTGGTTTTATTAAAGAATAAAAACCAACTCTTGCCATTAGATCCTAGATTAAATGTATTAGTGGCAGGTGATGGTGCAGACAATATAGTCAAACAAGCAGGTGGTTGGTCTATCACCTGGCAAGGTACCAACAACACCAATGCAGATTTTCCTGGTGGCACCTCTATTTATGATGGCTTAAAGCAACAAATCGAAGCCGCTGGTGGACAAGTTAGCTTAGATGTAAATGGCAAGTTTGATGTTAAGCCAGATGTAGCAGTGGTGGTATTTGGTGAAGAGCCATATGCCGAAGGGCATGGCGACCGAGAAAACTTAAACTATCAAGGCGGCGACAAGAAAGATTTAGCCTTATTGCAAAAACTTAAGTCTCAAGGCATTCCTGTGGTGTCTGTGTTTATCACTGGACGCCCGTTATGGATGAATGCTGAGCTTAATGCCTCTGATGCTTTTGTGGTTGCTTGGTTACCTGGCTCAGAAGGCAATGGAGTGGCAGAAGTACTGTTAGCGAATCCAGACGGATCAGTGCAGCATGACTTTGTGGGTAAATTATCATTCTCATGGCCAAAAACAGCTCAACAAGCCACTGTCAATCGTGGTGACAAAGACTATGCTCCGCTTTTACCCTATGGGTTTGGGCTGACCTATCAAGACCAGAATGTGTTAGCAGATAATTTATCTGAAGAAATTAAGTTTGATGAAACCCAAGTAAAAGCACGTAACTTCTATACTGGTGCCATGCACAAGCCTTGGTTAATGAGCTTATTTTCAGGCTCACAAGAAATATTCATCAATGCTAATTCACATCAGTTAAATGGATTAAGCTATCGCACTATTGATAGAAAAGTTCAAGAAGACTCACTTTTATTAACTTTAGATGGCACCCAAATGGCGGGCCTGAAAATTGTAAGTGAAAGTCACTTTAGGGAAGATCTGACTAAAGACTTACTGATGGATGGGGTGTTATCTATCTTGCTAAAAGTTGAAAGCAGACCTAGTGATAAAGTGTACATAGCCATGAATTGTGAAGCTTTTGGTGATGAGCCAGGCAGTTGCAATGCTAAATTAGATGTCACTAAAGAATTGAGCCAGATAGAGCTCAATCAATGGACAAATTTAACTATCGACCTGCAATGTTTTGCCAACCAAGGCGTAAGATTTAAAGATATTGTCTCTCCCTTCGCATTGGAATCAAAAGGTAAGCTTGCAATAGGATTATCGGATATTTTGTTCAATCCTAAACAAGCCCAAAACGCAGATTTAAGCTGCCAGTAAAAGCCATATAAATAGCCAGCAACTCTTAAGTTTCTGGCTTTTTTATTGATGGCACAGGTGTAAATTCAAAACGTATCTTTCTATTTTGTAATGGCGTAAGTCTGTGGCTGCATTTGTGTGCGGGTTGCGCAAATGTCATCTCAAGAATAGGAAGTCGCTTCGCTCTGTGTTTTGTTTCGATGAATTTGCACGTAAATGGTGCCGACTACTGGGGGGGGAAGCTGGACTTTCTAGCTGCACAGCAGCGCCCAGCTGAACAGCTCGACAAGGAAGTCGAGCTTGGGGGCATATCATCAGGGACGTGTATGGGATATCCCGTATTTAACTACTTCAAAGTTTTTAAGAAATTTAAACCTATGAGTTCATGGCTGTATTCATTGGCGGGTTGCGCAAATGTCACCTCAAAAATGGGTGCTCGCTGCGCTCGGCAATTTGTTTCGATGAATTTGCACGGAAATGGTGCCGACTACTGGAATCGAACTGCTATGAGGCTTAGCTACTGATTACAAATTGGTTTGGGGGAATTTAAACCTAAGAATTTATGGCTGTGCTCATTGGTGGGTTGCGCAAATGTCATCTCAAGAATAGGAATTCGCTTCGCTCTGTGTTTTGTTTCGATGAATTTGCACGGAAATGGTGCCGACTACCGGAGTCGAACTGCTATGAGGCTTAGCTACTGATTACATTTTTGTTTGAGATTATCTGAAAAGAAGAATGGTGCCGACTACCGGAGTCGAACTGGTGACCTACTGATTACAAGTCAGTTGCTCTACCAACTGAGCTAAGTCGGCACACTAAGTGATACCACTTTTGGGTTGTTGGTAAACTACTTAAAAGCAGCTAATCCCGAAAGCGAGCGCTATTCTATTCACAAATCGATTGATGTCAATAAAATTAATCAATTAACTCTATTTCGTTTAAAGTTTGCTCAACCTTTGGGCTTCGTCTTTTAACATGGGGAAATGTTCAAGGGGAAGGTGCTCGGCCAACTCTAATAGTTTGCTCGCGAGCTCCTTATAATTTTGAGCACATAAATTAAAATGGCCCATTTTGCGCTTTTTACGCGGGGTTTTACCATACCAATGTAGATGACAGCCTTCTATACCTAACATGTCTCGATCAAAGGCCTTGCATCCAATAATGTTAATCATAGCTGTGGTTGATAAAATTCGGGTCGAGCCTAAGGGTAAGCCGCGTACCGCACGGATGTGATTTTCAAATTGGCTGGTATCTGCACCTTGCATACTCCAATGCCCTGAGTTGTGCACTCTAGGGGCAATTTCGTTGACTAATAACTTATCGCCTACTTGGAAAAACTCAACGGCCAACACCCCAACATAATCTAAGGACTCTGCTAGTTTATTAAACACCTCTTGGGCTTGTTGATTAAGGGCATCATTTACATTAGAGGCAGGAGCCACAGAAACGTGCAATTGTCCTTGATAGTGAAGGTTTTCGGCTAACGGATAATAGGCTAATTGACCTTCGCTGCTACGCACTGCAACCAAAGATAGTTCGCGCTCAAAATTCAGCATGCTTTCAGCAATAAGTGGTACTTTTTCTAGGTCAAGTTGGGCTAACTTTTCTTTTAAAGCAGGTAGTTCGCTTAGACTTTTCAAACGCCACTGCCCATAACCGTCATATCCATCGCGACTTGCTTTGATTATGAGCTTTTCACCTAGCTTTTGAATGGCTGCATCGAGTTGATCTACTTGGGTGATAATTTCAAAAGGGCAATTGGCTATGCCGAGTTTTTCTAAAAGCTGTTTCTCTCTTACTCTGTCGGCGCCGGCTAAAATGGCTTCTGCGCTGGGTTTTAATTTGCCTGTTCGATGGGCAATTTCGAGCAAATCTTCTGGGATATGTTCAAATTCAACAGTTATGCTGTCAGCTTCTTCAAATGCGGCTTCAAGAGAAATATTCAAAGGTAGTTTGGTGACCGGATCAATCACTTTGTTATCGGCAACATCTATTGCCTGTACGCTTACACCTAAAGGGTAAGCGGCTAACGACATCATCCTTGCTAATTGACCAGAACCAAGAACTACTATGCTCATCTTATTTATCTCACCTGTAAATCAACTATAAAGAGGGTAGGGTTAATTCATCCTGAGCCAAAATAGTATTGGTTTGCTCAGTTCTAAAGTCTTTAATTGCTTGTTGTACGTCTTGATTGTTCAAAGCTATTACCTGGGCTGCTAACAAGCCGGCATTGGCTGCACCTGCTTCACCTATGGCCAAGGTACCTACAGCTACGCCTTTGGGCATCTGAACTATAGACAGTAACGAATCTAGGCCATTAAGCTGACTAGAGCGCACAGGTACACCAAAAACGGGTAAATGTGTATGTGCTGCTATCATGCCTGGCAAATGGGCGGCTCCGCCTGCTCCACCAATAATTACTTTATAGCCTTGTTCGGCAGCTTGTTCAGAAAATTCTACCAATAAATTAGGCGTACGATGAGCTGACACAACTTTAGCGGTATAACTTACTCCTAGTTTTTCTAGCATAAGTGCCGCATTTTGCATGGTTGGCCAATCAGATTTAGAGCCCATTATTATGGCTACGTCTGGCATAATTTTCTCACTTACAAATAGTTTGCGTTAGACCTCATAGAAGTCCTTAGAATTTTGGGAGGCGTATTGTAGCTTATCGCTAGCTGCATAGAAACCATCACAGCTAGGCTAAAACTAACTGATTTGGGTTAATGCATATGCATATAATCTAAGGTTAGGTCTGTCAGTAATTTCACTCCGGTTTTCAAGCCAGCGTCATCCACATAAAACTCTGGAGTATGGTGGGCGGGTGCATCATGTTCGTTTACATCTAGTGGTTTACCCCCTACCCACAAATACAAACCTGGTACCTTCTCTTGAAAGAAAGAAAAGTCTTCGGCACCAGTTACAGCTTTACTGTGGATCAGGTTTTTGGCTCCAACGCTTTTCACTAAGCTAGGCAGCATTTTTTCGGTAAGCGCCAAATCGTTAAAGGTAATAGGGTAATTGTAATCTAAAGGCAAGGTGACTTCGGCTTCGGCGCGCATACTATCGGCAATACCTTTAACCTTTCTTGGGACGGCTTCGTACATGTGCTCTCTCGCTCGCTTATTCAGAGTGCGAATAGTCCCAACTAACTCTACTTCACTAGGAATAATATTTGAGCGGTTGCCACCGTGAATTGAGCCAATTGTCACTACAGCTGCTTCGTCTATGAGTTTAATTTCGCGACTTACTATAGTTTGTAGGCCCATTATAATTTGTGCCGCTGTGGTAATAGGATCAACACTCAACCAAGGGTAAGCGCCGTGCGCTTGTTTACCTTTTATTACGATTTTGAAAGGATCAACGGCGGCCATAGTGCCCCCTTCTTTATATCTGACTTTGCCAATATCAGTGTTGGCGCTAATGTGTAAGCCAAAAATTACGTCAACATCGGGATTGCTTAATACCCCTTCTTCTACCATAACTTGTGCGCCACCTTTTTCGCCTCTTGGTGCGCCTTCTTCAGCGGGTTGAAAGATAAACTTCACTTTTCCACGTAGTTGTTCTTTCATGTTAACTAATATTTCAGCCGCGCCCATTAACATAGCCACATGAGTATCATGGCCGCAAGCATGCATAACAGGTACATCGTTACCTTCTAATTCACCTCTTTGGGTGGATTTCCAGGCTAAGTCGTTTTGTTCTAGTACAGGAAGGCCGTCCATATCTGCACGTAGTGCTACTACTGGGCCAGGTTTGCCACTGTCTAATACAGCAACCACCCCGGTTTTTGCCACGCCAGTTTGCACCTTTAAACCTAAACTTTGCAGGTGAGCAGTGATGTATTTGGCCGTTTCAAATTCGCGATTAGACAATTCTGGATACTGATGCAAATGGTGGCGCCATTTAATGACCTTTGCTTCTATGGCATTAACGCTTTGTTCAACATTTTCTTCAGCTAAGGCAAAAAAACTGTAAAAACTCCCAATTAACACAATATTTAATAAGCTTTTCATGACGTTCCCATTTTTTAATATCAAGACATTAATATGTTGAATACAGCTTGGCTTGTCAAATCAGCAAAGCTGGCTTTTTATCGACCTAAAATAAAAAATCCGCTAACAGCAAGCTGGTAGCGGATCTTAACAAGCTAAAACAAGTTAACTTTTTTGTCTGCGCATTGCAGTAAAGAATTCGTCATTGGTTTTTGTCATAGACAATTTACCAATTAAAAATTCCATGGCGTCAATTTCTGACATTTCATGCACTATCTTGCGCAAGATCCACATTTTTTGTAATTCATCTTGCGAGGTTAATAACTCTTCACGTCTAGTACCCGAGCGGTTGTAATCAATAGCAGGGAATACGCGTTTTTCTGCAATTTTACGGTTCAGGTGTAACTCCATGTTACCTGTACCTTTAAATTCTTCGTATATTACTTCGTCCATTTTAGAACCGGTATCTATCAATGCGGTGGCAATAATAGTTAAGCTGCCGCCTTCTTCGATGTTACGAGCGGCACCAAAAAAGCGCTTAGGTTTGTGCAGCGCGTTAGCGTCTACACCACCAGTTAATACTTTGCCTGACGAAGGAATTACCGTGTTATAAGCGCGAGCTAAACGAGTAATTGAATCTAGCAATATCACTACATCTTTTTTATGCTCAACCAAACGTTTTGCACGCTCAATAACCATTTCAGCTACTTGAACATGGCGGCTGGCTGGCTCATCAAAGGTAGAGGCTACAACTTCACCACGCACTAGACGTTGCATTTCAGTCACTTCTTCAGGGCGTTCATCTATTAGCAATACCATCAATAAACACTCAGGGTGGTTGGCTGCAATAGACTGAGCGATGTTTTGTAGCAGTAAGGTTTTCCCTGCTTTAGGTGGCGCAACAATTAGACCACGTTGACCGCGTCCAATAGGAGAAGCTAAATCTAATACACGGGCAGTGATATCTTCACTACTGCCATTGCCTCGTTCCATTGTGAGTCGTTCATTGGCATGTAATGGCGTAAGGTTTTCAAATAATATTTTATTGCGCGAGTTTTCTGGACGGTCGTAGTTTACTTCGCTGATTTTTAACAACGCAAAATAACGTTCGCTGTCTTTAGGTGGGCGAATTTTGCCCGAAATAGTATCACCAGTGCGCAGGTTAAAGCGTCTTATTTGACTTGGTGATACATAAATATCGTCAGGTCCCGCCAAGTAAGAAGAATCGTTGGAACGTAAAAATCCGAAGCCATCTTGCAGAATTTCGAGTACACCATTGCCAAAAATGTCTTCGCCACTTTTAGCGTGAGATTTAAGGATAGAGAAAATAATGTCTTGTTTACGGGCGCGGGCCATGTTTTCTAGCTTCATTTCTTCGGCTAGGCTAACTAGTTCGCTGATCGGTTTATTCTTGAGTTCCGTTAGGTTCATAATTGGTGGGTCTTTATGCTTGAAACTTGGTTTTTTGGCCAAGATTGATTGAATAATTCAAAGGTTTTTTACTTATTTCTGTCTCTGATTTGAGCGAAGTTCGAGTTTGTTCAGGTAAGAACAACTAAAAGTTAGCACCAAATAAAACCTGCGTCCAGTGAATTGTATACCTTTGCAGCGATTAGCAGGGGTTTTTGCTTTAATACACTAGCGAATTGTTAACTATTTGGGTTCTCTAAAAAAGTCCAATGCACAATAAAAATGCGGCCTATAGCTAGTTTAATTAGTGAGTACGTACAAAAAAGCTCAGCTAAGCTGAGCTTTTTATTTTAATTTTGACTTTAGCCATAATAGCTAAATAATCATTAAATATTGTCGTTTAAAAACTCTAAAAGTTGAGCTTTAGATAAAGCGCCTACTTTAGTTGCAGCAACATTACCGTCTTTAAATAATAACAAAGTAGGTATGCCTCTAATCCCATACTTAGGTGGCGTTTCGTTATTTTCATCGACATTCAGCTTACCAACTGTTACTTTGCCGTCAAACTCATCAGCAACTTCATGCAAAATTGGTGCGATCATTTTACAAGGGCCACACCATTCTGCCCAAAAATCAACTAACACAGGACCAGCAGCATTGATTACATCGGCCTCGAAACTATCGTCAGTTAACTGGATAATTTTGTCGCTCATTCTTTTCTCCGTAATTTTTTCAGTCGCCGGTCTTTACCAGCGCGGTTATGATTGTTATATAGAAACTGGTTTTTAATGCAAGCAATGATAAGCTATAAGCTATGCAAACAACACACTTAACTGATACACATTTTTCTGACTTACCGATTAACCCGCAGGTTGTCAAAGCGTTATCCGCTGCCAACTTTAATCATTGTACGCCAATTCAAGCATTGAGCTTACCCCCCTTATTAGAAGGTCATGATATAGCGGGACAGGCACAAACGGGTACCGGTAAAACCATCGCATTTTTAGTCGCTACTTTCCATTATTTATTGAGTAATCCTCAGGACAGTAAACGTCAACCCAGAGCTATCATTATGGCACCTACACGTGAATTAGCGGTGCAGATCTTTAATGATGCAGAACTGCTAAGCCAACATACAGGATTAACCCTTGGCTTGATCTATGGGGGCGAAGGTTATCAAAGTCAACGTGAGAAGCTAGAAGAAGGTGTAGATATTATTATTGGCACCACTGGCCGAATTATTGATTATTACAAACAAGGCATATTTTCCTTAGAAGGTATACAAGTCGCTGTGCTTGATGAAGCCGATCGTATGTTCGATTTAGGCTTTATTAAAGACATACGTTATTTATTTAGGAGAATGCCAGCCCCAGAGCAACGCCTTAGCATGTTGTTCTCTGCTACCTTGTCTTACCGGGTGCAAGAGCTTGCCTATGAACACATGAATAATCCCACTCATGTGCAAATAGAGCCAGAACGCAAAACGGCAGAGCGTGTTAAAGAAGAATTATTTTATCCATCAGACGAAGACAAACCTTATTTGTTGCTTACCCTAATGGAAGAAGAGTGGCCAGATAAAGCCATAGTCTTTGCTAATACTAAGCATAGCTGTGAGAAAGTTTGTGATTGGCTACAAGCAGATAAGCATAGAGTGGGCTTACTTAGTGGTGATGTGCCGCAAAATAAACGCTTAAAAATCTTAGAAGATTTCACTTCTGGCGCAATAGACGTATTAGTAGCCACTGATGTTGCCGCAAGAGGGTTACATATCCCTATGGTAAGTCATGTGTTTAACTATGATTTACCAGACGATGCAGAAGATTATGTGCACCGTATTGGCCGCACAGGCCGTGCCGGTCAAAGTGGTAGTTCTATTAGTTTTGCCTGTGAAAAATACGCTCTTAACTTGCCTGCTATAGAAGAGTACGTGCAGCATGCTATTCCAGTAACAGAATACAACCCAAATGATTTAATCCGTGATGTTACCCCGCCTAAGCCTAGGTATAAAAAGCGTATGCAAAGTGGAAAAAGTCATCAAAAGCGCCACACTGGCCCAAGGCACAATCGTAAATAAATGAAAAATAATACCGAAGTAGTGGTTCCATTTGCTCAACCTGAACAGCTATATGCAGCTGTTGATTTGGGCTCAAATAGTTTCCATATGGTGATTGTGCGCGTGGTAGCTGGCAGCGTGCATATAATAGGTAAAATTAAACAAAAAGTGCGATTAGCCGCAGGGCTAGATGAAAACATGATGCTAAACCAAGAAAGCCTTGAAAGAGGCTGGAATTGTTTAGCTACCTTTGCCGAAAGGCTGCAAGATATTCCCCTTTCAAACATTAAAGTGGTAGGCACTGCAACTTTGCGCTTAGCCGCCAACGCCGATGTATTTATTAAAAAAGCCGAACAAATCCTGCATCACAAGTTAGATGTGATAGATGGGGTAGAAGAAGCCAGACAAATTTATTTAGGCGTAGCTTATACCTCGGCCAACCAAGGTAATACTTTGGTGATCGATATTGGTGGTGCCAGTACCGAAGTGATAGTGGGTAACGATATGACCCCTATGCATTTAGTTAGTTTAAATATGGGCTGCGTTACCTTGAAAGAGCGCTTTTTTGTCGATGGGCAAATTACCGAACAAAGTTTTGACGAGGCAATTAATCATGCTCGTTCTTTACTTGAGCCAGTTAAAGACGACTTTATCAATTTTGATTGGCAGCAATGTCTTGGTGCATCTGGTACACCCCAAGCCATAACTGAAATTTTGGTGACTCAAGGGATAAGTGATTCTATCCGCATTGGTTATCTGCATAATTTAAAACAGCAATGCATTGATTGCACTAGTATAGATTTGTTAGAAATTGAAGGGCTAACAGAAGCAAGACGCGCCATATTTCCTAGTGGTCTAGCCATTTTAATTGCTTTATTTGAGCAACTTAATATTCAAGAAATGCAAATTTCAGGTGGTGCCCTAAGAGAAGGGCTTATCTATGGCATGTTAGACAACATGAAACAAAATGATCGCCGTAGCCAAACCCTTGAACAATTTATTGAACGTTTTCATATTGAAGCAGAACATGCAGACAGGGTTAAAAGCGTTGCCTTGAATTTATACAAACAAGTGAAACGTCAGGTGCCTATGGGCAAGGTCGACAGCGAAGCCATGTTATTGTCTGCCGCTATGTTGCACGAAATTGGCCTGCACATTGAATATAAGCAATACCACAAGCACGGTGCCTATATTTTAAATTATTTGCCTATGGTGGGGTTTACCGAACAACAACGAGCGGGAGTTAAAGTTTTGGTGCAAAGCCACAGACAAGACATTAACTTACAACTCTTTGATTCTTTTCACCCAGAAGTACGTCAAGTTCTGTTAACTTTAATGCGCATATTGCGCTTAGCCTGTTTGTTGTCCATTCGTCGTAAAGATAATTTATTGGCAGACTTTACTCTGACTATTCAAGATCAGAAGTGGACACTCACTTTCCCTGAGGGCTGGTTGAAATCACACCCTTTGATTGATGCAGAGCTAGCCAACGAAAAGTGGCAACAACACAAAGTAGGCTGGTTGTTGGAGTGTAATTAAACCAGCCAATATTTTTGCAGCCTTGTGCTGCTTAATTGCTATCGTGCTTTAATAATACCGCTGCTTGCTTAGCAAAATACGTTAAAATTCCGTCTGCTCCGGCGCGCTTAAAGGCCAATAAAGACTCTAAAATCACTTCATCTTCTTTTAACCAACCATTGGCAAAAGCGGCTTTATGCATGGCATATTCACCACTAACCTGATAGGCAAAAGTGGGGACTTTAAACTCAGCTTTACAACGTCTAACTATGTCTAAATATGGCATGCCAGGTTTTACCATAACCATATCTGCCCCTTCTTGAATATCTAGGGCAATTTCACGCATGGCTTCGTCAGAATTAGCTGGATCCATTTGATAATTTTTTTTGTTGCCACCTTTAATATTGCCCGCAGAGCCGACTGCATCTCTAAATGGCCCGTAGTAACTAGAGGCATATTTGGCCGAATAAGCCATAATACTGGTGTGTACAAACCCAGCTTTTTCAAGGGCTTGGCGCAAAGCTGCAACCCGCCCATCCATCATATCCGAGGGCGCCACTATATCTGCCCCGGCTTCTGCATGTGACAAAGCTTGTTTCACTAAGACTTCAATGGTTTCATCGTTCATAACATAGCCAGAGTCGTCTACTAGTCCATCTTGGCCATGAGAAGTAAAAGGGTCTAATGCCACATCGGTAATAATGGCAAGCTCAGGCACGGCCGATTTTAACGCTTTGACTGCGCGTTGCGTCAAGCCATATGGATTAAAAGCTTCGCTAGCACAAAGTGATTTTAATTCGGCAGGTATCACAGGAAATAGAGCGATTGCGGGAATGCCTAATTCTACTAATTGTTCGGCTTCATTGATTAACAAGTCGATAGACAATCTTTCAATGCCGGGCATAGACTCTATGGCTTGTTTTTTATTCTCTCCCTCATGTACAAATATGGGGTAAATCAGATCGCTGACACTAAGCTGATTTTCGGCAACTAATTTACGAGTAAATTCTGCCTTACGTAATCTGCGCATGCGAGTATGAGGGAATTGTTCAAACATAAAAAATCCTAAGGTTGAGAGTCGTCTAAATGACGTCCTTGAACGTTGTTTCGGCCAGCATTTTTGGCTAAATACAGTTGTTTATCGGCAAAGGCCAGAAAGGCGTCTTCGGGTTGATCTATGCTAGCAATAGCACTGGCTATACCTGCGCTTATGGTCAGTTGAATGCTAGTGTCTTCTGTGTGTACTGCTGTGTTTTGAATAGTGTTTCTTAATTCTTCAAGTAAAGATTTAGCTCCAGCTAAATCGGTGTTAGGCAGAATCAAAGCAAATTCTTCACCTCCATAACGACAGACTACATCACTAGGGCGCTTTAATGCCTGTTTAATAATATTGGCCACGGTTTTTATACATTCATCCCCCGCCAAATGTCCGTAGTTGTCGTTAACCTTTTTAAAGTGGTCTATATCTAACATCACTATGGATAACTCAGTTTGTTCGCGTCTGCTACGTCTAAGTTCGGCTAAATATTTTTGGTCAAAATAACTGCGATTGCGGATCCCAGTGAGAGCATCTAAGGTATTTTTTTCTTCTAATTCTCTATTAATATCAGACAGCTCTCGCAAAGCTATTTCTAACTCAAGTGTGCGCTCTTGTACTTTGTATTCTAAGTCTTCTTTGGCATTTTCTTGCGCAGCTAACATGTTTTTTTGAGCTAACTGGGCTTGATGCTCTTTTTCAAGTAGCTCAGCTTGGGCATTGAGTAGAGATTGGCCTTGAGCATTGTGATTAATCGCCAGAATTAAAGCTAGCATGATAGATTCAATTGAGGCGGCCAACATAAGTACATAATAGGAGGGCAGGGTTAAACTAAGCATGCTTAATTTGTCCAAGCTCACAATTACCCCACTAATTAATAACACTGTCCAAGTTAAGGTATAAAACTTGGCTAATACTTCGCCCTTTATCCATAACCAAACAGATGCGGCCAAAACCAATAGTCCGACAAAAATTAGCATGAGCACAAAAAGTTGAATAAACAATGACAGCTTAATCATTAGGCTAGCGAGTGCGAGCAGTAAACACACAATACTGGTTAATCTTAAGGTTTTGCAAATGGCCACATTGTAAGCTTGAACTTTTAAAAGGCGGTCACAAAAAATTATGGCAAAACAAAGGGTGAGGCTAGCAAACAAACCAAATGCATGCTGCTGCATCCAAGGAAAGCTTGGCCAAATAAACCTATAACCATGGCCAGTTAAACTTAAGATGGTTAAGCCCAAACATAATACATAACCGCTATAGACTAAAAAGGTGAGGTTTTTAGAGCTAGCGAAAAAGAAAAAGTTGCTTAAGCCCATGGCCAAAATCAAACCAATAAACAAGCCCATAACCAGTTCGTTTTGACTGGTTAAAGCAAGGTAATCACTGGCTTTCCAGATTTTTATGGGAAGCTCCAACGCACCTTTAGTCTGCACTTGTAAAATGACTTTCAGCGACCTGTTTTGCTGAGGCACAGTTACCACAAAAGCTTCATGGGCAATGGGACGAAGTGAAAATGCTTTAGTGTCGCCAAGTTTATGCTCTGAGATGATTTGACCATTGTCGATAAACCACAAGTTAATTGTGTCTAAAAGTGGATTGTCGATCACTAAAACATGGCTTTCTGCAGCAGACAAGGCCTTGAGTTCAAACTTAAACCAATGGGGAAATTGGGTTAAGCCAAAAGCCAGCCTAGGTGTTTTAGATGGCTGCCAAGCATGAGTCGCTAAGTGTGTGACTGCGTCTATCTTGAATCTTGCTTGCGCATCAACTAAATAGTGAATGTCGGGAACAGAAAATTGGTTGCCTAAGCCTTGTTTTTTAGGCCAATTTAACGAAGTAAATAGGCCAATAACAATAAGCATACTGACAATAAAAAACAGCCAGTTTTTGGTTAACTTATGCTCACCTAAATGTGCCTGCATGCGGCACTGTCCTGCGGCAGGTTAAATAAAAGTTTCGAGTTTTTTAAACAAGCTTGCGACAAAGTTTCTACCTCAATAGCCATTAATTCTGCCACCTTCTGCGCAATAAAGGGTAAGTAAGCGGGCTCATTATTGCCCCTGTCTACTTTGCGATTATTAGGCAATCCTTTGGGGCGTAAATAAGGCGCATCTGTTTCTAATAAGATACGTTCTAAGGGTAGATGCTTTACAGCATCGCGCAATGCTTCTCCGCGTTTTAAATCGCACACCCAGCCAGTAATACCAATATACAGCCCTAAATCCACATAGGCTTGCATTTGATTAAGGGTACCAGTAAAACAATGGGCGACCCCTCCAGCTAAGTGCTTTGAGTATTTAGTTAATAATTTGATTTGATCATCAAATGCATCGCGCTCGTGTAAAAATACTGGCAAGCCCAGCTCGCAAGCTATTATCAACTGTTGTTCAAAAGCCCAAAGTTGATCTGCGGGTGAAGAAAAGTTTCGGTTAAAGTCTAAGCCACACTCGCCAATGGCCACCACTTGTTTAGATTGTGCCAGTTGTTTTATTTGTTCGATACTAGCTTGATTAAAACTGCTAGCAGAATGAGGGTGAACCCCAGCTGTAGCGTATAAATGTTCTGGGTGTTCAAGAGCAAGTAAGTTGGCTTGAATGCTTTTGTCTAGATCAGTGCCGGTAATGATCATTGATTGTACGTTTGCCTCAAGGGCGCGCGCAAATACCGTAGAAAACTCCAATCTATTGTCGGTGAAGTTAACCCCTATATCACACCAAGCCATAGCTTTATTTTACTCGTTTAACACGAATGCTTTTTTTCACTTGATCAGTAGACATAAAAAACGAACCTAACACGCCGCGCTCTATGGTTACATTTTGTCCTGGTTTTATTTTTAGTCGCACTTTATCAGACTGACGCCAAACCTGACCGTTTTCTAAGGTAATAACCATGCGCCCAAACGGAGTCTTGTTCACTTTAGACACTGGCAAGCTTAGCTTTTCAAGCATGCCTTTGGGGGCTTGTGTATGTTCATAACCAAAGCGCTGCTCTGCATCATCGTTTACTTGTACTGGGGGTTGAGTATTAGTTGGCGGTTTGGGAGTTTCGCTAGCTTGTGCAACTAATTTTGGCTTTGTTGGTTTAGCAGCACTAGTTGGTAAAGGCTGACTCTGGTTTTGCTGAGCTACAGTTGGGGCTTTTTCCACAGCTATGGGCTGCTCTTGAGCTGAAACTGTAGGAGCAGTTGGCTGTGAAGTAGAAACAGGATTTTTAGGCGTAGTAGCAGCGACTAGTTTAGCTTCTGATGGCTTCTCTTGTATAGCTAAAGCATCGTAACAGCCTAAACGTTTAGCGTTATCTGACTCTGCCGCACAAGTTAACAACTCAGTTTTAAGATCTTGAGCGAAACTCAAAGAACTGATACCAAAAATAACCATCATACTAACTAGTTTATACATCACAGATCTTCCTGTTGTTCTTCGTTATGCTTACGTCTGGAATAAATGCTGCCAACTAGTATGCCAAACTCATACAAAATCCACATAGGGATAGCTAATAGGGTTTGCGAGATAATATCTGGTGGGGTTAGTAACATACCCACAACAAATACCCCAACTATTACATAAGGCCGCTTGGCTCTTAACGAGTCTGGGGTGGTCATGCCGGTCCAGCACATTAAGACAATAGCTACGGGAATTTCAAAAGATAACCCAAAGGCAAAAAAGATTTTTAATACAAAATTCAGGTAGCTGCTTATATCAGTGTTTATCACTACACCTTCGGGCGCTACGCTGGTGAAAAAAGCAAAGGCTAAAGGAAACACCACATAATAGGCAAAGGCCATGCCCAAATAGAATAATAAAGTACTAGAAAACAACAAAGGGGCGATTAGGCGTTTTTCGTTTTTATATAAACCTGGTGCTACAAATCCCCATATTTGATACAAAACCACAGGAATGGCGATAAAAAACGACAACACCATAGTTAGCTTAAAAGGCGCAAAAAACGGCGAAGCTACGTCTGTGGCAATCATTTGTGCTTGGTCGGGCAGGGTATCGAGTAAAGGCGTGGCCAACCAGTGGTAAAGATCTTGAGCAAAATAGACCAAACATAAAAACACCACAAAGACGCTGAGAAATGCCTTTAATACTCGACTTCTTAACTCAATTAAATGAGCTATTAAACTATTGGGCTCAGCCACTCAAATTACTCTTTTGAATAAGGTTTTTGTACAGATTTTGCCGCATCGCGTAATTCGTCCACAGACTTTTGCAATTCAGGCGAAAGGTTTTCAAGATTTTGCTGTTCGGCTTTTTTTAGGTTTTCATGTAGCTCATGAATTTTAAATTGTTGTTCAACTTCTTGGCGAAATCCATTTGCCATACCTTTTATGCCGCGTACGGTTTTTAAAGTAGAGCGGATCGCGCCTGGCAGCCTTTCTGGGCCTAATACCACTAAGCCCACAACAGCAATGATTAAGAGTTCAAAAAAACCTATATCAAACATTAATTGGGCTCTTTAGTTTCGCTCTTGGTTTTTTGTGCAGGTTCAACCGATTCAGTTGCCGCTTTATTTTCTACTTTTTCTTTATTCGCAAAATCCGCGTCAGCGACTGTGTCTTTTTCTTTGTCGTCTTCACTTATGGCTTTTTTAAAGCCTTTAAGTGCAGAGCCAAGATCGCCGCCTAATCCACGCAGTTTTTTAGTGCCAAACAGCAAAACCACGATAACTAATATAATCAACAATTGCATGGGGCTAATGCCAAACATAAACTACTCCTAAAAACGTTATATTTTTATTATACGTAGCTTATTAAAAAGGTCACTGATTTGATCGTCAAATCGAAGATGTTTGACTTTTTAATAGTGAATTGCGTTAATCAATACACTGTCGTGATCTAAGTTTTTTCTTATTACCACTGAGTTTTAAGGTAATGCTTGCAAGGAACAGTGTGAAAATAATTTTTTTATCTAGCGTGATATTTATTAGCTTTTGTTCAGCCGTTGGTGCCGAAGAAGAGCAAGTGGATTACCCTTGGCTAGATAGCATGCATAAAAGTATTGCCACCTCGGTTAAATCAAGCGCCTTATGGTTTGATGATTTTTTTGCCCTCGAAGAAAATAGTCAGGGTCAAGAAGCTGTGGGTGAGGCTAGAATTCGTTTAGGCTGGGAGCCAAGAAGTCGTGACTTAACCGAATTTGAAACACGCTTTAAAATTCGAGTGAAACTCCCCAACCTTAAAAACCGTGTTGATTTGGTGTTTTCTGATTACGACGACGACCGCCCTAACAATGATATTCGCGCCTCTGGCAATCAAAACTTTGTAGAAGAAAACCGCTTTAGCCTAGCATTACGCTGGCGAAGTAAACCCGAAAGCGGTCTATCTCATAGAGTGGGAGTAGGCAGAAGATTGCAAATCTTTGTTAAAAGCCGCTATCGTAATACCCATGCACTTACCGATAATCTGCGTTTACGTTGGCAAACCGCAGCCTACTATTATAGTCGTGATGGTTTTGGTGCAGATGCTTCTTGGCAAGTCGATCATAACCTTAGTCAAGCTTCTATTCTGAGATGGAAAAACCATTTTTATTACCGCGATAAAAGCAACGATTGGCTGTGGCAGCATAGTGTGCAGCAATTACTGCAGTTTAATCACAAAAATGCGCTTATTGCAGGGTTTTATGTAGAAGGCTTAAGTCGGCCTAATTATCGCTTAGAAGAATATTTAGTTAGCTTAAGGTGGCGCAAAAACACTTTACGCGAATGGTTATTTTATGAAGTTGAGCCTTTTGTATTATGGCGTCGCGATGAAAGCTTTTCTGCCTCATACGGCTTAGCTTTGCGGGTAGAAGGCTATTTTGGCGAAAGTTAAATTTTGCCAGTGTTTAGCTTTTTACCCGCCAACTCGCTATCCAACAGACTAGCCCTAAAACAACACAACTTGCGCTTGGCCACATCTGGCTTTGATAAATAGGCATGATAGCAGCGGCGATAATAAAGGTTGCGCCTATGCTAACGAGTTGCGAGCTTAAATGTTGACGCTGTAATTGTTGTTTTTGTTGCTCTGCCTGCTTTTGTTGTTGCTCAGGTAACTTTTTGACTTGCTTTAAGGTGTCGTAAATCAAGTCAGGAATTTCCGGCATTTTTTCAGACCAATAAGGCAGATTTGCAGATATTTTTTGATACATGGCCTTAAGCCCAATTTGTTCTTTCATCCAATTCTCTAAAAAGGGTTTAGCGGTTTGCCATAAGTCTAATTGAGGGTAAAGCTGGCGGCCTAAGCCTTCAATGTATAACAAGGTTTTTTGTAATAACACTAATTGTGGTTGGATAACCATATTAAAGCGCCTAGCTGTATTAAATAGCTGCAGTAATACATTGCTAAACTCAATTTCAGCTAAGGGCTTTTGAAAAATAGGTTCACATACTTTGCGAATGGAGGCTTCGAAATCGTCTATGTCTGTGTCTGAGGGTACCCATCCAGAATCTACATGTAGTTCTGCAACTTTACGGTAATTGCGATTAAAAAAGGCAATAAAATTTTCGGCTAAATAGCGCTTGTCTTCACTATTTAGGGTGCCAACTATGCCAAAGTCTATAGTAATGTATTGTGGATCTTCTGGGTTAACGGTAGAGACAAATATGTTGCCAGGATGCATATCAGCATGGAAAAAGCTGTCTCTAAATACTTGGGTGAAAAACACCTCCACCCCACGTTCTGCCAGCTTTTTCATATTGGTTTGGCGCGCAACTAGCTGGTCAATATCAGAAATGGGCGTGCCATAAATACGCTCCATTACCATGACATTCTTGCGGCAATAATCGCTATAAATAGTAGGCACGTATAAAGCTGGCGAGTTTTCGAAATTACGCTTAAACTGAATGCCATTGGCGGCTTCGTGCAACAAGTCTAATTCGTCAATAATGGTTCTTTCGTATTCGGCCACAACTTCTACTGGGCGCAAACGTTTTCCATCTGGAAGTAGCTTTTGCAAAGCTTGGGCGACTGTACGCATGAGCTCGATATCTGACACTATAGTGTGTTTGATATTGGGCCTGATCACTTTGACAATCACATCTTGATTATTCGACTTTAATTTAGCGCTATGCACTTGAGCAATTGATGCTGAAGCCAATGGTTTAGATTCAAACTCATTAAACAAATCCGAAATTTGCTCTAGGCCTAAAGCTTGGCGAATAATTTGTTCGGCTAATTCACTGTCAAATGGCTCAACTTGGTCTTGTAACCTAGCTAATTCAATGGCTACATCAGGTTGCAGTAGATCTTTGCGGGTAGACAACATTTGCCCAAATTTAATAAATACTGGGCCTAATGTTTGTAAGGCTAATCGAATTCTTTGACCTTGTGATTTGTCTGGATGTTTATTGGCTAGCCAAAAAAAGCACACGCGCCCAAACTTAACGTACCAAGGTAGCCATTTTCTGGGAATTAGCTCATCTAATCCGTGTTGAAGCAGTACTTTATTGATTTGGTATAAACGTAAAATTCTCACTAAAACTTAAACCTTAATTATCATCTGCTTTGGCACTGGCGCGCTCTAATAACGCCAATCTGGCCTCTAAACGTTCTGTTGCACTGCGTAATGTGTTCACTTGTTGACTAAAATCTGCCACTTCTTGTTGGCTAACCGCCAAAGAGTCGCTTTGGGTGAGCCTTTGTCCAAGTGATTTTGAACCTTGCTCTAACTGCTGTTTAGTGGCATCTATCACTGAGCGTGCGGTACTAAAACTTTGATGCGCAGCCACATCGCCAATGTAGTGTGACAGGTGTTCTTCCCAATCAATATCTAAGTCTTTGATCAAGCTGCTAAAGGTTTGCGCCACATAAATATCGCCAACTAAATTGAGTTGTTGTTGCTGAATAAGCTGAGTGAGCTGACTAGTGTCTTTGAGTTTAGGTAAGGTGTCTAAATCTAATTCAATTAAACAATCGGCAGTGCTGCTTTGTTCGGCTTGTGGCGGGGTTAAAGCCATCAGGTCTATTTGTTCAGAAAAACTAAATAATAAAGGCCAAGGTAACTCTTTTACCTTTACCTCAAGGCTTTTGCCTTTCAGCTTGGTTAGCCTTTGGTTACTCTGCGGATCGAGTTTAAGTAATTGGTTTAACGCCAATTCTATGCCAGCAGAAATGAGTTGGGCAGCGGGCATGTTAAAATTTAAAGCCTCTGTGCAAGGCAACTATGCCACCGGTTAAATTGTGATAGCTGGTTTGTTCAAAACCTGCCGCGTCCATCATGCCTTTTAGTACTTCTTGCTCGGGATGCATACGAATTGATTCAGCTAAATATTGATAGCTGTCTGCGTCATTGGCCACCAGTTGGCCAATTTTAGGCAGTAAATGAAAGGAATACATATCGTAAGCTTTATTTAACATGTCATTAGTGGGTTTAGAAAACTCTAACACTAATAAACGACCTCCGGGTTTAAGTACCCGATACATTGAGGCTAAGGCTTTGTCTTTGTCGGTAACGTTTCTAAGGCCAAAGGCTATGGTAATAATATCAAAACTGTTATCGGGAAAAGGTAAGGCTTCGGCATTGGCTTGTACGTATTGGACATTGCCTACTATGCCTTTATCGCGCAGTTTGTCGCGCCCGACTTTTAACATGGCATCGTTAATGTCAGCCAATACCACTTGGCCTTTTTCACCCACAATGCGAGAAAACTTTGCGGTTAAATCTCCGGTGCCACCGGCTAAATCTAATACTTTGTGTCCAGCTCGTACGCCACTGCAATCTATAGTGTAACGTTTCCATAATCTATGAATACCTAAAGACATTAAATCATTCATAATGTCGTACTTAGCCGCGACCGACTGAAATACGTCTTTCACCATTTTAACTTTTTCGCTGGCATCCACCTGCTTAAAGCCAAAATGCGTGGTGTTATCAGATCTAGACTGAGATGAATTAGTGTCAGAGGCGCTCATTAATAATCCTTACTGGTTTTATCCCTATAGTTTACCGAATAAACGCGAAAGCAAACAGAGAAGAATTAGCCAATAACCACTAGATGGGTATTGGCTAATTTAAACTGTTTTTCATAGAAAGTATTTGCTTAGATGTATAGTGAGTAATTGCCGCTAATTATTATTCACTATCAGGCGCAAATTAAAAAGTTGATTGAAGGGTTGAAGGTGGTGGCTTACTAGCTGGACCAGCTAGGCTTGGCGCAGAAATTAATGAAGAAAATAATGCAAGTACAACCAATGATAATTTAAATTTTTTCATGCTAAACGCTCCAGTAAAATGTTGATAAATGTGGATTAAGTTCCACATTACAAACATTATGCCATAGGTTTAGTGCAATGAAATTGCTTATTAAATAAGCTATGCAAGCAAATGTTTCTTAGATTGGTTGTAAAAATAATGCATATAAACGATGGATAAAGTTAATCCAGAAAGAATAGAAGCAGACAAAGAAAAATTATAATAAACCATTGTGGCATGAGAAAACCCCAATATGTGTCTCATAAAGTATTCCAACAACATGCAAATAACTAATACACTGTCTGCTAGTAAAACTCCTCTTAACTGCCAATCTAATGCAATTTTGCCTGATGCATATCCAAAATATTTATGCGCTATGAATACTCGATTGAATAATAACTCTCTTGCTAAAACTATAAATGACAATGTTCCTACAAAATAAGTTATTTGCGGACGGTTTGAATAATCGATGTATTCCCAATAAATCTCACAACCAATGCTAAATAAAATGAGTAAAAAAACTACTTTTGCCACATTTTGGCTAAAACAATAAAAAGTTATGCAGAGGCTGAAGAAATAGATGAGAAATAGGCCAAAATTAATATCTAAAGAAATAAAAAGTAGCCGAGAACAAATCCAGAGCCCCAATAAAATGGCTAAGGCACCTAAAGTGTCTTTGTCGTGCCAACAAAAAAGGCAACTTATCCCTAAAGCAAAAATATAAATGATGTCAAAGTGTTCAGGATTTTCACCAAAAAAATAAATTAAAGCCGCAAAAACCGGAATGGTGATATAAAAAAGCGTTTGGTGAAAATAGTATTGAAAAGTAGAAGGCATTAGGCCTTTCCTTTTAGAGCAACTGATTTAAATTATTCTTTCGATTTAGCAGGAGCTTTAGATAAGTTCATCACTTGCATGTCTGAAAAGCCAAAATATTGCATGACATGTTGGAAGAATTTATGACGGGTAGCAGCAGATGCGCTTTGCGCGCAAATCATGTGCCATTTAGAAATAACTTCGGCCCCTAAGGCTTCAATGGTTTCACGTTTATCATTTTCAATTGCCGAAACCGTTTCGCGACTAATGCCAATGCGAGTGGCTAAGTCTGCCTGAGTAAGATCCGCTTCTTTACGCAATTCACGAAGCAAATGACCGCTAATTTTTGTTCGTCTACTCATAGTAAAACTTTGTTCAGGCTAATTGATGAGCAAATCCTAAATCAAAACTGCTTATTTTGTCTACTACTTTCGGCATAAATTTTTACCAATTTTGCAAGCGCTAAGCTGTTTAGCCTGTGCTTAGCTAAGCACAATTTAAGCTGTTTCAGGCTTTCTCATTTTATCTTAGTTGATTACAATCCACTGCTTTAAAGCAATCAAACAGAGAAGTCAGTAGATGGAATCCTTTCATGCTATTTATCAAAGGGCCGCCGAAAGAAAAGGTGGCGAGCAAGCGTTGAGCCAGCTTTTATATCAACCTGCTAGCGCTACAACCTTGGCCAAATTAACAGATGATCGAATTTTGTCTGAATTGACTAAAAAGGTTTTTCAGTCTGGATTTGTTTGGCGTGTAGTAGAAAATAAATGGGAAAACTTTGAAAAAGCTTTTTTTAATTTTGATATTCAAAAAGTCTTACTCATGCCAGACGAAATGTTAGAGCAAAAAGCCACTGATCCAAGCATCATTAGAAATTTTAATAAAATTAAAACCATACGCGAAAATGCCTTAATGCTAAGTGATTTGGCTAGTACCCATGGATCAGCAGCAAAGTGGCTGGCAGACTGGCCTGTAGATAATATAACGGGTTTGTGGGGCTACTTAAAAAAACATGGTGCACGATTAGGTGGCAATACTGGACCATATGCGCTACGTGCTTTAGGCAAAGATACGTTTTTATTATCGCGAGATGTAGAAGGTTATTTTCGAGCTAACAATTTAATTGAAGGCGGGTTAACTAGTATTAAAAGTATTACGGCTATTCAACAGGCTTTTAATCATTGGCAACAAGAGTCTAATTTAAGCCTACAAGAATTGAGTCAAATTATTGCTTTTTCGGTGGGTGATAACAAAGTGGGCTTTACACACTAACAGGCAGGATAACCAAACTGCCTGCCAAAAAAAATATTTAGCAGGCAGCTTTAGGCTTAATTAATTTTGTGGCTGGTTATGCGGCAATACCCGAATGACGCAGCAAGGCATCCACTTCTGGCTCTCTACCTCTAAAGGCTACAAATAATTCCATGGGTTCTTTACTGCCGCCCATTTCTAAAATGTGAGTTAAAAAGTCTTGGCCAGTTTGTTGATTAAAAATGCCTTCTTCTTCAAAACGACTAAAAGCATCAGCCGACAATACTTCGGCCCACTTATAGCTATAGTAGCCAGCAGCATATCCGCCCGCAAAAATATGCCCAAAACTGTTTTGGAAACGGTTAAAGCTAGGGGGCATAACCACAGCTACTTGTTCACGCACCTGATTTAGCCAGCTTTGTACATTAGTGGTTTGGGCATCTGCAAAATGCTCATGCAAGGTAAAATCAAACAAGCTAAATTCAAGTTGCCTCAACATTTGCATAGCTGATTGAAAGTTACGTGCTGCTAACATGTTGTCGAGCATGGCTTGGGGTAAAGGTTCGCCTGTTTGATAGTGGCCTGAAATAAAGCTCAGGGCGTCGGGTTGCCAGCACCAGTTTTCTAAAAATTGACTAGGTAATTCTACTGCATCCCATGGCACGCCATTAATGCCAGATACTCCACCAACATTGATTTTGGTTAACATATGATGAATACCATGACCAAATTCGTGGAACAAAGTCACCACTTCATCATGGGTAAATAAAGCCGGTGCATCCCCTACTGGGCCATTAAAATTACAGGTTAAGTAAGCCACAGGATATTGTTGACTGCCATCTGGTTTTTGCCTGCGTACTTGGCACTCGTCCATCCACGCGCCCCCACGTTTTTTCTCGCGGGCGTACAGATCTAAATAAAAGCTACCACGCAGCTGTCCATCTTGATCATGAATGTCATAAAAACGTACATCTTTATGCCAGGTATCCACATTTTCTCGAGCACTTACCTTTAACTTGTATAAACGCGAGATAACTTCAAACAAGCCTGCCAATACTTTATTTTCAGGAAAATAAGGGCGTAATTGCTCGTCTGAAATTTTATAAGTTTGTTCTTTAAGCTTTTCGCTGTAATAAGCTAAATCCCATGCTTCAAGCTGTTCTACCTGATAAAATTCTTGGGCAAAGGCTTTTAAGCTATCAATATCTTGCTGAGCTTGAGGCTTAGAACGTTTAGCTAAGTCTTGTAAAAAGCCGGTCACTTGTTCACTAGAATTAGCCATTTTGCTCGCCAGTGAATATTCAGCATAATTTTTAAAGCCCAATAATTTTGCTAGTTCTTGGCGCAAGCTTAGGGTTTCATTAATGATCTCTGTGTTATCCCATTTACCCGCATTGGGGCCTTGCTCAGACGCGCGGGTGGTATAGGCTAAATACATTTGTTCACGTAATGCGCGGTTATCGGCATGAGTCATAACCGGTAAATAACTTGGAATATCTAAAGTAAATAACCAGCCATCTAACTCTTTGCTTTGCGCTAACTGCTTTGCTGCAGCCAAAGCCGATTCTGGCAGTCCTGCGAGCTCATTTATGTCAGTGATATGTTTTTGCCAGCCTAAGGTGGCATCCATCACATTATTACTAAAAGTTGAGCCTAAATCAGATAATCTAGATTGGATCTTGGCATAGCGAGCTTTTTTATCGGTATCTAAGGCAACGCCCGAAAGTTTAAAATCGCGAATAGCATGATTGATCACTTGCTGTTGAGCAGGACTTAGCTGGGTAAATTCAGCGCTTTTGGCAATTTGGCAATAGGCGTTATATAAGTCTACGTTTTGTCCTACCCAAGTGCCGTATTCTGAAAGAGCGGGTAAACAAGCATCATGTGCTTCACGTAATTCATCATTACTCACCACTGAATTCATATGCGACACTGGCGACCATTTGCGGCTTAGTTGGTCGTCTATTTCTTCAATAGGCGCCACTAAGTTGTCCCAGCTGTAGCTCGGTTGTTGTAACAGGGTTTCAATTTTGTCTTTACAGGCTTTAATCGCCTCTTCAATAGCGGGCTGAATATGCTCAGGCTTAATCTCAGAAAATTTGGGTAAGCCAGATAAATCACAAATTGGGTTAGTCATAAATAGGTTCTTGTCTATTGGAATATAACCAGAAGTTGGGTTGCACTGGGTAAATCTCAAGAGTACAGCGAATATTTCGTTTAATTTGGCGCCAAATTAAACCAGCACTTAGCATTAATATTAGTGTATCGATTTGTTAGATTAGAACGATAGTAAAAATGGCATGTCATTTTTAATCGATTAGCTTTATCTTTGACGCAAATTTTAATTAGGTGAATTCATGGCAGATTTTGATTATATATGTATTGGTGGTGGTAGCGGCGGAATTGCATCAGCAAACCGCGCTGCTAAACATGGCAAAAAAGTAGCAATTATAGAAGCTAAGGCCGTGGGTGGAACCTGCGTTAACGTGGGCTGTGTACCCAAAAAAGTAATGTGGTTTGGCGCGCATGTGGCTGAGGCAATTAATTTATATGCGCCTGATTACGGTTTTGATGTGTCGCTCAATAATTTTAATTGGCAAACCTTAGTGAATAGTCGCGAAGCTTATATAAAGCGCATTCATGGTAGCTACGGCGCGGGTTTTGAGAAAAACGGTGTGACTGTGATCAAAGGTTTTGCCCGCTTTGTGAATAAAAATACAGTAGAAGTTGATGGTAAAGAATACACAGCTGATCACATTTTAATTGCTACAGGCGGACGACCCGTTAAACCAAAAATTGAAGGTGCAGAGTTAGGGATTGATTCTGATGGATTTTTTGCCTTAACCGAGCAGCCTAAACGAGCCGTTGTAGTAGGCGCGGGTTATATTGCGGTTGAGCTTGCTGGAGTGATGCATGCGCTAGGTACAGAAACTCATTTAGCCGTGCGCAAGCATGCGCCTCTGCGTAACTTTGATACTATGTTAAGTTCCACCTTAGTTGAGCTTATGGCTCAAGAGGGGCCTAAACTCTTGACCCATGCAAGCCCAGAAAAAGTACAAAAAAATCCTGATGGTTCATTAACTATTCACTTTGAAAATGGACAATCAATAGAAACTGACTGTGTGGTGTGGGCCATAGGCCGCGAACCCGCTACCGACAATATTGCCTTAGAAAATGCAGGGGTAGAATTAGACGAACGTGGGTACATTAAAGTCGATAAATACCAAAATACTAATGTAGAAGGCATTTATGCGGTTGGCGACAATATTGGTTATGTCGAACTCACGCCTGTAGCAGTTAAGTCTGGTCGTTTATTGTCAGAGCGATTGTTTAATGGTCAAACCGATGCGCACATGGACTATTCACTTATTCCTACTGTGGTATTTAGCCACCCGCCAATTGGCACTATGGGCTTAAGTGAAGAACAAGCCATTGAGCAGTATGGACAACAAAATATCACTGTCTATAACTCTGGTTTTGCGGCCATGTATACGGCTGTAACTCAGCACCGTCAAATGACCAGAATGAAACTGGTTTGTGCAGGTGAAGAGCAAAAAGTGGTTGGCCTACATGGCATTGGTTTTGGTATGGACGAAATTCTACAAGGATTTGGTGTGGCAATGAAAATGGGCGCGACCAAAGCAGACTTTGATGCTTGTGTGGCCATTCACCCTACATCAGCAGAAGAGTACGTTACCTTAACTTAATCTACACTTATAAAGTCTAAGCTCCAGCGAATAGGCGTTTTGCCTATTCGCTGAATTTAAAGCTAATCTTCGCGCTTCGATAGCATCTTTCTCGCGCTGTTAAAAAAATATCCCAGCACAAAGCCAATAATCAATAATACAAAAACCAGCACCGCTCTTGAGATTGAAATATCCCAAAACAAAAAAGACACCTGCACAATTTGCATATTTTGCAGAATAAAAATCAGGCACAAAACCAGCAAAGTGAGCATGAAATATTTAAAAAAGTTAGGCATGAACTGTCCTTGTGTTTTGTGGTTATAGTTGCCACAGTAAATTAAAGTCTAAAACTACTGTTAGCTTTTTGATTATACGCAAGATTACTGTTTTGCTAGCTTAATTTGACACATTTACTTACCCACAAAAATAGACAAAAAAGCCGATTCAGAATAGCCTTAAAAAGCCGGCTAACCAAGGAGAGAAATAACATGAGCATGGACAGCCCAACCCAAGACCAACTTTCCCACAGTCATCCTCAGACTTTACAACCTGTGGCCGCAGAAAAGCGCATAAGTGCCCTAGACATATTACGAGCTTTTGCCTTGATAGGCATTTTATTTATGAATATTGAATGGTTCAGTCGACCTATTTTAATGCTGGGTTTAAATGATCCTGAATTATCTGGCATTGACCACGCCATAGCCTGGTTAGTTCGCTGTTTTGTTGAAGGTAAGTTTTATAAATTATTTGCTTTGCTATTTGGCATGGGCGTAGCTGTAATGTTGCTACAAGCTCAAGCTAAAAATCGACCTTTTACCGGGTGGTTTGTGCGGCGTATGCTGGTGCTATATGTGTTAGGTCTATTGCATATGTTTTTGCTTTGGCAGGGCGATATTTTACATGACTACGCCATAGCGGGGTTAATCATGTTGGGGATTATCTATTTATTGGGTAGTGAGCGATTTAAAGCTTATAACAATCCTAAAAGCATTTTAAAAATAGCCCTGTGGTGGATCAGTATTCCCATGTTATTGGCAACCTTAGCTGGCATTGGTTTTAGTGTGATCTTTGACCGTCAGGCACTGACAGAGCAATGGGCAGAAAGCCAAGAAATACGCGCCTTAGTGGGTGAGTTAGAACTGCAAAAAAACACTAAAACTGAAACGCAGCTCAGCACTTTATCTGCTCAGCCTCAGGCAGAACTAGAACTTAGCCCGCAAGAGATTCAAGCACAACAAGCGGATAAGCAAACTACTGGTGCTAATCAAACCGAAGATAAAAACATTGAATTTCCTTTAACTTTACAACAACAAGCTCAAGAAATTTATGACCAAGAGCAACAGCAAATTCAAGAGGGGCAACAAGAAGCGCTAGCCTTAGGTCAAGGCAGTTATTGGGATGCCGTGGCTTTCAGGATAAAAACCGCCTGGGTTTGGTTGTTTTTCTCACCCGTGTTTGCCTTAAGTATTCTTGTTCCAATCTTTTTATTGGGGTATTGGCTGGTGATTACAGGGGCCATAAAAGATCACGCAAATCACCCAATACTGTTTTCTTATATGGCCAAAATTGGTTTAGGTGTGGGTTTAGTCTTTAATGTATCTGCGCTAATGATCTTAGACCAGCCAAGTGTAGAGCATAATATTGCGTTACAAAGCGTGGCACATGTGCTGTTTAATTTGGGGCAATATTTTATGGCGGCGGGATACTTAGGCGCCATTATTCGACTATTAGACTCTCCCAAATGGCAAAATTTATTGCTTAAGCTTGCGCCTATGGGGCGAATGGCACTAACCAATTACTTGATGCACTCGATTATTCTAACCTCGGTTTTTTATGGATACGCAGGTGGCATGTATGGCGAAATTGCCAGAGCGCCACAAATACTCTTGGTATTGGCCATCATTGCTGTGCAAATTCCACTATCGTCTTGGTGGTTAAAGCATTATCAATTTGGCCCTTTCGAGTGGGTTTGGCGCTCACTTAGTTACCAAGCAAGGCAACCTTTTAGGGTTGCCACTTAGGGTATAATCAGGCGTCGGTTTTTGCCTTAGGGTTTATAAAAAGCTAGCAATCTGCTCTAGCGGTTTTTTATTTACCGCATGCACCGGAATAGTGGCGTCTTTGGCTGGATAGCCAACCACTAACAACATAAAGGGTCTTTCGTTGTCGGGGCGTTGGCAAATCTTAGATAAAAAGCTCATGGGCTTAGGGGTGTGAGTTAGGGTAGCCAAACCACTTGCATGTAAAGCATTAATTAAAAAGCCCGTGGCTATACCTACAGACTCGTGAACATAATAATTAGTCTGTTTTTGGCCATCTTGTAACTCTGCATTTTTTTGACTGAAAATTGCGATTAACCAAGGGGCTTGTTCTAAGTAAGGCTTGTCAGCGTCTGTACCTAAAGGTTTAAGGGCGCCTAACCATTCTTCGCCTGCACGGCCTTGATAAAAACCTTGTTCTAACGCTTCGGCTTGTTGGCGAATTTGTTTTTTAACTTCAGGTGAGTGAATAGCTGCAAAGTGCCAGGGTTGATGGTTTGCCCCATTGGGTGCAGTTCCTGCGGCTTTTAAACAATTTTCAATAATGCCTTTATCTACAGGCTTATCACTGAATTTTCGAATGCTATGTCGGCGCTTGATCTCGGCGTAAAACTGCTCAGAACGCGCCAGCATTTCGGCTGGGGGATATTCAATAAAGTCGCTTAGTGGAAGTGCTTGATGGTTTTGCATAGTCGCCTCGATAATACTTTTGCAATTACTGTATTTTATCGAGGCGGGTTTTACTAGTTTTTGCTGTGCTTAGGCAACTTTTAACGAGGCTTCGCGGTTAGCTAAATATTCGTTATAAGTACCTTGAAAACTAATGACTTGCTGATCACAAATTTCTATCACGCTGGTGGCCAGAGAAGAAACAAACTGACGGTCGTGACTAACAAAAATTAAGGTGCCATCAAACTTTGTTAAAGCATTGTTTAAGGCTTCAATGGCTTCCATATCCATGTGGTTGGTTGGCTCATCCATAATTAACACATTGATGTCAGACATCATTAACTTGCCAAAGATTAAGCGATTTTTTTCACCACCCGAACACACTTTTACTTTTTTATTAAAATCGTCGGCGCTAAACAACAAGCTACCTAATAGCCCACGTACGGCTAAGTCGTCATGTTTTGGTGTGCGCCATTGCGACATCCAATCAAACAAACTTAAATCAGAGTCAAAGTCTGCATTGCTGTCTTGTGGGCAGTAACCTATGCTGGCATTTTCTGACCATTTGACTACACCAGTGGTGGCGCTAATTTCATTAATTAAACAACGTAAAAAGGTGGTTTTTCCTACGCCATTTTCGCCAATCACAGCTAAGCGAGCGCCTGCTTCTAAAATTAAATCGGCTTTTTCGAATAAAGGTGATTGGTCAAAACCATGGCCTAATTGCTCTAATATTAAGGCTTGGCGATGGAGCTTTTTATGTTGCTTGAACATAATTTTAGGGCTGCGACGGCTCGAAGACTTAACCTCGTCTAAGGTGATTTTTTCCATGCGCCTAGCTCTAGATGTGGCCTGTTTGGCTTTTGATGCATTGGCCGAGAAACGATTCACAAAGGCTTGAAGTTCGTCAATTTCTGCTGATTTTTTAGCGTTTTCTGTATGTAGTTGTTCTTGAATTAATGACGCAGCCGCTTGGTAAGCCTCGTAATTACCCGGATAAATGCGTAATTCACCGTAGTCTATGTCGGCCATATGGGTACATACCGAATTAAGAAAGTGGCGATCGTGCGAAATAATGATCATGGTGCATTTACGTTGGTTTAATACTTCGGCTAGCCAATTGATAGTGTAAATATCTAAGTTGTTGGTCGGCTCATCCAGTAATAAAATATCGGGATTAGCAAATAAGGCTTGAGCTAATAATACTCGGAGTTTCCAACCCGGTGCCACTTGCGACATCAAGCCAAAATGTAAATGCTCAGCTATGCCGGCTTGCAATAGGATTTCTCCTGCTCTGGCTTCGGCGGTATAACCATCCATTTCGGCAAACTGGGTTTCTAAGTCTGCCACTAACATGCCATCCGCTTCGCTCATTTCAGCTTTAGCGTAGATTTGGTCGCGTTGTTGTTTAACTTGCCAAAGCTTAGTGTCACCCATAATAACAGTGTCAACTACAGTAAAGGCTTCAAAGGCAAACTGGTCTTGACTAAGAGTACCTACTTTATCTCCTGGGGTAATAGACACATTGCCAGCACTTGGCACTAAATCGCCACTTAAAATTTTCATAAAGGTTGACTTGCCACAGCCGTTTGCACCAATTAGGCCGTAACGATTGCCGTGGCCAAATTTGGCTGAAATATTTTCAAATAAAGGTTCGGCACCAAATTGCATGGTGATATTGGCAGTAGAAATCAAAAGTAGGTCATCCAGAATAAAAGTAAAAAGAGCGTCTGACTATTAGCCGACAAAAGGCCGCGCATCATACGGAAATGGCCAACTAAAGTCGAGTAAAAACGCTGCTTTTTTAACCTAGGTTGTACTTCTTAATAGCTGCTTGGTAGCATCAGCTAAAATCTTTATTTTTTATGGATAAATTATGACAGTTAAGGTTCTCTCAAAGGCTAAGCTTGTTAATCTTTTAGCGCTGATTTTTGCCCTATTCTTGGGCGCTTGTAGTACCACTAAACCTCTGACCGAATTTGAACGCTTAAGCGCCAGAGCTAAGCAGGTTGAAATTATACGTGATGATTTTGGGGTGCCGCACATATATGGCAAAACCGATGCCGATGCGGTGTTTGGACTGTTGTACGCACAAGCCGAAGATGATTTTAACCGGGTTGAGCGAAATTATATTTGGGCAATTGGCCGCTTAGCCGAAGTAGAAGGCGAAAAAGCCATTTACAGTGACTTACGTGCCAGATTGTTTATGAGCACAGAACAAGCCAAACGCGCTTATGAAAATGCACCTGAATCACTCAAACAATTATGCCAAGCCTTTGCTGATGGACTGAACTTTTACCTAGCCACACACCCCGAGGTAAAACCTGCTTTGATCCGCAAATTTGAACCCTGGATGCCGATGTTTTTTTCTGAAGGGTCAATTGGCGGCGATATAGAGCAAATATCGGTGAAAGGAATCGAAGCCTTTTATGGACAGCAAAGCGATAGACCAGAAAAAATCGATGTGGCCATGACAGAGCCTTCTGGCTCTAATGGTTTTGCGCTTTCTGGTAAGTTAACTGCTTCTGGCAACAGCATGTTATTGATTAATCCCCATACTTCTTTTTATTTTAGACCCGAAGTACATGTAGTGAGTGAAGAGGGCTTAAACGCCTATGGTGCAGTAACTTGGGGGCAATTTTTTGTTTATCAGGGATTTAATCAACACAACGGCTGGATGCACACCTCCACTTACGTGGACTTTATGGACGAATACCAAGAGCACATCATTCAACGTAACAACAAGCTGTATTATTTATATGACGATGATGAATTAAGAGTTAAAACTGAGCCTGTAACTTTGTATTACAAAGAAGGCCAGCAATACAAAGCTAAAAGGTTTACTACTTATGCCACCCATCATGGGCCAGTGACCCATAGTGAAAATGGTAAGTGGATCACCACTCGCATTAATTGGGATCCGGTCAACGCTTTGCAGCAGTCTTTTATTCGAACCAAAACCGCTAATTACGCAGAATTTAGAAAAATGATGGATATGCGCACCAACTCATCTAACAATACTGTGTATGCCGATGCTCAAGGCAATATTGCCTATTTTCATGGCAACTTTATCCCTAAGCGCGATCCAAGCTTTGACTATTCACAACCCGTGATAGGCACTACCTCTAAAACAGATTGGCAGGGCTTACATGATGTAAGTGAAACTATTACTTTGTTAAATCCCGCTATTGGCTGGATCCAAAATGCCAACTCTACACCTTTTACCGCAGCGGGCGAATTTAGCCCTAAGCCAGAAAATTACCCTAAATATATGGCACCAGATGCTGAAAATCACAGAGGCATAAATGCCGTAAGAGTGTTAAAAAACGCAAGCAATGTGACCTTAGATAGCTTGATTGAATTGGCATACGATCCCTATTTACCAGGTTTTGAAAGCCTAATTACGGGTTTGGTTGATGCATACGATAAAACCCGCAACCCCGCGCGTTATTTAGCCGAGCCGATAGAAGTGTTACGTAACTGGGATTTTACTGTGTCTACAGATTCAGTGGCCATGTCGTTGGCACATTTTTATGGCATGCAGTATTTAGCCGAGGGTGATTATCCAACTGGCAGCAGCTTAATGCAGCGTATTGAGCATTTTGGTACACAATCGTTGCGCTCAGAAAGACTCGAAATCTTTGGAAAAGCTTTAGAAAAGCTCGAAACTAACTTTGGTCAATGGCAAAAACCTTGGGGAGAAATTAATAGGTTTCAGCGCCTGACGGGTGATATTGATTATGTAGTGGATGACAATGCGCCTAGTATTGCAATTGGTATGGCGTCTGGCCGATGGGGAGCCTTAGCAGCCTATGGCTCTCGAAGCGTAAATGGCAGTAAAAAACTTTATGGCTATCGCGGCAATAGTTTTGTGGCAGTGGTGGAATTTGGTGATAAAGTTAAAGCTAAATCTTTGTTGGCGGGTGGTCAAAGTGGTGATCCAGAGTCTAAACATTTTTATGACCAAGCCCAGCGTTACGCAGATAAACAATTTAAAGACGTGGCCTTTTATCGCGAAGATGTATTAAAAAGAGCGGTAGAAACTTATATTCCAGGCCAAAGAAATTCGCAATAGGCAAATAAGAGAGTCGAAATTGACTGTGTTTAAATTAAGTATTAGCCGAGATTTAAAAAAACTTAAGTTAAATAAAATGCTGTATGCATTGGCTTTGATTTTGGCTAGTACTTCTTGGCTTGGGTTGGCTAAAACGATAGATGTGGCAGCAGGGTGGGCCAGACCTCCCTATATTATTCCAGAGCATCACTCGGGTTTTGAATTAGATTTAGTAAAGCAAGTGCTAAGCAGTATGGGGCACAAGGCGCATTTTGTGTATGTGCCCTACGAACGCACCATTAGCCTGCTAAAGCAAGGTAAAGTGGATATGGCGCTCACCTTAAATCTCAATAGTGGAGTAAACAAAGCGCTGTTGAGTGATGTGTTTGTGATATATCAAAATGTGGTGTTAACTTTACGCGAAAATAAACTAGAAGTAGAACATGTATCAGATCTCAGCGAACTGAGTTTGGTGGCTTTCCAAGGAGCCTCTCAAGTCTTAGGTGACGAGTTTAAAGTGGTAGCGGCTAAGAATCATTTATACCTAGAAATGGCCGATCAGCGCGGACAATTAGAGTTATTTTTACTCGGTGAAGTTGATGCCATTATTATCGATATTAATATTTTTTCGGCCCTTAGCAAAAAGCATACTGGCCAAAATCATTTAAATAACGTCACGGTTCATCCGTTATTTCCCATGAACCGCTACAGTGCGGGCTTTAAAGATATTCAATTAAAGCAGGCTTTTAATCGGGCATTACGCGAATTTGTTGCCAGCGGAAAATATAAAAAACTTAAGCAACAATACAATATTCAAAATGTTATGCCGGTAGATTAATTTAAAAGCAGCCTAGCCTTTTGCCATATCACCCGATTTGTTTTCTGCGGGGCGGGCTTTTAAATATTGCTGTGTCATTTTTTCTGCACTACGGCCTGCAACATATCCACCTAAACCTATTTGTAATAAGGTCCATGCATCGCCTGCCAAGGGATTAGGTAACCAGCCAAAACTATCAAACACCACTAAGGCTAAAAACGTTAGCATGGTAATAGGGCGCCAATTACGTTGCATCCAAGACTGGCCTGTGGCTTCTGCAGATATAATTGCGGTTTTGCTTTCTAATAATTTAGATTCGTAATCAATGACCTTGGCCAATAGCTCGTTTTCTACTGCTTTTATCTGAGCTTGAAGTTTAAGTTTTTCTTCGTCGCTGGTATGTAATTCGTCGACTAACTTTGCCGCAGGTTCGAAAATGTTACTAATAAATGAAAAAACGTTCATATTCCCTCCTAGTAAGCCACTTAATTGGCATTGGGCATTAACTTTTTACACGCCCTGTAGTGTTTTTGAATTTTTTCGCCATAGATTTTCTTTTGCCCTTTACCGTTATACATGCCTGCAAAATCTTCAAAGGCGAGGTCTTGTAAATACCGCAGCATACGGGGAGAGAAAAAATCAAACAGGCCGTTTATTTGCCCTTGAATATTGCTAGCAAAAGCAGCAAACATTTCGGTGACCGACTGGTAACCAATACGCTCATAATGAAAGCCCATTATTTGTGGGGCGCCCATACTGATCGATAACATAGCGGCGTTTTCGTCTAGCTGCCTAGCAAATTCAAATACTTGCCATTCGGCACTTTGCCTGCCATGAAAACTTTGCCATTCGCCCGAGGCTTCTTGGCGCCACTTATGTCCTAACCACACTTTGTCTTCTGAGTAACTAAAGTGTTGACGGTATTGTTGTGGATTATGTTTGCCCCAGTATTTCCAAAATTTGTGATTTTCAAAGCGGATGATCATGCGGTCAGCATTATTTTGCTCAAAGCCTTTGCCCGAACTTTCAACACAGAGCACAGCTAAGGCGCAAGCCACATCCAGTTGTTTTTTCGCACTGAGGTTTTCTAACAAGGCACCCCAGCGATTCCAGGTAGCTGCCACGTTTTTTTGTTCGCTCGAGCCGGTCACAGGCAAAATAAGAGAGGGGGTAATCCGGTTTAGATCATGGCTAGGTTCGGCAACAGGAATAGGTAAGCTGTCTTGGTGCTCAGAGAGTGCAATAGGTACCTCTTCAGATGACTCTGCAGCTGGGCTTAAGTCTGCTTTTAAATAGTCACTCACTACATACCCACGGTTACCGTTAAAGCGAATTTGGCTCCAATTTTTTTGCGTGCCCTCAACCCACACTCGGGTATCTAAATTAATTTGACCAAATAAGCTCGCGCCTACATAAGGTGCCGAACGCACATTTAATACATCGGCGACCACCTTGGCGTAATATCCCGAAGAAACATAAACTAAATCGATATATTTGGCCGCGGCATAGGCAGTTTGGCCATTAAACTCAATTTCTATCCAATCGTTAACTAAGGCTAGGGTTTTTACAGATGCCCCTCGGCCAATTGTGGCTAGGTGCTTGGCACTAGTTGAAGGCCCCTGCCTAATGTTTAATCTAGTTGTATTGACTGTGCCAGTTAAGCGCGAAAGATCGTTGACGGGTTTTAAATAAGCAGCGCAGACAAAGCCAAAGGTATCTTGGTACTCAAACTGTAACCAATTATTGTGCGGCCCTTCGCCTTTTACCACCATGCCTTCTGAGAGTTGGCCAAGAATACTACTAGTAGGCGAAGGCAAGCTGCGTACGTTTAGTCGGTAAGTGGAAACGGCCCCTAACATTTTAGGGCGCCTACATTATAGAGTTGTGTAGATGCGATCATGCCTTTGATCCGCTGTGTATTTTTTGTACAGCTCTGAATATAGAAGGCATAGCCAAAATTTACAATGCAAAAGGGCAGGCAAGTCTTAGCGCTAAATTTAAGCTTGTTAGGTTAACTTGGTGTTATTGGCCTTTTACAAATTTAGCTTTAAGCATTTCAAACACTAAGCGAGCAGCCAGTTTGGCAGTTCGGTTGTCTTGATCAAAATTGGGGTTCATTTCGGCTATGTCTGCTAAAGACCAATTAAAACCAAAGGATGCTTGGCTTTGTGCTATCCAATGCAAGGTATCTATAACCATTTGTACAGAAATACCCAAGGCACTAGGGGCACTTACACCAGGTGCTTGGTAAGCAGGAAAGGCATCTAAACAAACCGTGACATACAATTCGTCAATGTTGAATAAAAAAGGCTCTAACAAATGTTTGGCGGCCTGAAATGTACAATCTGTATCCAGTAGATATTCGGTACGGGTCTGTTTAGCGTAGTCGAACAAAGCTGGGGTATTAGCAGCCTCGGACACACCCAAACAAACATAATTAAAGTCTAGGTCGTACTCTTGGCAATATTCGGCTATTTGCCGAAAAGGTGTACCAGAACTGGCGCTAGGCGCGGGTTTTCTTAAATCAAAATGTGCATCAAAATTTATAATTCCTATGCTTTTGTTGGGGTGTTTAGCTAAGTGTTGGAACAGCCCCTGATAACTCCCCCAGGCTATTTCGTGACCTCCGCCTAACCCAATCACAAACTGGTTTTTAGTTAAACTTTGCTGAATAGACTGTGCATATAAATCTTGGGCGTCGGCGAGTTGATGTGCCGCTTTAATATTGCCTGCATCAAATAAATTACATGGGGCATGCCAAGCTAAGTTGGCTAGCGAACTACGAATAGCATTTGGGCCTAAGGCGCTGCCTACTCGACCTTTATTGGCGGCAACCCCTAAATCACACTGAAAACCCACAAGTGCACAACTTTGTTGATGGTTTTGTTGCCCAACCACCTGATGAAAACGCAGACCTTTTTGGCCGTCTTCAGAGTCTGTGCGACCTACCCAATGATAACTGTTGTCGATTTTTGCCATGAAATTATACCTGTTGTCCTGCTAACCATTTAGTCTCGGGTCTGTGTTGGTTTACAGCGTATACTAATTCGTTTGGATGCTCGATATCCCATAAACATAAATCTGCATCCATGTGCTGTGCAATTTGTCCTTTATTGCTTAATCCTAGGGCTTGAGCAGCATGCACTGTGACCCCTTTGAGTGCTTCTTCAGGAGTTAAAGCAAAAAGTACACTGGCCATATTCATAGTGGTTAACAAAGAGGCAATGGGTGAACTACCAGGGTTAAGATCGGTGGCAATGGCCATAGGCACCTGATGCTCACGCAATGCCTGAATAGGCGGCAATTGTTTTTCGTGTAAATAATAAAAGGCCCCGGGTAATAAAACCGCGACTGTGCCTGATTGTTTGAGATAGGGCACATCTACAGCTTGCATATATTCAATATGATCCACCGATAACGCCTGATACTCGCTGGCTAATTTGGCACCTTTTAAATCAGATAACTGTTCAACATGGGCTTTTACTTTTAATCCATGTTGTTTGGCTGCCACAAAGACTTTTTCACATTGAGCTGGCGAAAACCCAATGCTTTCACAAAACACATCAACAGCCTCGGCGAGTTGCTGTTTAGCCACTTCTGGGATGACTTTTTGGCAAATAAAATCTACATAGTCGTTGGGCGCCTGTTTAAATTCTTTGGGTACAGTATGTGCGCCTAAATAAGTAGGAATAATAGTGACTGGCAGATGGTGTTCGATTTGTTTGGCCACCTTAAGCATTTTAATTTCGGTGTCGAGATCTAGGCCATAACCAGACTTTACCTCAATACAGGTCACCCCTTCTTCGACCAAGCGAGCCGCTCGTTTTAGCGCTTTATTTAGCAAATTGCTGGCAGACGCAGCACGTGTGGCATTAACAGTGTTTTGAATTCCGCCACCTGCTTGGGCTATTTCGGCATAAGATTTACCCAATAACCGCTGTTCAAATTCGGCGGCGCGATTGCCACCATAAACCAAATGAGTATGGCAATCGATAAAACCTGGTAACAACCATTTTTGCTGGCCATCAAAAGTTCTAGTGGCAGAAAAATCTTGAGCTTGTTTACTTAGGCCAATGATTTTGCCGTCTTTAATGGCTACTACCTGCTCGTTTAACTCGCCATAGGGTTGACCTTGCTGCTGCATAGAGGCAATTCGAACGTTTTTAATTAATAGATCACATGGCAAGGTCATGGCTTTCTCTCAGAGTAGTATTTTGCTTAAGCTTACTTGTACATACTTGTATATACAAGTAGCTTGATATAAATTGTCGGTTAAGTCATTGAGCAGGAAATACCTTGAATAATACTAAGCCAATTCAAGCCCGGTTTTTATTAATTAAATCGGCTTTATTAAAAAAGATTGAGCAAGGCGAAATGGCGCCTGGTGATAAAATTCCTTCTGAAAACCAGCTGGCCGATGCTTATGGAGTGAGTCGAATGACCGCGCGCAGAGCCTTAAGTGAATTAGTCAACGAAGGCATTTTAGCGCGCTCGCAAGGTTTAGGCACTTTTGTATCTGATTGCCGACCTATGAGCTCAATGTTAGAAATTCGTAGTATAGATGAAGAAATTATTCAGCGTGGCCATAGCTATGCTAACCAAGTGATAAAAGCGCAAAGTATTCAAGCCAACGAACAGCAAAGCGCATGGTTAGGGGTAAAGCTAGGTAGCCAAGTATTTCATACCCAAATAGTGCACAAAGAAAACGGCCTAGCCGTGCAGCTCGAAGATCGACTGGTTAACCCTAAATGGGCACCCGAGTATTTGCAGCAAGATTTTTCGCAGATCACAGCTAGTCATTATCTTAATCAGGTGGCACCACTGACTCAAGCAGACCATGTGGTAGAAGCCTGCTTAGCACCAGAAAAAATAGCCAATTTATTAACCATGGCAACAGGGCAGGCATGCTTGAAAATTAGCCGAAGAACCTTTTCTGCCAAAGGCATAGTGAGTTATGCCCTGTTATACCACCCAGCTGACCGATATCGGATTGGCGGGCACCTTACATTTAATCCAACCTCTTAGGATACACTTATGAATCGTCACGATCCCAGCCGCGTAATTAAAGCCCCAAGAGGCGCCACCCTGACCGCCAAAAGTTGGCAGACCGAAGCGCCACTCAGAATGTTAATGAACAACCTTGACCCAGAAGTGGCCGAACACCCCCAAGACCTAGTGGTTTATGGTGGTATTGGGCGTGCCGCCCGCGACTGGCCGAGCTTTGACAAAATAGTAGAAGTATTAACTCGGTTAAATAACGATGAAACTTTATTAGTGCAAAGCGGTAAACCAGTAGGGGTATTTCCAACCCACGAAAACGCACCCAGAGTATTAATTGCCAACTCAAACCTAGTGCCGCACTGGGCCAATTGGGAGCATTTTAATAAGTTAGATAAACAAGGCTTAATGATGTACGGCCAAATGACCGCAGGCTCTTGGATATACATTGGCTCGCAAGGCATAGTGCAAGGTACTTACGAAACCTTTGTGAGTGTGGCCAAACAGCATTTTAATGGCGAAGCCACAGGCCGCTGGATACTAACAGGTGGCTTAGGTGGCATGGGCGGTGCTCAGCCTTTAGCAGCCACTATGGCGGGGTTTTCTATGTTGGCCATTGAAGTTGACGAAAGCCGCATCGATTTTAGATTAAAAACCGGCTACTTAGATAAAAAAGCCGATAATTTAGATCAGGCACTGAGCATGCTAAAAGACGCCCAAGCCAATAACCAAGCTGTGTCGATTGGCTTACTCGCCAATGCCGCCGATGTATTTGCCGAATTAGTAGCACGCAAAGTGATCCCAGATGTGGTGACCGACCAAACCAGTGCTCACGATCCGTTAAACGGCTATTTGCCACAGGGCTGGAGTTTAGAACAAGCCGCCACTATGCGCGCGTCAGACGAAGCTACAGTAGTTAAGGCCGCCAAACAATCTATGGCAGTACAAGTTAACGCCATGTTAGATCTACAAAACCAAGGAGCTGTAACCCTTGATTATGGTAACAACATTAGGCAAATGGCCTTTGAAGAAGGCATACAAAACGCCTTTGATTTTCCGGGCTTTGTACCAGCTTATATTCGCCCGTTATTTTGCCAAGGCATAGGGCCATTTCGCTGGGTAGCTTTATCTGGAGATCCCGAAGATATCTACAAAACCGATGCCAAAGTGAAAGAATTGATCCCAGATAATAAACATCTGCATAGATGGCTAGATATGGCCAAAGAACGCATTCAATTTCAAGGGCTACCTGCTCGTATATGTTGGGTAGGCTTAGGCGAAAGACAAAAACTCGGATTAGCCTTTAATGAAATGGTTAGAAGCGGTGAACTATCAGCGCCAGTAGTCATTGGGCGCGATCACCTAGACTCAGGCTCGGTTGCATCACCCAACCGCGAAACCGAAAGCATGTTAGATGGCTCTGACGCAGTATCTGACTGGCCAATACTGAATGCCATGCTTAACACTGCTGGCGGCGCAACTTGGGTAAGTTTGCACCATGGAGGCGGGGTAGGCATGGGCTTTAGCCAACACTCTGGAGTAGTGATTTTATGTGATGGCACAGACGAAGCGGCCAAACGTATAACCCGAGTACTACACAATGATCCAGCAACAGGGGTAATGCGCCATGCCGATGCAGGTTACGACATAGCCAAAACATGCGCCAAACAGCACAAATTAGATTTACCTATGCTAGACGTGCAAGGGGATAAATAATGCAACACTTAACTATTCAACCAGGTCAATTAACCCTAGCGCAATTAAGGCAAGTTCAACGCCAACATGTGCCTATATCATTAGCACCTGAATCCCACGAAGCTATCCACAAAGCCGAACAAGTGGTGCAAGACGTGATTAAGCAACAACGCACTGTATATGGCATAAACACAGGGTTTGGATTGTTAGCAAACACCAAAATAGCCCCTAACGAATTAGAACTATTACAACGCAGCATAGTGCTTTCGCACGCCGCAGGCATAGGCCAGTTTATGTCGCAAGACGTAGTACGATTGTTAATGGTGCTAAAAATTAACTCTTTGGCCCGCGGGTATTCGGGCATTCGATTACAAGTTATAGAAGCTTTGATCACCCTGTACAACAAAGAAGTATACCCAGCCATACCAGAAAAAGGCTCGGTAGGCGCATCGGGTGACTTAGCCCCCTTAGCCCACATGAGTGTTGTGTTACTAGGCGAAGGAGAAGCGATTTATCAAGGCCAACGTATTTCGGCAGAAAAAGCACTAGAGATTGCCGGCTTAGAAAAAATTGCCCTAGCGCCTAAAGAAGGCCTAGCGCTACTTAATGGTACGCAAGCCTCCACCGCCTTTGCATTAAAAGGTCTGTTTGGAGCCGAAAACGCCCTGCACAGTGCCATAGCCATAGGTGCATTAAGTGTTGAAGCCGCTATGGGGTCGAGAGTACCTTTTGACGAACGAATTCATGCCGCAAGAGGTCATCAAGCGCAAATAGACGTAGCTCAAGCCTACCGCGCTTTACTTAAACAATCTGAAATAGGGCAATCGCACAGTGGCTGCGATAAAGTGCAAGACCCCTATTCTCTGCGTTGCCAACCACAAGTGATGGGCGCCTGTTTGCAACAAATGCGCTTTGCCGCGCAAACACTAGTGGTTGAAGCCAATGGAGTATCGGACAATCCCTTAGTATTTGCAGACAGCCAAGACATTTTATCTGGCGGCAACTTTCACGCCGAAACAGTGGCTATGACCGCAGACATGTTAGCCATTGCCCTAGCAGAAATTGGCGCGCTGTCGGAAAGACGCATGGCCTTGCTAATTGATCCTAGTTTAAGCGGTTTACCATCGTTTTTAGTTGATAACGGCGGGGTTAACTCAGGCTTTATGATTGCACAAGTTACCAGTGCTGCCCTCGCTAGCGAAAACAAAACCCTAGCGCACCCAGCATCAATAGACTCTCTGCCAACATCTGCCAATCAAGAAGACCATGTGTCTATGGCCACCTTTGCTGGCCGACGATTAGCCGATATTTTCGACAATGTAGCAGGCATTTTAGCCATAGAATGGTTAGCCGCATGCCAAGGTATAGACTTTAGAGCTCCTCTTGAAACTAGCGACAAATTAAACACAGTAAAAGCCTTACTACGCTCAAAAGTACCTTTTTACGACAAAGACAGGTACTTTTCGCCAGATATAGAAAACGCCAAACAGCTAATAGTAGAACGCAAACTATTGGACATTGTAGATATTGATTTGCTGTAACAATTGTAATCTGCACACACTAAGCCAAAGGAATGGCTTAGTTACACAGGTATTGCCTGTTCGGGTAAATCAATAGGGCTAATAGTGCCAGCGCGCCTACTGCCCACTACATGGGTATAAATCTCGGTCGTTCTCAGATCAGCGTGACCGAGTAATTCTTGGACTGTGCGAATATCGGCCCCAGCCTGCAAAAGTCGAGTCGCAAAGGAATGACGAAAGGTATGCGCCGTAACTCGTTTTAACACACCAGATTGCGCCACAGCTTGACGCAACGACTTAGCATAAGCGGTTTCGTGAATATGATGGCGGCAAATATAACCATCAAATGGATGCGGACAACGCACACTAGAAGGAAACAAAAACTGCCAACTGGCCTGCTTAGCAGCATTGCCATATTTTCTGATTAACGAAGACGGTAAAGAAGCCAAACCAAATCCCTCGCGCACATCCCTAGCGTGGCACTTTTTAGCAACGACAATTTGCTGCTGAAGGGGCTTAACTAAACAATTAGGTAAAAGCGTGTATCTGTCTTTACCGCCCTTGCCCCGAAAAATAAATATCGACTTATTAACAAAATCAATATCTTTAATACGTAAGCGCAGCGCCTCGTGCACCCGTAAACCACAGCCATACAATATCCCCGTGATTAACCAATATTTGCCCGACAAACAGGCTAATATTTTTTGAACTTCAAGAGCATTTAAAACAGTAGGTAAGTTTCGAGGTTTTTTTGCATAACCAAATTTTAGATCTTTAAGCTCGGTATCCAAAACGTGTTTATACATAAATACAATGGCGCACAAAGCCTGATTTTGCGTTGCAGCACTAACACCGCGCACCACTGCAAGATGAGACAAAAACGCCTCAACTTCTTTATTACCCATATCTCGAGGATGCCGTAAATGATGAAAGCGAATAAAATACCTAACCCAATACAAATAAGACTTTTCGGTTTTTAAACTATATTGTTTAGTTCGAATAACCTCACGAATTGACTCAATAAAAGCAGACATATTGACATCCCTGTTAAGCTGTATGTATATACAGTTATAATGCAAAATGGCAAATATTCAAACTTTTTAATGGGCATAAAAAGCCAGTTAAGGCTTCACTTTTACAAAACCCCACCTCTATAACATTGATTTTTATATCAATTGTATTTTAGTCATGTATTTATCCAGACTAAAAAGGCTAGATAAATACATGGCTTGGTTTGATCAAAAAATATCAAATACATATTTCCCTTTCTAAAGTGATAAGTTAATGAAATACTTGGATAAATTAATCGGAATGTCGAGGTGAAAATGAAACCAGTGTTTTTATTTAACCCGACCTCCGCCTAATAAACTGTTAGGCGCCTGAAGCGACAAGGAGTCGAGAATGACAGAAGTTGCGGCATTATCTGCTGAAGACATAAAAGAATTAGTCGATGCAAAGCTGGAAGAATACAAAAATCTGGGTGTTCTTGAGCAGTACGCCATGTTCATGGGTAAAGCTCAAATTCTCGAATTTGGTTTAAAGGGGCTGCTATCAAGAATGTATGGCGTCCCATCAGAGAGCATGGAGAAGTGGACTCTTGGCAAAACGAAAAACGAGCTAAGAGATAAAGGCTTAAGGGCAGATTTTATTATTTATCTAGAAAGTGTCGTAAATTATCGTAATGATATGGCGCATGAATTTCTTCTTAATAATGCATTAACTCAATCAATGGCTAATTTCAGTGAGCGTAAGCTTTACGGTAATTTGTTTCGAGCAATCTATGAGCTTGAACAAATCATAATTCTTTATGACTGGTGCGAAGAGAACAATGGTTGGCAATAGCGCGCCTAACAAGCGCATGTTGTCGGACTGGTTTTCCGCTTCGCTCCAAACCAGCCGCAAATGCGGGCGTTAGAAATTAAAGGTAAGCATCGAGCATGATTAGAGTTTTAGTAATAGTTTTAAGTTTGTTTTTAGCGGCATGTGCAGGGCCAATTGCGAAAGGTTCTAAATTCGTTAAACATACAGATATAGCAAACAATACTTCATTATTTTATTTGTATAAACCAAATAGTAATGATGGTGTAACAGTATGTTTAAAGGTGCTTTTAAATGATTTTGAACGTGGGTGTTTAAGTGGTAAAGGGTTTATTCGACTAAACCTTGAACCAGGTGATTATAAAGTGGTTCTAAAGCCTGACGCATTTCTGACCCACAACTTAATGGAATTTGATGTTTCACTTCAACCTAATCAGGTCAGCTACTATGAATATACCACGACATCAGATACTCCTCCGAACGATGCAGTTGCAAAAAGGTTCTATTCATTTGCAGGTATTTCTGGTCACAATTTAATTATGAAAAGAGATGAGAGTGAGGCATTAAAAATACTGTCGGGGCTCTTTGAATCAAATTAATTTCTAACAAAAACATCATGATGGGAATTTTACTCGCTGAAAAAGCGCTCCTAAAATCCCCATATGTTAAGCGTTAGGTGTTTTGAGGATTTTGATGATTCTACCAACCTATGACAAAGATCATTATCAATTGGATAATGGAGAAGAATTAAATAAGGAATATCCTGACTCATTCTGGATTCCTGAAAAAGAGGCTAGGGAATCTCTTAAAGTAGGTAATTTGGTAAAATTAATCTTCAGTATGGAAGAAACTGTTGGTTCAGAAGAAATTTCAGTTGAACGTATGTGGGTAGAAATTACAGCCGAACATCCTAATTACTATGAAGGCAAGTTAGATAATGATCCAGGTGGCAGTGATTGTGTGCTTTGCGGACAACTTGTTACTTTTCAATCTTGCCATGTAATCGATATTTACGATGAAAACACCTAACAAAACAATAAACAACATTCGCTTCGCTCATTGGGAAAAAGCCTCGCTGCCGCTTAGCTTTTCCCGTTATTGTAGGCGTTATATTTTTTCTAGTTTTGGTCGTAGTGCCCACCTATTGCGAAAATATAGATGTATTCATCATCAAATTTATAAATCAGCCTGTCTTTCTGAGAAATGCGCTTTGACCATAAACCAGATAAATTATGCTTTAATGGCTCAGGCTTACCTAGACCACTAGCAGGATCTGCGCGCAACATTTCCTTTAATATTTTACACAGTGCCTTATGAAGCTTCTTATCTTTTTCTCTCATTAACTCATAAGTGAGCCAAGATTTCCCTTCAAAGACTAGTGATCTCATTTAATTGCTCTTGTGTTGGTTTATAGCCTTTACTGCTTCCATGAGTTTCCATCGATTCGGCAATTTGCTGCATCAAATTACTACTTTGTAATACATGCAATGTTTCTTGCTCTCTTTCCCAATCATCTGCACTCATAACAATAAAGTCTTCACCAGCACGTCTGGTTACTTTTATAGGTTCATGCTCATTAACAGTTTGTTCAACATATGTTTTTAAGTTGTCCCTAAACTGGTTCACGCTTATGCTATTCATAATAAACTCACAATTTGTGTACGGTAATGCAGTACATTATAGTGTTAAAAATATAACAAGGCAATTAAATATCGGACACGTAAAAGTTGGCTCGGTTCCGCTTCGCTTCACATTTTAGCCAACTATTACTTAGCCGTTTATTGCGGCGTTATATTCCTTCTAGACACCCGTTGCGCAACACGCTACACTTTCGGCTATGATTAAATCATTTAAACATAAAGGACTGAGAAAGTTCTTTGAGTCAGGCAGTAAAGCTGGCATTCAAGCCAAGCATGAGCGTCGACTTAGAATGCAACTCGCCGCTATTGATACTGCGACTGTTTTAGACGACATCGACTTACCTGGGTTTAAGTTACATGCCTTAAAAGGTAAACGAGATGGAATTTGGTCTATTACTGTAAATGGTAATTGGCGAGTCACATTCGAATTTAAAGATGGCAATGCTTTTATTTTAAATTATGAGGATTATCACTAATGAATATGCATAATCCACCGCATCCGGGTGAATTTATTTCCGATGTTTATATGGAACCATTTGGCTATAGTTGTCGATTTGTTGCAAAACAATTAGATGTTTCTCCTTCAACTTTAAGCCGTATCTTAAAAGCTAAAAGTGCTGTTACTCCGGAAATGGCTTTACGACTATCGAAAGCACTAGGCCGTAGCCCTGAAAGTTGGTTATCGATGCAAGATAATTATGATCTTTGGCAAGCAAAGCATAATGTAAACTTAGCTAGAGTTCATCAAATTGACTTTGCAATCGCGTAAAGGAATATAACAAGCACCTCAACTACGACAATGATTAGTTGTCATAGTTTTGGCAAACAACGCAAAAGCCACGCCAACACATTGCGTGTTAGGCGGGCGTTATAACTCAAAAACCAAGCGTTGTGCTGCAAGCAGCTTTTAACTATACTTTGTACCATACAGAGTACAACTAAAGGTATAGTTATGAGTAGGCTTCATTTTGATCAGGATATACAACCACTGTCGGACTTTAGAGCTGGTGCAGCTGCTTTTATACGTCAAGTTAATGAGACTAGACGACCTATTGTTATAACCCAAAGAGGGAAAGGTGTCGCTGTTGTTTTAGGTGTTGCTGAGTATGAATCAATGCAAGAAAAGATTGAATTACTTGAAGAAGTACAAAAAGCGGAAGCCCAACTTTCTGCGGGGTTAGGTGTTTCTAACTCAGATGCTAGAGAACGAATTTTGCAGAGCATCGATCGTTGAAGGTAATTTGGTCTCCTTTAGCATTAGAAAAACTAGAAGCCGCGGCAAAGTATATTGCACTTGATAAACCTTCAGCGGCTTTTAAATGGGTTAATGACATTTTTGATCATGCAGACTTATTAGCTACTCAACCTGAATTAGGTCGAGTGGTGCCAGAATTGTTAGGCTCAAACTATCGAGAAGTGGTTTTTGGTAATTATCGCATTATCTACAAAATTGAAAGTGAGATTAAAATACTAACCTTACGAAATAGTCGCCAACTATTAACTTCAGATAATATTGAGTTATAACAAGTGCATCATGGTGGGAATTTTACTGGCTGAAAAAGCGCTCCTAAAATCCCCATATTCAAAGCGTTAATCGCCCACATCTTTTTCTGGAAACTTTTGCTTTGTATGAAGTACTCGCATTACTCTAATGTTTTTACCATCAAAATAATATGAAACTATCATTGATATGTTCGGAATTATTAATAGTCGCCCATTAACCCCTTTTCGCTCTACGCCCATCTCTGGTTGAAACAGTATGCCATCAACTTTTTCCTCTATTGTTTCATCCGTTGCCTCTGCTGCCATCGGATTAAACTTGTATAGAAATTCAAATATCTTTTCTCGGTCAATTAGAGACTGCTCTTCCCAATAAATCACTACTAATCCCGAAGCCTAATTTTTGCTTTTCTTTGCGCCATCGATACCTTCGCTTCTTCATGACCTACAAACGTAGAGTTTCCTGCATCCATCTTTTCAAACGCTTGATTAACCTGCTCGGTTAACCAAGAGTCGTGCGATGATTTCAGGCGTTGCTGCTCGGCTAATTGCTCCGTCAACTCTCTACATGCAACACTTATCGTACGGCCCTGACTTTCAGCCATTTGTTGAGCAAGTTTCTTAACTTCTTCATCGACTCTAAATTGAATTCGTGTATCCATAAAACACCACGTGTTTACATTTGTACACACAGATTAGCCAAGGGCAACTAGCAAGTCAATAATGCGTTAGCTGCCTTTCAAGTTTAAGAGTTGTCCCTAATGTCGTACATGTATTGTTAATTGGTTAAACTTGTCTTATTAACTGTACAACTAATGAGGTGAGCTATGCGTATAGTATCTTTTACTGAAGCCCGCAATGGACTGAAATCTGTCTTGGATAACGTTGTAAATGATGTTGATTATACCGTTATAACTCGAAGAGATGCAGAGGATGCAGTTGTAATGTCAATGGAGCATTACAATAGCTTAATGGAAACAGTTCATTTATTAAAATCCCCAGCTAATGCTGCGCATTTATCTAAATCAATAGAAAATTATAATTTGGGTAAAGTTCAGCATCGAGAGCTTACTGATGACTAGGCAGCTTGCTTGGACAGATGAAGCTTGGAATGATTATTTCTATTGGCAAGGGCAAGATAAAAAGACCTTGAAGCGTATTAATAGATTAATTAGTGAAACTCAGTGTTCTCCATTTGAGGGTATCGGTAAGCCAGAGCCATTAAAAGAAACTTTATCTGGCTTTTGGTCTAGGCGGATAGATGAAACTAACCGTTTAGTGTATGCGGTATCTGATTCATATTTAACGGTAATATCCTGTCGTTATCACTACTAGTGTATGCGGCAGCTAACATGTCATTGAAGAATACTCGTAACGGCTGCCGGGACTTTCTCAGTTAAATAAACGGTAGCCTTAACTCGCTTCTTAATGCAGCGTTTTGTGAATAATTCTAACAAGGAGTGTATATGAAAATTTTAACGTTAATCCCAATTGTCCTTACTATTACCTCGGCAACTGTTGCAGGTAAAACTAATACTATTTACGCTGACGTGCAGGTAACCAATTTAGCCCCCACTAATGACTTTATTTGGGAACGTGCAAATAAAAACACTCCCAAATACCCTGTAGAACTTGCCCGTTCGGGAACAATAGGTTGTGCTATCTTATCTTTCAACATCTCTGACTCAGGAAAAACTGAAAATATTGAGGTTATCAACTCATTACCGAAAAAGGACCTTGGTAAACATTCGCATAAAATGCTAAAAAAATGGAAGTGGGTGCCTGCCTCAACCAATTCAGACCCTGTCCCAGAAAAGAGAACCTTGAGGTTTGATTTTTGTATAGGCGGAGAATCAATAGAACAAGCACAAAATGCCTGCAAAAAACAAACAAAATTAACATGTGGCTAATTCACAAAACAAGCCGTTTAACGGAACACGCCAGCAATCAACGCTGGCACGGACTCGCAAACTACGCACGCCCATAAACGGGGCGTTTCTATACCTATCTATCCCAATTGCCCCAACCAATCGAAGTGTGGAACTTATGCTAAAAGGCGTTGCCTTTAATAAGCCTTAATATGGAGATTGATAATGAGAAAAACATTACTTTTACTTGGTTTATTTATTTTGTGTTTTTCAACAAACACTTTTTCTAAAGAGCGACGCCTAGAATACAAAGAGTTCAATCAGGTATTGGACCTTGTTACTAACAAAGTTAACTCAAAGTACTTTGTTAGTATATTTAAGGTAGAGATCAAGAACTCTAGTTTAACCTATGAAGACATTGAATTATGGCTGACTCTTGATGGTAAGAAAATCGCAGAGGGTAAACTTGATAGTGCTGGTAATATTTCGTTCCCTATTTTAAACCAGGAGAAAGCAGAAAATGTAATGTTGAATATAAATCAATCAGAAGATGACGCTGGAATATCCCTCTATACCGATGTTGTTCCAATAAAAGAACCAAAAGTTAGCTATAGAGAGTTGTTCTCAGTTCTGAAAGATTTAAATCATTTCATAAGTATTATGGCAGGAAATATGTCTTGGTTTGTTCCAAGCTTGGATGAGATCGAATTTAGCTTTTCTGAACCTGCAACTATTTCCTTTGTTACTGGAGTGGGTCAAGATCAATTGTTTCAATCGGATGATGACAATAGAATAGAAATACCTTTAAAAGATGAGTGGTTGGAGTTTAACCCTCAATTAGTTTTTAGCCAGATTCCAAAAAGTTACACGCCAAAATTATAGTGTGCGAAACATAACAAGTCGTTAAAGCAGGACACATAACAATTGGCTTTTGCTCCTGCGTCACTTATTTTAGCCAACATTCATTTCGTCACTTAAAATGGCGTTAGGAATAATTGAAAGGGTTAACTGATGGTCGATAATATAATAAAAGGATTAAATGCCACTCTAGAATTGCTTAAAGAATTGCTTTCTATTCGCAAGGATCGTCGTAATGAAACGATGGAAGCTGTCAAATTGATTTTAGAGGCTGCAACAGAAACCAGAGCTTATCTTAAGATTATCGAACAGAATCCTGAGAGAAAATCTAATGAAATGGATATGCATATTTGTGGCCTATGGATGAATGCTGGAAGTAAGATTTATTATATTGACCAAAATTTAGGTGATCGATGCATGATTAAAGCAGATTGCTGGTCAGACGAAAGATTGTGGAAGTCGGAGCAGTATAAAGACACACCACTAAAATTGGATAGCATTATCTCAAGTTCAAAGGAAGTATTGAGAAATTCCTAACATACGCCTTAACTACTACAATAATTAGTTGTCATAGATTTGGCAATCAACTCAAAAAGCCACGCCAAAACATTGAGTGTTAGGCGAGCGCTAGGCATTAATAGGAATTTTCGATGAATTGGGAAGCAATAAGCACAATATCTCAAATAGTTGGTGTAATTGTGGTAATCATTACTCTCCTCTACCTTGCTGCACAGGTTCGTCAAGGTAACATTTTTGCAAAACTCCAAGTACGGCAAAGGATGATCGAGCAGCAAGATCAAGAACTTTATATGCAACTTTCGGATCCTGCTATTACCTATGCAAGTGTCAGAGAAGGGCCTCTTACAGCAGATGAGCAAGCTAAATTAGGTCTCTTTCTTATCGCTTTTTTACGTCAGAGAGAATGGGAATGGTTTCAATTTCAAGAAGGCGTTTTAGATGAAAGAGCTTATAAAGCGTATCACGGTGTGATTGCAATCCATCTTGGAACAGAACGAGCCAGAAAATGGTGGGTTGTAATTGGTAGGCAGGCATTTGATCCTGGTTTCGTTAAAACTGTTGATTCATTGCTTGCTAATTCAGAGTTAAATTCTTACCTCTATGATATGAGGACATGGGACGATGCCTAACAAAAACAAAATGTGGAATTTTACTCAGTATAAAAAATAGAATGTGGAGATTTAGAATGTTGGGTCGAATATTTATTTTTATCATTGGAATATTGGGTTTAATCGAAGGGATTCGGACAGGCGATTATTTTTGGGCTTTTTGTGGTTTAGTCACCTTACTCTCTGGTATTCATCTTGTTTACAAGTTAAAAACAGGGAAAAACATTTGGGATAAACCCAACGCATAACAACTTTATTAAACTTTGTTACAGCCAAATAGCGGCCTTCACTAAACACGCTAAAAAACATACGCCATTTGTCCCTCTTTGCTCAGTCAAATACCCATCTAATTCTCTACATATATCACACCTTGTGATTGCATCTGTGCACAAAGATTGTTCAAGGGCAACTACCAAGTCAATTAATGGTGATTTGAATAGGTTTGGTGATTTTTATTGCATAAAGCCTAAAAAAATTGCCAAACTATCGTACACATTATTCAAGCGAGACTAAGGAGATTCATGTCGAAATTATTAATTCAACCAGTTGTTGTAATGATGTTGTTGACCATGTGTGTGTGGTGCTACATGTATTATTTGCGAATTGGTTATTCAATTAAAAATAAAATTCATTCGCAAAAGCTAGCAACCCCAGAAAAGTGTAATTTGTTATTACCAGAGGCAGTTAATCAGCCATCTAATAATTTAAAAAATTTATTTGAAATGCCTGTCATTTTTTATGTGGTTTCTATTTTATTTGTAATATCAGATAAAGTAGATATGCCTACTGTTTATCTAGCTTGGGCTTACGTTATGCTGCGTTTTGTTCATAGCTTAATACATTGTGTTTTAAATCATGTTTTGGGGCGCTTTGTTAGTTATTTTATGTCGAGTATTGTGCTGTGGGTTATGGTGTGTAAGTTCGCATATCAAGTTTTAACCCTAACCTAACAAGCAGCCCTAAATATAAAAGTAACTGCTTGCTATGCATACGACAAATTAAGCAAATTGTAATCTGCCAATTCGAATAGCGTTAACCATAAAAAAGGAGTATTCCATGTACAAGTTATCTATATTATTGGTTTTGTCTGTAGTTTGCATTTCAGCTTTAGCTGAACCAAACCCCAATACTCAACCTGATAATTCAATTTTGCTGACGGTTTTTTTTGAAGCACAACCAAAGTAATAATTTTCAAGAATTTCAGACGATTTTAGAAGAACAAAAATTTTTTGAAACTTTCCCTCCTAAAGGCGTGAAAGTTGTAAGTTGGTACGTAATGATGGGAATTGGGCAAGTGGTTACTTTGGAAGTTCCGGCTAATAAGTTGCGTGAAGTTAATCTAGCTGTAGAAAAAACAGCATGGAAAGCATTTACTGTTGAGTTTTATCCAACCTATAACCTTTACCCCGTATTTAAAGATAAACTCAAAAATAAAGCTAAAGTGGCTTATTAATACCTAATTAAATCATTAAGGTTTTCCAGTAAAGCTGGCTATCGGTGTGCTAGATGCCCCTCAAACTAAATGAATTTAAAATTAGAGTATTGGACTGAATGTGAAAATCAGCAAAGCTTCAAAAAATGACTATTCGGTATTAATAGAAATATGGGAACGTTCTGTTAGGGCTACCCATAACTTTCTGCCCGAAGAAAATATTAACGAGCTCAAACCTTTGATTTTAGAACACTACTTTGACGCTGTGGATTTAAGCGTTGCGAAAAAGCCAAACAATAGTATTGTTGGATTTATTGGTGTTTCTGGCGGCAACATTGAAATGCTTTTTATTGAGCCAGAATTGCGTGGCCTAGGTATTGGAAAGTTGCTTATTCAGCATGCGGTGGCTAATCAATCTGCTGTTAAAGTTGATGTTAATGAACAAAACCCAAGTGCAATTGGCTTTTATGAAAAATGCGGATTTAAGCCCGTAGGACGGTCGCCTTTAGATGGACAGGGAATCCCTTTCCTTTAATTCATATGGCGTTAGATTAATCGCCTACTCATAATATTAAGGAGAATATAAATGAATAATGCCATTAAGGTTTTAATTTGGTTTGTGGTGTTGTCACTAACCTTTGGTTTTGTATTGGGGCTAATAGGTGGGCTTTCTGGCAACACTATTATCGAAAACAAGGATGCGGCTTTATTGTCAATTTTATTGGCTGCTATTGTGTCTGTAGTAGGTGTGTATAAACAATGGTTGCCATTTTCCAAATACAGTTCTACAGAGTAATTCATCTAACTTTTTACTAATTTGGCTGCTAACCAGCTTTGCTTTTGCCTATTAGCAAAGGGTTAGGCCCTTATCAGGTTTTTACATGAACGAATTGCAAATTGTGTTTATTGCTACTGTGTTTACCGGCGCTTTGCCGTTGCTTATTTTTGGCCTGATTATTTCAGTTAAAAACAAACTGCATTGGATAAACGGCGTAGACCACTCAAAACTCAAAGATCCCAATGGCTTTTGCCAGTTTATAGGTAACAGCATCAGCATTACCGGTTTGCTTATTTTGCTGTGCGCTATTTTTCTTTATTTGCAAATTATTGGCTACCTAGTTTTTGTGGGGTTGTTGGTTTTTATTAGTTTTTTGCCATTGCCATGTTTTTATATTGCTAAAAGTAAATTTAGCTAGGCTGTTTTGACAGCGCCTGTAGGTAAAAATAATAAAGAGCTAACAAGCTTATAAAAAACAATCAAGGAGAGAAGCTATGTCGTGGAAATGTCAAAACTGTCAAACAACCATTGACGATGATGCGTTTGAGATATGTTGGCATTGCAATTGTGTAAAAGGCGCATCAGAGCCAGAGCCATCGCCTAAAAATTCAGTGCATGAGTGTATTCGATGTCAATCTGCCCTCACTTTTATTGGTACTAAAAACTTTCACGAAGGAACACGTTGGGGCGTGTTAGGCGAACTAGGTGAGTTTTTTGTGAATAAACAAGACTTAAACATGTACGCCTGCAAGTCTTGTGGAAAAGTAGAGTTTTTTATTGCAGGGTTTAATAACAGCCAATCTGATTGATAGCTGGTTTAAGCATGCAAATTGGCAATTAAAGGCTAGACTCTTAGCGACTTTAATTTCGCGTTCTGTTGGTTGAACGTGAATAAATTGGACTTTAAAGCAATGTTATTACGCCGTCTTACCCAGCACGTTAAAGCGCAAAATTGGTTTGCGGTTGGTATTGATTTTGTCATAGTTGTGATTGGAGTTTACATAGGTATTCAGGTTTCAAATTGGAACGATGCTTTACGTGTGCAATCACTCGAAACCTCTTACCTTGCGCGTGTTGCTGATGAATTGCGCTCGAATATTAAAACCTTTGACACTGAAGCTAATTTTTCTAAAGAAACGCGTGCTTTGCTTAGCCAATTCATTGCTTCGATAGATAGTCAGTCTGCAACAGATATTGAGCTGGTTGGCCACACGAGAGATTACCTATCGGGTGGGGTGTTTTTTGCAAAGTTTAGACCTAGCCAATCGACTTTCGACGAGCTTAAATCAACGGGTAATCTCGACATAATTCAAAATAAAAAGCTTAGAGAGGCTTTAGTTGAATTGCATGCCTATTACGAACATGGCACTCAGGTTATTACGTCAAACATCGAATGGATATTGCAGGCTGAAGACGTATTGTATATGAACTTTGACGCACTAAGGTTTGACTCGCGTACTTCTGAGCTTTTTTCTCAGCGTTCAACTGCAGAATTGGCACAACAAGTTCGCGACAATAAAGATTTATTGATCCGCCATGCTGCACTGCATTATTGGATAAAAGACCGGGGTTTAGAGATCTTAGAAGGCGCAATAGAGCGTTCTGAAGCAGTTTTAAATTTAATTGAACACCCACAATAAGTTCGACAAAAACATAGCCTAAATGCAAAGAGTTAAAAAAGGGAGAATATGCAATGAAATATATAGCTTGGGCCATCGCATTGTCAGTGATCATTTTAACTCTGTGGTTTGTGTTAATTACCCCGCCTTGTAATGGAAATTATGATGTTAGCCTAGGAGGAGATAAGTACTTTTTGTTTTCTTGTAAAAATGCTGATATCACTAATTTTGAGCCAGACACAAAAGCGCAATTGGCTGAAGCCGAATTAGATCAGCCATTAGCCAATACCACTAATAATGAGTTAACGCCTTGTACCGGTGATATTCAAATCGTATTTACAAACTTTATAGGTGAGGTAAATAAGTGGATATCTATTCAGGGTGAACTAAGGCTGCATATACTGGCATTAAGTCTAACCGAAGCAGACCTGTCGGTTCGAACCAATACAGGAGATGTGATCAAAACATTTACCATGCGAGCGGGTAGAACAGAGATCATTAAATACCAAAATGCGGAATATCGGCTGCTTTTAAATCACATTGAAGATCCTATGTTTAACGACATAAGAGTGAATGTCACTCTGCACAAAATTACCTGTACTTAGTCAACTCAGCCTTTAGATAGAGTATGTCTTAGAGCAAGTATTTATTGCCATAAGGTGCAAATATAAAATGACACATAGCCCCATTAACCTTAAACAAAAGTTGTCTAAATTTAGCGACCACTGGTCACCTAAAGTTGTGGCTGAAATGAACAACTATCAATTTAAACTAGTTAAAGTGGCAGGTGAGTTTGTTTGGCACAACCACCCAGATACAGACGAAGTTTTTATTGTGCTTGAGGGTAACTTAACTATTGAGTTTCGTGACGGACTAGTGAGTTTAACTAGTGGTGAAATGTTTGTGGTGCCAAAAGGAGTAGAACATAAACCTGTGGCTGAAAAAGAATGCCAAATCATGATTATAGAGCCCAAAGGGGTAGTGAACACTGGCGACACCCATAGTCAGCTACTTGCTCAAGATGATGTTTGGGTGTAAGTCTTGGCTGTTAATTTAACCTTTGGCTGCTTAGGAATAAACCTATGAACTATAAGCTGTATTGCAGCTGTAAACAGATAGAAGTCGCGGCTTTTTTCCCTACAGATATTGAAAACTACCAGGCTCGAGCCTGCGATTGTAGTTTTTGCTTGCCGCTTAAACTGGCTTACTTATCTGATGCAAATGGCAGCTTTTCTTTTGGCCCCAAAGCCAAGATGGAGCAACTCAAGCAAGGCTCAAACCAAGCAATTTTTTGGCAGTGTAAAGGTTGCAAAGACATAATAGGGGTAACCTATCAAAATGCTCATGAGGTAAGAGGGGCTTTGTCTCAGCAACTTTTTTTAAGCCAACACAACTTGCTTCCCGCAGTAGAAGTAAGCCCTAAAACCTTATCGCCCACAGAAAAAACGCAGCGTTGGTCGGCAGTATGGTCAAAGGTTTTGAACACTTAAGGATAAATAACATATGCACAGTGACTCAAAAGCCTATAACCAAAAGCAAGCCGAGCTTGAGCGCAAAATTTGTGATTTACTTGCTCAAACCATAGAAACCCATTTGCCAGAGGCAGAAAGTAAATTTTGGCATGCCCACCCAGTGTGGTTTATTGCCGGCAACCCCATTGTGGGTTATGGAAAACTTAAAAACTGTGTGCGAATACTGTTTTGGAGCGGCCAGTCTTTTTTAACGCCAGGGTTAGAAAAAACCGGACGTTTTAAAGCGGCAGAGCTTAGGTATACCTCAATTGAACAGGTCAACATTGAGCAACTAGGCCAGTGGTTAGCCGAGTCACGTAATATTCAGTGGGATTACAAAAACATAGTAAAGCGTAAGGGCCAGTTAGAACGCTTGAGCTGAATAAGTCTTAACTCGAACAACAGAATTTAATCAAATCTGACAATCGCAAATGTGCAGTGAGGTCAACCGTCATTCCCAGCTCGATTGGGAATCTCGGCTAGGTGTTTTTAGGGGCATCTCCTGATTGTTTAAATAATGGTTCTAGCTAGCAGATAGCTGACGGTGAGGATATCTAAGATATTACATCTCGCCGATGGCGCAGATATTGAAGATATTACACGTCATTCCCTCGGAGGAGGGAACCCACTAATAATTACCGTACAGGCAATTTAAGTTCTGTAAATCAGTATGATAGGTGTGAGCTTTAATCCATTTTAACTCTGGAAATAACATACATTTTTGACTTCACAGATGTTGCAGGAGATTCCTTCCTCCGAAGGAATGACGGGGGATAAACGGGAGGGGGCAACGACCGCTTTCTTAGTGAACTTATCATACGCCTTAGCCAAGGCGTTTGACCTCTTCTCATTTTTAGCTGCCTACCAGATGAACCCCAAACCTATTAATCGAAACTGTAAGCTCATATGTGAGCCGCTTAAGCTAATTTAAACTGTGTCCTATCCCAAGCTTTTAGCTAATATTTTTATCTACTTTAAAGCGGCCGACTAAGTCATTCAGTTCGGCTGATAAAATCAATAAATCATCTGAGCCTGCTGCTAATGAATCAGAAGAGGAGGCAATGCCTTTTGCCGAATCGTTAATACCCGAAATATTACTATTTAGCTCATCGGCAGAGCTATTTTGTTGATCGGCTGCAGCGGCTATATGGGCTACTTTGGCTTTAATTTGTTCTATCGACATGCGTATTTGGTCAAAAGACAAATGGGCGCGTTCGGTTTGTTCAAGAGTTTGTTTAGAGCGCTCAGCACAGGCATGCATTTTTTGTGATACCTGACGGTTTTGTTGAATCAGGTTATTAAGCACACTATCGATTTCTTCGGTAGACTCGCGAGATCTTTGCGCTAAGCTTCTTACTTCATCTGCAACCACGGCAAATCCACGGCCTTGTTCACCCGCTCTGGCTGCTTCTATTGCGGCATTTAATGCCAACAAATTAGTTTGTTCGGCAATCGCTCTTATCACATCAAGAATTTTGGTGATATTTTCACTTTCTTGTTCGAGCAAATGCATGTCTTTTGCCGACTCGGTCAAACTTTGGCTAAGCTCGGTTACTTCGTTTACCGTGGTGCTAATGATTTGATTACCCTGTTCAGTGTGGTCATCTGTTACTAACACAGAGTCTAAAGTAGATTGGCAATCTTCAGTCACATCTTTAGAGGTAAGTGTTAATTTGCCGGTTATGTCACTGGCTTTGGTTATGGAAACTTCTTGTTTATGACTGGCAGATTTAATTTCACCAATAAGTTGACTAGAGTACGAAGCCGATTCGTTTAAGGTGATGGCCCGGGTTTTAATATCTACCACTAAGTGTTCAATCGAATCTAAAAACTGATTAAACCATTGAGCCAATTGGCTTATTTCGTCTTTGCCTGTTACGTCTAAACGGCGAGTTAAGTCGCCTTTGCCTTTGGCTATGTCTCTTAATCCATCGGCCACTTTACTGATGGGCAACACTATACGATTAGCTAATAAAATACTTACCGCCACAAATATTGCCATCATTAATAAGGCAATAATAATAATAGTGACGGCCATGTTGTATACAGGGGCCAATATTTCGCTTTTATCAATAATGCCTACAAAACGCCAGCCTAACTCTTTTGAGGTGTAGGTGGTAACCACAATTTCTCGGCCTTGATGGTTGGTATGAAAGTTAGTGTCTTGCTGGTGTTTGGCTAATTCTGCAAATAAAGGTGATGCAAGTTGATTAACTTTTTTAAAGTTATTTTTGCTGTTTTTGGCATCGGCCAAAATTGTATTGGTTTCGTCTATGAGCATTAAATACCCAGTTTTACCTAAACGAATGCCAGATAAAATGTTAGTGAGTGTGGTTAAGGTCACGTCCATTGACTGTACGCCAATAAGTTGGTCTGCATGGTTTTTTATCACAGATACTGCCGACACCATAGGGCCGCCTGTTACCCCTTGATAAGCACTGGTTATCATTGGGCTATTGGGATTGTTTTTAGCAAGTTTGTACCATGGGCGTTCGCGAGGATCATAGCCGCCTAATGGTTCGGCTGGGTATTGAATAAAGCCGCCATTTTCGGTGCCCATATACACATACAGCAGCTCTTCGTGAGCTTTACCAAACTCAGTGTATAAATCGAATATTGCCCCTTCAGCTGGCGAATCATTATGTGGGTCGATCATTTTTTCGGGGCCAAGGTAATTTTGCGTGTTGGCTGGCATTTGTTTGACTAATTTATTGTTCGACAAAAACAAAGCGTTGTTTTTTACTTGTTTGAAAAACAATTGAAAGCCGTTATCTATTTGGCGAATTTCTTGTTGGGTTTTATAGATAAAATTTTCGGTTGAGCGCGAATGTGTCTGAGTGACACTAATAATAGAAATGACCAAAACCGGCAAAATCACGGTTAAAGCGAAGGCAATGATAAGTTTGGCGCGCATATTCATAGGTATTCTCTACTTAAATTGCTGAAACTAAGGGAATTATTAATGCACCTTAATTTTAATTACAATCTACTTAGCGGCAAATTTAAACAAAAATCAAATTTATCTTAGTTTTTAACTTAAAGGGTGAAGTAATTTTTATTCTTAATGGTTGGGCTTTAGTACAGAATTAAATTGTTTTTGTCTCAATAAGCGGGCCTAAATTTATGGTAATCCTAGTTGCTATCACTCATATAAAAATGCCGCTTAATATAAGCGGCATGCTTTAAACCAAAGTTAAATCACCTATTGGACGCTTAAAATATATTTAGTTAGCCCGTCTACTTAGCAGCACTAGTCCAGCTGTTGCTATAAGCATTAACCAAAGTGCGTTAGGTGCAGAAACGGGGTTTGCTGTTACTACTTGAACCTGATGAGAATGTGCCGGTAAATTGTTCACATTTAACTGAATCAATTCGGTTCCAGTTTTTTGCCCTACAGAGTAAGAAGTTAGTCCAGTACCTGAGCCAGCTCCAATTGCAGTACGACCTCTTAGGTCAGGTAAAGCAAAAGTGTATCGCCCATCGCCACCAAAGTTTGTACCTAAAAGGCTAAATAAAGCGTGATTGCCCGAAATATTTAATAACTGACCATGTGCTTGCATAAATCCATGAGGTGCATAATTGCCAGCAAATAAACTTATTTCACCCAAGAATGAACTATATGAAGAACCGGGTGTAGCAGGGTAATTCCCTTCTACAGCAATTAAATAATTAAGCGTCACTTCTTGTTGTAAATTATTTTCAAATACGCCACTACCTGTTGCCCCAGTCTCGCCATTCGGGGGATTTTCATGAGTGTGGCTAGGCATTTCATTTTCAGATAAGATTTCTTGGTTGTTGCCACTGGTTTGGCCAAGCTCTCGATTGGTTAAATCAGTACCAGTCCCACTGCCCACCACTATAGAATCACGAATATCTGGTAGTTCAAAGTTTGTTCGACCATCGCCACCAAAGCTATCTAGCGTAATAGAATATAAAGCTGTGTTTTGATCTATCGGCAAAGTTGTCCCGTCTGCAGGCATTTCACCACCTCTATTGTTATTGTCTGAAGCTTGCATAGAAACAAAACCAATAACGGGTTCATCTACAGTGTTGGTAGTGAAAGGACTTGTTGGGTGTGGATAACGACCTTGAGTGTGAATGCTAACATTTAACCCTAACCCTGGTTGCATATTGTTATAGGCAGCATTTTCGCCGGTTTCTGTAGTGGGGCCTGAAGCAGTTGTATGGTTGTGTGAGGGAAGATTGCTTTGGTCTAAGCTAACGGTTTCACTGCCTAATTGCTGACCAAGTTCAATTGAGTCGCTGACTCCTACAATACTTCTACCTTGCAAGTTTGGTAAAGCGAAAGTGGTTTGGCCATCACCACCATAAGTGGTACCAAGCTTCGAAAATAACTCTGCATTACTTGCAATTGATTGCTCTTGACCATCTGCAATAGCAAACCCAGCAGGGGCGTAAACACCGGCAAACCATTTTACTTCTCCAAGGTGCTCAATATCACCTGCTACGCGAATAATGGGGGTTAATGCTACCGAAGGCTGCACCGTTGAAAACCCTAAACCTTCACCAGTTAGACCAACAAGGTTGGCAAATAAAGGTGTGCTAAAACTTAGCGTGGCGGTAACAGTAATTAACTTAAAGACTGAATTAAATTTCAATTGATTTCCCCTAATAACAACAAAGTGCGCCTAAAAACCAAGACTAAATGTATAAGGCACAGCTATATATTTGGTTTGATTAGTTAATTCAAGCAAAATTCATTCCAGTGCGTTAATTTTTAACTAAATCAATAAACTACATAAAAGTACAAATCATATATTTATCAAACTGTAAAGAAAGCTGACATTTTTAAGCTTGGCGCCAGCTAAACAAAAATTCAGATATTTGTTAACCATGTTAGTTACAGGAGGGGGCGGTATTATTTTTTTCACTCACTGCAAAGCTAGCCCAATAATTGACACTTAATTGTTTAGGCGTATGGTTAGTTTTGGTTTTTTAATTGTGCTTGGCTTAACCAACAAGGAAGAATGATGAACGAAGCAGACTTAGTGACAGCTATTTTAACTATTAGGCAGCAAGTTGGCTTTTTATGGAATTTTTATGTCACCGCTTGTGTGTTTTTAATTGGCTGGGTTTTTTCGTCAAAAACAGTGTGGAACGAAACTAAACGTAAAGTCATTATTGGTTTGTTTAGTGCTTTTGTGGTGACAAATTTATCGGCCATTTATCAAGAGTACAGTTTGCTTCAAGCGGCCACAGAGCAGCTTTCTTATATTGCAAAAAACCAAGACCCATTTTTATCTAGGTTGGCAAGTGATACTGGCTTGGGACCTTTAATTGCAGCCGTTATTCATTTAAGTGCCGATGCCTTTATTGTGTATTTGATTAATTTTAGGTGTCGAGCTAATCAAGCACAGGAATAAGCCGAGTCTTAAAGTTTAATTAAGCCCTATACAATGACGAATATTTACATTTATTAGTTAAAACAGAGATATAAAAAGGGCGCCATTTAGCGCCCTTTTTTAAGTCAGTGTTTGTATTTAGCTTGGTAGATACTTAGATTGTGCCCATACAAATTGCTTTGGTATGGGCGTAACCATTTGCTGGTGTTAAAGAATAAAGCGGCTTAGGTCTTCGTCATCTACTAACATTTCTAGATGATCGTTAACGTATTTGGCATCTACAGTTAATGATTCGCCGTTTTTCTCAGAAGCGTCGTAGGATATCTCTTCCATTAGTTTTTCCATCACAGTATGTAAACGCCTTGCACCAATGTTTTCAGTGCGTTCGTTTACCTGCCATGCGGCTTGCGCTATGCGTTCTATTCCATCATCGGTAAACTTAACTGTTACCCCTTCAGTGTTTAACAAAGCTATGTATTGCTCGGTTAACGAGGCATTAGGCTCTGTTAAAATGCGTACAAAGTCGTGAGCGCTTAAGGCATTTAATTCAACGCGTATGGGCAAGCGGCCTTGTAGTTCTGGAATTAGATCTGAAGGTTTGCTCATCTGAAACGCGCCCGAGGCAATAAACAAAATATGATCGGTTTTCACCATGCCATGCTTAGTAGAAACCGTTGAGCCTTCGACTAAAGGTAATAAATCGCGTTGTACCCCTTCGCGAGACACATCACCGCCGCTGGTGGTTCCTTCACGTTTACAAATTTTATCAATTTCATCAATAAAGACTATGCCGTTTTGCTCTAACGATTCTATGGCAGTTTGTTTGAGATCTTCTTGATTCACCAACTTACTGGCTTCTTCTTCAGTCAGTAATTTCATGGCTTCTTTGACTTTTAACTTTTTCTTTTTCTTTTCTTTGCCAGATAAGTTTTGAAACATGCCCTGCAATTGGTTGGTCATTTCTTCCATACCTGGAGGTGCCATAATTTCTACCCCTACTTGTGGGGCAGCAACATCTAGCTCGATTTCTTTATCGTCTAGTTGGCCTTCACGTAATTTTTTACGGAAAACTTGTCTTGTACCTTTGTCTTGATGTTCTTCTTTTTCACCAAAGGCGTTTTCTGGCGGCGGCAACAAGGCATCTAAAATACGTTCTTCGGCGGCTTCTTCGGCGCGGAATTTAACCTTATTAGTGGCTTGTTCTTTGGTCATTTTTACTGCGATGTCGGCCAAGTCACGAATAATAGTTTCCACTTCTTTACCCACATAACCCACCTCGGTAAATTTAGTGGCCTCTACCTTAATAAAAGGTGCATTGGCAAGTTTGGCTAAACGGCGGGCAATTTCGGTTTTACCTACACCTGTTGGGCCTATCATTAAAATATTTTTGGGTGTGACTTCTTGGCGCAACTCTGGCACAAGTTGCATTCTGCGCCAGCGATTTCGTAACGCAATAGATACTGCGCGTTTGGCGTCTTGCTGGCCAATAATATGTCTATCCAATTCGTGGACAATTTCTCTTGGGGTCATTTCTGACATAGTAAAAACCTTTTAAATTGGGTCAATTAACCAAGCAATAGCAATTTGGCTTGGTGTATCTTGGGTGAACTAATAATCGATAGTTTCAATGGTTTGATTGTGGTTACTAAATACACAAATATCAGCCGCAATAGTTAAGCTTTTTTCGGCAATTTCTTTGGCCGTTAACTCTGTATTGTCTAACAGTGCCATAGCTGCTGCTTGTGCAAAGTTACCGCCAGATCCAATCGCAATTAGATCATTTTCTGGCTGCACCACGTCGCCGTTACCAGTAATAATAAATGACGCGGTTTCATCGGCTACCGCTAACAGCGCTTCAAGCTTGCGTAGCATACGGTCTGTACGCCAGTCTTTGGCTAGCTCTACTGCGGCACGAGTTAAATTGCCTTGATGGATCTCAAGTTTAGATTCAAAACGTTCAAATAAAGTGAAGGCGTCGGCGGTGCCCCCTGCAAAGCCAGCCAATACTTTGTTGTTGTATAGGCGTCTGACTTTTTTGGCATTGCCTTTCATTACCGTATTGCCAAGTGATACTTGGCCATCACCGGCTATTACCACTTGATTATTGCGGCGCACAGATACAATAGTAGTCACGAAAATTCCTTCAATCTGCTAAGACAACTAATTTAACAAATAAGCATAGTTGTCGGGGCTAGTAGTGGGTGATTATCTTCATAAAAAAGACAATCACCGCTGGATGGATAATATGTGGGGAGCATTAAGACTTTTTCAAGCAAAAGTCTTGTGTTAAACCAGTATTTTAGTTTGTGTTACAGGTTCCAATTCCAAATTTTACAACCGTTAATACGGGCGCGTTGTAGTGTGTGGCGATCTTTTTCTGCCACGCGAATACTGTCGTACGGGCCTAAAATAACCCGATACCATAGCCCACTCGAACCTTGGCTTGAACGTACTTGGGCTTCTAAGCCTTGGAAGGCTATTTTGGCTTTTAACTCTAAGGCTTGGTTTTCTGTTCTAAACGAACCGCACTGCATTAATCGCCTAACAGTGGGGGCATCTTGTTGTTTTTGCTCAATTTCTACTGTGTATTCTGGCAAGGTTTTGATGAATTCCCATTCTTCTTCTGGGATCTCTGGCAAAGGATTTTGTGGGGTCTTTTGTGTGCTTGCCTCGGATTTAACTATGGGCTCATCGGTTGCAGGGTCGCTCGCCTGACCACTAATAGACCATAAAAAATAAGCGAAGCCTGCTAGCAATGCCAAAGTTATGACAATACGCACCCAGGGTAATTTAGGTTTAGGTGGAGGAGGGGCGGTTTTTTTACTGCGGCCTCGGGCCACATAATCTTTTTGAGCCATATTGGTGTTATTGTCCGGTCAACTGCTTTTAACAAGGGCAGCTGATTTTACCTGCGTGAGAGTTTTCCTCAACTAAAATCTTGCGGATCAATATCTAACGACCAACGCACCTTAGTAGCTAAAGGTAATGCTTCGATTTGAGCAATCTGCTGTGCCAGCAAATGTTGCAAACGACTGCGCTGATTACTTTGCAAAATTAACTGCATGCGAAACTGTCCTTGGCGTTTTTCCATGAGTGCTGGGATAGGCCCAATCAGGCTGACACATTGTTGGTGGTTAAACAACTCTGCTACTTGCTGTAAAAACTCATGGGCACTTTTAGCACTGATAGATTGAGCTTTAAATAACGCCTGATGGCTAAAAGGAGGCAACGAAGCATATTGCCTTTCTAACAGAGCATATTGAGCAAAATGCCCATAGCCATTGTTAATTAGGTCTTGTAACAAGGGGTGACCTGGATCATGAGTTTGTAACCACATTTCGCCGGGTTTTTCGGCACGTCCTGCGCGTCCAGCAAGTTGGGTAATTAATTGTGCCAAATGTTCTGCGGCTCGAAAATCTGCGCTAAACAGTGCGCCATCTACATCTAAAATTAATACCAGGGTCACATTAGGAAAATGATGGCCTTTAGATAAAATTTGAGTGCCAATTAATATTTGGTGTTCGTTATTGTTAATGCTATCGAGCATTTTATTTAGCTTGTTTTTGCCTCGGGCACTGTCACTGTCGATGCGAATGCTGCTGTAGTTAGGGAAATACTCGGCTAATCCTTGTTCAAGTTGCTCAGTGCCGACTCCCATAGAGGTAAGTTCTTGCGCATGGCATTGCTGGCAAGATTTAGGAATGGCTTTGGCTGAGCTACAAAAATGGCATTGTAATTTGTACAATTGTTTGTGCAAAGTGTAGGGCTTTTCACAGCGCTTACATTGCTCTACATGCCCACACTGATGACAAACTAAAGCCGGTGCATAACCTCGTCTGTTAATAAAAAGCATGACTTGGCTACCTTGCTCTAGGTGCATTTTAATTCTATCTAACATGCCTTGGGCTAAACCAAATTTTAGGCTTTGTTGGCGAATATCAAACACATGCTGGCTTGCCACAGCAGCATTACCCGCTCGTTGCGATAATTTGAGTTGTTGATATTTGCCAGACACGGCATTGTTCACCGACTCTAGGGCAGGTGTGGCCGAGCCTAACACCAATGGAATGTTTTCTTGTTGGGCGCGTACTGCGGCAAGGTCACGTGCGTGGTAGCGCAGTCCATCTTGTTGTTTGTACGATGAATCGTGCTCTTCATCCACTATCAACAAGCCTGGTTTTAACATAGGGCTAAAAATGGCTGAACGGGTACCTATGATAATGCCTAACTGACCAGCGCGACTTTGTTGCCAAACCTGTAAGCGTTCGTGGTCGTTTAGGGCTGAATGTAACACCCCCACATCAATGCCAAAGCGTAGCTTAAAGCGGTTAACTGTTTGCGGGGTTAAACCAATTTCGGGCACCAAAATAAGCACTTGTTTGCCCTGCTTTAAAACCGTCTCTATGGCTTGTAAATACACTTCGGTTTTACCACTGCCGGTAATGCCATCTAATAAAAAACAACTGTATTGTTCGAGCTTGGCTTCAATACTACTAATGGCCAGAGCTTGTTCTACATTGGCTTGCGGTTTGTTTTGTATATTTAATTGTTGATGCCAATCTGTTTGGTTAGCTGGTGCTTTATCAAGTTGTTCAATTAAGCCTTTATTGACTAAAGCTTTAACTGTAGCTGCACCAAATTCCGAGTTAACTTGGGTTTTGCTTAAAGGTTGCTGAGCCAAGGCTTTTAGTAAGGCAAGTTGTTTAGGAGCACGCTTAAAACTAGCTAGGTCAACAGCTTCTCCTTGAGGCGAGATAACCCAATAGGCTATAGGCTTTGGCTCGGCAGATTGCCCCTTTCTTAGTGCTACAGGCAAGGCGGTTTGCACCACATCCCCTATAGGATGTTTGTAATATTGGGCTAGCCAAGCACAGAGCTTGAGTAGAACCGCGTCAAATATTGGCTGTTCATCAACTATAGATTCAACTTTTTTAAGTTTGGCCTTTTCCCAAACCGAGTGTTCGCTGACTTCCCACACTATACCTATGACTTTACGTGGACCAAAAGGTACCACTACCCTAACTCCAGGTTGAATAGCAGGGCCGTCGTATAAATAGTCGAATAGCTGGCGTTTAGGTACGGGCAGGGCAATGCGAAGTATGCTCATTAAATTGTCTGGTAGCTCCCCATGCACTTAAAGCATGAATTAAGAATAAAATGTGATTTATGGCGATAAAAGCAACAAAAGCCTTGATCGCCTAAGCCTGTTACATTAATATGCGCGCCACTTTGCGGCAAGCTCTTAGAGCCGAACCACAAAACTTTTTAATTAATTTTCGTATGGTGTTCAACTTCGGGTTGAATAGCGATGCGGCCTGACGAATAAGGTGACCCATGAAACAAGATATCCATCCTGATTATCAAGAAATGACTGCAAACTGTTCTTGCGGTAATGTTATCAAAGTACGTTCTACTTTGAAAAAAGACATCAACCTAGACGTATGTTCAGCTTGTCACCCTTTCTATACTGGTAAGCAACGTAACGTTGATACTGGTGGTCGTGTTGATAAATTCAACAAACGTTTTGCTGGTCTTAAGAAAAAGTAAAACTTTTGTTGGTCTAAACAGACTTAAAAAGGGCGCTATATTAGCGCCTTTTTTTGTGCCTAAAATAAATCTATACTCCTTGGCATTTAAGCCTAGACTGTAGACTTAAGTCCAAGTTATTACTCGATAAATATGTGTTAGGCTACAAACATGCTATTTAAAACCATCAAAAATACCATTACCTCTCTAACGGCTTTTAGTATTCTACTAGTCTGTAGTGCAGTGTTGTATTTTTCTATCCAAGAGCATGAAAATCTTTATCGAGAATCTGCCAAAAGTGATTTAGATGGTCTGTCAGAGAACATGGCCAGTGACTTAGTGCCATTTTTAGCCTCTACCCCCGATTCCTTTGAAATTTCTACCTTGTTGCTGCGCTTAGATAATTACGAAAACGTTAAATTTTCTGTGGTGTTTAACCAAAATTGGCATCCAATAGAAATCTATTACGGCAATACCTTTGCCGCAGATATGACCAAAATCACTCAAAAAATAGCCTCGTATAAAAAGTACCCGCCTGGGGTATTCATCGATCAACAAGAATTAATTGCCCTTAAACTCATTGGCGACCTACGTTTACCTTTGGGCTATTTATTAATTGTCAACGACTCTCAAGGCCCGCTTGAGCAAAGTAAAGCGAGTTTGTTACGCCAGGTATTACCCTTTGCCATTTTGGTAGTGTTATTGGTGATAGCTTTGTCGGTGTTAATTCAGCAACGTTTGTTTATGCCCTTAGATCAACTGTCTAAGTTGGCGCAAAAAATTAGGAATACCCAAGATTATTCATTACGAATTGATATTAAAGGGAAAAAAGAAGTCGCCGATCTGAGCCAGAATATTAACCTTATGATGGACACCATCAGCCAAGAAACAGAAAAAAATCGGGCTTATACCCAGCAGTTAAAAGCGCAACAAACCACTATGGAAAGGCTGGCCAATTTTGATGCGTTAACCGGCTTACCTAATCGCCAGTTTTTTATGGAAACCCTTAGGGTGGAGCTAGCTAAAGCTGAACGAAATGGCCAAAACTTAGTGTTAATGTATTTTGACCTAGATGGGTTTAAGAGTGTTAACGATTCTTTTGGGCATGAGGCAGGCGATCAACTGTTAATTAAAGTGTGTCAAAGAGCCAAAACCTTTTTACGAGAAGGTGACTTGATTTCGCGCCTAGGTGGTGATGAATTTTTGATTTTATTGCACAACGAACCTAACGAATTAATGCTTTACGAAATTGCCGAACGTTTAGTAAAAGGCCTAAGCAAGCCTTTTGAAATTAATAGCTGGGAAGTACAAGTAGGCATAAGTATTGGTATCGCCAAGGCAGATGACTCTAACTTTAATTTAAGTGAGTTTATAAGTAACGCCGACTTAGCTATGTACCGTTCAAAAATGATAGAGAACAGTACACATACTGTGTTTATTCCTGAAATGATGGAAGACAACAAACGCAAACTCAGTATTGCTAACTCTATTATCAACGCCATTAAGCAAGATGAATTTAGTTTGTTTTATCAAGCTAAGGTTTGCCCAAATGAAAAAGTAGTGAGTTACGAAGCCTTAATCAGGTGGAATAGCCAAGCTTTAGGTTTTGTGTCACCGGCAGAATTTATCCCTATTGCTGAACAAAGCGGTAAAATTCTTGATGTCACAAAATGGGTTTTACAATCAGTGTGCAGAGACTTTGCCTCTATAAGCGAGCTGCACAACAATACTATTTCTGTATCAGTTAATTTATCAGCCCATGATATTAAAAGCCCAACCCTTGTTAGTTTTATTAAGTCTTTGTTTATTGAGTATAAAATCGACCCGACTAAGGTAGAGTTTGAGGTGACAGAGTCGGCTTATCTGGAAAACTTTGAAACAGCCAACAAGTTTTTAAGTCAATTAAGAACCATGGGCTCTACTGTGGCCTTAGATGATTTTGGTACGGGTTACTCTTCTTTAAGTTATCTCACACAAATTAACTTAAACACCTTAAAGATAGACAAGCAGTTTGTAGATAATTTAAATCTATCTAAACGCAGTACCTTAATCACCAAAACCATCATTGAAATGGCTAAGCAACTCAATTTACAAATTTGTGCTGAAGGGGTTGAAACCCGTGAGCAGGCCGAGTTTTTAATTCAAAATGGTTGTCATCAACTACAAGGCTATTTGTACTCTAAACCACAAAGTTTGCCCGACTTAATTAAAGATAAAACTCGATTACTGGCTTCGAAACAAAACAGTTAACTGCTCGGGAATAGGTGTTTGCGCCGACACATAACCTACAGTGCCAGGATTGGCTTGTATGTATTCTAAGATTGATACTTCATTGGCTAATTCTAAAGGTGGTTTTTTTCTTCCCGAAAAGCGCATTTGCGCCCAATATGATTGGATCCTAGATTCGGTTAAGCCAATCACTTTAGTATTAAATAGTACCCGGGTAAGGTGTTGTGGCGGCAAAGCTACGGCAGTTAAATTATAAGTTAGGGCATCACCCATAAATAAATTACGAATTTCTTGGCGGCTTAGGTTAGTTGCTTTGTTTTCAAGGTTTGCGATAACCCATACTTCATCTGATGCCAGGGCTGGAGCCGCACCAATTATTAACATTAAACAAAACCACATGCTTTTCATCAAAACACCCACTCTAAGGCAAACTGATAGAGCGCTATGGTTTTAAAGGAAGCATTAGGTGCAACCGTTCGATTATCTGGTTGTTGTTGAGTAAAAGTTACCTCGGCTTTAAGTGCCACATTCGCGCGCCAGTCATACCTAGTGCCCAAAGTGATGCTCTCAGAGCTTTCATAGGGGAATTGGCTTAAATTTTGATAAGCATCAGCTAAAGCGTCTAATTGCGGGTCAAAGCCAGTTGGAATTTCATTAGGTGGCATGACAAATTCCCCTTCACTTTTAGCAAATGAAAGGTAGCTAGAAAATGGTGCATGGTTGTAACCTAGCGCTAGGTAAAAACTATCAATAGCAGGAATAGAAGGGGCTTGTGTGCGAGTGCGGGTAAATTCACTGCGAAAAAAATAGTGTAAATTTTCGTAATTGGCCGAAGCCTGATAAAACTTTGCCCAGCCTTTAGTATTTAACGCTGCCGCACTTTTCACATAGCCGTACTGAGTTAATATTTGGCTAAAATTGCGTAGTTCATCCACTATTATATCGGCATCGGCAGTGTGATAAGCGCTGCGAAACTCCCAATTATCGACATTTAATTTTAGAATGGCTCCATGTAGGTCTTCTACATTAGAGCCAACACTCATATTTCCCGCATAAATTTTATCGTTAAAGTTTCCCCAATAACCTTCAATATCTAATACTAAGGATTGATTCGACCATTGATAGTTGGCTAAAACACCATCAAAAGTAGAAAAGAAAATTGAGTTGTAAACCTGTTGCGGCAACGTCACCCAAGGGTAAGCAAAACCAACGTCTATGGAGTCACTGTAATTAAAAAATGGAGTGCGTTGTTTTCCAATTTTTAGTTGAAATGAGCGGTGCGCTTGATAAGTAAGATAAAGCCACTCTAGCCCAGATTTTTTTTGTTTGCCGGTATGGCCAATAAACTGGCCAGTTAAAGCGAGTTTATCCGAAAATTGATAATCTGCTTGTAAGCCAATTAAGCTTTGATTGTCGATGCTTAGTTTATCTTGATAGCCAAGATACTGAGCATTTTCATCATCTAAGTAGCCCAGCACTACTCGCGCAAAGCCTGAAAACTGCAGGTCATCATTTGCGTGGGCAAGGTTTTGAGGTGCTGAAATTAACCAAACACAACAAGTGGCTAAAAAAGCTGAAATAACAGATTTGAAAAAGATAATGATCAAGCACTTGTTAAGGTTGGACTGGAAGCTATTTTAGCCACAAGTGTAAAAAAAAGCAGCTAAAAAATAACCAGACCATAGCGGTATAAATTGAGGTGATACTTGTTATACAAAAATTCCCGCCTGATCTGATATGTTGAACTGGTACTTGTGTGTTACATTTTTGCAACAAATGTGTTTGTTCGTTGTGCTTTACGGTTTTGCTAACCTAGTCCAATAACGAGCAAACTTGCAGATTGCTTCTTTTTACAAGGACTGACTACATCATGTCTGACTTTCGCCAACAAGCGCTAGATTACCACGCTAAACCTGTACCTGGAAAAATCAGTATAGAATTAACTAAACCAGCTGAAAGCGTGACTGATTTAGCTTTAGCCTATAGCCCAGGTGTAGCAGAGCCAGTACGCGAAATCGCACTGGATCCCGATGCCGCTTATCAATACACGGGTAAAGGAAATTTAGTTGCGGTGATTTCAAACGGCACCGCTATTTTAGGACTAGGCAACTTAGGCCCCCTTGCTTCAAAACCTGTAATGGAAGGTAAGGCGTTGCTATTTAAACGTTTTGCCAATATTGATTCTATCGACATTGAAGTCAACCACCAAAGCACCGAAGACTTTATCAACACAGTGGCCAATATTGCTGATACTTTTGGTGGCATCAATCTTGAAGACATTAAAGCACCAGAATGTTTTGAAATTGAACAAGCCTTGATCAAGCGCTGCAAAGTACCGGTTTTTCATGATGATCAACACGGCACTGCCATAGTCACAGCCGCAGGTATGCTAAACGCCTTAGAAATTCAAGGAAAACAAATTTCAGATGCCACTATAGTGTGCATGGGGGCAGGTGCCGCCGCCACAGCTTGTATGGAGTTATTAGTTAAATGTGGAGCCAAACGCGAACGCATTTACATGCTTGATCGTAAAGGGGTGATACACACCCGCCGAGATGATCTTACTCCGCATAAAGCCTTATTTGCCAATAATACAGATAAACGCACGCTAGAAGATGCACTAGATCAGGCTGATGTGTTTGTTGGTGTATCTGGCCCCAATTTATTGGCCCCCGAATCATTAAAGCTAATGGCCGACAAGCCAATTATTTTTGCATGCTCTAATCCAGATCCCGAAATTAAACCTGAATTAGCTCATCAAGTGCGAGACGATTTAATTATGGCCACTGGCCGCTCTGATTATCCTAATCAGGTTAATAATGTATTGTGCTTCCCCTTTATTTTTCGAGGCGCATTAGACGTAAGAGCCTCGCAAATTAATGATGAAATGAAAATCGCAGCTGTAGATGCCATTCGAGGCATTGCCAAAGAGCCAGTACCCAAAGAAGTGTTAGTGGCTAGCGGGTGCCAGCAGCTAAGTTTTGGTAAAAAATATATTATCCCTAAACCTATGGATCATAGATTGTTGCAACGTGTGGCTAAGGCAGTGGCGCAAGCGGCGATAGACTCAGGTGTGGCTGCCATACCCCAATTACCCAAAGATTATATGGCCAACTAGGGCGAAACAATCGCCTTATTAGGCTCAACAATTTGAATTTGCCCAGATGTAGCATTAGTGACTTGATTAATAAAGTTAGGTTTCTCGGCGCGCGCTATATCTAGGGTGAGTTTAATTTGCTGGGCATAGTCACAAACAATATTATCTGCATCAAAGCTAGCAAGTAGGCGACTGATCACGCCTTCAAATTGATAGTCGTAAGTTAATACTAACTGAGTTCGCACTACTTTAATTACAGTAGGTAAATCGCTTAATACTAAACTAACGGCGTCTGAATAGGCGCGTTGTAATCCTCCAGTGCCTAATTTTGTGCCACCAAAATATCGTACTACTGCCACAACTATATTGCCCAAGCCACTATGACTTAACACTTTTAACATAGGCATTCCGGCCGTGCCGCTAGGCTCACCATCGTCACTCATAGAGCGCAGTGTGGTATCTGGGGCGCCTGCAATATAAGCCCAACACACATGGTTTGCTTGAGGGTGCTTGGCCCGCAAAGATTTAATAAAGTCGTCGGCTTGCTGGCGGGTAGTGACTGGCGCAACAAAAGCCAAAAATTTACTGCGCTTTATTTCTAGCTCTGCTTGCCAATGCTGTTTGGGTAAATAGTAACTTTTATCAATCATTGGATTAGGCCCACATCACTAAAATGGCGGCAACGGCAATAAAGCATAACCCTAGTACTTCATGTTTTTGTACCGAATTTTTTAACCAAAACTTGGCCATAAGCAAAGTGAAAAGTACCTCTAACTGGCCTACAGTTTTTACATAGGCTACATGTTGCAAGGCCATGGCGCTAAACCAACAAATAGAGCCTAAGCAGCTGGTGGCACTGGTTGCTAAGGTGGCTTTAGCATGGATTTTGAGTTTGCTAAAGGTGGCGCGATCCTTTAGAGCAATATAAATCACCAACAAACAGGTTTGAATACACAACACCCATAGCAAAACCCAAGCTGCACTGTGTGGAAAAGGCACAGCTAATAACAAACTAGCCTCTCGCACTAACAAAGAAGTTAAGGCAAAACAGCTGCCACAGGCTAATCCTAATAGTACGGTTTTGAGATTAAGCTGGCCGCGCCTGCTGCTGCCAGACAGTACAAAGACTGCAACACCACCCACTAGTATTCCTAACCAGCCTAACAAGCTTAAATGACTACCAAAAAATATGGTGCCAAATACCCCTGCCACTAAAGCCTCACTTTTGGCTAATCCAGCGCCTACGGCAAAGTTTTTTTGTTTAAACAACTGAACCATTAAGGCGGTTGCCGCAATTTGAGAGATGCCGGCCAAGCTTACATACAGAATGAATTTAACGCTGAATAAAGGAATAATTTGCGCAGACACAGCATATAAAATACCTAAGTAAAGCAGGGCAATAGGCGGCGCAAACAAAAAACGTGCTAAAGTTACCCCTGCTGTGCTCACATGGCTGCTCAGTTGGCTCTGCAGAGCATTACGCAGTGTTTGCATCACCACGGCACCTAAAGTAAAAAACACCCAACTCATGACAGCAACCAAAAAATCTAGATGGGTTGATCATACCTTAAGCCAAACCTAAAGCCTTAAAGGAAAAGCTTATAACCAATATTTTTAAAAATAATAGTAGGAATTTAACTCAGCATTGTTATTGTTAAAAAGGGCATCAAGCATTAGAGGTTTAATGAAAATATTAAGTAGAATTTTAATCGCAGCAACAGGCTTAGTGTATTTGCCCATTGTAAGCGGGAAAATTCTCATTTTAACAGAGCATTTAGCGCCTTTTCAGATTGTAAAAGACAATCAGGTTACTGGGTACGCCACAGATGTAGTGCGAGACACCTTTAAAGGGGCAGGGCTAGACTATCAAATTAAAGTCGATACTTGGACCATGGCCTATTATAGTGCCTTACGAAACCCCAATGCCTGCCTGTATTCCATAGTAAAAACTCACAAAAGAGCGCCATTATTTAATTGGGTGGGCGAGATCCACAAAGTATCACCGGCCTTTTACTCCTTTAAAAAAGACCGAGTGAATCTAAATAGTTTGCAAGACGCCAAACAATATAAAACAGTGATAGTAAAAAATGATGTGGCGCATGATTTTTTAATAGAGAATGGCTTTGAATCGAATTTGCACTATTACGCCGCAGACGACACAAATGCCCAGTGGAAAGTATTAAAATCTTCAAAAAGAGATATGGACTTAATCATCACCAACGATTTAGCCATAGGTTACCGACAACAGTTAAATCAAGATGATTTGGCGGTTGAAAAAGTCATGGATCTAAAGCAGCTCGATCAAAGTTTTCAGCTGGCCTGCAATATTAGCATGGACAAAAAAATTGTAGTTAAGCTTAAGCAGTCATTTCAGCAAGTAGATAAAAACGCCATTCTTAAACAATACATAACTATTGATTAAAACCAGTAAGTAAAAGGTTAATCCTGCTGCTAGTTTAGCCGTAATTTAAAACCGCAAAGGTTAACCACCAATCAGCCTGGAACACAAAGCCGGCAATGCTAAATTGAAATATAAAATAGACTAGCAACCCTATCCAACTGGCTTTATGTACGTTTTTATGGACTAATTTGTCGTAAATAGGCAAGGCCAACATACATAACAACCCTGTTAAGCCGGCCATAGGCCCAACAATTTGTTGCTCTAGTGGGCTATAAAAGGTCAACAACCTATCTGCAATAGAAGTGATTCCAGCAAAGGCAGTTTGATACATAAAACGTAGATGAAAATCTGCTCTGCGGCGGTAGGCTAAAGCTAAAACCAAAAACAACACAAAAGTTGGAATGCTTTGAAATAATCTAAAAGCTGGCCCCACTGCCGCCTGTTCTGACGCAGCAGGCAAAGTATCTAACTGTAAAAACAAACCACTTAACACATTGCCTATAGCAATTAACAAGGCAAATAGGCCAAGTTTACGATGCCAAGCTCTGTTGTTTTGGGTAATTAGCCAAGACTGAAAAATAAATATTGCCAACCACAGCATAGAAAAACTCGCATGCGCATGCAGCCACATGCTTGGTATGTTTAATTCTGCTGTAAACAGTGGCAAAAAATAGCGAGGGGAAAAAGCCAAAATACTCATAACAAACAAAGCTATGCCCATTCTAAACATAAACTTAGCGTCGGCATGAAGTGGATTCATTTTGGCTTCCTTTTTATTTAAGTGTTTATCAAATATAAATCAGCTGAAAATTTAGTCTAAGTCATTTTTGCTTATAAAAACACTCATCTAGCTTGACGGGTTTTGAATGAGAAGTGCTGTTATTCGAACGTCTTAATGCCAAGCTCAGATTACAAAAAGCCAATCATTTAAGCGGGTAAAGCATATGGCGAGTTAAATAGTTGGCAACATAAAAATATTTAAGCGTATTCACTTAACCAGCGTTAACCCCTAAACTATGCCGCTTTATGCATAATAGGGATGAAAATGTTGAATAGGTCTTTAATCGTGGCGCTTGCCATGCTGCTTTTCCCTATAGTTGGTTATGCCACTGACAAAAATCAGCAGCAAGAAAATAATCTAGAACAAAAACACCATGAAGAGCATGAGCATGAGCATGAGCATGAGCATGAGCATGAGCATGAGCATGAGCATGACAAAAAGCCAATCGAAACCATACAAGTTAGAGCCTCACGCTTAGGTCGAATTGTTACTAAGTCGGCCACGCGAACCGAAATTATCAACGGTGAAGAAATCCAAGAAAAAGCCCTAATGCGACCTGGAAATATTTCGATGTTAGTAGCAGAAACAGGCGGGGTTAGAGTGCAAACAACCTCACCAGCCTTAGGCAGTGCCAACATCAGATTGCAAGGATTGTATGGGCGATATACACAGCTATTAAGTGATGGGTTGCCTTTATACGGCGGGCAAACAGCTTCAATTGGCTTGTTACAAATACCTCCTACTGATTTAGCCAATGTTGAAATTATTAAAGGTTCGGCATCTTCATTGTATGGAGGTTCGGCGTTGGGCGGGGTGATTAACTTGATTTCACGCACGCCTTCAGACGAATACCAAGGTGAAGTGTTGCTTAATTTTACCTCTAAAGACGGCCAAGATGTCACCTCGTATTTTGCCTCGCCCTTGACCAATAAGTTAAGTGCATCAGTAACAGCCGGCCTACATCATCAAGCGCAACAAGATTTAGATAACGATGCTTGGTTGGATATGGCCGGTTACCAAAGGCAAAGCCTGCGTCCTCGCTTTTATTGGCAAGGCAATGAGGGAGCCAATCTTTATGTCACTTTGGGCGCTATGTCAGAACAAAGAAATGGCGGCACTGTGGCGGGGGCAAGCTTAACTGATGGCAGTGAGTTTAGCTTAAATCAAGACACCAAAAGAAATGACATAGGATTTATTTACGATCAAGCATTAGGTGAGGTGATGAACATCAATGTGCGTGGCTCGGCTATGGATCAAGATCACCAACATCAATTTGGTAGCCTGTTCGAAAAAGATAGTCATCAAAGCTTTTTAATAGAGTCGAGTTTATCTGGTTACTCCAATAAAACCGCTTGGCTAATAGGAGCGGCATTGCAAACAGAAAAGTTTGATTCAGAAACCTTCGCAGAATTTAATTATGCTTATAAAGTGCCTGGGGTGTTTTCGCAGATTGACTACGATGCCAGTGAACAAATTTCACTGTCTATGTCGGCCCGAACAGACTGGCATAGCGAGTACGGAACCCAAGTTAGCCCGCGTATTTCGTTGTTATACAGCCCAGAAAATTGGACCATTAGAGCAGCCTATGGCCAAGGATATTTTGCGCCGAGCCCCTTTATTGAAGAGATTGATGAAGTAGGCTTATCTCGACTGGCTCCGTTAGAAAACCTAAAAGAAGAGCAAGCCTCTACTGCTTCAATAGATGCGAGTTATGCTATTGGCAATCTAGAATCCAGCGTGACCTTGTTTGCTTCTAATATTAAAAATGTCACCGAATTAGAAAACATAAACAACCCCAACTTATCTGCAGATAAACAAGTACGCCTAGTGAATCTAGCTGGGCAAAGCGAAATACGTGGCGCCGAGTTGTTGCTACGTTATCGTTGGCAAGACATTAAGTTCACTGGTAGCTATTTATATACAGACGCCACTAAAGAGTCTTCAAATGATTTGGGTCGTAAACCCCTAGCACTTACGCCAGAACATTCTGCTGGATTAGTGATTATGTGGGAAGAGCACGGTAGTCACTTACTCGGCTTTGAAGCCTATTATACTGGCACTCAAGCATTAGAAAATAATCCTTATCGCCAGCGCAGCCAAGCCTATTGGCATCTTGGCTTATTAGGCCAAATCACCCTAGGTAAGATCAGTTATTTTGTGAATGCCGAAAACCTACTCAATGTGCGCCAAACCAAAATCGACTCTCTGCTGCTACCTAACCAAACACCAAGCGGACGTTGGACAACAGATATTTGGTCACGTAACGATGGCTTTACCGTTAATGCAGGGTTGCGCTTTCGATTTGGTGATTAAAAAACACCATGCGGCCCATCAACTAAGCTAGGTGCAGCAAGCCTTTTGACCCCTGCTTTAGCTGGTGTACCGGTTTACATAGGCTATACAACAAATTGAATTGTCTCAAACTTGATTCAATCTGCTGATCACTTGAATAAGTCTGAATACTATCAACAGAATTCAATCAAATCTGACAGTCGCAAAGGTGCCAGAAGCGTCATTCCAAACTCGATTGGGAATCTCTGCTTGGTGTCAATTGCGGTCGCTTAGACCCTTACTTGTAACTTAGTCATTACCGCGCAGGCGGTAACCCGCTTCAACACCAGTGAAATAACGTTTATATTAGCACTACAGTCGCTTGTAAAAGGTTCCCGCTTGCGCGCCAATGACGGTGTACTGGATCTCGTAACAGATATCGGACGTTGCACTGGGGTAATTTAAAAAGCACGCTTCGCGCAATCATTCCGCGTGGCGTCCACATGATTGTTTTTCACACAGAATCCCTTCTGTGCGACTCACTTCTTTTCAACAGCCAAAAGAAGTAAGCAAGAAAGGCGGCAAGGAAGTGGCGGAGCCACTAAAACAAGGTGTTAACGGCCAGTCGATTCGGTCAGTTTTGAACAATTCTACTTTGTGCACAACAGGCTCACTTGAGTCGTAATCAGTACTCGGTGTAGCGAGAAAATTTTCTGCACAGGTAAAGCTTCTCCTGTTCCAGCCAGATGTTGTTCAGTTTGTTTTCTGTTAGTGTATGATTTACAAATTGTTTTTTGATATTTATTAGTGCGTCGATACATGGCTATCTCCTACCTTGCAAGGTCTCACTAATAACCTGTTAGGTGTTTTGAGGATTTTGATGATTCTACCAACCTATGACAAAGATCATTATCAATTGGATAATGGAGAAGAATTAAATAAGGAATATCCTGACTCATTCTGGATTCCTGAAAAAGAGGCTAGGGAATCTCTTAAAGTAGGTAATTTGGTAAAATTAATCTTCAGTATGGAAGAAACTGTTGGTTCAGAAGAAATTTCAGTTGAACGTATGTGGGTAGAAATTACAGCCGAACATCCTAATTACTATGAAGGCAAGTTAGATAATGATCCAGGTGGCAGTGATTGTGTGCTTTGCGGACAACTTGTTACTTTTCAATCTTGCCATGTAATCGATATTTACGATGAAAACACCTAACAAAACAATAAACAACATTCGCTTCGCTCATTGGGAAAAAGCCTCGCTGCCGCTTAGCTTTTCCCGTTATTGTAGGCGTTAGCTGCCATAAGCTTTAAGCTTGTGCATTAAATTTTTAAAAAGGATGAAGCTAGATTGGAAGATGCATCGAAGGACTATCAAAATTTCATATTGATAGCGGTAATAGCTATTTGGGCATTTAGCTTTTTATTTGAAAGGTCTAGGTATCTTCATAGGAAGCTATTTAGAAAAGTATTATATGAAAACACAATAGTACGAACCATTAGAAATAGATTTCTACAAGTCTTCCTACCTGGATTAACAGGCGCTTACTTCATTACATTGGATGTCTGGGGTGAACAGTGGGCTATAATAAAGAACCACATAGAGAAGCATGAAATTGCTTTTTCGATACTAATATTTGTATCTTTAACTGCTTTGTTAATTCGAGGGATTGCAGATTGGTACGAGGAAAAATCAGGGGATGCTTACAAAAAGTTTTTGGAAGGCTTTGCATTACTAACTGCAAGAGTAGTCCAAAAGAAGCTTGATCGTTTTAAAGATGAATCTGGCAAGTTGAAGCCAAATGGAAATACATTCATGCAGATTACTCAGCCAAAAGAGCAAATAAATTTGATCTTAGGTGAAATAGAGGCGTTACTACTTAATAACTTTTCTTTAAAACGTAACCAAGTTTGTATAACAATTATGCACAATGACCCGAAGAACAATAATTGGTATTACGAATACGAAACTAATCGAAGTTGGAAACATACGAAAGCTATTAAGCTCATAGAAGGTAAATCAACTGCTGCTGAGTGCCTTAAAATTGGTGAACCAATTTTTCACGCTTGTAAAAGGCAAGCTCATAAAAAGGGTAATTACTTTTTATCCGAACGAGATAATAGAACTGGGAATGGGAGCGTATTTTGCTACCCAGCATTCACTGTCAATAATGACTATAGAGATAACTACATCATTTCGATAGTCACATATGGGCGAAGGCTATGTGATCCTCTAGATGAACAGCAAGCAGACGCAATATCAGAAATTTTTTCAGATATTTGCCGAAGAATAGATTTAGAACTTACACTAAACTCAATTAAAAGATGGCAGTATGAGTTTCACACAAACAAATCTAGGAGTGTGGCATGAACCAAGTCATAAGTTTCTTTATAAAGGCTTTTAGTAATGAGGTATCAAACAAGGAATTAGAGTTAAAAAATGATCGAGAATACGTCATCCACTTTGCAACTTCCTTAAAGAAAGCTCGTGAAGATATTCATGTAACTGATTATTCAGTTAGTAAAGATGAGCAGCTAACAAGCAAATCCAGTGGACTAGCCAAGGCTAGCCGCTGATTTGGGCGTTAGGTTTTCTATGAGTAGATTGGTGCTAATAATTTCGATTTTGGTTTTAACGGCTTGTAGCTCTATGAGAGCAAAAGTTGACTATCCAACACCTAGTGAAAAGTACATTGATATCGAGGGGCGCATTGTTGACTCTTTAACCTACAAAATTAAAGTTCAATATGTAGCTAGAAGTGAATCCAAAGCCTGCAAAAACTACAACTGGTTAGCTGGATTACATGTGTCGCAGTCAACTGAGTTTGCATATCGTCCAACTATTGATGGTGACCGTCACAAGCTACATATACCTTTAAAGGAGCTAGATCCTAGTACTGAATGTAATTGGGAGCCGAATGTTGTCTTTTTGTGTGTCGCAAGCTCAGGAAATGATCCAAGTTCGTGCAGTAGTTTATTCTTCTTACGTGGCCAACATGATAACAACTCAGAGATCAATATTGAGTGTGCTGAATCAGGCTTTTGCTTTAGAGATCCGTTTGAACTTCATACTGAAGATATAAACATCCTAAACAAGGTTTACTCAGTGAATATCAAAGAAAAGAAAACCTAACAAACTGTTTAAAGTGGACAAAATGACGTTGGCTTGGTTTCGCTCCGCTTCACATTTTAGCCAACATAATTTTTCCCATTAATTAAACAACTTGCCCAGCTACCCAACCGCTGCTCCAAGCCCATTGAAAGTTGAAGCCGCCTAGCCAGCCGGTTACATCTACCACTTCGCCAATAAAATATAAACCTTCTACATCTTTGGCCATCATGGTTTTGGATGAGAGTTGGTTAGTGTCTACCCCGCCTAGGGTGACCTCTGCGGTGCGGTAGCCTTCGGTGCCATTGGGTTTAAGTTGCCATTGGTGAAAGGCTTGGGCTGCTTGTTCTAGTTGTTTGCCTTGGTATTGTTTTAACGGTTTATTGTCTATGCCTAAATAAGGCAGCGCAGCTTGTACATAACGTTTTGGATAGTGCGCAGCTAAAGCTGTGCTTAGTTGCGCATCAGGTTGATTTTGTTGCGCTTTTTGTAATTCAGCTAGTAAGTCTCCGTTCGGAAATAAATCAAACTCAACTGCTTGGCCTGGTTGCCAAAATGAAGATATTTGTAATACCGCTGGGCCACTTAAACCCCTATGGGTGAACAATATATTTTCATTAAAACTGGTGTGGTTGCAACTGGCGCTGGCATCAAGTGATATGCCGCTTAGATCGGCAAGTACCTTTTTATCTTGTTCGTGCAAAGTAAAAGGCACTAAACCTGCGCGCGTGGGTTTAACATTTAAACCAAATTGCTCAGCTACTTTATAACCAAAGGGGCTGGCACCTAATTTGGGCATAGACAATCCACCTGTGGCAATAACCAAAGACTCACATTGAAATTGGCCTTTAGCGGTATCTAACAGATAACCCGAGTCGGTTTTCTCTATAGATAAAATTTCACATTGATTGGTCACTGTGACATTAGCTTTTTGGCATTCTGCTAACAGCATATTCAAAATGTCTTTGGCACTGTTGTCGCAAAACAATTGGCCTAAGGTTTTTTCGTGGTAGGCAATGCCGTATTCGGCCACTAAGCCAATAAAGTCCCATTGGGTGTAGCGGCTTAAGGCCGATTTACAAAAATGTGGGTTGTCAGATAAAAAGTTTTCTGGGCCTGCATACATATTGGTAAAGTTACAGCGCCCACCCCCAGACATTAAAATTTTTCCGCCTAATCGTTTGGCATGATCAAGCACTAATACGTTACGGCCACGCTTGCCGGCCTGTGCGGCACAAAACAATCCGGCAGCACCTGCGCCAATAACTATTACATCTGGGTTTTTCAATTTTTGCTCGTTTGGTTCTAGCTAATGAATTCGCGGCGAATTATAAGGCAAATTGCTGAGTTTTTGTGGATAAAAGCCGGTAATTTTATAAAAACATTAATAAGTATGCATCCAACAAAATTAACAGTACCAAGCTATACAGGCCATTCCACTTAAGCCCTAATTGAATGGGCGAAACATTGGCGATTTTGGCCCCTATACGCACCGATGAGGAAGTAGGAGAACTGCCTATAACCGCCGCCCAGGTTACCATTAATACCAAAGCTAAGGTGATTGGCATAGTGGTTAACATAGGGGTTTGCCACAGGGTGCCTGCAACAAAAGTCACTGAAATAATTGGGTTAATATACAGCATAGAGCTGATTACTATTAGCCATGACGCCATGATTAAAATAAGTGGCGCTGAAAGTTCCATGGCTACTAAATGCTGGCTAAACCAAGCAATGTTTAACTGGCTAATTAATAGCTGCCCAATTAACACTGAACTAGTAAAAAAGACTAATTCTGAGCGCTGCGAAGGTAACTGAGTAAACAGTTTCTGGCTAAAGCGGGTTTTAGTTAAAACTAACGCCTGCGAAATACTGGCCTGATGTTTATATTGAAAAAATATCCAGCCACAACTGGTTAAGCTGGCACTAACTAATACCGCAGAAATAACACTTAGCTGAGTGCTGTAAAGTAATATTGCTGACAGCACCACTAGGTTTATCACCACCACAAAAATAGATTTGCACACTCGCAAGTCACTGAGTTTATTGGATAGTTGAGGCACTAAGTGATTTAGGTGTGTGGGAGCTTGAATATGGTCTAGGGCAATGCCAAATATCAGCGCGGCAAAAGTTAAAATTAAGCCATAGGGCAAAATGTCTAGCCATTGCAAATTAGGCATAGTGGTGACCAAAAGGGTAATAGTCACAGTAGTAGGTGCCCACAGAGGAATACTACAAAACCCTCTTAACACTGCCTGCATCATACGCTTTTGCCTAATCTGGCGAATATTGGCATCTAGCTCTGTTGATTGCTCTTGTAAACTGCGTTGTATCATAGTGGCGAATAAACTAATTGCACCCATGCTCATTAATATTCCCAACAAATGACTGGCCACAGTTAACAAAGTGTAGCGCCTAGTGGGTTGTTGTTGTAACAGCGCTTGACCAGTTAAATACACAGACTTTGAGGTTAAGGCCGCTTCTTTTAACAGATGGAGCGCCATGAGAAAAAAAGCAAAAAATGCCACACTGCTACACATGAATAACAGCTGTTCGCTACTGATAAAACCTAAAGGTAACAACAGCGCCACTAAGCTCGCCGCAATCAGGGCCAGTATCTTGCTGGCAGTTTCTAGTTGTGGCCATTCAATAAGAGTAAAAATCGCTATGAATAACACAGCCATTTGGGCAGGCATTAAATAGCCACCAACTTGGCTAAAGAGCGTGGCAAAAAACACACAAACTAATAGCAGGGGAGACAGCCAAACAGGGCATTTAAACATTAGGGTAACGCAGGTACATGGCAAAAAAATTTACTTTTAAGAATATGCCTAAATGATAGCATGAGCTTAATCGCGCCTACACTCTTGTGTAATTTGTAAGGTAAAACCGCTACTTAATAAAAAGGACAAGCCATGCAACACGCCTACATATACGATGCTACCCGCACCGCCTTTGGCCGCCATGCTGGGGTGTTATCTAGTGTGCGCCCCGATGATCTGCTTGCGCATGTGATTAAAACGCTAGTAGAGCGTAATGCTTTTGATTTGGCATTGTACGAAGATGTAATAATAGGCAACACCAATCAATCGGGCGAAGACAGCCGCAATATTGCGCGTACTGCGGGGTTATTGGCTGGCCTTCCTATAGACACCGGGGGCATTACGCTTAATCGTTTGTGTGGCTCAAGTTTGGCAGCGGTATTAGATGCATCACGCTGCATTAAAGCAAACGAAGGTCAGCTGTTTATTGCTGGTGGAGTAGAGTCTATGAGCCGCTCCCCCTATATTTTACCTAAAGCCACTCATGCCTTTGCCCGTAATCAACAATTAGTAGACAGCACCTTAGGTACAAGATTTCCTCACCCCCGAATCAATCAGCAGTTTGGCGCGCACAGCATGCCTGAAACGGCCGATAACATAGCCAAGCACTTAGGTATTGCCAGACAAGACTGCGATCACTTTGCACTAGCCTCACAATCGCGTTACGCCAAGGCTCTGCAAGCAGGCTTTTTTAAAGATGAAATTTCGCCCATTGCAGTCGCCCCTAGTAAAAAACACAGCAGTATTTTAGTGACAGAAGACGAACAACCTCGGCCTTCTACCACCCTAGCTAGCCTAGCAAAGCTCTCGCCTTTATTTGATGGGGTGGTAACTCCAGGCAATGTGTCGGGCATTAACGATGGGGCGGCTGCTGTGATTATTGGTAATCAACGAGTAGGCCAAGCAGCGGGTATAGCAGCGCGCGGTAAGATCATTGCAGGAGCCATTGCAGGGGTGCAACCTAGCCTAATGGGGCTAGGGCCAGTACCGGCTATTCATAAAGCATTAGCTAGAGCTGAATTGAGCTTAGCGGATATGGACGTAATCGAAATTAACGAAGCCTTTGCCGTGCAAGTGTTAGGGTGTTTGCAGCAACTTGGGCTAGATTTTGATGACCAAAGAGTTAACCCTAATGGTGGCGCGATTGCCTTAGGTCACCCGCTTGGTGCCAGTGGTGCCCGTATTTTGTTAACTGCCTTAAATCAGCTCGAACATACTGCAAAACGTTATGCCTTAGTGACTATGTGTATAGGTATGGGGCAGGGGATCGCTGTGGTTTTAGAACGAGTAGAAAATTAACACTAAACAGGTTAACGTAGTTTAATTATGCGGCATAAAGCTGATTATGCTCACCCATTAAAATAAGACTATTTGTAATACTAAGCGGAGTAAACCTATGAGCCCTAAGCAACCTGCTTTTAACTGGCAAGATCCTATGTTTCTTGATGGTCAATTAACCGAAGAAGAACGGATGATCCGAGATACTGCCCACGACTATTGCCAGCAAAAGTTGTTACCTCGTGTCCTTGAGGCTAACCGCAATGAGTTTTTCGACCGTAGCATTATGCTTGAGTTAGGTGAACTAGGTTTATTAGGTGCCACATTGCCTGCGCAATATGGTGGCAGCGAAGTTAATTATGTGAGTTATGGCTTAATTGCCCGCGAAGTAGAAAGGGTAGACAGTGGCTACCGTAGCGCCATGAGTGTGCAATCGTCTTTGGTTATGCACCCTATTTATACCTACGGAACCGAAGCCCAGCGAACTAAATATTTGCCCAAATTGGCATCGGGCGAATGGGTAGGCTGTTTTGGTTTAACTGAGCCTAATTCGGGTAGCGATCCCGCTTCTATGAGCACGCGAGCCACTAAGGTAGATGGCGGTTATCGTTTAACCGGCACTAAAATGTGGATCACCAACTCACCAATAGCCGATGTGTTTGTGGTGTGGGCTAAGCTTGAAGGAAAAATTCGTGGCTTTGTGCTTGAAAAAGGCATGCAGGGTTTATCTGCGCCTAAAATTGAAGGCAAGTTTTCACTCAGAGCCTCAATTACTGGCGAAATTGTTATGGATAACGTGCTGGTGTCTGAAGACCACATATTCCCTGAAATTGTGGGTTTGGCTGGCCCCTTTGGATGTTTAAACAAAGCACGATATGGCATAGCGTGGGGAGCAATGGGCGCAGCTGAGTATTGTTTTCATGCTGCCCAAACTTATACATTAGATCGTGAGCAATTTGCCCGTCCTTTAGCCGCCAACCAATTAGTACAAAAGAAACTTGCCGACATGCAAACAGAGATTGCCCTTGGCCTTCAGGGAGCCCTACAGATGGGCCGCTTAATGGACAACAATCAATGCCCAGTAGAGTTAATTTCGCTACTTAAACGTAATAACTGTGGCAAAGCTTTAGATATTGCCCGAGTCTCGCGTGATATGCATGGCGGCAATGGCATAAGTGACGAGTTTGGGGTTATACGCCACGTAATGAACTTAGAAGCGGTTAATACCTACGAAGGTACTCATGATGTACATGCCTTAATCTTAGGCCGTGCCATTACTGGCATTCCTGCTTTTAGTTAACCGGCTAGCATAGTTGAGTGGCTGTGTTTAACAGCCATTTAACTTAGGTTTGAGTAACGCCTTATGAGCCAAGTATCTGGCGCTAAACTGATTGACTTAAGTCACACTATATTTGATGGGTTAGTTACCTACAAAGGATTACCAGCACCGGTAATTTGTGACTATTTATCGCGCCAGCAATCTAAACAACTTTATGGCCAAGACTACCAAGTACAAATTGGTAAAATTGAGATGGTCAGCAATACAGGCACTTATATTGACACCCCTTTTCATTTTTCTGAGCAAGGTGAAGATTTAGCCGACTTAGCCCTTGAATCTTTAGCTGATTTGCCCGGCATAGTGGTAGACGCTACTCAGCAAAATCAAATTAACGAGGAGTTGTTTGCCAACTTAGAGCTTAAAGGTAAAGCGGTGTTAGTTCATACCAACTGGAGCCGGCATTGGAATACCCCAAGGTATTTTGAGCACCACCCTTACTTAACCGAAGATGCGGCCAAATTATTGGTTGCCAAAGGGGCTAAGTTAGTCGGCATAGATTCACATAATATTGATAATACTCAGGGTAAAACTCGTCCTGTGCATCAACATTTACTGGCCAACAAAGTGTTAATTTGTGAGCACCTCACTAACCTTGCTCAATTGCCTAATCACAATTTTAGATTTTTTGCTGTGCCACCTAAAATAACAGGTGTGGGTACTTTTCCTGTTAGAGCTTTTGCTCAACTAATTTAAGCATTTTAATATCAATTAATATAATAAAATCAGTTTCTTAGAGTATTGCTGATTATGGCTTATGAGCTAATTTTGCTTACCCAAAGCTTGCCACCAGTAGTGTGGCAAGTTTTAGTCTTAATCAATAAAAAAACGCATCATCTCTAAGGCAATAAGTAAAGTGAACAACCACTTAAAATATCCCCATTGTTGGTGATTTTGCTCTGTGGTTAACAAAGCCTGTAGGTCATGGATGGTTTCGAGTTTTAAGCTTAGGTTGTTAATCCTTGGGGCTAAATCTAACAACCCACTGATAACCAAATAGGTTTGTTGTTGCTGAGAAGAGCCATAAAAAAATTCCGGGGTATGCAATATCTTATAGTGCAAAGCAATGTCACTATTAATGTTAAATAAGCTGCCACGCAACTTAGCTAAGCGTTTTCGATTTAACGGAACTGTACCGGTTTTCGCTAAGGTTAAGGGCAAATAGGCATGGTCTTTAATGCAGCGCTGCGCTTGTTGTTCAAATTTAGCGAGTTTGGTCGATTGCGCTAATCCATGACTTACAGCCAATAGGGTGGTGGTTTTAGCATCAGGTAAAACAATTAATCCATCAAGTATAGAAAAATCAGCCTGATCTTTTATTTCAAAATCGAATTCTTGCTCATGCGTTTTTTCATATGCCTGACTAATGTGGGGTTTAAGCATGCCGTCTAGCTGAGTTTTTTTATTTTCACTAATGCCCCAAGCAACACTGACCCCATAGCTAAACACAAACACCTGACCTTTAGGGGTGCTAATACCTAAAGCTTCTCGATATTTTTTGACAAAATAAGTTTTGCTAACGCTTTCACTTAGGCGTTGCAGATCGAGCTGCTGGCCGAATATACAAATATCGACTTTATTGTTAGCAAACTGGGTGGTCATTTTGGCGCTCCTGTTAGTTGCCTTGGGACAACACCAAAGCCGTACGTAATTTATTGCTGCCGTAGCTAGACAGTTTGTAAAAGTCGTCTAATGCCACCGGAATATGTTGGCAATCAAAACCAGAAGCATGCTGCTCTGGCACGCTAGGGTCGTGTAAATACAGGCAGTCTTCGTCTATGGCGGTAATGGCCACCCAGTGCGGGACTTTGTAACCGTCCATTTGATAAGTGCTAATTAAGCTCAGCACTTTTTCACCTTTATCTAAGGCTGCTTTTAGCGCGGCTAAATCAAAGTCGGCGTAATGAATAGGCATATTTTGCTGCTGTGCTTGTTGCAAAAATTGTTGTTCGACTAGCTCGACCGTTTGTTTTTTTACTGCTTGACGTACCCCAGCGGTAAACAAAGGTATAGATTGGTTAATATAAACCTTTGCATTAAACCCGCGTTTTTGGGCGGCTAAGGCTAAGCCCAATGGGTGACAGCCGCCATGTCCTGCCATCATAAAAATGGTGGTGGCTTCACGCCATAGGTCAAACTCTAAGGCTTGATCTATAGGAGATTGTTTCGACAAACTGGCCATAGCCATCATCAAAGCTGCAGGTCCACAAGTAAAGTCGGTGGACTGTGCATACCAAGGATAAGCCGGTAACTTTTTGGCTTTGGCAGCTTGGCGAATGGATTTTTGCATTCTAAAGGCGTCAGCGTCGTTTTCGTAATAGTGCGGATAGTCGCCAAAAATTTTGTAGCCTAATGATTGATACAAGGCAATGGCAGTGTGATTGGTTTTCTCAACTTCCAATCTTAAAAACAGTTTACCGGCCTCAACCGTAGCTTGTTCTAGGGCAAGCAACAATTGACGACCTAAACCTTGGCCAGTGTAGCCCTGATCAATAGCAATGGAGTAAAGTCGCGCCAGTCTGGTGCCTTTACGCATAATGACTAAGCCATAGCCAATCACCAATTCATTGTGCTGGATCACCAAAAACACGCGATTTTTAGCTTTAACCCAATAGTTAAAACTACGTTTACTCAGTCTGTCTGTGGCAAAACAACGTTGCTCTAATGCCACTAAGGCAGCTAAATCGCTTGCTTTACAGGCACGGATCTGTGCCAAGCTTTGTGGCTGGGTAAGGGCTAAGTTTGACGCTAGGTTAGGCATAGTTAGCGGCCTCTTTGTTCAAGACGATTAGCAAATTCTTGCATGATTTGCATATATAGCTCATAACCCAAATATTTGTCTTCTACCCCTTGCTCAATGCTAGGGTTGTCGTTTACTTCAATGACATAAACCTTGTCGTCTACTTGTTTTAAATCTACGCCATACAAACTACTACCAATAAAAGAGCAGGCTTTTATGGCTGTTTCTAACACTTGTCTGGGCACTTCAAAGGTGGCCATGGTTTCGAAATCTCCCGACGAAAAACGTTTAGCGCCATGGTTGTATATTTGCCAATGATTGCGGGCCATGTGGTAACGGCAAGCATAAATTGCGCGACCATTTAATACCCCTATACGCCAATCAAATTGGGTATACAGATATTCTTGCACTAAGATAATGGCCGAATCGGCTAACACAGCCTGCAACTTGTTGGTTAACGCCGCACGGTCGGCCACTTTAAATACCCCTTTAGAAAACGAGCTTTCTGGCAGTTTTAATACCATAGGGTAGCTAAACTCTTGCTCTAGCTGCGCCACTGTGGCCGCTGAAGCATCTGAAACAAAGCGAGTTTTAGGTGAGGGCACAGAGTTGTAACTAAATGCATCGTGTAAAAATACCTTGTTGCAACAACGTAAAATTGAGGTGGCGTCGTCTATTACCACTAAACCTTCTTTTTCAGCCTGGCGAGCAAGTTGATAAGTATGGTGACGAATGGTGGTGGTTTCGCGGATAAACAAGGCATCGTATCGGTCAAGTAAACCAATTTCGTCGGCTGTCACTAGCTCAGCATTGATACCAAATTTGTTGGCCGCTTTTACAAAATGTTTTAAGGCCTTTTTGTCACTAGGAGGGGTGTCTTCTTGGTGATTAACCAAGATCGCCATATCCCAACGAAAACGTTTGCGGTTTTTATTGCTACGCCAAACATTGCTAGTAAAGTGAGCTAAACGTTGTTGCAAAATAGTGTGTTGCTCGCTGGTTAAAGCATGAATAGCAAATAAACTAACAGTGACAAAAAGTTGCTGTTCGCGCCATGAAAAACGCAAACTTAAAATAGGCGCAGGGTATTGCTCAAAAATATATTGGGCTACTTTGTTTAAGTGTTCGTTCTGATGCCAACCAAAATACACTAAGTCATCAACTTGTATCTGCGGGGTTAATCCACGGGATACCTGTTTTGGGATCGCCATAATTAGCCCGTCAGGCTGACAGGTAAGATCGTTAATGGTACTAACACTAGGTAAAACTTGGTGCTGCCGCGCTTCGGCTAATAACGAACAATAGTAGCCTTCGCTTAGGTATTGGGTGGCATCACATAAATTTATTAAACGTGTACTGTGGTTGCCCTTTTTAGGGAACTCAGACAAATATTGCTTAAAATCAAGCAAAGTGGCATTAGCACAAGTCATGTCGCTAGTGTCGTTTAATACAATTAAGTTTTTACGCATTTAAGTTCCAAAGATAAAGGATAAATACCGTTTGTTAACGGTGAAATTTCGCGCATCCTACTTCTTTTGTAGCTTTTGTGAATAGTTTACCAAGTAAAATATTTTCATCCTGAAGAACAATTATTTTGAAGCTAACTTTGTATCTTTTAAAATCTTTGCTTAACCCTGATTTTGTGGTTTTTACTTGTATCCGTGGCGAGTTCAGGGTATGAAAACATATCTTAAATAAACAGTTGTACCTTATGGATATTCGATTTCTTGTAACCTTTATGGAAGTGGCGAAAACTCGGCATTTTGGCAAGGCGGCAGAGAATTTATATTTAACTCAGTCGGCGGTCAGCGCGCGAATTAAGCAACTCGAAGAGTACTTTAATTCGGCCTTATTTGTGCGCAACCGTAACAGTTTACAGTTGACCCCTGCGGGTGAAAAACTTTTACCTTTTGCCCAAACTCTGGCTGATACCTTAGAGCAAGCCAGGCAAACCATGAATGAGCAAAGTATTGAGTTTTTAACGCTAGCCTGTTCGCCTAATGCTTGGGATACCTATTTACAAGCGCAGTTAGCGAGCCTAAATCATCAGTTAGATGGGGTGTCGTTAAGAGCCGAAATTACCAGTAACGAGCAACTTAGCCGAATGGTTCACGAACATAGTATTGATTTAGCTATTACCACTGTGCCGTTTAAATCGGATGATGTAGAAACCCTAGAGTTAAGTCAGTCGCCTTTGGGTTTATATTGCTCTGCAGATTTATCCACAAGCAACCCCTTAGAATTTGCTTTGGCGATAGACTGGGGGCGCAAAACTAACGACTATCTAGATAAGTGTTACCCTGAGTTGAAAAAAGCCAGTTTGCGCACCGGCTCTATTCAAGTGGCCCTGAATTATTTATCTCAACGGGCTAGTGCTATTGTATTACCAAAAGTCATTGCCCAACCTTTAGTGCAGTCTAATCAATTAAAGTTTTTGGAGCAGATTGATGGGGCTAGCGTTAGTAGCTATTTAATCTATTTAAAAGAAAGTAAAAATGCCAAGTTGGCAGACTTTATAAAAATTTTTAAACAAAATATAAAACAACAAGGGCATTAGTATGCCCTTGTTTGATTAACCTGAAGTGACCTAAGGAAGTTTCACTAAAGGTTGGTAACCTTCTGATTCAAGCTCTTCGTTTACACAATCAAGCATAAACACTTCTAACTTTTTGCCTTCAGTGCCGTCTTCTTCAGCGACTTCAGTACAATATTGTTTTAACTCTGCAATCAGTTTAGCGCTAGCGACTGGACGCTCTTCGGCCATAACTGAGCTAGTTAATAACAAACCTAAGGTTAACAATACTTTTTTCATCATTTTCTCTAATAGTGAAACTCTTGTTAATGTAAGTCAGCAAATTGGCGCCGTCTTTGGTTGGCTCTTCGCTGGGTGGCTTTTTTGCCTTTTTTAGAGTTGAACTCTAATTCGTCGCTGTATTCAGCGTTAAAACGGTGTTTAGTGGCACCGGTTAATTGCTCGTAATCATCTTTTTTAAAATGAAAATGTTTGCTCATGACCTTATCCAAAAGTGGTAAATAACATCTATGCACAAAGTGCTGGATTAGTATTGTGGTGATTGAGCAAAATGAAAAACGAAATAAATTGTTCTTAAAGAGCAAAATTATTGATGAATAAGTAAATCCAAGCGGACTGAGTTATTTGCTTGTTTAAGTGCCTAGGGTTGTGCCCATTGAGTAAATAGGCTTATTATCAAACTCATACAAAATTGAGGGGTTGATAGGGAAAAACAATGGATGAAATGTTTAGTTCTATTGGTTTGGTCAGCGCCATTATTGGTGGCTTTGCATTTACTTTTGTAGGTGCTTTATTAGCTACAGAATCCAAGTCGCCAGCGTTTAATTGGGTGTTTGGCTTGTCTATGTTTGCGGCTACCAGTTTAATGGCTGCTGCTTTAGGCTCTGTACTTACATCACTGGCGGCTAAATATGGCTATGAGATTGATTTGCAGTGGATGCATCAAAAGGTGTCATTATTATTTTTAGCAGGTATTTTGTCACTGTTAGCCTCAATTTCGTTGTCAGGCTGGTTAAGATCTCGGCAACTTGGTTATGTGTCCTTAGGTGTGGGAATTTTCTCACTTTTGATGATGTTTTGGGTGTTGGTACCCTATTTAATTATTAGCTAAGGTACAAAGGTAATAAATCAGAATGATGGGAAACACCAATAGTTAACTTAAGTTAGCATTAACAACAAGAATACAAGGCCAAATCATGAAGCGCATAGTTCAATTCATTTCACTGGTAATATTTGCACCTTTCGTTTTAGCGCAAACTGCCCCAGGCTCTGATATTTTTATCGCCGAGCTAGAAAGCAAAGACGGGCGATTACAAATAGGTCAGCTAAAAAACATTACTAAACGCAAAGGGTACGACAACCAACCCTATTTTTTAGCAGACGGCAAAACTTTGTTATATACATCGCAAATAGGCGAGCAAACCGACATTATGCATTTTAATTTAGCATCTCAAAAAACGGTTAATTTGACTAATAGTAAAGTAAGTGAGTATTCGCCAACCCCGCTGCGTAATGGTAAAGAGTTCTCGGTGATATATGCTACAGATAATAATCAACACTTGTGGGCCTATGATTTAACAGGAAAAACCAAACGTCCGTTAATTCAACAAAACTTTAAAATTGGTTATCACGCCTGGATAGATAAAAACCAAGTGCTGATTACTGTGTTACAAGAGGGCTTTATGAATCTGCAGGTGTCTAATATACAAACGCAGCAAACCACAACGTTACACCCCAAAACTGGTGCCAGCGTGTTTAACATACCTAGTAGCCAAAACTTTAGTTTTAATACTCAAATTAATGAACAGCATTGGTTAATGCAATTAAACATTGAAACTGGCAATAAGCATCAATTAGTCGAGCTACCCAAAGACACAAGCTATTATGCGTGGACTCCAGATGGCAAGGTACTTTTAGCAAGTCAAAACAAACTATGGTTTTGGGATAGCCAAAAAGCCGATAGCAAACTTACACCTTTCGCTAACATTCAGGCCGTGTGTCCAGGAGGCGCAAGTAGAATGGCTGTTAATCCCCAACAGACCCGCCTCGCCTTAGTCTGTCACGGTGAAAGCCTTTAAAAATCATAAGCTAACATCTAATGTTGTTAATCTTAGTTGATACATTTAGGCCAGTGAATTTTTGATTATCTCGCTCATTCAGTCTAATCTCATGGTTGCATAAAGGGTTTTATTGCAAGTGGCTTTAACGGTTTTATATTAATTGCATAAATCAATAAATTGATTGTGTGTTTTATTCATATTGGTGTAACAGATAATGGTTGTTGATTATTAATGTTAAAAAACATAATTTTGGTTAGTCTATTACTTGCTCCTTCCTATCCTATATTTGCTCAAAATACAGAGCTGGAAACCATAGAAGTCACGGCACAATACCGCACTGAAAACGTGCAAAAAGTGCCTATCTCCATGTCGATACTCAATAGTGATTTGTTGACTAAGTTAGATATTAAAGATGCTACAGATTTAGCCCATATGGTACCAGGTATGACTTACGCAGAATTTGCCCCTGGCCAAGCCTTATTGTCGTTGCGAGGCATAGTGTCAGCCGATGATGGGGCGGGCATGGACAATTCGATTGTGGTGTTTCTTGATGGCATTTACATGGGGCGCTTAGCCAATATTAATTTTGATTTATTTGAAATTGAACGCATCGAAGTGTTGCGCGGTCCACAAGGTACGTTATCTGGACGAAATGCTATTGCTGGTTCTATTAATATTATTACTCGTCAGCCCGAATCAGAGTTAACTGCAAAAGTTGCCCTTACCAAAGGCAACTACGATATTTCACGTGTAAATACCACTGTCAGTGGGGCTTTGACAGAACAGCTTGCTGGAAAATTAAGTGTCAGTCATCGTTCGCATCAGGGCTATACAGAAAATGTGCTATTAAACCAACACAACCAAGACGAAAATACCAATTTTATCCGGGCTCAGTTAAGTGCTGAAACAGAGTTTGGCAACTGGAATGTGAGTGTTGATCGTTCTTCAGATGATAGAAAGGACATGGGTAGAACGCCAATAGAGAATGGTAACTTTGATTATATTTCAGTGTGGCAAGCCTTAGGTGGAAAGCCATATAAATCTACTGCACCTATATCGGGCTTTTCTAAACGTCGTTTGCAAGGTTTAGGAATTCACGGGGTTAATACTTTTAGTGATGGCGAATTAACTACTATTTTAGGCTGGCGAGACAGTACCACCGACTGGGAGATGGCCAGCGTTGGGGCACCTCTTGGAGGCAATTATGATTTAGCGAATGGGGTATTTGGGGCAGATGTAAACGACGATATTACTGAGGATATTCAGCAAAAGTCTGTCGAATTTCGTTGGAATCAAGATCTAAGTGATGAGCTTCAATACACCTTAGGTGCCTTTTATTTACAAGAAACAACAACAAGAATCGAACAATACAAATTAGATTTCAATAGTCAAAATACAGGGCAAATCACTGTAGGCAATGAAATAAGTGAGCAATATAACCAAACTAAAAGTTTGGCACTCTATGGGCAAACTCAGTGGCAGTTTGCGTCAAACTGGTTGCTGACTTTAGGCGCTCGGTTAACCAAAGATAATAAAGCAGCTCGCTTTGTGACCCTCAACTGCGGTCATGGGGAGCTATCCTGGGTGGTAACTGACCCAAGGTGTGAATCAGGCAGTGGTAGCTTAGGTATTTTGCAGCAGTCCTTTGATACTGATGTAGAACAAGATTGGCAAGATTTTTCACCTAAATTGGCAGTGCAATATACGCCAGAAAAGAACTGGATGCTTTACGCAAGTCTCGCTAAAGGCTTTAAGTCTGGTGGTTTTCCGGGTTCACCAGGTATTATTGAAGTGGCACAACAAGCTATAAGTCCCGAAAAAGCGTTAAATTATGAATTGGGCTTTAAGTCAGATTTAGCTGACAATAAAGTAAGGCTCAACGGCAGTGTATTTTATACCGACTACCAAGATCTGCAGGTAGGTTGGTTTGGGCCAACCGCTGTAAATCCCAGTTTTGGCAGCTTTGTTACTACTAATATTGATGATTCTGACATTAAAGGGTTGGAGCTGGAATTTCAGTGGTTAGCCCACGAATATATTAATTTTAGTGGTAACTACGCCTATTTAGACACCCAAGTGAACAACTTTTTATTAACCACCTTTGCTGGTGAGATTGACTTGAGTGGCTCCAAATTAAGGCAGGCACCCAAACACAAAAGTTATTTGGCTGCTGATGTGTATTATCCTTTAGGACAAAAAAATGGCGTCATTGAGTTTAATTTAAATTACCAATTTACCGACCAGCAAATCAGTGATTACATTAATCAAAATGTGATCTTAGAAGCCCATGAATTAGTGAATGCACGTTTAGCTTGGGTGTCTAACGATGGCGCAATAGAGCTAGCCTTATGGGCTAAAAATTTACTACAAGAAGAATATATTTCTCATGCTTATGTGATTGGTCCTGGCATTATAGGTACATGGGGGGCGCCTAGAACTATAGGCGTAACACTTAGCTATCAATTCGATTAAGATCCAATAAGTATGGAATTAACAGATCTAATCAATGTTATTGGTATAACAGTGTATGTCATGCTGTTTGGCTTTTTTTTATGGGTAACCCAACTCCCTAATCTTAGGTTTCGTGCGATTTTTTGGTTGCTGGCAACAGCTGCTATTTTACTTGGACGCCTAGATTTATATTTTTTACCTAGCTGGCTGCCAGCCAACTATGTGCAATCAATATATGCATTATTATTAACAGCAGAAAAAGTGTGTTTGGTGCTGGGGTTATTGTACTTTTTTAATCAAAAAGTTGAATTTAGCAGAGTTCGAATAATTCTTGTTGCTAGTTTAATCGCCGCCTTAGGCATTATCTTTTTTAATCATGTTGTTTCAATTGAGCATGCTTACGCAATGTGGTTTGCTGTTACACAAGCGGCTTTTCTTGGTTTTATTGTTTATTTATTTTTGCAATATAAAAGTCAATGGTTTAATCGTTCGTTGGGGTATTTAACGGTTTTTCTATCAATTTATGTTGTGCATTGGTTGTCTTTTCCGTTTGCATTGCAAAATCCATGGTACCTGCCTTTGGGCTATTTTATTGGCAACGTTTTAAATATTATTTTGTATTCGTTCTTGGGGTTAATGGTGTTGAACCGTTTCCAATCTCGTATAATTGAATCTGAACAGGCGGCTATTGCTCTAGCTAAAAACGCCACCGCAGCCAATCAAGCGAAAAGTGATTTTTTGGCCAATATGAGCCATGAAATACGTACACCTATGAATGGCGTATTAGGCATGTTAGATATTTTAAAGCAGTCTCAATTAACCAAAGAACAAAGCGACAAAGTTGGCATTGCCTCTAATTCTGCTAAAAGCTTGCTCGCCATCATTAATGACATTTTGGACTTTTCCAAAATAGAAGCCGGAAAGCTAGATGTTGAAATGATAGACTGTGATTTACACGAAGTGATTGAAGAAGTCACCAGTGTTATGCGGCATTTGGCAATAAACAAAGGCATAGAACTTTTGTTAGATACCACAGCTATGCAGCCAACATTAGTGCAAACTGACCCCACCAGAATACGTCAAATCCTGATTAATATTTTAAATAACGCGGTGAAATTTACCTTTAAAGGTCAAGTGTTAATCGTCACTAAATTAATACCAGAGGATGATAGATTGACTTTTATGTGTTCTATAGAAGATACCGGAATTGGCATAGAAGAAAGTAAACTGGAAGGCATTTTTTCGTCTTTCCATCAAGCTGACACATCGACTACACGTAACTACGGCGGAACGGGTTTAGGCTTAACCATTGCAAAAAATTTATGCCAGTTGATGGGAGGAGATATAGAGGTAGAAAGTGAATTAGGCAAAGGCAGTTGTTTTAAATTTGCTATTCCTGTGACCCAAAGCGATAAACCTTGGGAAGAACTTACCCTGGAAAACTTTGCAGGGCTAAGGGTTTTGGTGGTGGATGATAACCCCAACAATAGGGAAATATTAACAAAGCAATTATCGATTTGGGATATAGAGGTAGTGGCAGTTGATTCGGCAAAATCAGCCTTGGCCATAATCGAACAACAAAAAAACATGTTTGACTTGGCCATTATTGACTATCAAATGCCAATAACTGATGGCGAGGATCTGGGGCAACAAATAAAAGACATAGATAAATGCCAACAAATGAAACTCGTAATGTTGTCGTCTGTTTCAGATCCTAGTTTAAACAAAAGAGTTATCAATGGCTGTTTTGAACGTTTTCTGGTGAAACCAGCTCTTTCTTCTGAATTACTTAGTGTAATAAAAAACTTAACGCATCAAAATGTATCTGAATTTATTGCGGCTAAACCTAAAGCGGTGCACTCAACTTGGTCAGAATTAAAAATTCTTTTAGTAGAAGACAACGAAATTAATCAAGTGGTGGCCATAGAAATGTTGAAACAATTTAATATGAGTTGCGACACTGCGTTTAATGGAGAGGAAGCCTTAACTCAATTACGGCAAGCCGAGATGTCACAAGAGCCCTATGAGTTAGTGTTTATGGATTGCCAAATGCCTGTTTTAGATGGATATCAAACAACTAAAAAAATTCGAGCTGGCGAGGCTGGCAATCTAAGTAAGGCTTTGACAATCATCGCTATGACTGCCAATGCGATGAAAGGCGACAAAGAAAAGTGTTTAGCAGCGGGTATGGATGATTACGTGACTAAACCCCTAAACAAAGAAGCCATTCTGGCTGCTTTAAAACGATGGGAAGTAAAACACCTAACCTCTTAGATTTAACCCCTTTTATTCTTATAGATTACATAAATAGATGTCAAAACGGTTAGCTTTGCCGGTCATTTCTATTTGTGGTTTTTGATTCGCTAAATAGGGTGCCCCAGCTGGGCGTTTCACCACAACGCGTTTGGTGGCTATGGCTAGTGCAGGATCTAAAAGTAAATCTGCGTCTTCGTCTGGCCCTAATAATTGTTGAAACAAACGCATTTCTTTTTTCACTGCCGCGCTTTTTTTACGATGGGGAAACATAGGGTCTAAATATACAACTTCTGGTTGTTGGCCTTGCCACTGATTGAGTAAATCTAACGCAATTCCATGTACTAACTGCATACGTTGAGGTATCCAAGTAGCGAGTTGTAGATCCTTATGGGCACGGCTTAAGCCATCGCTTAAAAGTGCCGCTACCACAGGTGAGCGCTCTATCATGTCTACTTTGCAACCTAGGCTAGCCAGCACAAATGCATCTCGGCCTAAGCCTGCTGTGGCATCTAATACATGCAAGCTGGTTTGGCCTTTTAACCCCACAGCCTTAGCAATGGCTTGTTTTTTTCCTCCACCGTGTAAGCGCCTAAAAGTCAGTGCGTCAGAAGCAAAATCTACTAACACTTCGCCTACTTTTGGCTCGTCTAGCTGGCGTAAGCCTAAATGACTGGGGTGTTGGATTAAGGCTAAACCTGAGTCGAGGTGCGGCTTAAAGGATAACCCCCACTTTTGCGCTGTATGTTGAGCCAATTCAATAAGCTCAGCGCTGGCTGCTTGGGGCACAGTAATGGGAGTGGGATAAGAAAATGAATTATCAGGCATGGCCAAAGTGCTCTTTGTTGTCCAACCAGCGATTTACTATAGCTTGGGCATTGGCTGGATAATGTTGCCATAAGTGGCTAGCGATATTTTGAACTTGAGGAATAAGTTCGGCGTCGCGGATTAAGTCGGCAATTTTAAGATCAGCTAGGCCAGTTTGTTTCGTGCCAAGTAATTCACCTGGGCCGCGAATTTCTAGGTCTTGCTGGGCTATGTAAAAGCCATCGTTTGATTCTCTCAGCACGGCTAAGCGTTTATTGGCGGTTTTAGATAGAGGGTTTTGATACATCAACACACAGTGACTTTCTACTGAGCCGCGCCCAACTCGGCCACGCAATTGGTGTAATTGAGCTAGGCCTAAGCGTTCTGGGTTTTCTATGATCATTAAACTGGCGTTAGGTACATCAACCCCCACTTCTATCACAGTAGTGGCCACCAATAGATCTAAGCTTCCAGCTTTAAAGTCGGCCATAATCTGCTGTTTTTCGTCTGATTTTAAGCGCCCATGAACTAAACCTATTTTAAGCTCAGGTAAGGCAGTTCTTAATAAAATGGCGGTATCTTCGGCCGCTTGGCTTTGTAAAAACTCCGACTCATCTATTAGTGTACATACCCAGTAAGTTTGTCTGCCTTGTTGGAGGCTAGCATGGCGGACTCTTTCGATGATTTCATCACGGCGAGTATCAGGCAATACCACGGTTTTTACTGGGGTTCGCCCAGGGGGTAATTCGTCAATAACCGAGGTATCTAAATCTGCGTAGGCCGTCATAGCTAGCGTTCTAGGAATGGGGGTGGCAGTCATAATCAATTGATGAGGAAAGGCGCCTTGTACTTCGCCCTTTTCGCGCAGGGCTAATCTTTGATGCACGCCAAACCGGTGTTGTTCATCCACTATTACTAATGCTAGGCAGGAAAAATGCACAGTTTCCTGAAAGATCGCATGCGTACCCACTAACATTTTAATGTGATTATTAGCTAATTCTGCTAACACTTTTTCTCGAGCTTTGCCTTTAAGTTTGCCTGCTAGCCAACCCACTTCTATACCTAGTGGGCTTAACCATTGCTGAAAGTTATTTGCGTGTTGTTCGGCTAATAATTCTGTTGGAGCCATAAGCGCAACTTGATAACCCGCAGCTATAGCCGATAAGGCTGCCATGGCTGCCACTAGGGTTTTACCCGATCCTACATCGCCTTGAACTAAACGCATCATGGGCTGCGGTTTTTGCATGTCTTGTTGAATATCTGCCACTACCCGCAGTTGCGCCTTAGTGGGTTTAAAGGGCAAGTTTTTAAGAAACTGATTTAACAGCTCAGCGTGTGGCTGAATAGGGTAAGTGGCTTGTTGTTGGCTTTGTTGGCGAACTTTTAACACACTTAAATGGTGCGCCAATAACTCTTCTATCACTAGCCTTTGCTGTGCGGGATGTTTGCCTTCTTCTAATAAAGACAAGGTCACATCTGGTGGCGGACGATGCACTAAATGTAAGGCATCTACTAAGCTAATTTGTTGTTGGTATAAGCCTTCTGGCAGCAATTCTGCTAAGCCGCCTTTATTTAATAGCTTTAAAGCTTGCTCGGTTAGATTGCGTAACGTGATTTGTTTAATGCCTTCGGTCGCTGGGTATACTGGGGTGAGGGATTCTTGCAGTGCCTGCGGATTGGTTAAATCAATGGTTTTATATTCAGGGTGCATGATTTCAAAGCCATATTTACCGGCTTTTACTTCACCAAAACAACGAATGGTTGTGCCTACCGCTAGGTGGTTTTTTTGCGCGGCACTAAAATGAAAAAACCTCAGGGTAACTGTGCCGGTATTATCACTGACTCGAACTAGTAACATGCGCTTGCGACCAAATTGAATGTCGCACGACATCACTTCACCTTGAATGCTAGTGTGTAAATGGGGTTGCAGCTCGCCTATGGGATAAATGCGGGTACGATCTTCGTACCTGTGCGGTAAATGAAAAAGCACATCTTGCACCGACACTATGGCCAATTTTGCGAGTTTTTCTGCGGCTTTGCTGCCCACCCCTTTTAATTGGGTAACTGGCAGTTGAGCTAAGCCTTGCATAAATCACGTTTTCCCAACAATTATCTATCCTTACCTGAGGGTTTTAAGGCTCTTATAGTCTGCGCCTATAATCGAAGAAATACCCAAATGAATCAAGCCATTGCTGTTGTATTCACTACTAATTTCAGTAAAGCTAGCCATTCTATTTATGTTGGTGGAAACAAAATGTTTAGAACAAGCCTAATCTGTGTAATTTCTGTACTTATGCATTTTTCGAGTATTGCCAGTGACAAGCTGCAGCCCATTCATAAAGCATTAGATAGATTTCACCAAGCCGCGGCAAATGCTAATGCCCAGCAATACTTTGAACTAATGACAGAAAATTCAGTGTTTATTGGCACAGATGGCAGTGAACGTTGGACTAAATCAGAATTTAAAGCTTTTGCTAAACCCTATTTTGATGCGGGTAAAGGCTGGTTGTATAGCCCACGTAATAGGCATGTATTCGTGGCTAAAAATGGTCAATTTGCTTGGTTTGACGAAATGTTAGATAACCAAAGTTACGGTGAGTGTCGAGGCACAGGCGTACTTGAATTAACCAAAGACGGCTGGAAAATCAGCCAATATCATTTAACTATTCCTATTCCCAATGCTTTGGCTAAGTCATTTGTGCAACAAATTAAACAACTTAGCCAACAACCTTAATTACATTTTACTGGGTTAAGGTAGGCAAAATTACAGGACTAATTTTGCGCTTTGATATAACAATTCAGGAGAAATACGAGTTTTATAGTCTGGATTTACATGACTAAAAACTACTTTGCCTTGGGTATCTAAAATAAATACTGCAGGCGCCGGTAATACTGCCATTCCAGAACTTTTTTCACTGTTTAAGTCTATATCCCAATTGGTTTTATATTTAGTGCGAGTATCGTTAGGCACATAAAAACCTATGCCAAAGCCTTTGATGGTGTCTAATTCGGGATCGGCTAATAACCTCACACTAAACTTAGTTTGTAATTTTTGTTGTTGTAATTGCGCGGGTGTTTCGGGGGATATGGCAATGATTTGATAGCCTAACTCATTAAGCGGGGTTTCTATGTCTTTTAATCCAGCTAACTGGCGATTGCAGTAAGGGCACCAGCCACCGCGATAGAAAATTAATACTGTGGGTTTAGCCATAGTTAAGGCTTTTAAACTAACTGGGTCGCCATCTACAGTTTTTAAAGTTGAGTTTGGCGCATTTTGACCAATTAAGAGTGGAGTAACATTGTCGGCCGAATCGGCAATTTGAGTTCTATCTAGTGCATTCGCCTGATTAGGCATTATTCCTAAGCTAAAAACTAAGGCAAATATAAGTATTGATGCTTTCATTGTGATCTCTATCTAGGGTGGGTTTGCTTGTTAAGACCTAAGTAACCGCATAATACTTTCAGCGTTAAATGTTTTGTTGTTGCTCTTTGTAGCCTTTTTTCGACAATTGCATTTGTTGCCACCATTGCTCATCGGCTTGGATTTGGCCATTTTCATCTATATGAGGATAAGCTAGGCCTTTACGTTGGCAAAGGTCTTTGAGTTTGGGGAAACCCCCTTCAAATAACACCTTTTGGCAGGCTTGCTCTGAGAGTTGCTGACTGTCGTACATACCAGCTATTTGTCTTTGCCGTTGAGCTTCATACAAAATAAGGGCAGCGGCAACTGATACGTTTAATGACTGAACCATGCCTACCATAGGCACTATTATATCTTGGTCGGCTAACTCAATGGCCTCTTGCGTAGCACCGTGTTTTTCTTGACCTAAAATAATGGCAGTGGGGCGGGTATAGTCAATTTCTCGAAAATCGATAGATTTTTCCGACAAGTTAGTGACTAACACTTGCATATTTTGAGACTTAAGATGGCCTACAGCCTGTTCAATGCTGCTGTGTTCTTGTATGCCTACCCAGTTTTGACTGCCCATAGCCGTGCCTTTACGCATTTTGGCTTTTTGCTCCCACACGGCATGGACTTGGTGCACGCCTACTGCATCACAACTGCGCACTATGGCCGATACATTGTGAGGCTTGTGTACCTGCTCAAGGCATAGGGTAAGACTAGGTTGGCGTAACTTGAGTAGCTCGCGAATACGTGTATACCTTTCGATAGACATGCTTGCTTCAATCGACATAATAATAACCTAAGCAAGGCCCTACTCTGGTAGTTCCATCACCCCATCTATCTCAATCTGCACATCTTTTGGTAATGCACTTACTTGTATTGCAGCTCTGGCAGGATAAGGCTGAGAGAAAAACTGGCTCATGATCTCGTTAACAGTAGCAAAGTTGCTTAAGTCGGTTAAATAGATATTTACTTTGGCTAAGTGGTTGGTTGAACCGCCAGCCGCTTCGCAAACCGCTTTAACATTTTTAAAAACCTGTTGGGCTTGTTCAGAAAAATCTTGGGAAATCACTTCCATGGTTTCTGGTACTAAGGGAATTTGCCCAGATAAATACACAGTAGTACCACTTTTAATGGCTTGACTATAAGTGCCAATGGCTTTTGGCGCCTTGTCGGTATGGATAACAGACTTAGACATAAGGTTACCTTTAATTTATTTGTATAGAGTAGAATTAACGCCCTAGAATTGTTTTGCTTGGCTGTGCCTTGATACTCTTTGTACCTCAGGCATAGTGCGGATTTTGCGCATTACGTTGGCCAGTTGCAATCGATTTTTAATCGTGACTTCTAGATTGATATAGTAGATGTTGCTTTCTTTTTCTTCTGTTTGCAAACCTACAATGTTGGAACCACAGCTGGCTACCATATTGGTTAAGGTGGCAAGCGTACCTTGATGATTAATAAGCTCAATACGAATGGCGGCATGGAAATCACCCGACACATCTTCACCCCATTGCATAACCAACACTCTGTGCGGTTCTTCTTTGCTTAACTTGCGGATGTTGCTACAGCCATTTTGGTGAATTGTCATGCCACGGCCTGGGCTTAATACCGCCACAATTTCGTCATCGGGTATGGGGTGACAACATCTTGAATAAGATACCAATAAACCATCTGTGCCACGAATAGCCACTTTACCCTGTTTATCTGTGAGTTCGGTATTTTCACCTAATAAACGTCTAGCAACTATGGCACTGAGTTCGTTGCCTAAGCCTATGTCGGCCAATAATTCATTAAAGTTTTGATGTTTGGTTTCTAGTACCACTCTGTCTATATCTTGTTGAGGGATACTATCAAGCTTAACTGTTCCTAAGGCATGTCTGAGCAATCTGTTGCCCATGATCACCGCTTCTTCTGAGCGTTGATTTTTTAAGTAGTGACGAATGCGGGCTCTGGCTTTGGCACTAACCACAAAATTCAACCAATTAGCATTAGGCTTGGCTCTGGGTGAGGTAATAATTTCAACCGTTTGGCCGTTTTCTAACGGTTTACTTAACGAAAAGGTTCGACGTTCAACTTTTACCCCAACACATGAATTACCCACATCTGTATGTACAGCGTAAGCAAAGTCTACCGCTGTGGCGCCCATGGGTAGCTCAATAATGCGACCATCTGGGGTAAACACATAAATTTCATCTGGGAATAAATCGGTTTTTACGTTTTCGATAAATTCAAAAGAGGAACTGGCACTTTGTTGCAATTCGATGAGAGATTGCATCCATTTACGTGCTCGCACTTGTGCTGTTGTATCGCTGTTGTCGCTAGAATCTTTATACAACCAATGAGCTGCGACCCCTTTATCGGCCATATGGTTCATTTCGTGGGTACGAATTTGAATTTCTACTGGTATGCCATGAGGGCCAATAAGTGAGGTGTGTAAAGACTGATAACCATTAGTGCGTGGGATAGCGATGTAGTCTTTAAATCGACTTTCAATGGGTTTGTATAAACCGTGCATAGCACCTAAGGCGCGGTAACAATGATCGACCGATTCTACTATGACCCTAAACGCATAAATGTCCATGACTTCATTAAATAACAACTCCTTGTTTTTCATTTTGCGATAAATGGAATACAAGTGTTTTTCGCGCCCCGAAACTTGTGCCTCAATTTTTACTTCGGCTAAACGTGTTTCCACTTCGTTGCGGGTGTTTTCGATCACCTCTTTTCGATTGCCTCGCGCTTGCTTAACTGCACTTTTAAGAGCGCGATAACGCATAGGGTACATGGCTAGAAAACCTAGGTCTTCTAGTTCATTTTTTATATCGTGTATACCTAAACGGTGAGCAATGGGGGCATAAATTTCAAGGGTTTCGCGGGCAATGCGGCGTCTTTTATCAGGGCGTAGCGCGCCAAGGGTGCGCATATTGTGGGTGCGATCAGCTAATTTTATCAGTATCACCCGAATATCTTGCACCATAGCCATCATCATTTTACGGAAATTTTCAGCTTGGGCTTCTTGGGTGCTGCTAAAGTGAATTTTTTCTAATTTACTGACCCCTTCGACTAATTCGCCAACGGTTTCACCAAATTGTTCACTTAGATCTTGTTTACTATGATGGGTGTCTTCAATCACATCATGTAGCAAGGCAGCCATGATGGTTTCGTGATCGAGGCGCATGTCGGCTAAAATTCCGGCAACCGCAACGGGGTGGGTGATGTAGGGGTCGCCACTAGAACGCATTTGGCCACTGTGGGCTTCGCGGGCTACCACAAAAGCACGCTGACTATCCGCCACTTTATCAGCTGGCAAATAGGCTTCTAGTTTTTCTTTTAAACCCTCAAAAAGATACACTGCAAATACTTATATGTTCGATAATTTAGTAACAATAAGGTGAATTTGGCAGGAAACCAACGGCTTTACAATAGAATACTGCAAAGCCGGGTAAATAAAGCGTGAAATTATTGCTCTTGTAGGATGTTGGCTACAGAAGCAAATTCAGCTTGGTCTTGTTCCTGCTGATCACGTAAGCTTTCTGCTTCAAGTGTATCAAGGGTCACTAAACCTTCTTCGATTTCTCTTAGAGCAACCACTGTAGGTTTATCTGTGCCACGTGTGACCATAGGCTCTTTGCCTTCAATCGCAATTTGGCGAGCACGACGAGCAGCCACTAAAACCAAATCAAATCGGTTGCCAATTTTATCTACAGCATCTTCAACTGTTACGCGGGCCATGATGATCTCCGTCGAATGTTAATTTAAAAAAAGGTCGCATAGTGTACTGGCTAATGCCACGCTTTAAAAGCTTTTGATCGATTAAGATCCTAATAAATTATCAAATAATTGCTGGTGGCGAATAATTTGTTTTTCTTTGCGCAAGCGTCTGGTGCTAACAATGGCATCAAGCTCAGCTAAAGCTGCATCAAAATCATCGTTTATTACAATAAAATCAAACTCATGATAGTGAGAAATTTCAGACACAGCTTTAGCCATACGCTGAGCAATCACTTCAGCTGAGTCTTGCCCACGTTCTGTCAGGCGTCTTTGTAATTCTTGTTTTGAAGGCGGAGCAACAAATATGGTGGCTGTGTCGGGAATTTGTGCTTTAACTTGTCTGGCACCTTGCCAATCTATATCTAAAAATACATCAATACCTTGACGCAGAGTTTGTTCTATCACGGTTTTTGAGGTGCCGTAATAATTTCCAAATACCTCTGCCCATTCAAAAAAAGCGTCTTCTTTTATCAGGGCTTCAAAGCTGGCACGATCCACAAAATGATAATGTACCCCATCTATCTCACCGGGTCTTGGCGCACGGGTTGTGTGTGATATGGATACCTGCATGGCATTGTTATGAGTATCACTAGATTGATGTTTGTCTAATAAGGCTTTAATTAAGCTTGATTTTCCGGCACCAGATGGAGCGGCTAAAATAAATAAATTTCCAAGAGTTTGTGGCATGTTGGTCTGTCGATAATTAATTGTTGTGTTGCTGCTGGCAATGTTAGCATATTCTTAGCGGATGAAATATCTCATAGCAACTTAGCTCACACACATGAGCCGTCGCTTCCTCAGTAAACTTATAGGTGAAAAATATGAACGATAGCCAATATCATCAAATCACTGATGATTTGTTGCTCGACATTGAAGAAATGTTAGATCAGTGTGAAGTGGACATTGATTACGAATCAGCAGGTAGCATTTTAACCATGACCTTTGAAAATGGTTCGAAAATCATTATTAACAAACAACCTCCCTTGCACCAGTTGTGGATGGCAACCAAATACAATGGCCATCATTTTAATTTGCAAGATGGACAATGGATAGATGAACGTACTGGCGTGGAGTTTTGGTCATTTTTAGACGAGGCTGCGTCTAAACAAGCTGAACAAACTGTATCCTTACGAAAATAACCTTTAATTAATCTGAGAATTTGGCAATGAGTAAAGAGGCATTACCTTTTGTAGAAATAAACCCTAAAACCCCAGCAAAGGCCGTAGTGATATGGCTACATGGTTTAGGTGATTCGGGAAATGGGTTTGCGCCCATAGTACCTGAATTAAAATTGCCAGAAGAGTTGGCGGTGCGCTTTGTATTCCCTCATGCGCCAATACGTCCAGTGACCATTAATAATGGTATGTCAATGCGTGCTTGGTACGATATTACCAGTTTGGATTTTGACAATAGAGCGGATAGCCAAGGTGTACATGAGTCATCGCAATTGGTGGCCGATTTAATTCAAAGCGAAATGGATAAAGGCATTCCTGCTAATAAAATTGTATTGGCGGGCTTTTCCCAAGGTGGAGTGATTGCCTTACATTTAGGCACAAGATTTGAACATAGCTTAGCGGGTATTATGTCTTTATCGAGTTATATGAGTGAGTCACAAACACTTAGCGAGCAGGCTCATATAGCAAATAAAAACACCCCTATCTTAGTGGCACACGGCACGCATGATGATGTTGTTCCGGTATTTTTGGGCAATGCAGCTTTTAAGGTGCTAGAAAGCAACGGTTACCCAGTGACTTGGCATGAATATCCGATGCAACATAATGTCTGTGCGGAGCAAATTGCTGATATTTCTAACTGGTTGCAACTAAGACTCAAGTAACCTTTGCGCTTTAACTTGACGGCTAAATAATTTGGCGCTTTTGTTTGTTGTATTAAGACCAAAGAGTATTAAAGCCTCAGTGTTTGTGGAAAAACGCTCTAAAAGGCCAGTAAATAGTCATGTAAATATAGAGCCGCTCAGTTTATACTGACTTATGTCTTTCTCTGGTGTTTGTGGGTTAACTTGGCATTTTCGTTTAAATCTACAAAAACCGCATTAGTCTTCTATTGTGGTTTTTGTTTAAGTGTTTTTGTTAACAGTGTGTCCCACGCTGGTGAGTTTGTGGTGGGTGTTGAAGACCTGCATTACTTGCCTTACTTTGATTTTACCAACCCCAGTAGCCGCAGTTTTACTAAAGAATTATTAGATCAGTTTGCCTTAGATAGCGGGCATAAATTGACTTATCTGCCATTGCCCATCAAACAATTTCCTCGTTGGTTAGCAGAAGAAAATATCGATTTCAAATTTCCCGACAACGAAATGTGGCCCAAAAAATTTAACGTGGTCGAACTCCCTATATCTTATAGTGATGAAGTGGTGCCTATGGTGGCCGGTACACTAGTGCTAAATAAGCATCAGAATGTACCTCATACTTTTATTAAAAGTGTTGGCACTATTACTGGCTTTCATACTACTTTTTGGCGTGAAAAAATTGACCAAGGTGAAGTCACCCTGTTTGAAGATCCTAGCCCAAGAATTTTAGTGCAATACTTAGTTAATGGTTTAATCGATGGGTTAGTTATTGATATTGCAGTGGCAAATAAAGAATTAGAAAATTTAAATGTGACTGAACGCTTAGTGTATAGCGATAAATTATCGCAAAATTCTTATTCGTATAAGTTATCGACTATTAAGTATCCGCAAGTGATAGCAGAATTTAATCAATGGCAAAAACAAAACCAGCGTTTTGTAAATGAATTAAGGCGCGAATTTGGTATTGCTACTCAAAGTTCGAATCAGGCCAGCATCATCCAACGTTAAATTTTATCTCTGTGTTTTTTATCTTACCCAACTTCTGATATTTTTAAGGCCATCATCTTGGCAAAGGAAACTCTATGACCTCCAACATTATCCGTATTGCGACTCGAAAGAGTGCCTTAGCTTTATGGCAAGCAAAGTTTGTGCAAGCGGCCTTGCTTGCCGCTCATCCTCAATTAACGGTTGAGCTGGTGCCTATGAATACGCAAGGAGACAAAATTCTGGACACACCTTTAGCTAAAATTGGCGGAAAAGGACTGTTTATCAAAGAATTAGAAGTCGCCATGAATGAAGGAAGGGCAGATATAGCTGTGCACTCAATGAAAGATGTGCCAGTTGAATTTCCGCAAGGTTTTGGTCTACATGCCATATGTGAACGAGAAAACCCTTATGATGCTTTTGTTTCAAATCAGTATCTTAGACTAGACGATTTACCGCAAAATGCGGTAGTGGGCACCTCTAGTTTAAGACGCCAATGTCAAATTAGAAAAGCCAGACCAGACTTAGTTATTAAAGACCTAAGGGGTAATGTAAATACTCGTTTAGCCAAACTCGATGCAGGCGAATATGATGCCATTATTTTAGCTGCGGCAGGTCTGATCCGATTAGGTATGGCCGACAGGATCAAGCAACAAATTTCTAGTGAACTGTGTTTACCAGCTGTAGGGCAGGGCGCGGTAGGCATTGAATGCCGTAATCAAGACGCCGAGTTAATAAAATTATTAGCGCCATTAAATCATACTGAAACTGCGATACGAGTAAGAGCAGAGCGAGCCATGAATGCCAAATTAAATGGTGGCTGTCAGGTGCCAATTGGCAGTTTTGCTCAACTTGAGGGTGAACAATTAAGCTTAAGGGGCTTAGTGGGATCGGTTGATGGCCAACAAATGTTATTCGCCACACACACAGGCCCAGCAGCCGAGGCTGAGCAGATAGGTACAGCAGTGGCTAATCAGTTACTAGAGCAAGGCGCGGGAGACATATTGCGTGCTTTGCACTTAGGTTAATCGCATGTTTTTATTGCTGCGACCACAAGAAAAATGTGCTTCTAGTAACCTGGCTTTTCAAAAGCAAGGCCTAGACTCAGTGGCTTGCGGTTTAATTACTACTGAGATTGACCAACAGCAAATTAGCAGTCTAGCTACTAAAATAGCAGCGTTAAAAGCCGTACAGCTGCAAGACATTTATGTGATAGTGACTAGTACAGTAGCCGCTCAACAATGTATATTGATGCACAAAGATTGGCCGCAAAATATTAAGTTTTTTGCCGTGGGTGCCAGTACTGCGGCGATTTTGCAACAAGCTGGCTGGCCTGTTGTGGTACCTCAAGAGCCTAAAAGTGAAGGCTTGTTAGCCTTGCCTGAATTGCAGCAGGTCGCTAATAAAACCCTAGTCATAGTCAAAGGGTTTGGCGGCCGCGAGCTTTTGTATCAATCTTTAGTGGCTCGAGGGGCGCAAGTACTAGAATGGGAAGTATACAAACGTACTAAAGTGTCTAAACCCATCTCAACACAAAACTGGCAAGCTGAGCAAATTCGTTGCATCATTGCTAGTAGTGGGGAGATTATCCACGCTGCATTTGATTTTTTTGAACCCACTTGGTTAAAAACCTTAGACTGGATAGTAGTGAGCGAACGAACCGCTTCCATTGCCACTACTTTAGGGGTAAAACATATCTGGGTGAGTCGTGATGCAAGTGATCACGCACTTATTCAATGTGCACAACAATATTTGACTGGTACTACACCTTTTTCGGAGCAATAAATGGCAGATAATCAGGATAAATTAACCCCCTCTGATCAAAAAGCGCTAGACGCTCTCGAGCAGAAATTAGCTGAAGAAAAAACGGCTAAGGGTAATCCACAAAATGCTGAGACCAAAAAACCTACTAGTACAGATTCCGCATTAGATAAAAACAGCACTGCCAGCGCTAAGTCGCCGGCCTCTCATGTAAAAAAAGCTAATAAAGTAGCTGAATCTTCGGCCAAACCGGCAAAAACAGCCGGGCTTTGGTTTGTTGTGGTTTTACAATTTATTTTAATTCTAGGCTTGGCTGCAGCTGGATATTGGGGCTGGTTGCAATGGCAAGCTTTTGAGCAGCAACAGCAATCTTTATTCGAGCAACAGTCGAATCAAGTAAGTGAACAGCAGGCTGAAATTAACCAATCAATCGCCGCTAATCAATTGGCTAAAAATGAGTTAGTCGAACAAAACCTTAATTTACAAAAGGCGTTGCAAGCTATGCACAGCCAGCTTGAGCTCACCTCAGCACAAGTGCAAAGCAATCAACGTAATCTGGCCGATGTATCTGGGCGCCGACCCGCAGATTGGTTACTCGCCGAAGCCGACTATTTAGTGCGCATGGCGGGGAGAAAGTTATGGTTAGAGCATGACGTTAATACTGCCATTATGATGTTGGAATCGGCTGATAGCCGCATTCAAGATTTAGCCGATCCTAGTTTATTGCCGTTGCGGGCTCTGTTAGCACAAGATATGCAAAGCTTAAAACAAATTACTGCATTTTCGGTGAGCGAATTAGCACTTAATCTTGGTGCTTTAGCTAATCAAGTAGACGACTTACCTTTAAGTTTTTTTAAAGTACCAGAGACGGTTCAAACCGAAACCCAGTTGAGTGAGTCTGTTGACGACTGGCAATCAAACTTATCCAGAAATTGGAACGAATTTAAAGCGAATTTCTTTAGCGTTAAAAAAGTGACCACCGAAATTAAGCCTTTTATGTCTGAGCAACAACAGTGGCTGTCGAAGCAACAACTTAAGTTTGTGTTGTTACAAGCGCAAACCGCAGTATTGCATGAGTCACCGACTTTGTATCAACAAAAAATTAGCAGTGCCTTAGCCTTGTTGGCTGACTACTTCGACCAAGCTTCTCCACAAGTCAAACTAGTTGAACAGCAACTACAAGAACTTCAAGAAATTAAACTTAAACGTCAGTATCCAGAAAAATTGCAATCAATGGCATTACTTAGGGATGTGATTGAGCAACGTTTATCAAATCGATTTGTTAACGGAAGTTACTGATTATGGGTCAACTAATAAGAATTTGTCTGGTTGCCGTTACTTTATTAATTGCCCTAGTTGTGGCTGCGATGTTGTTTGATGACAACGGCTATGTGTTTGTAGAGTTTAATGGTTGGATTTTAGAAATGAATGTATGGTCTTTGGGCCTATCATTAATTTTTATTTTTGTAATTTTGTTGTGTCTAAACCTGTTAATTAAAACCCTTATTGCCATGGCCTCTGGCTCTAAAAACTGGTTGGGTAATTGGGGCAGAAGAAAAAAGCAAAAAGCTTTTACGCGTGGTCTTATTGCTTTAGCGGAAAATGACTATAAGGCTGCCAAAGACCAACTAAGTAAAATTGAACATGATGATTTTGATGGTATTAACTTACTTGCCGAAGCAGAAGCGGCAGTATGTTTGCAGCAAAATGAAGAAGCAAGACGCTTATGGGCTTTAGCTAGCACCTACGATAAATCTGCTTATGCTGCCACTTTGTGTTTAGTGCGAGACGCTTTAACACAACATCAGCCAGATCAAGCAATAACACAGATAGTGCAATTAGATGACAAACAGCAAAAACAAACTGAAGTGATTAAACTTTGGGCGCAAGCTTTAGTGCAAGCCAAAAAATGGGGCGAGTTAAAAAGCAAACTCAATGGCTGGAAAAAAGCCTTGGGAGACAGTTATCAACCTCTTATGGTGCAGGCTTCAAAAGGTGACTTTGCGGAAATAGCCAGCAAACAAGGGGCAAGTCAACTTAAGCAAGTATGGCAAAGCTTACCTCGTAGTACGCGTAAAGATCCGGCTCAACAAGCGGCTTACATTCAACAGCTAATTGAACAAGGTATGCACGCTGATGCCGAACATGCATTGGTAGAATATCAGTCTGCTGGTCCTGAACCTTTGCTGTTGCCTTTGTTTAAGCAGATTACTTTGCCCAATCCTGCCAGCGCCATTAAAAAGCTAGAAAGTTGGTTGAAAAAAGACGACGCCAATGTGGCCTTGCTGTCTACTTTAGGGCATATCGCCTACCGAGCTAAAGACATTCCACTGGCAGAAAAAGCGTTAGCCAAAGCCATAAAATTAGCCAATAGATCAGAAGACTTGTTGTTATTAGCTAAGATTAAAGAGTCTCAATCCAAGCTCGACCAAGCTTTGTCTTTGTACAAACAAAGCATGCAACCAACAAAATAGACTTTTTACAAGCTGATACTTTTAAGCTGCTTTGTGTGGATAATCTAATGCTTTTGGAAGTTGAAGGGCAATAATGGGAGTTTGTTTAGTGGTATGGTGATACTTTTTAGTAGTACTTCACCTTTTTCTACCACTTAATCATTCCATCAAAAGAATGCAAAGTCATTTTCTGCTTCCCATTTTGGAACCATAGCTATGCTTAACAATCCTTGGAAATCAGTAGCAAAAACTCATATTGGCACTATTCGTAAAGTGAACGAAGATGACTTTCTCGATTCACCGCAAGTGGGTATGTGGTGCGTGGCTGATGGCATGGGGGGACATGCTAAAGGTGATGTGGCAAGTAAAATGATAATAGATGGGCTGCAGTCGATTGCTAACACCAACGAATTTCCTTTAAGCGTGCAAACAATCACTCATCAACTTCTCGAAGTCAACGACCAGTTAGTGACCATGGCCAATGCAAAACAAGCAATAATTGGCAGTACTGTGGTGGTTTTATTATTTGATCAAGAACATGCGCATTGCATCTGGGCGGGCGACAGCCGTATATATCGATTACGCAATCAAAAACTTACGCGTTTAACCCAAGACCATAGCCAAGTAGAGGAAATGGTACAGCAAGGATTATTAACACCAGAAGAAGCTGAGCGGCATCCTAATGCGAATGTAATTACTCGCGCCGTAGGGGCAAACGAAGATTTAGATTTAGACGTTTTATCAAATAAAAGAATGCCTGGAGACAAGTATTTTTTATGTAGTGATGGTTTAAACAAAGTTATGTCTGATATTGAAATCGAAAGTAAGTTGTTAACTACACCTTTAGAATCGGTGGCGCCTTTGTTAATTAACACAGCGTTAGACAGACAAGCCAGAGATAATGTCACAGTCTTGGTAGTGGATAATGCTAATACTGCAGATACCCTTTACTCTGGACTTTAAGCGTTCCTTAAACGCATCTCAGTTAGACGATATCTTGCCTCTAGAATAAGCATTAGGCTAAAGACGGGTTTAAGTTTAAAAAAGAGTCGTAACTCTCAATGGGCGGCAAGCCTGCAAAGCTAAAATAGTCAGCTTGCGGAAAATGCAATACACAAACAAGTTGAAAAAAACTCAGTAAAAACAGAATGGTTAAAAGCAATGTAGTAACTTAAAACACTAAGGCTAGTCACTGCTCACATTAAGAGAAATAAGTAAAAAATACTTAGCGACAATCGCTATAGCCCAAGGTGTAATAAAACTAAATAACAGTGGAAAAGCTAACATAATTCATTAGAATCACCGCTCGCTTAACATTAGCCTAATAATTTAAGCAATATGCCAATGCACCCGTAGCTCAGCTGGATAGAGCGTCGCCCTCCGGAGGCAAAGGTCATACGGCAATATGGACGTTGGGGGTAAAGGTCAAAGACGCAAATTTTGACCGTAAAGAAAAAGAGTAAAAATTGCGATGCACCCGTAGCTCAGCTGGATAGAGCGCGGCCCTCCGGAGGCCGAGGTCACAGGTTCGAATCCTGTCGGGTGCGCCATTTACTTCAAAATTGACCGTTGCTCCCCGTGACTAAAATGTCCTTCAAATACAGCCCGTGACCTCACCGTGACCAAAGTGAAAACTTATCTTCATAATTACCGTTCATTTTTACCAAGTTTGAATATCTCGTGAGTAATGTTATTTCCCAAGGGTAAGTCAGGTAGAAACTTTCTAAGCATCGCAAAATCCCTTTTACGTAGGTAAACGGCCTGCTCAGCTTTCTGGTAAAAAAAGCTGGTTTTCATGACAACCTCGTTTCCACTAAACTTTATACTATCAAGTGCATAATGCTTATCAACGAAATGGTTTATCCCAACAAATGCGCTATTCGTTTTAAACTTCGCATGCCCATAACGACTCACGGCCAAAACATCATTTATGCTTAAACAATACCCCTGAATTGGTAAAAGGCGAGTTGATGGCTGAGGATACTTGTGGGTGTGTTCGATAATTTTTTGAACCAACTGATTAGCCAAATACGGTGCATTTTTTTCAATATTATTAAGTGAGAAATTGTGTGATTTAGTGCGGTTTCTCATTACCCTAAACTGCAACACCAATGGCATATGTAAATCCGCAGAGTCGTTGCTTTTGAACACTCCACAGGTATTGATATTCTCCAACAGAGTTTGAGGCCAATGACGGCTAATATTGATAGATACTGGCTCACCGAAAGGCGGACAAAACAAGGTCAAGTGACCATATCTTGAAACGATTGCTTCAACTTTGTGCTCTTTGATTAATTTAAGAAATAACGCCAAGAATTGTTCAACATTTATGACGTCATCAGACGGAACATTAATTCCACCACTGTCCCATGCGTGGTAAGGCAAAAGTACTTTATATTTTTTGGCCCGCTTAAGGGCGGCCAATACTTTAGCGACATTCATTCAGTTTGCTGAAGTGGAACGAAGATTGACTCATCTCGTTTACCTACGTCGCCTGATTTGAGGATCTTGGGGCCCGAGACGATTAAAGTTCCATCGTGAAAAGAAACTCTTCTGATAACCAAGCTGATAGGGTTATCTGAATTTGACGACAAATAGTCAATTCGGTCACCTACTGTAATGCCAAAGACGACCTCAAGTAACTTGAGGCCCAATATATCCAGATCTTTTTCCGCTTTTTCATCAGCTGATTTTAGTTTATCTATTTGCTGCGCCATTTCATGACACATGCTGTCTAAATTGGTATTAAGATAGTCGGTTTCAATATTTGTAATCTTACTCAGTGAATCCGACAGTTCTTCGAAGGCATCATAGCGTCTAAAGAGTGAATCACATTCAGTCGATTTTTTTCTTATCTCTCTAATCAGTGGCATGGCTAGAGGGGAATTGAACTGATTAAAATCTATCGTTTTAATTGAACTTTTATTGTCAAATACATCAGCAAGCAGAATCGTTTGAGTCTCGAAATAGTCTTCCGAATGAGGTTCGACTCGGCCAGAAAACCAGACCTTATCTACAGCAACATACATAACCGCTTGAACTTGCAAGCGGGATGATTGCTCAACAGATTCAAACCATGATATTTCCGTATCTAAGCAAGCTACATTAACTAATTGTTGCTCAACTAATATATTGCGGAGTATTTCAATTTGCTTAATAAGTGACTCAGTCACTATCCGAAATGCAAATTTTGGCGTTGGGTATAGCCATTGCATTTCGTTAGTATCCGAAGGCATATTTCTTCTAAAGACCGATAAACACAACACTTGTCTATTCATCTTAGCTCCCCAAATCTTCCAAAAGGATAGCAGAGAAGTAGTTATTTATTGTTAGAAGGGCTATGTATTATTAAAACACATTTAGTTCGATTAGTTTTTTTGTTCAGCTGAACAACCACTCCTTAATCCCATCCATATTTTCAATCACTATTTGCTGAGCGCGCGGGTCGGCGCTGATCACGTTGGCGTCTATGCGCATTTTTTGTAGTAGGTATTGCACTAACGCACCGCGTACTTGGATAAGTAGGCGATTGTTGGTCATGCCGTAGTCGTTGGCGACGACCGCTTGTTGGTCTTTTGATAAGCGTTGGTCGGGGGTAAAACACACATTGACTTGGGTATGCCAGGCTATGTCATCTTGGGCGTTGATATCGCTTTTGCCCAAGCTTTGTGGCGTATCGTAAAAGCGTGTGAGTACAAAATCACGAAAGTCTTTATTACTTTCACAATACGCTCTGACGTGCCAACGCGTACCCGAATGCACAATGGCGTGCGGGATAATAATACGGCCATCTTTGTTGGGCGCGTTCACCGAGCGATAGTCCACTTCAATACGTTCGTTGTTACGACAGGCTTTGACTATTTCGCGCAACACTTGTGGCTGCACTGTGTATTTTGGCAGTGGCATCATGTGGGTGTAGTTAAAGCCCAAGGTCATGTCGGCAAAGGTATTGGTTAAATCGCTATTTCGGTGAATGAGTTGCAGGTATTCGTCTGCTTCACCTGTGGTGACTTTAGCGCTATAAGTGGGTGAGGGCTCGTAACCTTTTAACGAGCTGTTATACACAAGGTTGTTTGGCCCAACCGATTGCAAATATTCGTTGATGTCTTTAGAGGCTTGCTGGCGGCCAATGCCAAAGTAGTCGATTAAGTGACTGGCGTTAAGCCGCCCTTCCCACAGGGCAACAATTTCTATTAATCGATAACGTTGTAATAAATCATAACGAAAAGGCCAGTGTGCTTTTGGGGTCATAACAGTCGTCTTTGGCTACATATTTAAGTTAATAAAACCATATTGTCTTGACGGTAGCAAAACTTTTTTTAGCAACATGTGTACATTTAATCGACAGGTTGCTCAACGTTTAAAACAAATGATCCTTATGTTATCTGGCATTAACCTGAGTTTAGGTGCGCAAACTTACTGGAATAACCAAATATCTGCCTGAAAAATAATCATGTGTATCCGCACAGTGATTTTAGTGTCGTCAAAAGCGACATATGCTTGCTGCACGTTTCAACTAAAGGAAGTCGCCATGACCATTTCGCAACATGCCCAAAAGCGTTGTCAGCAACGTGGAATTTCACCCGACCTTGTTTTATTGCTAAACACACTGGGCGTCGAAACCCAGCAAAAAGGTAATACCTATGTGTTGTCGTTAGACAGACAGATGCAAAAGACCTTAAGCAAACAGTTGAAACGCTTGTTGATGCAAATTCAGCGCAATGTGTTTGTGGTGATTTCTGACGATGACCAAGTCATCACCGCCGCCCATAAACATTAAGCCGCCAACGCAAAGCAAAATCACCACTTAGTCAAATTATTAAGGATGACACTATGACCATGTTTTCAACACCCGAAATTGTTGCCTGCCCACACTGCCAGCAGCACTTTACCCGCCAAATACTGTGCTCGTTCAATAATAAGTGGCAAGTCATATATTCTGATGGTGGCACCACCTACGATTTAGAATTTACTATGTTTAACGAAACACGCTGTACCAACTGCCAGCAAATCATCTTAGACGTACAAAACCTGGCATCATTGGACTTATTGCCCACAGTCCCATTTTGGAAACGCTGGTTTAGCAAAAAGGTCGAATATCAACACTTAGCCAAACCCACATCAGACGTGTACCTAGAATTATTCGAGCACTGCAGCGACGACAAAAAAATGTATTACGCGCTAAAAGCCTATCGCAAGTTTAAGCAAACCCATTATCTAGAAGCCAAAACCATACAGCCAAGCCAAGAAGCGCTGGCACAATATCACGCTGCCGCAGAATTCATTTTGTCCAACCCATCCAAAAGTGACCTGCCCGAATACGACCTACTATGCGCCGACATCTACCGCCTAAGAGGCCAGTTCGAAAAAGCGCTAGATTGTTATGCCAAAGTAGGCGAGAAAAGGCTGCAATACATAGTCGAACAAGGCGTGGCATAGACCAACAAAAAGATAACCCGACTAATGGTGATCAGATCAAAAGAACAACACTACGTCGATAAATTCGGCCCAGTCGCCCCACCCGAAAACAAAGTGTACTGCAACAGCGACAGCCAAATACACTGCCCAAACCACTGGAACAACCTAACCCGCGTACCAGAGAGCCTAAAACAAAGACGCTGCGAAAAGTGTAAGCAAAACGTTTATCACATATCATCGTTAAGAGCGTTTAAGCACCACAGTCAGCTAAATAACTGCATCGCCGCCGACATCGAACAATTAAAATTGGATAACGACTTTTCAAAAATCTTAAGTTCAAAGTCAGAGTTAAGCGAGGAGGACTTTATTAGGTATGAGGTGATAAATGGTTGAATTACGGCAACTTCTTCACTACATTGGTGCTGAAAAACTCAGCTTGGTTAAGATTAAAAGTACGGCTAAATTTAAGGAAGCAGTATGAAAAGGGAAAATGACGAGCTACTTTTTAGTCCCTCAGATCTAGTCCTCTATATGCAATCTCCCTTCTCGACTTGGATCGAGCGTTTAAGCATAGTGCAGCCTCAAACCAAATCCTTAAAAGATAAACCCGATGCCTTGTTGCAATATCCAGCAGACAAGGGTCTCAAACACGAAGCAAATTACCTAAGCAGCTTAGAAAGTGTGCTACAGAATGTTGTAACCATTGCTGACAGCTTAAATAACCAAGAAAAAAACATTCACCACATTAGCTTCGATGAAATCATATACGGGTATCATTTTTCGAATCTTGGTTCACAAAACTATTAAGAGAAAATGGATAAGCTTTAAGTGGGAATAATTTGTATATCTAAGTTTAAAAGATATGCCATTTATATAGTAATAGGAAAACTGAATGAACGAAAAAGCTGAAAAACTGCGTCACAAGGTCGAGTTGGTTTTAGCTAGTGCAGATCTGCATGAGCATCAAAGAAAGGCGGCAGAAAAAACGTTTTCTGCATTAAATGATAACGTCAGAGCAGTTGTAACTGCCGCTGAAATGCAAGCTGGAAAGTCTGGTATTGCTTTAGCGCTTGCCTGTCATCAAAGGCTGTCATTATCAGATGAAGAAATATCAAGTCGAGCAAGGCTAAAGGACACTCTTTATTTAGTTACTATGCCCGACATTGCATTGATAGAGCAGGCCGAAAAGGATTTGGTTCTTGCAAAGAATGTTGTAGTAAGTAATTTTGTCAATTTTGAAAAAGCCCTTGAAAATGACTTTAAAGGCAACCCTCCAAAGTTGATTATTATTGACGAGTGTCATTATGGTTCAAATGTTACTGGGATCCGTTATAGCCGTATTTTTGATTATCTCGAACTTGAAAATGATAGCTGTAAGGTGGTATTCATTTCTGCCACTCCTTTTGGTGCACTTTATGGTGCCGAAACCGAATATGAAGAAGCATTAGAGTTAACTTCAGAAGCAGAAGAGGAGCACAACGAACAATTACTTCAAGAGTCTCGTTTAGCGGCAAATAATGCGTTAAAAGAATCAATTTTAAGGCGAAATTTCAGTACTCGGTTGGTTTTTCATAAAACGAGTGATGAATATTATGGCGTAAGAGAGATGCTGAGTAATGGACGTTTGATTAATCTTGATGACGACTGTAGGAGTTTTTTGGTCGACTCTCAACATCGTTCAAACTTTATGAAGCAATTCAAAGAGCACGAAGGCATGGGATGGTCGTTAGTCCGGGTGCCTGCCGGCAGTGCCATGGATGCAAAGCAATTTTTTATCTCTCAGGATATTGATGAACATAATATATTTATATTAGGCAATTCACTTTCAGGTGTCCCAGAAGATCAACTTTCTACTATCGAGCGTTTCAAAAAAGATTTTGAAGATGCGCAATTGTTTGACGATAAATTAGTGGCAATCACAGTAGCCGGCTGCCGAGCGGGTATAAACTTTGGAGCCATGATGAAAAATAACTTGATTTCAACATGGGACAGCACAGTAGCAAGCGTTGCAGCTGTAGTGCAGGCTAATGTAGGGCGAGCTTGTGGGTACCATGGCAATAATACCTCAATGCACTACACAAACGGTAATGCAGCCGAAGCCTACGGTGCTATTTTAGATTACCTTGAGCGAACCTGTTCAGATCATGCCGCTTCGGATTTCGCTGGGCTTAAAGAATTTTTTGAAGATATATGTCAGGAATTCCATGTGAATGGCTTAGACGTGGGCTTAACAATAAAATATAAAAAACGAAGACCTATTGGGGATGTTGAGACTTATTCAACTGATAGCTATATAGCCGTACCAGCAAAGTTGCTGGATAACAGATACGACTTTAGCAACTTTACTTCAGATAAAAGCATGCTTGCTGCAATTGATATACTCCGTGATGAATTCACTAAAAATGGTGCACCATCAGTTAAGGGGAATCGGGCCATGCGTGGCAAAAAGAAAAACTGGATTAAAGCGCAATGGGTTAATGGCGATAGTTATGATAACCCGGAAAAAGCTGGTGCCGATGGCCCGCAAAAAGTTCGAACAAAAATGCTTACCAATATGTTAGATAATGGTGATTATGTTGAGTTTAACCGTGTTGTAGCTCCTGGTTCTGGAGAGCTAACAGAAGATAAGTTAATTACTGCTACAGTTTTTAGTATTTTCAATATTTCTCGTCGTAAAGTAATAAAAACGATTATGACTGAACAAGATGTTTGGGATATGTGTGATCACTTTAATATTCCTCGAGATGACACAATGTTTGTTTTATACAAACGAGGTGAGTATGACATCGAAAGAAGTTTGGCTAAAAAAGAACACAACAAGCTACCTGAAATGTCTGGAAGTCTAAGTGACGAATCACAATTTTCAGCAGAGTGATCGTATATGACTAACACTGCAAATATTCATCGTAAAGTTATTGAAAAGGTACTTTCACAAAACACCTTTGAACATCAGCGTAATGCCGCGCAAAAAGCTTTTCTGCATTTCGACAATAGCAATAGAGCCGTTGTAATAGCTGCAGAAATGCAATCAGGTAAGTCTGGTATTGCCCTAGCCTTATCGTGCATACAAAGACAAAAGCTAAATGATGCTGATATATGCGACCGTAAACAACTAAAAGACACTCTTTACCTAGTCACAATGGCAGATTTATCACTGTTAGAGCAAGCTAAACGAGACTTAGCCCCCTCTAATAATGTTGTCGTTAGTAACTTCACTAATTACGAATCTGCACTTATTAACCAATTTAAAACTCAGCAGCCAAAACTCATTATCATTGACGAATGCCATTACGGCGCAGGCAACGAAGCTGTTCGCTACTCTAAGATCTTTGAGTATTTAGAGAAAGACAATATCAACTGCAAGGTTGCTTTCATCTCTGCCACTCCTTTTAGCGCATTATATTCAGCAGGTGCTGATTCAATATTGCGACATAACTTTAAAACTAGTCTTGTATTTCATAAAACCAATAACGAATACCATGGCATTAGAGAAATGCACCGCAATAACCAAATAGTCAAATTAGCTGAAGACCAACGAAGTTTTTGCGATGATTCATTAATGAGAAGGCGGTTCATTCGACAATTTCAAGAACACGATTTAGCGGGTTGGTCCTTAATTAGAGTGCCAAGCAGCCAAGCACAGTTAGCTAAAGAAATACTTTTAAATAATGGGATCCCAGAAGAACAAATAATAATTATTGGTCAGAAATTAGTCGGTGTTGATGATACTCAATTATCTAGTATTGATGACTTTAAACGAGAGTACGAAACAGCAGCTATGTTTGAAGACAAATTAATTGTTATTACAGTAGCTGGTTTTAGAGCTGGTATTAATTTTGGCTATGAAATGAAAAACACACTAATTAATACTTGGGATAGCACCATAGCTAATATTGCGGCAATTGTTCAAGCAAACATTGGGCGAGCCTGTGGTTATCATACCAATACAACAGCTAAACATTACACCAACCTCGATGCGATAAAAGCTTATAGCGACTTACTAAACCATCTTGAAAATAATTCAGGTGCAAACAATTTTGATGGCCTACATCAACTTTTTGAAGATATTTGCGTTAAGTATGACGTCAGAGGGTTTGACCGAGGGACAAATATAGCTCCCCAGGTTGAATATAGAGTGTCGAAGAAAAAAGATGATAGCCAAACATATTTAACGGATAGCTTTTTAGTAGTCCCAGGAAAATTAACACACCCAGAGTACGATTATAGTCAATATACTCAAAATCCAATATTACTTGATGCAATTAACCATATCAGAGCGGAATTGCTTAAAGATGATGGCCCTCATCGAAAACAAGGCCGAGCCTTAAAAGGTGAGCATCAAAACTGGATCAAAGCGCAATGGGTCAACGGTGTCACTTACGATGATCACACGCCAAGCTGCGCGAAGAATAGAGCAATTCACTTCACTTCATTATTAAACCAAAACCAAGCCATAGAGTTTAACAAAATTGTAAATCCTGGTGGTGGCGAAGCAACAGAAGATAAGAAGGTTATGGCCAGTATATTTAGTGTATATAACCTCTCACGCCAAATGGATGCGTTCAAACGTTCTATGGATGAAGACGATATGGAAGAAGTGTGTCAATTACTTAATGTTGAACAAGATAACACCGTGATTTTGCTTTACTTGCGTGGCGAATTCTCCAGTGAACTTACTTCTTATAAGCAAGGTGAACTAGCACAAATCACCTCTACAAGAGTTAAAGGCAATTCAGTATTTTAATTTTATTACTTTTCAATATGTTCGCTCATTAAGTAAAACCAAGGGAATGCTTGTTCAACATTTGAGTCCATTAACTTTTCAGCGATAGGAACTCCTAAACTTAATCCACTCGCGATAGGAGTAAACAAGCCAGCGATTGAATTTAGAAACGATACAGAACCAATTAATTTTCTTCCTTTAAGCATGTCGCCTCTTTCCTCAGATATAGCTTTGTATAAAGTTGAGATATATTTGAGATCAATTTCTGTTTGTCCCATTACCGCTGAATGCACCTCCTTTCGAAAGTCTTCTATACGTTTATCATCTAGAATTTTACAAAGAGATTTTTGGTTTCTAGGTCTGAACGAAGGAAATACTGCGTTAATAATTTCCTTTGATTTATTTTCGTTCTGACTATGCTCTTGTGTTCCCAAAGCGTGGAGATTACTGGTTTTATCATAAAGAGGCTTAATATCTGCCCAATCATGAAGGTGTGCTTTAAGTTTCTGGCTTAAGACAATGTTCGAATATAAATGTGTTAAGTAACCCCTAACAACCTCCTCCATATTCCTTTTATTTGGGTCAGATTCATATAAGGCTGGGTTCTTCATCATATCGATAGTGTACTCGCTTAGACCTTCGTACATCCCACCTTCTAATATTTCAGTTAGATCGTATAAAAACTCTCTCTCATGAGGCAGCTTTTCTTTGAATGCCCAAAATTCATCTGACTCTATGAAATCCCAAAATTGTGCTGTACCTACCTTTAGGTCCTTCAATTCATCTGGAAACCAAGAGTATTCAATTCGCAGTTTTTCTTGAAATTCGTTCCAAATGTTTAAAAGCTTCCTAAATGGTTCGTACCACTGTTCTACTCGTAAAAGCTCCTTTTCCACTTCACTATCAATTCTGCCGGAGTAACTAGATATCTCATCTTTAAATGAGCGAACTTTTAATCGACCGGAGTCTTTTAAAGCACTCAGAACGTCTGAATACAATTGAAAGTGTGCATCATGCGTTATTCTTCTATAAGTAGATTCATCAATTATAAAGGTGTCAGCCATAAATAATGATGAATAATCAGGGATAAAACCCTTGCCGGTATTAAAACAAACAGGTGGAAGTCGCTCATAAAAACGCGCACCACTAAGTCCCACCGTACTATTTTGAAAGCAAAAAGAAGAAAGTATTAAATCCATTCAATATTACCAATTATTAGTTGATCATTTATGTTGAGTTGTAATGTTTATCACCGGCGTTAAGCACTCCTGCAAACTCAAGCCACCATGGTTGTAATAATCCCCGGCCACATAACCTGCAATACCAGGTGCCATAGCAACGGATACATTTTTGTTCCAATGCCAAGGTACCTTCAATTCGGCAGTCTCAATATTGTCTTTTAAAATGGCACAGCGAGCTAAACGTTTTTTAACGATGGTTTTAGAAATATTAGCCTCAGATAATTTATTAGGTACCCACAACCAACCGTGATCCGTAACTATCCGAATGTTCTGCCAGCCAGCTTTTAACAGGCCATCAACTCTAGCTACAACATCTTCTAATACCGCATCAATGTTAAGCGGCATCTTCATTTGTTGTTTATGCCCCATGTTATCTAAATCACCAGTTTGTACCCAAGCGTTTCCAGTAGGCTCCCCTGTTTCTAGTCCATCCAGGTATTGCCAGCCCTTATCAGCTAGTGATTTTTTCAAATGGTAAGAACTCAATTCAGAGCCTGAAGCAGAAAGCATTGGTGTAAAGTTATCATTTTCCTGTGCACCAGACAGTAAGTCGGCGATAGGCGTCACTGCTGCTTTAGCTGTGGCAGTTAGTGAAGGTAGAGCACACCAATTAGTTTTGAATATAGTAGTAGCTGAGAGTTTATCTAACTTTTGTTGTAATGTTTTACCTGTATCAAAACGAAGGCCATCAACAAAGAATACGACTTGGCTGTTAACACTATATTGAGCTGTTGACTCATTAACCTCACCAGGTATACCTGATTTGCCTGGGTAACCCTCAGCTCGAACCAAGTCCTGAAAGTTTAACGTTACTTGCTCTAACCAAGGTGTATAGATAACCGCTAGAATATCCGCAACGACTTGTTGTTGATTGATATCTTTTGCAACTGCCATAGCGTTAATTGCAGCTGCGTCAGCCTGCCAAAACCGTTCTTTATAAGTATTTGCCATGACCTCAACTGAAGGGCCAGTAAAAGCTATTTCAGTATGTTCAATCACTGCGGCTAATTGTTCTAGAATAGTTAACCAAGGGGACAGACCTAAGCCAAACCACAACCATGACTTTCTACCTGATTGTTGTTCAAATAGTTCTGACAACTGCTTTTTAATAACAGCCACGTCTTGCTTCGCGAAGCCTTTTAACTTATCAGCAACTTCATATTCATCTTTGATATTTTCAGCTAAATAGTGGCTTGCGTTAAACGCCAAACCATCCGGTTGAACTAGTTTTAACTTTTCGACTAACAAAGGTAGGTTGTGTGCTGTATCTTTAAAGCGTTGCCATACCGTTTGCCATTCACCTTCTGCTTCACATAATCTAAGTAATACTGAATCGATTTGCGCCTTTTCAGGGTCAAAACCAAAGTTATCCAAACAGGCTTGCTGAAAAATAGGCCATTTACTGTCCTTCCATAAAGTCTGTTTATCTTCTGGGTTATTTAACCAACCCAAAATATCTTTTGCAGGGTCATCCATTACAATATTAATGAAATCTTGGGCTTCTAGTTTTTTACCTTTCAAGGCTTCATCAGGCGTTTCTAATAAATCTGGTAATATCTTTAAAATGGCGGCTTGGGTCTTTTTGTCTTTCGCTACATCAAGCTCTAAACCAACACGTGGGTTCGTTAAAAAGGAGCCAACCGACCAATCTCTCCCTGCGGTGTTATAAGCCCACCAACAACCACGATATTGAAGCTCAGCAAGCGGTCTCAATTTATCAGGGCATTGCTCTATTGCTCGCAAATCTTTACGCCCTACCCCAGGCAAATATATGATTGGTGTTCGCCCTTTAGGTAATTCGCATTCTTCTAATACGCCAGCTATTGCACACTTAATCCAAATTGCAGGGCCCGTCCTTTCTTCAGGCTTATATTCGCCTAGCTCCACTAATTCAGGTAGGTATTGCTTGATTGACGGCATAGCAGACTGCCACTGACATTCAATATCTGTCCACAAAATAGCCGCAGGTGCTATTTGCACCGCTGAATTGTAATTAGCTGAGTTACGTAATTGTTCGGATAAGTAATCTATTAATTGCATAAGTTTTTTCTGTTAGCTTGTTTGGTCATAAGTTCGCGACGATATTTTGGGGCAATAGCTGTTTAATTTGTTGTTGGATTGCCAGGACAAAAGGCTGATAACGACCATTGACAAGTCGCCCAATTTTGCGAAATAGATTAATTAACTGTTCTTCAGTAGCTGTCTCAATAAAATACGCATCAAGTATACCCGCAATTTCAGCTTTACGTTTAGCCGCCAAACTAGCATCATTTAGTTTTAGTCGTTCAACCATCTGCGCAGCATTTTGAACCGTAGGTTCGACTAAACCGTTATATAGAAAATTAAAGCTACTTTCATGATTAGCAAGCGGAGATAATGTAAGAGCGTTATCAAACCAGTTTCCCTTGGCCATTCCGCAATGAAAAGGGCCTCTAGCTTCCTGATTTTTTAAACAAGATGCATGTAGGTTATTGTAATCTAGCTCCAATGCTTCAAACGTTTCTTGTGGCCTAAAATGCTCAATATGAAAGTCGTCGTCACCTATGTCTTTGTTGCAGTAACAGCAAATATAGCCTTGCTCAGCTAACAAACTGTTCCTAACTGCCCGCTTCTCGTTACCTTGTAGATTGTCAAAAGATGGCTTCCAATCATCATTTTCAAGCGCTTTCCAATCCAGCAGTTCTTGTGGCTCATTCCTTTTAGTTATCTGTTTCAATTATCCAGCCCCAACAAGGTTTTACGCTGAATAATTGCTTTTGCTCGCCTTAATTCATCTATATCACCGCATTTTGCCGTAAGGCGATTTAACAGCACTTTAGCCTCAGCTAAAATATCGTTTTCAATGTATTCAGCTAATTTTTCTAATTCTTGTTTTGTCTCTGGCTCTCTTTCATCTACACCTAAGTGTTGTTCCAGAATACTATTACTATCCATACCCAATGACTTTTCAGGGCGGTAAGCAACGACTTCGTTATCTACTCGTCTAAATAGCCACATATTCCGTGGCTCTACGTGGCCAATCATCTGGGGGCTATGAGTTGAGAAAATAAACTGAGTTTTTGGAAACGTACGACGAAAGTTTCCAATTAATTTGCGTTGCCATCCTGGGTGTAAATGAAGATCAATTTCATCAACAAGAACTATCGCTTTACCTTCAAGTGGATTTTTTAATTTTGGATTTGCAATAGCAAGCCTGCGCGCAATGTCTGCAATTAAAGCGATCAAGCACAATTCTCCATCAGAAAGTTGTTTTAACTTTAAGACCTCATGGTTTTTATGAATGACAAGCTCTTCTAATTTTTCGTCATATTTGAATTGGCTAAATTCGGGTAAAAATACGGTTATAGCTTTTTCAATAGCGTTTAACTGTGAGTCATTTGAAATAGAATCTTCGTTGTATTTCCTGTCTAAAAAACGCTGGCGATAGCCAAACCAATTAGACAATGAATTGAAATATACGCCGTCGATAGATACCGATTTTTCATAAGCTTCTAACGGTGCATAATTTATTTTTTGAATACTCTTCTCGTCTGACTTCGATTTCCCTCTGAATAGCCTATTTACACTGTAATAAGCAACTAACGGAACACTCGATTGGTAATCTTCTTTTTTTGCCTCATTATTCAACTTTATGCTTAAAGGCTTTAATACTGTGTTTAATGATGCAAGTTCAGAAGATTGATTCTTACCTGAACCATGATCTTTTGAAAAGCGGGTAATAGACCAAGTAAGAGGCTCTCCCTCAAATTGCATGTGCAGGCTAGCGTTCAAAACATCACTACCAGTTTTAATATCATCATTAGTCAGTTTTTTGCTTGCCCCAGGGGTACCTTTAATACGATTGGTAAAGGTTGAAAGCATAATCCCCATTGCTTCAAGCACAGAAGACTTGCCAACTCCATTAACGCCAACAAGTAAATTAATATGCTCATCAAACTTAAGTTCAACTTTACCTAAACCACGAAAGTTTTTAAGCTTAACTTCATCAATAAACATTTATTGTGCATCCCTTGCCGCTTTCTTTTCAGTTAGCGTTAAATGATGGTCGTTGATGCGGTCGCCTTGTTTGCCGCCGTATTCTAGGCCTAGCTCAAACCAAGGGGCGGATGCCACATCGGTGCCTCGGTCTTTTTTCCAGTGGATGTTGGGTTTAAAGCGCAGTACACCTGCTTCTTTTTTGCCCATATCTTTCGCTTTCATGAATGGACGGATGTTTAAGCGAACACCGTCGTTTAAGTCAGGATTCCAACCGATGGGTTGTTCAGCTAATGGCTTCCAACGTACAAAGATATCGAGCCCCTTCTCACCAACAAGTATCGCTTCTAGTGATTCTTTTAAATTACGGGCGGCGGATAAACGTAGTTCTGCACCTTCAACATTATCTTTCTCAAGTTGAACTTGGGTACTTATCCAATCATCTAGGTAGGTGTAAATTAAGCGCTCTAACCCTTTGCAATCTAGCATGTGGTAATTCACTAATGCTGAGAACCCGTCAGCCAAACCATCCCAAATATGCCATATGAAGGGCCGATGTTGGAATAGTTTACAATGTTGCTCGAAGAACTTATCACGTAGCCAAGTGCTTAGATTCGTGGATTTTACTGATTTAAGTAGATTGTTTAATACTGTTGCAGACCATTCATCACCGTAAGCGGCATGTAAAATGGCTTCTAATCTATCTACGGCTGGCTTTTCGCCACGAATAGCCGGAATACAAACAATGCCATCATCATCCACTAAGCCATCAAAGTCTTTGCATTTAGCTAATACTTCACGCATTTCAGGAGCTAGTTCCATTTCAGCATCAAGCTCTGCTGGCCAGCGATAACCTAATAAGCGTGCGACGGCAACTTGTAAAACGGTTTCGTCTTGGCGGAATTCACTACGAGCGGTAGCTTTTAATTTTTCATCCCAAATCACCGATGAACAAGGATGACCGTGGAAAACCCACTGGGTTGTGTCATTTGAGTATGGTTGAGGAAGGCCATGCGGGTAATTTTTCTTTGCAATATTGCTCCAGTACTCTATGTCAAAAGCAACTTTGATCAAGTTCTTATTCGTCACCTTCAGACTTTGATCCACTTTTCTAACTTCTGAATTGTATACATCAGATGAGCAAAAAGCCCAGATAGCCATAAGTTCATTTTCATTTTTTGGTATAACAGAGGAGCAATTACCATCAAATATATTACCTGTATAAAGGGTCCCTCGTAACTCCCCCATTTGAGTTATAGAGACACCCTTCTTATTCCAAGCTTCAGCACCTCTGTAGTGAATATTTTTCAATCTAAGCTTTTGAGCTTCTGCCATCTCTACTAATTGGCCTTTTCCATTCTCCCAAAATACAGCGTGAATTCTGCCGGAGTAATGACATGTATCCTTAACTGTAGATTGACCGTATTCCCATGAATCCAAATGGCACGGAACTTCCCACCAATACTTTCCGAAGCGGTTGAAATCACCTGTCCCTTGCCCCCAATAAGCATTAGAATATTGGTTTAATAGTAAGTTATTTTCTGAATCTTCGAGTGTGATTGTAGAGTCAGGATTATTTAATTGGCTAACTTGAGAGCATTTCTTAATTTGAATTTCTTTTAGAGAATAAGCTTTCTTTTCTGGTTTGTTTACTTGTTGAAGGTCAAATCCGATAATTTCATTATTACAATTTTCTTCATTACTTAAAGTTACACAAGCAATATTTACAATATTGCCAGGACCATCCTGGAAGCACTCTGCACCACCACCCAACTTTACAATCATATTAACGGTTTGCTCTTCCAGTAAGCGTTTCCTTTGGTGTTTATAATTATTTAAGAACATCCAATTTTGAGTCATAACTAGCTGGGATACTCCTCCCGACGATAACATCTGAAGTGCTCTATCTAAAAATACATTTGCAAGGTCCCCTTTTCCAGCAGGAAAGCACTCGTCACAGAACTTGCCTAGTACATCAGACATTTTATTCCTAACAAGGTATGGAACATTGGTCACGATCCAGCTAAATTTGCTAGATAATAACTCAGCACTTTTTACTAATCCTTTTGCATTGACCCTTGATTCAGAATCAATTGAGCTCTTATCAAGAGTATCGTTTAAGACAGACCAAGGTGTTTTTTGTGTTTCAGCAATATTTTTAGACGGGTTTATCAAACTACCTAAGGTTGGTGCATCTTTGAATGTTTTTTGCATCCATTTAACCGCATTTTGTAGCTCTACATCATCTTTCGCTAAATCTTTCCATTCCTTTTGGGCTTCACCGATCGATAAGCCTGAACAAGCGAGTTGCAACTCTGGCAAAGTGCGGTAACCACCTGCATCAGGATAACGCCAGGCTTCTAATGCTAATGCAAATGCAGCGAGTTCTACACAGCGCTGATCTAGCTCTAATCCATGGATATTTTCAGTTAGCACTTTATCAATGGCTTGTTTAGCAGTTAATGCTTCAAGCTGAATACGCATTGGTACTAGCATTAAGAACTTTGCCACTAAGAAGTGACCCGAGCCACAACATGGGTCGAGTGTTTTAAATTCACTTAGGCTTTCAGGCCATTTATCAAAATCTCCTGCGGCTGAAGACCAAGCCTTAGTTTCCTCATCTTGAACAAAACGTAAATATTCTAGTGGCACACCAGGGATTGCAGCTAAGTCTCTTAGTTCCTGCTCACTGCTTGCTGTTTGTAAATCATCTTGTGTTAAACGTCGTTTTGCCCACCAAGCGCCTAAGGCATTGTCGAGCAAAAAGCTCACCATATAAGGTTCGGTAAATAGCTGAGTAACAGCGCTTAGCTCGTTAGCACCAATTTTTACACCAGAATCATTTACCTGTTTTTTCTTTTTGTTTTGCCAAAACTGATAACACCAACCAAGAGCGTCTGAGGCTTGAAATGTATCGAGGTGTAGTGCCGCAATGAGCTCTTCTAAGTCATTCACATGGTTAATGGAAAGCTTTACTTCAAATACAGGTGAGTCGGCGCGGAATATTTGCGGTAGCATTTTTTCAGCCAAACGGCCTGCCAATTCCCAGCCATCTTTACAATCTTCTTCCTCCTCAGCCAGTTCAAAACACTCGTCCAAAGTGACGTGTGTACCAGGTTCGTACATCAACAAGTCGCTTTGCTCTAAAAAGCGAGCAAATAGCATTCGATGCCAATGTTCGTATGCCATTTCGTTAATGAGTAATTCGGTTTCTTGTTTGCCTGATTCTTTTGACAACGCATCACCTAGCTGGCGACCATGCGCACGTAAACGTGTTCTTAGTTTACGCTCAGTTTCACTTAAATAACTTGGCGCACTTGCCTCAGAAACCCCTAAACGAGTTAATGCTTCTGCTACAGCTACTTCAACAATGTCCCGGGCTTTTTCGACTGTCTTTTCAAGTTTGCCGCGTAATGTCTTTTCTAATGCTGTTCTCATATTAGCTTGCATCCCTTGCCGCTTTTTTCTCAGCTAAAGTTAGGTGATGGTCGTTGATGCGATCGCCTTGTTTGCCGCCGTGTTCTAGACCAAGGTCAAACCATGGGGCTGAGGCAACATCGGTGCCCCGGTCTTTTTTCCAGTGGATGTTGGGTTTAAAACGCAGTACACCTGCTTCTTTTTTACCAACGTCTTTGGCTTGCATAAATGGACGAATGTTTAAGCGAACACCATCGTTTAAGTCGGGGTTCCAACCTATGGGTTGTTCTGCTAATGACTTCCAACGAACAAAGATATCAAGCCCCTTTTCACCAACAAGAATCGCTTCTAGTGACTCTTTCAAATTACGGGCGGCGGATAAACGTAGTTCAGCGCCTTCAACGCCATCTTTTTCAAGTTGTATTTGGGTACTGATCCAATCATCAAGGTAGGTGTAAATTAAGCGCTCTAACCCTTTGTAATCAAGCGTATGATAATTAACTAATGCTGAGAATCCGTCAGCCAAACCATCCCAAATATGCCAAATGAAGGGGCGATGTTGGAATAACTTGCAATGTTGTTCAAAGAATTTATCACGTAGCCAAGTGTTTAGATTCGTGGATTTTACTGATTTGAGTAGGTTGTTTAATACCGTTGCAGACCACTCATCACCATAGGCTGTATGTAAAATTGCCTCTAACCTGTCAACAGCGGGTTTTTCACCACGAATCGCAGGAATACAAACAATACCATCATCATCAGCTAAACCATCAAAGTCTTTGCAGTTCGCCAATACTTCACGCATTTCTGGCGCTAATTCCATTGCAGCATCAAGCTCTGCTGGCCAGCGATAACCTAATAAACGGGCAATGGCGACTTGTAATACAGTATCGTCTAAACGTAATGCGCCAATAGCCGTTGTTTTAGTTTCTTCATTCCAGATAACTGAGGAACAAGGGTGACCATGGAAGATCCATTGAGTTGGGTCATCAGAATATGCCTTTGGTAAACCATTCGGGTATCTATTCTTAGCTATCTTTTCCCATCTGCTTTTATCAAATGGAATTTTACCTAAGTAGCCATTATCAATACTTAAAGATTGATTTAGGTTTTTTGCAGTTTCTTTAAATTCTGCTGATGATATATAGCACCAAATAGCTTCATGATTAGATTTATGATCTGGAATAACAACAGGGCAAGTATTGGCATAGAAATGACCACTATAAATACAGGAGTTTAAGCTGCTTACTCTTGCTATTCCAATGCCTTGCTTCTTCCAAGCGTCTTTCCCCCTTAAAGCACCTAAAGTGATTTTTCCCGAAGTTACATATTTAGAGACAATGAAGTCCTTTCCTCCAAAATGCATGGTATTTCTCGGTGTAGATTGGAAAAATTCGTACTGACTAAATGAATTCATCTCAAAGAAATTAAATAGGAATCGAGGGTTATCACCTGAAGAGAGGCCCTGAAAACAACCAGAGTGTGAATTTAATGTTTCACTAAAATTTACGTTTCCGATAGAGATGATGTGGTCAGGGTTTTCGTAATAAGTATTCTGATTAGTGTTTTTTACTGTATCTTCACGAAGAAGCTTAGCTTTTTCAGCAATGCCTTTTCCTTCGTTTGCATCTATAATGCTTAGGTTGTAATTATTCCTGAATGAATCTTTATATAGCGTTAGCAATATTACGTTTACGACTTCACCTGTTATTGTTTCAAACGCCCTAGTTCCTAGTCTTGCCAAATTCATCCATGTTGTTGTTTTTAAAAGTTCTTCACGTTGGTATATATAACCCTTTAAATATAGCCAGTTTTGCGGCATTACAACCTGTGTATATCCATTAGGTGCGGTTAGCTCAATACACCTATCAAGAAAAACATTAGCCAATTCATTTTTGGATTTTGGATAGTTAGTATCGATATATGAAACTAATTCAGGACACAAGGTATTTCGAGTTCTGTATGGAACATTTGTTACAACAAACTCAAACTTTTTCATTAGTATGCTTAAAGCTTTAGTCAATCCTTTTGCAAGTGCTCGATATTCAGTTTGATTTTCTTCATCTACAAATGGGAGAAAATCTTCAAGGTCAGCTCGGCTTAAAATAGTTTTTGGATTAGAAAGAGAGCCTAGTAATCTAGTAGAGTCTATAAAACTCATTAGAGCATTACTAACTTTTACTTTTTCACTATTCATTTCCCGCAATAACTGCGCAGTTTGACTCACACAGGCTATGTTCAAGCTAGGTAAATTTCGATAGCCACCAGCATCAGGATAACGCCACGCCTCAAGCGCTAAGGCAAAAGCAGCCAATTCAACACATCGTTGGTCTAGCTCTAAACCATGAATATTTTCTGATATGACTTTATCAATCGCTTGTTTAGCGCTTAATCCCTCTAGCTCCATACGTATAGGAACTAACATTAGGAATTTGGCCACTAAAAAGTGACCCGAACCGCAACAAGGATCTAGTGTCTTCAGTTCACTTAAATCTTCTGGCCATTTGTCAAAATCACCAGCAGCATTGGACCAAGTTTTTGACTCTTCATCTTGAACAAAACGAAGGTACTCTAATGGTACACCGGGAATAGCAGCTAGTTCTCTTAGTTCTTGTTCGCTAGTTGCTGTTTGTAAATCATCTTGTGTTAAACGACGTTTTGCCCACCAAGCGCCTAAGGCATTGTCGAGCAAAAAGCTCACCATATAAGGTTCGGTAAATAGCTGAGTAACAGCGCTTAGCTCGTTAGCACCAATTTTTACACCAGAATCATTTACCTGTTTTTTCTTTTTGTTTTGCCAAAACTGATAACACCAACCAAGAGCGTCTGAGGCTTGAAATGTATCGAGGTGTAGTGCCGCAATGAGCTCTTCTAAGTCATTCACATGGTTAATGGAAAGCTTTACTTCAAATACAGGTGAGTCGGCGCGGAATATTTGCGGTAGCATTTTTTCAGCCAAACGGCCTGCCAATTCCCAGCCATCTTTACAATCTTCTTCCTCCTCAGCCAGTTCAAAACACTCGTCCAAAGTGACGTGTGTACCAGGTTCGTACATTAGTAAATCACTTTGCTCTAAGAATCGGGCAAATAGCATTCGATGCCAATGTTCGTATGCCATTTCGTTAATGAGTAATTCGGTTTCTTGTTTGCCTGATTCTTTAGACAACACATCACCTAACTGGCGACCATGAGCACGCAAACGCGTTCTTAATTTACGCTCTGTTTCACTTAAATAACCTGGGGCGCTTGCCTCAGCAACACCTAAACGAGTTAATGCTTCTGCTACGGCGACTTCAACAATGTCACGGGCTTTCTCTACCGTTTTCTCTAGCTTGCTGCGTAATGACTTTTCTAATGCTGCTCTCATTTATTTTTATTCCCTAAAACTTTTTAGCTAGGCACTACGGGACCATTGGCCAGTTCAGCTCTAATTTGTGCTTCTATTATGGATAGCCAGCTTTGTAGTTCTTGTTCTGTGTTAATAACAGGCTTATTCAAGCGACAATATTTGGCCTTAGGCGTTAGCTCGCTAATCGCGTCTTTTAAGGCTGCGTCAAAACGGCCAGGTAATGCAGAAATACGATCGCTCCATTGTTCAAAGCTGGTTTCTTCAAGCGCATCGTAAACCGCGGCGGCTGAGGATAAATCGACAACAGGAATATGAGAAAGGCTGCGCTTTTCTAATAAGGCCTGTTTTTTTGCTTCGTCTAATTTCGCCCAGTTTGAGTCGTCAATTAAGTCGCGCTGACAAGCGTTAAATTCCGCTTCATATTCTGATAGTTTGGCGGTAATAGCATCACGTAGTGCCGATTCAGCCTGTTGAAGAAGGGGAGTAACCGGGTTAGGTTGAGCTAATAAACTACGGTTTTGAACTATGGGGTCGATTTGCTGTTTTAGCTTGTCGTAAACAGCTAAATCTTTGCAATAATTTATAGCGCTGTTTAGCTCATGCCATTGACTCATTCTAGCTTTAACTAGGTCAGCTTGGTCTTGCCATAATGTAAATTGGTTTTGAATGTCATCCTTTGAATCAAAGGCTTGTTGTAACTGATCGTTACCCGAATACATTTCAAGGTTAGTTAGAATATTGGTATTAGGGGCTAGTGGTAATGGTGCTTCACCACCTGCACTTCTAGCGACCTGTTTTGCGTTAGTTATGGCTAAAGGTAATTTGCTGTGTTCTTCACCTGTTCCACAATTTTGTCCTTCGGGTAACAAAGTGTTAATTAAACTGCGCACTTTAATGATTTGTACTTTTGATAGTGTCACGTTTTCGGGTCGGAATTTGGTTTGTGTGACTGACGATCTGTCCAAGCTTTTAGCGTCTACTGCTTTTTCTTGTCCATCTGAGGCTTTTAATACACCTGCGGCTAGCATGGCAAATAACGCACCTTCGATAGTGTCTTTGCCCCAGCCGTAAGGTGCATCTTTAAAGTTGTCGATTATTTCACGACCCGTTTTCATAACGCCTATATAACGTTTAACTTCAGCACACACTGGGTGCTTGTCAGCGTCATCATTGTGGTCAATAGCTTCGAGGGCGTTAGCATCTGCCTGTGTACTGGCACGTTGAAATACTTTTGCCCAACCTTTGTTATCGGCCATTTTGAATTTGCTAAATAAACGCTGACAGGCTAATTCACCCGCATTTTGAATTTGTTCGGCTAGGGATTCACCTTCAATTTCTTGGCCGCCAGCAAGCTTAACTTGGATTTGGTCAAATATATCCTTAAGTATCGCCTTTTTAGCCCTATCAGCTTCCTTATATCGATATTCCATCGCTGCATGAGCTTCTTTACCAGCTTCTGTTTTAGGCGTTGGACGAACATCTATTGTGCTTTCAGCAGCTTTTAACTCGATGATCGATTTACGTAGCTCGTCTTGGTGTGATGTTGGCACATATATATAAATTGTAGCTGAGTCAGGATCAGCACCGCGAGCAAGGTCATTAAATTGCTTTTCTGGGACACCAGGTGCCCAAGCATATAATTTCTTATCAGCATCATTTGGTAATTCTCCATTAAACTCGATATTCACAGTACGAGGGACTGCAGAAACACCTTGAATAACTCTACATCGTGCTATTTGTTTACGAATATGTTGTTCAATTTCTTTTGAACGATAGTACTCAATATTTTGTGGATTACTTTTTAACTCGCTTATTTGTTGACGGTACATGTCGTACCATTGCTGGCTTTCAATTGTTTGTAAACGATACTCTTCACCTATTTTAGTTTGCATAGTCATAATATGACCAACAGCGACTAGCTTAGATAGCAATTTAGGTACCTTAGCGCGAAGTTCATGTTTACCTTCAAGTAAGTTTTCAAGTAACAAATCAGACAAGGTATCTGCAGTGGCGGCTATGCCGTATTCAATATCTGTTGGCAATTTACTAATAAGTAAAATAAGTGCCAGAATACGTGCTTGCAGTTTTTGGTCGGCATCACCACCTTTTAAGTGACTAATGGTTTCGTAAATATCCTTACCAATTGCTCCACTATTTAGTAACTTAGTGGAGATTTGATCATAAATGTAATCGGCTGGCACCACATAACCAAGTGGATATTCGGCCGTCACTTTGGTTGCTTCATGTACTACTCGTAGTTGGTTTCTTAATTGCGACCCCGTACCAGTTTTATCTAATGCTGGTAGTACTCGCTCCCAGAAGCGCCGCCTAACTGGCAGAAGTGGATAATCAGCAACCATCCATTTTTCATCATCTTTATTATGTTCAATAATGCTACCGCGTAGATGCTTAGATATTTCACCCAACTCACTATCAATTACATTTTGAATTTGAGGACGTGCCGACTCCTTCTTTTGAAGAATAACTTTACGAATAACTGAGTCAACATCGGTATCTTCAAGCTGCACAGGTACTTGAAAACGCCCCATTAAGCGGTGTAAATTGGCCATACCTGAAAGTGCACTTTGGCCTGTGGCAACAAAGAGTAATTTTGAATTTAAACGGCCATTACTACTGCAGGTTTCAACCACTTCTTGTACGTCAAAGGCTTTTTTAACATCATCACCTATGTACTGTTGGACCTCATCCAAAATAACAAGTGTTAGCGGGAGTTCACCGTTTACGGCCAGCGTATCCATGATTGCTGTCACCATTTCATCATTAGTTACGTCATCAACTATTTTGAATTGAGCGCGCAACATATCGCGCACTTCTTTTGCATCACGAGCAAGGTCAGGTAAAGCTTTTAATATGGCATTGCCCATGATAGGAGAAACATGTAGGCGCATTAATTCATGGATCCATGGATCGCGTCCTTCTTTGGCCTTGGAATTCTCAGTAATATACCCTTGTACTTGCTCTAAAATTCCCTCTTCTTTTAGCCACATAACAAAACGAGCTAAATAATATTGTTCGGGTAAACCTGCTGATTTAAAGATAATTCCTAAGAATGCTAATCGGACTTGTTCATCTGCACCAGAACCTAAAGTTCCAGATGCTGCATGCACGCCTTGGTGCTGTTCAGCAAGTCTAGATAGCTCATCTAGCTGAGCTGAAATGTTACTAGGTAATTCCACTAGACTGCGTGCAGTATTGCCGTCATTTAAGGTTTGATTAGTCCATAGAGCGCGTAACATTTTAGCTAAATGTGATTTACCTGATCCAAAGAAGCCACTTATCCACACACCAGGTTGCTCACCATCGCATTTTACATTCTGAAGATAAGCATTTAGTATTTTTTCCATACCGGCGGCATAAGCGCCATCACAAACGAAGGTTCGTAATTCGTACTCAAGGGTTTCAAGTGCGGCCTTAGATAAGTCATCTTTAACTTGGGCAACACCATTGTTGGCTAAGCGGCTAGTGATTGGATCATTTAAATAAACTTCACGATTTAACATTTATTGCTATTCCTTATGACATTGCGGTGATGGCAGTGGCGTGGTATCCCCACCCATCCTTGGCATCTAAAAGTTTGTAATTATTGTTTTGGTGTTCACCAGGAAAGAAAACGACAACACGCCCTTTTACTTCTTTGGCAATTTCTTCTACCAAACCAGATACAGACGCAAATCCAAATAATGCTCCGCAACCTAGTAAAGCAACCACACCATTTTCATCATGGTTTTCTAAAAACTGTGATTTTAAGTTTTCGATAAGTTCATCTGAAAAGTCTTCGTAAAGCCCTTTTAAGTATTCAGGGTCTTCAAAATAAGTTTCTTTATAGTCTTGATCATTCATCCAATGTTCAAAACCATCGGTGAGATCAAGTTGCAGCCATGGGTGGCCACTTTGAGTAGCACTTGCCTCAAACTCACCAATTCTCGCCCTAAGCTTTAATTCGTCTTCTTTATTGTAAACAACAAAAATAGTGCGTTCGTCCGCAGATACGGCTTTAGGCCAGGGAATACTAATATGGCTGTCAAAGCTTTGTAATAATTTAGATAATCGGTCTGACATTTAGCCTTGCTCCTTTGACGAGTTCATTTTAGGCAATTCTATATTTGGGAAGGTGACTTCAATGACTTCACTTATTTGCTTGAAATTGATCAACCCGCGCAACGAAGCTCTATGTGCTAACTCAAACAAGTGTTCTTTATCTTGAGATAACATTTGGCACCAAAAACTATCGAACATGCGTTGCCCAGATAAACCATGACAATGAGCTAAAAATAACGCATAGGCAATATTCACATAAGTAGCTTTAGGCTGAGTCCGGTACTTTTTAACTTTACCTTCAAGGTAATTAGCTTGCGTCCAGGTGCCGTTAATATTCTGTGCGAATGATTTGAGTGAAGCTGGGCTGAAACGGTCTGGATCATCATGTGCTAAGTGTTGCTCAACTATCTCACGAGGTAAATGTTCACCAAGCTGTAAAGGCAAAATGACGTTAGCAGAATTTCTAAGAATGGGATCACGAGCTACGGCTAATTGTAATGCCAAAATAGGCTGTGCTTCTTCAGATAACTCCCACCATTGACGGAATATATTAAACAACGGAATATCCATAGACATTCCATATAAATCGACCAAATGCCTAAAGGTTAAAGTGCGTGATTTTTCAGTAGGCTTATGTAATATATTGAAATTAACAATATCATCTTCATAACCTTGCTTAGTCGCATTTTCATCACAAGCAAAAAGCAATTCTTTGAGCTCTTTTATCATCATGCTTCTGGCAGAATGCGCCCCATTTCTGCCAAATTTAAAACCATATGACGTTAATTGTTGTTCTGTAATCACTTATTTGTTTCCTGAAAACCTGGGGCTATCGCCATATTTGCAACACCTAATAAAGAGTGGTGGTTTTTCAACCACAACAGATATTCGCCGCTTTTAAGGCTTGCATTTTGAGTACAGTCAACATTCCAACGTCTTAACAAATAACCTACTAGTGCCACTCTAACTTCCAAATTTAAAACGCCATCACACATTCCGTAATCCATTTCAATTGCAGTTGGGAATTGCACGTTTTTAGGATGAGGGACTATTTGCAGGTGTGTATTACGCATCCATTCGTAGTCCTCTTGTTGTAGCTCTTTTGGCGCGGGCTGCTGCTCAAGAATTGTAACTTTGGCAATGCGAGTTAAAACGAAATCTCTGAATGACTTTGTTTTACGATCATAAGCTCTTAAATGCCATCGCTGTCCATTATCCACAATATTATGGGGAACAAGTATTCTACTAGCTGATCCATTGCTTAAAGAGGTATAAATTACACTGACCGGCTTTTTCTTAAGTATTGCCTGAACCAGGCGAGCTACAATTAAAATATCAGGCACATTAAGTTGGCAAAGAGATTCTACCGGAAACTGAATATCGCCAATTCCATCGAACCCATCGCTAATATCATTGGCTAATTTGGTTAACGTTTTTCGAGTGTCGTGTTCAAACAGTGGCTTAAAGACAGATGTTTGCAGATAACGTTTTTCAATTGGGCTATAGGTTAAATTCTTAGGGGCTAATTCTTTGTATAAGGCGAAATCTCGGCTACCCGCAGACAAACCAACTTCAAATCGATTGATAACATCATTTCGATAAATTTCACCTTTGAACAATAAGCAAAAGTCTATATAAGCAAGGCGTTGTTTTTGAGAATAACTGATTGTTTCTAGGGTCATCCTTGCTCTTTTATATTTAATGCGGCTGCATAATATGGTTTATTTTAAAACGGTTGTAAAGTGGTTGCTAGATTCTTTTAAAATTTTTCAAGATTGGTTAATTTATTTCACCAATCTCATAACACTGCTGTTGCTTTTTTTGTTCTTTGTTAGTGTCCAACTAAGGAAATATCCGCTTCCCTTTGAGTAGGACTTTAGAGACTGGTAACGGATTGATTTTATTTGGTCTGGTGAATGTGAATTTCTTTTTAAAAAAAGTAATGCAGAGGTAGAGCTAGAAGGTAATTTATTTTGGGCCTTTAATGATTCATAAAACTCCAGGAGACGAGTTCCTTTCTTTATATTGAATGAATTGTTAGGGCCTTTTGAGTATTTCAATCTAAACCCCACTAATGGGCAGTTGGTATTAATTTCTGTGATCAATACCTGAATGTTGCTTTCTAAAGTTAGCTTCAGAGTGGGTTGGGTGTGTATAAAAAAGACATTACCGTTAGCTCTGTGACTTTCGACTACATTCTTAACATCACTTAAAGTGGTTTGAACACTTCCATGATAAAAGTGACTCACCTTGGTAGAGTTCCATGCAGCTCTATTACGATGCCAGTAATATAAAACGCAATAACTCGCCTCTTCAATTCTCAGCTCTTTTAAAGGCACTTCTATAATTTTTTCGTTATCTACCTTTGCGAAAGTCATACCTAAACTTTCTAGATTTGGTAGTGGCTTTAACATCAATATAAATTCCTTTTTACTCAATAAAAGCTCTAATCATATTGATTGGATTTATACACTTTTAAAGTAATTCAGATCCATAATATAAACCTATTGGATTAAATCTTCTCAAGAAGCTCACCAACCGAACAATCAAAATATTCACACAGTTTATCAATCACTTCAAAATCAAGTCTAATTGCTGTTTCTTGATACAGTCTCGCAATAGTTCCACGATTAATTCCAGTATCTCTAGCAACATCAGCAATTTTTAATTTTCTTTCTCCCATCAACCGGGATACATGACATCTAATCATCTCTAATAACACCAAATAATCTACAGGAGGTTAAAAAGGCTTGCAAAAAGCCTTTTTGTGCGTATTATGTTCTGCAGGAGAGCATAATAACGCGCTCCGAGTTTTTCATTCTACAAGAGGCGAACAACTATGTCACAAGAATATTTAACTACGGCCGAACTTTCCAAAATGATTAAGTACGACTGCCGCACTATTCGTGAGCGGTTGAAAGATTCTGTTTTATTAGAAGGGGTGCATTACATTCGCCCATTTGGCGGTAGAAAGATTCTTTATGATTGGGAGATTATAAAACGCGATATGCGAAAGTTTTCTCGCCACGCCATGGCCATTCCAATGACCAGTGGAGGTGTTAGTCATGGCTAGTGTCAATGTTCGTAAAGATACCGGAAAACTCTATTTTGATTTTAATTATCGAAATATGCGCTGTCGCGAGCAGACTGATTTAAAGGACACTCCGGTAAACCGTAAACGTATGCTAGCAGCTCTAGAACGAATTCAAGCATCCATTTTGTTGGGGCAATTTGATTATGCGGAAACGTTTCCAACTAGTTCAATGTTGAAAAAAATCAATGCTACGCAAAAGGCGCTAGTGAGCGCTGAAGGTTGCGTGCCTAGCTTCGAAGAGCTTGCTAAGCTTTGGTTAAATGAAAGCAAAGTGCAATGGCGTGAAACGTATTCAATCGCTGTGTTTCATATCGTACAGGAACGCATTATCCCGTTCTTTAAGGGGATTCAGGTCGACCAAATTAAGAAGCAGCAAATCTTAGCGTTTCGAACTTCAGTGTGTGAGATTAAGAAAAAGAATGGTGCTCCTTTATCACCTTCAACGGTTAATCGACATATGAAGATACTACGGGCAATTTTGCTTGAGGCCTCTGACCGATATAGTTTCACTTCACCTTTCGGAAACATCAAGCCACTCAAGGTACCAAAGACTGATATCAAGCCATTCACGCCAGACGAGATAGCTCTATTTCTAGATAACTGCCGCGAAGACTTTTACGAATACTTCCTAATTCGTGTATTTACAGGAATGCGGACAAGCGAAGTTGACGGTCTGAAGTGGAAATATGTCGATTTCGAAAATCGGCGGTTATTAATTCGTGAAACGATAGTAAAAGGAGAAATTAGCTACACTAAAAATGATTTCAGCCAACGTGAAATTCAAATGAGCCAACCTGTCTTTGATGCCTTTGTCGCAATGAAAGCTCGCACTGGTAGCTATGAATATGTCTTTGTGAATAATGCCGGCCAACCTTTAAAGCATGACAATGTTACAAAGAGGGTATGGTATCCACTACTAAAGTTAGTGGGACTTGAGCAACGAAATCCATACCAACTCAGACACACAGCCGCAACATTGTGGTTGGGGGCGGGCGAAAACGTTGAATGGATAGCAAATCAAATGGGGCACTCAAACACCGAAATGTTGTTTCGTGTCTATTCCCGTTATGTGCCTAATTTAACTCGTCGTGACGGTTCAGAAGCCAACCGTTTGTTTTCAAAAGTTGTTGGAGGCGCTAAGAATGATAGTTAATAACTATGCACATTATTCGCAGCCTCTTTTAGCTGACACATTCAATCATCACCGCTTTAAGGGGAGTTATTACCTGATTGGGTTTGTTGCCAAAATAGATAAAAATGGTCAGCAGTTTTGGGAGATAACCCTTTCTGACGCTACTGGGTTACTAAAGATTTACTGCCGTGATCAATCATGCATAGTCGAAAAAATAAAACCTCAATCTTTAGTCGATGTTGAGGCATGCGCAGACAACCGAGGTAAGGTTCCTTATTTCCGCTGTAAATTTATTCAAGCAAGCACACTGGACTTGAGTAGACCAAGGGCAATCTCTCAGTTACCGATGACCCTGTGCGAAAAGCCTGAAGCATTAATTGCCTTACTTCAGCTAATAGACTCAATTAGTCAGCCACTATTAGTTGAGTTCGTTACAAACGTGCTAACTCAGCCACATATTGGACTGCAGTTTATTCGATGTCCTGCCAGCGCTAACCATCATCACAACTATGTTAGTGGACTTTTAGACCATTCAGTTGAGGTTGCATCTAAGTTATCTGTTGAATTAGAAAATAACCATCAAGAGCGTGATCTGGCGATAGTAGCAGCTCTTTTTCATGATATTGGTAAGACGCAGACTTTTACTCCTTGCGGGCAACGAACAGCGATAGGTTATGTAGTTGATCATAATGATCTCACTCTTGAGATTTGTGCCCCTGCGTTAAAAATTCTAAATACTAAGCATGCCGTTCTTGCCAACAAATTAAGACATGCATGGACCTGTGCATCCGAAGGCAGCCGTTACGGCTACAAAGCAAAAACACTAACCGCTAGATTGTTAAAGCGCTTTGATCGTCAAAGTGCTGTCAGCGCCATTAATGCAACTAATTAAATTAAAGTAATTAACGCTATTTAAGGAGTGAAAAAAATGGCAAGACATCCAGAAGTGAAAGAGAAAGAGATTATTGAGGCGGCATTGGCTCTGCAGAACAAAGGTAAAATACCAAACCCAGGTGCAATAAGAGCAAAACTAGGGTTCAGAGGGGGATTAGTTCGCATTCGTGATGTTTGGGCAAAGCATCAGGCGAAACAAGTTGGCGGCGTTGGTGGTTGTGGTGATGACGCTAAACTCTCCTTGGGAGACTTACCAAGTGAGATTGCGGATGCCATAACTGCGCTGATTCTTCAGCAGAAGGAACAACTCGAACAAATCGCTATAGCCAGCTATCAGCGTAGCCAAATCTTATTTGAGCGACGATTAGACGAATGCGTGGTCAAGCATGATCTCGATATTGAGTTCTATCGCGATTACGAATTAAACGCAGATGAGTCAATCAGCAAATTAGAGGCAGAGTTAAAAGAAATGCAAGTCGAGTTAAAAGGGCTAGCTGACCAAAACGCCACTTTGCTTATCAGCAACGCCAAGATGTCCGGTCAGCTTCTGGTGTTTGAAAAAGCACTCCCAAAAGTAAAGCCAGAATCGGCTACCTTCACTTCATGAGTTTGCAGCAGTGGTGTTAGTTGATGCATCACCGCATACATTTTGCATCTACTTTAAACCAATAAACTAAAAGGATTAAGATGAATACACTAATCGCTAAGGCACTGGATATGGCAAGCAAAGGTCATGCATTGCAAAAACGCAAATATGATGGAACGCCTTATATATTGCACTTGATGGAAGTTAGCTCATTGCTAACAATGGCTAAGTCAGATGAGGAGACTTTGGTAGCAGGTCTTCTGCACGATGCCCTTGAGGATACTAAGATCACGAAGCAGCAGATAAAAGACATATTTGGGCAAAAAGTGGAAAATATGGTCACCTGGTTGAGTGACGATAAAAGCCTAACCATAGACGCACGCCACGCTATTACCTTGCACAAGATGGCAATGGCCGATGCTAATGTTGTGAATATAAAAATCTCGGACCTGATTAGTAACATGTGTTCTATCCCTCTCGACTGGGATGAGTTAAAACGCTCAGAGTACTTAGAGCGATGCAAAAACATCCTGGACATCATCTCATGTAATCCTTCAACAGGATCAGCAGAACTTAAAAGCTTAGCGAATTTTGTCTTTATTTTGCAGACCAAGGATGTCCCAGTTTATGATCAATTATGTAACTGGGCACTAGCAGGTAAGCTGTATTGGTCAGTGACCAAGCGCGGCTTCTTGCATTTATCCAACGTTAAAACGGCTATACATGAAGGCACCAGAGTTGAATCAAACTTGGATAAACTATTTGAATTAGGCCTAATGCATCGACTAGCGTTAACAAGCTGTGAACCCATCTCAATTAGGGAAACTAGCTTTTTCGATGGTGGGATGACTGTCATACAAAACAAGCATGCTTTTGTGCATTCGGCTTGTTTTAGAGTGCGGCTGAAGTAGTTGGCGTATTTCTAATATGTATCACAGAGCCGAACTTGTAGTTCGGTTTTTTTAGAACACCATGAGATAACTTTGATCACTTATACGTCATTAAATTCAAACGCATATTGATGTTGGACAAAGACTTTTTTGTCTCGTATCTCTCTCCAAATCTTTGCCCAGTAGACCGCAACCTTGAGTGTGTTGGTGCTTTCAAATTTGGGATTAGGAAAAAGATCTATAAACCTGAGCTCAAAACGTTCTTTGATCATTTTATTTCGCAGGTTCTCTGTAATCCTAAACACAGGCTTTTTTAGTCGAGACACTGAAAAGTTGATTTGGCTGCTAGAGGATTTTCCAAGTAGTTTTAACTTTGATTCTATCTCTTGAATCGCTTTGTTAACCCGTTCCTTGGTCTTGCCATTTATCTGTTGCGCTTTAAACTCTACATGCCAACGCTCGAGGGGGATTGTCCCCTGTAATTGGTTAACAAACTTTTTCACTTCCTGAAAAGAATTGAATATTAGATAGTTGTGGTCTAGAGGAGTGATTAGGAAGTCAGACAATAGATGATAAGCTCGATCCGAAACTTTGGTTCGCTGAGTAAGTAAACTAAATAATGCTTCCGCGTCCCCAAACTTGGCGTCCTCTAAAAAAGGAGTTCGGTAATAGTCACGGTACTGTTTAGATCCCTGAACCTCCCGAAAAATAGTCGAATAACTTTTAGAAGTTTTGAATTCAGTGTCGTTCTGTATTAACTCAACATGTTTAATAATTTGCTTAACGCGTGTTATCGGTATTCTTAGATTGTTAGCAATCTCATTACTTGAACATTCATCATTAGCAAACCGCACGACAGACAGAAAATCCTTAAATGTAGGCTCATGTTCTTGCATGTAGCTTGGTGAAAACGAACTGCTATTTGATTGACTACAGATATTCATTTGGGCAAGTGTATATTTTTGCAACTTTTGGTTAATTAGAGGTGTCATCGATGTAATTTCGATATCGCTGGTATCTGTTAAGTTAAGCTTTATAGCCGCTTTTTTCTTAGTTGTGTTTAAGAGTTTAGCAGCATGGCTTAACGTGAGTTTAAGTTCGGCTTTATCAAGACAATCAATAAGGCACAAATCGCACAGGTGGGCATATGATGTTAATGTGGTTCGTGACGATAGATGGCCAACAATAGCAGAGATTTGCATCAACGTTTTTCGAGGATCCGATGTTAAGAATGCTTTTATCGCCTCTATCTGCTGTTTACTATAATCAGTAAACTTAATGGCTGTGTCGACTTCGGCAAAACAGATTAATATAAGAGTACTTATACAAGTATGTCTAAATTGATAAAACACGATTTCTTGATTCGAAGATGCAAAAAGCTGCTTGATAATCTTTCGATTTACACTGCTAAAATCAAAGGGGACATTGAGAGCCGACTCTTGTGAAAAAAGAAGTGAATTTGGCGTACTGTTTTTTTGGGAAAGACGCTCTGAAACATAGCTTTTCAGAGCTTTTAACTCATCAGGAAGTAAAAATAGCGATAGCGGTATATTTCTAGCTGCACTGGCGGTTTTGCCGCTTAATATTATGCAGTCATTAGCTGTAATAGAGATTTGAGAAATACTCATTTTATATATTTCACTTGGCCTGAATCCGCAGCGATATATCAAAACCATCATTAAATCGACACTCGTTCGGTATATATCTGTCATTTCGGAACTGTTTGCATAAATGTCTTCTCTGACTCTATGGAACAAAGCCGGCGGTACGAGTTTACTTCTTACATGGCTTAGTTTGTCGTCTTCCAGCATTCGTTCAGGTAAGGCTATTATAGTAGCGAAACGTTTCGATATAAATTCGTAAAGTAGAGGTAAAACTGTATATATGAGTTGCTGTTTTTTTGAGATGGAAACAAGAATAAGTTCATAAAAATAGTCTGCATCACTTTCGTCGACTTCAGTGATATTGACCTCGTCCCAAAGATCTAACCAATCTTGATAAACTAAATTAAGGTAACGATGAGCCGTATTTTTTCCAGTTTGCCAACGATTAGTCTCCGTTAGACCATCGAGAATCCAAGCTATTAAAATCTCAGCTTGAATGCTCATTTCACATCGATTTTCTAATAGAGATTTAGCCACTCCTATTAATTTCTTTCGGGCAATCAATGCACCATATCTTTTTACATTGTCGCGTTCAGACTCACATGATAAAAGGAGTCTCCTTATGAATTTTAGGTCGTTTTTCTTGCTCGTTTGCTGTGGTAGATTTACTAAAATTGATTTAAACGATCTCGATTTAGACTCGTTTGAATTGCTAGGTGCAACTTTGTCGACAAAAATTTTGGCGGGCTTATCAAATGTTTTTTCGTACAGAGCTAAGGACTCGGCTTCCGTTGAACCACAAAACACCTCTCCAAAAGCATAAGTTCGCAAAAACTCAGGAACAGCAACATTATTAACTTTTAACCCAACATCAAACATTTGCTTCAATAAAGTAGGAATTGAAAATTCCCTTTGATTGAGCCCAATGTCCCGATAAATCATATAAATAATTTGATTTAAACTAGAGAAACTGTGCTCTTTTTTTAGTCGATTCTTCACCGCATAAAATTGGGTCAACGCTAGTTTGGATATTCGATCTACATACCAGCGTTTCAAGGAAGTATTATCTTTGTCACTGTATGCAATATTAGATGGATGACCTGCTTCTTTGTAATATAGATCAAAGTACAGTCGGTCATTAAATAATCTCATTGGTGCGGTTGAAAGTGTTAATTCTTCATATAAAGCCTCTAAAGGCTTTATTGATGCCAAACCACCAAAGGAGCACGCGCTTACAAGCACTTGCTTCAACAGCAAGTCAATTTCTGACTTCGCATTATTATTTGTTAAAGATCCCTTCTGCGCAAAAGCTTGCTGATAAGATTCCAAGTATTTTGAAACCTTATCATGGGCGTAATTATTTCTAGTTTCGGTAGGCTTTGTTATTTGATTAGTGTCGTCTGATAAAGCAAAACAATCCGCAATCCATTTTTCGAAATATTTACCAACCTTTTTATCAGTAGAAAAACAATCGGCAATGTGATTGCTGACCGACTTTAGGTTTTCCACAAATTTAGATTTTTGCTTTATATCCAAGTTATCAAAAGCTTCTCTTAGAGGCATGAATTCAGGCTCAAGACCGAAAATGCACCAGTCGAAAGGTGATGGCATTGCTGTCTGTAAACCATCAGCCACTGACTGTGCTAACTGGTCTAGATGATCAAAGTCACAAGGTCCAACTTCTACTCTAATGATTGGCATTTAACTCTCTAGGTACCCTAATACCCAGCCCCCCGCTTTCACTTGGGAGCAACAGATGTCTGTCGATAAAATCTGTCATTTTCTGCACTGTATTAGAAGGTGAGCTAGAGAATTCATGTAATTTAGAATAAGCAGATGTGTGGCCCAGCAACATTTTTATGTCGTCTCTAGAAAAGCCTCCGTTGTATAGAATGGTCGGGATGTAATGACGTGCAAAGTTATTTTTTACTTGGGAAGCACTGTTAGTTTGTTTAGTAAAAGTATAATTAAACTTTAATAAGCGTTTTTGTTTGACGCTTACAGAAGAAAATAATGCAGACTTCCCGTGCAAAATAGAGTCTATCTCTATTTTTAACGAAGGATTGTCACGACCTACTAAGCCTCGAAATTCACTCAAGTATTCGATATATGAAGCGACAAGGTGTCTGGCAACGGAGCTCAGTGGAAGGACCCTAAAAGAAGATGCGCCTTTGTCCAATATGCAGACTGTGCCCGCATCAAGAGCAAAGGAATCAATACTGCCAAATGGTGTATAAGTGGGACGATGTAACGTACAAAGGCTTAAGTAAGCAACACAAAACTCGGTGATGGCATTAAATTTTTTATACACATCCATATCAATACCTGCATTTGCTAGATATTGTAGCTCCAACTCTTTAAAGAAATTTTGCAACTCATTAGTACAGATTGAAAAATTGCTGCCAACTGCACAATACTCATCTGGACGCGGAACTTTAGTAGGCTTTAGCTTCCCCTTTTCTATAAGCTTGATTACATTGTCAAACTTTGATTGAACATGGTTTCTATTTATTAAACCGTAATAAAGGTTAGCGTTTGATTCCAATTCATCAGCACTAATAAAAGAGACTTCGTAATCAGATAACTCACTCAAATGTGCATACAATGAAAAAGAGTTTTTCACTCTCGACAATGTAATTTGTTCCGCTCTGATCACATCATTTTTTGGTAAAATACCCAGCAAAGATGAATTTAGTTCCTCTGATGTTTGTTCACTATCCAATCCGATTTCATTTGTTAATAACTTATTTTCTGTTTGGATGGTGATATAGGTTTCGCATAGCTTAGCCTTCAATTGAAAAAAGGTTTCAGTAAATTCGCTGGGTAAAGAGATGAACATATTGCTGGTGCTATCACAATCAGAATCAGAGCCACTGGGCATATTCCAGGGTGTATAAAGTCGAAGTTGCCATTCACCAGTTACTAATCTCACTAACCGTAAGTTTTTCACAACGTTGTCGTGAGCGCGTCCTGAGTAAAGCATGAGCAGTACGATTAACAGCAATGGTTCTTTAGCAATACCCTGGAGGCAAAAATGAGATAGGAAATACACAGAATCTCTTGTTAGCGCTGCGCGACTTGAATATAAGCTCATCTCATTCTTAAGTTTATGTTGCTTAATTAAGCTCTCTTTCCGCTTGCTGAGAGGTTTAATTAGCTTGCTCAATTTACGAATAGTGTCACGCACTTGGATGCCCTCCAGTTAGCCTTCATCGTTCTTATCGTACTTCGACAACATCGCATTGCTTTTGCCATTCCGGCTTCGCTTTTTATACCTGTGTGCCAAGTTATTATTTCAGGATTCCATGGATAAAATGCAAACGTTGCGTAAGCAAACGGGTAAAGACTTGATCGAGTACACTGAATGGCTAGGATTCCTAAACAATAGTTTTGTGCAGCATTGACAATCTCTTTGGTCGTTCCTTGCATTTCAATTACGTAAAAGTACTCAGGAAGCTGGTAGGGCCTTTTCTTATCATCAAGCAATATAAGCATCTGTGTGAATGCATATAGTTCGTTATCTTTTCGATAGACAAATGGTACGTTACTCAATACGTCGATATTCGCTACGACATCGTCATGCAAAACAGTTTGTAATGAACTGAGCGCGATCTTCTCCGTTTGAACTTTTCCCGAAATTCTCAAATCGTCGGCTTTTACCCTTAGTAACTGAATTGCTTTCATAACAAGCTCCCTATGTAGACTTGCTTACATTTTATCACTCGATTTCATCTATTCCACAAAGCCCCTAAAAATTGAGGGGATATTGAATGAGATTGTGTTGTTTGTGCAGGCGGACGGCTTGTTTATAAAGGCCTGGAGGTGCGTTTGTTCATTCTGATAATGAGGGAGACTTTCAATATGATAAATTAAGTTTTAAACATTTAAGGCAGGCAGAATATCCGCAACTAGGGAAATGAAATTCGAAATTACACTTTCTTTTGAAAAGAACCTAAAGAAGCCTGGGGTGTGAGAAAAAGATCAAGTGGTAGTTGTAATTAATAGATATGCAACAACTGTTGATGCTGAGCTAGACGCTTCATCCCAGCATATTTACAGCCTCACAAAAAACACGCCGGAGGGTTAGAATCAAGCCTTTTCGTTCTTCGGGTGTCGCCTCAAATAAGAGTGATTCTAACAATTGAGGAAGCCCCTCATATCTGCCTGTGAGGAAAGGTCAGAATTTCTATAGCAATGTGTTTGATTTTGTCTGAGCCACTACAACTAATAACATTAATTCTTAACACATCGGTAACGAGGCTTCTCTATTTCACTCTGATTAAAAATTGCACCGCAATTTGTACCATATTTCCGTTCGTTTTAGTTAATTTTTTCGTTTCGTGGGGGTATGCTATGGGCTAAAGTTAACCATCACAAAAAGCAGCTTTCCGTGACCATCCGTGACTGGTGACTAAAAAAATAGTTCTTATTTGGTGTTAATTGGTATTGTGCATATTACTTCCAAGCTCCTTTATATATGATGCCTGAACGTTTAACACCGATTAAAGTGCGATTTTCAACTTCGTGGGGCTAGTCCCTCCGGAGGCGAAGGGGTGCGCCATCATTTAGTAAAATATATCTTCACTTTTAAAAAATTACACAGAACCCCAAATTGCATGTAGCGCACCCGATAGGTGAGAGCCTGTGTGGTTCGACAAATTTGTCTGGAACAAATTTGGACGTGCGCAGCACGGTCGCGAAGCGATAAAGTACAGGACGTGCTTTACAATCCTGTCGGGTGCGCCATTTTTGTAAATTTTGACCGCTGCCCCCATTTCCAAAAAGCTTTAAAAACTAGCATGATTGAATGTTGCTTGGTTGTTCAAAGTTCTTAATCACCTCATCAATTTGCTCTCCGTGCATAGACTCTTTTTGCAGCAAGACTTGGGCAAAATGCTCAAACAATTCGAAATTATCCAGCAATAACTTTTCGGCTAGTTTTTCGCTTTCAAAAATCCATTTTCTTACGTTTTGCTGGGCAGTATGCAGTAAGTCGCTTTCTTCAAATTTGGTTAATAAGCTTAAATTGACTGCACCAATATCATCGCTTAGCCCGCCTTCGTAAATGGCGCTCATTGCCATGTAGGTGGCTTTTTCGATATCGCTGCTTGCTCCTGTGCTTACAAAGTCGTCACCACCGGTTAAGATTTTTTCGGCGACTCGGCCAGCTAATAATACCTGCAGATGATGACCTATAGTCACGCGTGTATTACCATTGTATTTGTCAGGTCGGCCCGTGGCCACAAAGCCTAACGACTGATCGCGAGGGATAATGGTAATAAAGTCCACCGGTAAATTAGGAAATAACAGCTTGTACGCTAACAAGTGCCCCGTTTCGTGGTAGGCGGTACGTTTCTTCTCTTCATCACTCATTATTACTTTGTCTGAAGGCAAGCCGTAACTAATTCGATTGATGCTTTCATTCACATGCTCAACGCTAATTGACTGATTGTCACTAACTGCCTGATATACACTTTCTCGTAAAATTTGTTCAATCTCGGCAGACGATAAACCTTGTGTGCGGCTTACTAACTTGGCAATGTCGGACTTTGGCCAAGTAATGTTTTGTTTGTTAATAAATAGGTCAAAAAATTGCTGACGCGCGGCTTTGTTTGGCAGGTCGCACACTATGGTTTCATCAAAGCGCCCTGGGCGAGTTAATGCTGAATCGAGAGCTTCTGGGTAGTTGGTGGCAGCCAAAACAAAAACAGGCTCGTCAGATTGATTAAAGCCATCCATTTCGGTTAATAAGGTATTAACCACTAAGTTACCGTCACCTTGATCTTTTTGACTGCGCTTGCGCCCTATGGCATCAATTTCGTCGATAAAAATAATGGCCGGTGCGTATTTTCGGGCGGTGCTAAAAAGCTGGCGAATATTTTGCGTAGTACCACCTTTGTATTGGCTTGATAGGTCAGCCGCGCTTACGTTAAAAAAGGGTAGTTGGCATTCGCCCGCCAAGGCTTTTGCTAATAAGGTTTTACCTGTACCAGGTGGGCCTGCAAATAAAAAACCGGTAGGCATATCTACTTGCATCGCAGCCAGTTTACTGGGTTGATTCATCCAGCCAATCACTTCGGTTAGGCGTTTTTTAGCGCGGCTTAAGCCAATTACATCTTGCAAACCAATATCTGGCAACGAAAAATCAAAAAAATCGGTGTTGGTTAAATCTTCAGAAAAAACCATTTGTTGGTGATTAAAGTTATTGATTGTCAGCACCAACCCGCTATCTGATTTATGCGCATCTAAAGAGTAGGTTAACGCTTGATGACGCTTAGATAGTTTTCGTACTTGGCGCTCTGTGACTAAATAATAACGTACGCGCTCAACCAAGTTCTCTAGTTGTGGTTTAGCTTCATTTTGCGGGCTCAAAACAAAATGCTCTCGTAGCTCGTTATTTATACTACATATATCGCTGACATTTTTTTGTTCATCAACCACATAAGTAAAAATTGCAATACCTGGGTTACAGTCAATAATGCGCTGAATGGTATTTTGCAGGCTAGCAGCTGAATTAATTACCTCTAAATCAAGCAAAACCGCATCAGGATTTTGCTGTGTTAGGTGCGATTCAAACTCTTTAATATTATGGCAATGACTAACGCTAACACCTGCAAACTCGGTGGCTGACTGGCCTAAATTAAAACGCTTTTTCGTATCAATTAGCTTATGATCATCATCTAAAAACAACACCTTTATGTGATTGTCTTTGCTTTGAAATTCATCGGCTAGTTTTACCTTAATACAAATATCGCTGATTTCATCCTCTAGATACTCTTCGGCCTTTAATAATGCTTCTGCTTGAAACTTGGCAATGGCACTCTGTAAACGCCTAACACTAATATCGGGCGATATAGATTGTAATAAAAAGGCACTAAATTCGGGTGCTAGGGTAAAGTTAACCCCGTTTAAATTGGCCGGAGCTAACACCTCTTTTTCGGCTAAGCGGATCAAATGATTTATCTTTAGCGAATTAAAGATTATCGGAAACCCCTTGGCCAAGCGATTAACCAACTCTGGCGAAAAGCCCACCCCTGTATCTGGGTTTTTAGCGGTTTTTAAAACTTCAAATACGTTTAATGTTTGTTGGGTTTTGTTTTTTAAAAAGGTTTCTTGCCCAAGGTTACTGGTAAACACCACTATGCATTGCGAAAAGTCTACCGGCGATTGCAGGGTGTTGTCTTTTACTACACCAGAGTCCAACAAGCTCAGCAAAGAGCTCACAACGCTGGTATGCGCTTTTTCAATTTCATCAAACAAAATCACTTGTCTGGGGTAGTTACGCACCGAGGTGGTTAAGGTACCTAATGCAGAATCGACATATTGGTTACCACTGCCAAATAAGCGCATGGCATCTTTTTCATCCACATAACTTTCCATGTTATAACTTGAAAATTGGTAGTCGGTGCCCTCTATCTCATTTAGATAATTTGCAAATAACGAAGCCAAATAAGTTTTACCTACCCCAGATGGACCAACAAAGGTGTAGATTAAACGTGGCCCCTGGCCTGCTTTTAGGGTTGATGCCAAAAAACCTTTAGCCACACTGTTAATTGCACAGTCTTGCCCCACTACTTTAGTTGAAAGCTGTTTTTTTAGTGTTTTGCTAGCTCTAGCAAGTTGCAGGGCCTTAACGGGGTTTGCATTGGCATTACAAAACTCTTCAACTCTAGGGTGGAAGGAATTTAATAGCCGCATAAAAAACAGCGATAAATCTATCTGCCCATTCAAGCAGGACTTACTCAGCAACTGGCTAAGCTTGTGATCGAAAGTCAACTGCGAGGCTTTTTTTCTGGCGTAGCAATACCATGACTTAGAGCCTTGTTCACTTATTTGAGAAGTCCGTTTATCTACTACCTCATTTAATATTGAACGCACCTGTAAGGTGCTAGGTAACATTTTTACTTGGTAGGGCAATATCTGGCAAAAGTTAGCTAAACAGGCTAGCGCCTCGGGCACGCCTAAACTTGCATGAAATATACTGTCTACTGTGACTTTAGGTAAGTCTTTAGCGGTAAGATTGCTGATGTGTTTTTCGGGAAAATCGTTTAAATGCAGTGCCGCTTGCAAAATGGCTACTTCTTCAAAAAATGCCGTTACATCTGCATTTTGTTGGCTAAATATGCCCGATAAAGAAAATGGCGGTAGGCGCTCTTCTTCACCCACTTTTATGGGTTGGTTATGATCAACATCCTGATAATAGTCTGACTCAAAGCTAGGAATTCGCTCAGTCACCAACTCAAAAATATCAGCTGCATCAACATAGGTATTGTCTGGGGTGCTTTTTAACCTTTTTCTAAAGTGAACAACAATATTGGTAATATCAAATTCACCAGTAGGCTTGCGTTCAATCAAATTTTTGCTTAAGGCAAGTTCGGTAAACTCACTTAATATTTTATCAGCTACTTTACTATCTATTAGCTCAAAGTTTTTAGCCTGAACATGCAACAACCCATCGTCTGTTTTTAAGTATTGGCATTTAACAATGTTATTTTCTAGCTCAGTACCGGAAACCTGATTTTCAATTAACAGGCAATAAAACGGCAACAACACATCTTCATGCTCTAAAATCTCTGCGTCGATAGGCATGTCACGGCAAATGACTTTCGCGCCGCCAAAAAAGCTATGGGATAAGGGGTAAGATTGGGGCATGGTTGTCCTTGTTAGGCTTATTTTTCTTATAGTTTAAAGTTAACACTGTTTTTTGATTTGATATCTAGCCAAATCAAAATCCACAATATTGGCATTGCCATTTTCATCCACCAACACGTTATTTAAACTGATATCGCCATGAATTATGCCTTGTTGTTCGGCATAATTTTTTGCCTCATTTAGGGTGCTATACACCTGTGATAAAGCATTAGGGTGGGGGTTGGTTTTTAAAAATGCGAATAGGGTGTGGCCTTGGATATATTCCATCATAATGTTGGGTTCGTGATGGTTGTCGTGGCCTATGTCGATAAAGCTAGCGATAAAATGGTGGTCAAGCTGGGCTAAAACTTGCGCTTCTTTTTTTATCATCTCAAGAGCGGTATTAAAGCTATCGGCCAGCGAAAAATACTTTACTGCAACTGTGTGCTCAATTAGCCCATCGACTCTTTTGGCTTTGTACACATCGCTCATCCCCCCTTGGCCAATTAGCTCGATAATTTTGTATTTATTATCAATTATTCGCCCAATTCTGGTTTCGGGTTGGTCAAGTGTGGTTAAAGGTTGAAATATTGTTTCGAGTAAGGTTTTGCTCGGGGTTTGGCTAAAGCTTAATAATGTCGCTAATTGTTTGGCTAAGTCAGGCGAGTTTGATGTTAGCTGAATATACTCAGTCGACGCTAAGGGGTTTTCCATTGCAGCAAGTTTTTGAAACCATTGATATACATCACTCATGAAAACTACGTACTTAACTCGGCTAAATACCAAGCTTTGGCAAAATTTAAATCATTATGTACTGTGCGTGTTGAAATATTCAGTAGTTCAGCAATTTTTTCGGGCGCAAGGCCGGCAAACACACTTAGGTGCAATACCTCGGTACAACGGGCTTTTACCGTTGATAAACTTTTATCTGCTAACAATAATTTAGCCAGTAATTCTGATGTTTGATTTTCTTGCGCAGAGTTAGTTATATCAGTAAACGCCTGCCGTTTTTGGCTGGTTAATTTGCGGTATTGATCATAAATAACCGACTTCACCACTTGCGATATAAGCATATACAAGTCTTTACGATTGCAGATTAATTGCTCTCTGTGAACGGCTAATTTTAGGTATGCGTCGTGCACAATTGACGTGGTGGTTTGTATACATACATCTAATTGCTTAGCAGCGCTGAGTTGTTTGAGTTTTTGCTTGCGCACTTGATGTTTAAATTGCTGATAGCAAATTGTGAAAAGCTCATTAAAGGCGATAGTGTCACCCTTTTTCCACTCTACTATTAGCTCTGTTATGGGTGCTTGTTCTTCTACATCAAACGTCATGTATTACCTAAAATAGCCAGCATGTTTTCCTTATCAACCCTGCACCATATAGTCATATTTCAGGTAATAATAATCAATAGCTGGTTGCTATTTATTTTTATTTCAGTGGCTTGCATTTTTGATTTCAAAATACGTATCTAGCGCAATTCCTAGCTTTTAATACCCTATGTTCAACATTGAGCCATTTTCCTGCGCAAAATTAGTGAGTTCGCGCACAGCATAATAAAAGCCGACTTGGCTAATTTAAACCTAACAAATTTATTCATCATAATTGGAGTTATATATGTTTAATAAATCAATCATCACAGTTTTTATTGCGCTTGTTTCACTATCAACAAAAGCAGCATTGATTACAGAAAACTGGCAGGCAACTATCAGCTCTAGTAACACACCTGCACTTTATGAGGTAGGTGATATTATCCAGTGGTCGGTCACTTTCGACGACACCTCTTTGTTAGCAACCTATTTCCACGACGGGGCAGACGATATAGCTCACACTAGCGATGATTATGTAGACTTTGTAAGCGACTATAGATGCCCAAGCTCACCTGGTTGTGGGCGATATAGCCTTATGGCCGATGCCACCTTTGACTTATCGGGCGTTTTTAGTGGAGTAGAAAATTACCTTGTGAATAATAATTTAACATTGCGTGACATTCGCTCACAGCATTACAGTCATCGCTCAGCATACAGCAATGGTGGCCAAATCATGAACTTTAGTGAAGAGGCCATAGGTTTTGAAGCTGCGTTATTTAGCTCTGGCAGTGCATTTGGCAATTTCTCTGTTCAAACAAGCAGTGCTACAGGCATAGGTAACATTTTTGCCAACTTTAATGGCATTACTTTTTTAGGTACCCAAGGCAACGCACCAATCCCAGCACCTGAGCCTGCAGCTATTGCACTGTTTGCATTGGGCCTAGTTGGGGTAGGTTATAGAAGGTTTAAAAAACAGTCTAAACTGGACTGTTGACCTAGATATGGCTCAATAAAGAGAGTAACTTAAATTTATAACCATTTATTGGTTGTTGAAGTTTTGAGCTTTTTTCTTTTGAAATAGTCACAAGAGCCTAAGTCTAAACGCTATTCAGTAACCTAGGCTTTGGGTCTAAAACGCTCAAATATGAAGTTCGCTAATATTGCCAAAGGTATGCCATACAAAATATATATAACGAGTATGAAAGGGTCACTGCCACTTTCAAATAGGTCTATGAGGAATATTAATACAAAGGGTAAAACGATAGATATAAACTTTCCAAACCTGCATTTTGTTATGCTCAATAGGTAAGGCACCAACAAACAGAAAAATGAAGTGATTATCAGATAGATCATTTTACCCTCAATGCTTTTTTACAACTTGGAAAGTTAAAGAGTGTTGAGCCTGACCACTCATTAGGTTGGTTAAGGTTTAGAACGCTTTCTCGTTTTGTATAGATGTATTTATTTAAAAACGAGAAAGCTCAAATGACTTAGCGTTAGTTTTTCCTTAACTACCACTTTCGCATTTTATGGCCTTTTAAGGCATAAAATAAAATAAATAAGTAGCATGGTAGGCCAACTAAGTAAGCCAGTTGCAGGTCGCCGCTTTGGTGAGATATTTGGCCAAACACTAAGGGTAAAATGGCTCCGCCAGATATGCCCATAATCAATAACGCCGAGCCTTGTGCGGTGAATTTGCCTAAGCCTTGTAGGGCGAGTGGCCAAATGGATGGCCAAACTAGGGCGTGGGCTAAGCCCATTAGTGCGACAAATGTAATAGGGTTGGGTAACACTTGAATGCCTGTCCAGCCCCATAAAATATCGGCAATGCTGGTGGACTGTTCTGACGACAGTACTATCCCCAAAATACACAAGCTGCCTGCTATGGCCGAGCCAATTAAGGCTTTTTCTTGGGAAAAATACTTAGGAATACAAGTTACCCCTATTAGGTAACCAATTACCATAAACACCATAGTGTACGAGGTAAGGCCAGCAAAATTAGCCACATTTAAATCAGCACCGTAAAGCCCTATGGTATCTCCAGCAATTACCTCAACGCCTACGTAGGCAAACAAAGCAATGGCCCCTAATATAATTTGTGGGTATTGAACTATAGAAGATTTGGCGGTGTCGCTGGTTTCACTTTGTTGTTCAAAGTCGATATCGGGAAGGGCGCTGTATTTAACTATTAAAATCAGTCCTGCAAGGGCAATGGCCATAATAAAATAAGGGGTAATTAAGCTCATCGACAAATCACTAAGGCGTTGTTCTAGCTCAGCTGGTGCTAGTGTGGCCAAGTGATTTTGTGAAATATCGCCCATGCCAGACAAAATAACAGCAGTAAACACCATAGGCACTATTACCCCAGCGCCTTTGTTAATCAGCCCCATTATGCTAATTCGCATAGCGGCGCTTTCCACTGGGCCTAAATAAACAATATAAGGATTAGAGGCAGTTTGTAGAATGGTTAAGCCGGTACCCAATATAAATAACGCGGCTAGAAACACTGCAAAGTTTGCGGTCATGGCGGCGGGAATATGCAGTAGCGCCCCTACTGCCATAATGCCTAAACCTAAGGCCATACCACCACGGTAACCTGTGCGTTTAAGCAACATAGACATGGGCAAGGCCATAACTGTATAGGCAATATAAAAGGCAAAAGTAACAAATAGCGCCTGAAATTCATTTAAACGACAAATAACCTGCAAAAATGGAATAAGCGAGCCATTTAACCAAGTCACAAAACCAAAGATAAAAAACAAAATGCCTATGATGATCATGGGCATAAAGCTGTTGCCTTGCTTAGCTGAGGGTTGTGTCATTGTGGGTACCTTGTATTGTTATTATTTATTGTTTGCTATACACCTGTTGGCCTTGGATCCAAGTGGAACATACCTGTAAATCTGCGTCTAACAGCACAAAATTGGCTGCTTTATTCACATCAATTAGCTTGCTTGGGGCAATAGGTAAGGGCGCATTTTGTAAAAAACTTAAAGGATATAAACTGGCCATTCGAATGGCTTCTGGCAAAGAAACCTTTAACCATTTATGGGTATTTTTAACTGCACTGGCCATATCTAAATTAGAGCCGGCTAATTCACCTGTAGTTGAGGTGAGTTTACCTTGGTGATTAGTGACTTTACGGTCAAAAAAAGCAAACTCTGTGGCTTGAGTGCCCACCAGTGGCATGGCATCTGTGACTAAAAATATTCCACCTGTGGGTTTGGCTCTTAGTGCCACTTGGCAACTTGCGGCACTAACATGGTAGCCGTCTACTATTAGCCCACATTGGGTTTGGTCGTTTAACAAAGCACTGCCAGTAACTCCGGGCGCGCGGCCAGTTAAGGGTGACATAGCATTGTATAAATGTGTAAAACCTCTTGCCCCAGCTTTTACCGCTTGATTGCTGGTTTCAAAATCTGCGTTGCTATGGCCAATGCAAACCATTACACCCAAAGCCACCAACTTTTTAATGTCTGTGGTTGATACCATTTCTGGGGCTAGGGTGAGCATAATATGCCCCAAATCTTTACGCGCAAATAATTGCCATTCGGCCTCAGAAATAGGGCGAATAAAGCTTTCGCAATGGGCGCCTTTTTTAGCACTTGAAATATGCGGGCCTTCAAAATGAATGCCTAATATGCCTGGCATCTTAGCTTGTAACGCCTGACTCACCACATCAGCTGCTTGCTGCATAGTGTCGATATTGTCGGTAATCACAGTAGGCATCATTCCAGTAGTACCAAACTGGGCATGGGCCGCCATCATTTCTTGTAAAGCGTCAAGGCTTGGTTGGTCATTAAATAAATGCCCACCGCCACCATTTACTTGTAAGTCAACATAACCAGGTACAACTAACCCATCTAAGCGTTGGTCAACTTGCTCAAGGTTATTATCTATTGCCACTATGCGTCCTTGCTCTATGCATAGCACTACATTTTGTTGTTCGTTTACACCGTCAAAAAGGCGGGTGGCAAGAATGCGTGTACTGTGAGTTTGTGTATTCATAAGGTTTGGGTGACTTTATTTAATCCTTTTGGCACATCTGGGTTTAATCCAAGGGCAATAGAAACTTTGGCAATATCAATATAAAAACGTTGTAAAACTAAAAGCGGAGCAAGTCTTGGGTGAACACTAAGACCCGCTTGGTCAAGCTGTATTGCCTCAGCCCCTCGTTTTTTCACTTCGTCTATTTGGGCATTATGTGAGTATTCACTTTCATCTACAACTACACAATTTAAAATTGCTAAGCCTTTTTCGATTAGGGTAATGGGGCCATGTAAAAATTCGGCGCTACTAAAAGCTTCAGCATGAATACAACAAACTTCTTTTAGTTTTAAGGCCATTTCTTTGGCTACTGCAAAGCCTAAACCACGGCTTAAAACCACCATGTTATTGATTTTTGCAAAAGTGCTAGGCTGCAATTGGATGTCTGCTTGCAAGACTTTATCTAAGGCTTCTGGCAGTTGTTCTAAGGCCGCAAACAACGAAGCATTTTGAGTCCAAGCCGAGGTTAAATGAATTAACGCCGACAGAGTAGCTAAGTAACTTTTGGTGGCTGCAACCGATACTTCTTTACCCGCGCGTATAGGCAAGACTGTGTCTACCATCTTAGCTAAAGGCGAGCTTTCATCATTTACTATGGCAATACAATAGGCTCCGCCCGCTTTGGCCATTTCGGCCTGAGCAAGAATGTCTGGGCTTCTGCCCGATTGCGAAATCACTATTACCAAAGCCGCGTCTAGCTTTAATTGTTTTTTATAAATGCTAGAAACCGAAGGTGCTGCAGACATAGTGGGAATATTGGCTTCCACTTCGATTAAATATTTGGCAAATACCCCTGCATGGTCAGACGAACCGCGCCCAATAATCATCACCATTTTTGGCTGTAGCGCGCGAAGATCTTGTCCAATTTTTTCAACTACTTGGGCATTGGCTTGAATTTGCTTAGCGATAATTTGCGGTGTTTGCCGCGCTTCTTGTTCCATTATGGTTTGAGTCATTAACCTGCCTTTACGTATACCCAATAGACCGCTGCACCTGATATGGGATAAAGAATTGATTGTTAGTGCAAAAAAATATGGGAGGTACACAAAGTGGGTTAACACTTACCTTAGCCTGGCTTTAGAATCAACGCTAAAACTAGCCTTGGTTTAGACCCTACTTTGTGACCGCCCATCCAGGATGCGGATAAATTTAATACTAAAACTTGCCTTGTTGCAACAAAAATAGAAATAATTTATTCCTATGCGGACCAATAAAAGCCCGAGCACTTAGCTCAGGCTTTTATTGGTTTGATTTATAGTGGTTGGTTTTTACGGGCTAAATCTGAATCAAAAACTATAGCTTTACCGCGACCATTAGACTCAGAGCCAGCCGAAACTTGGCCGTATTTATCAATAATAATATGCATATCTCCAAAGCGTCTTTGGTCTGTGGTGTAGCCCAAAGCTTGTAGTTGGTTAATCACCTCTGGAGCTATGCCAGGGTGATGGCGGATCACATCTTTAGGTAATAACTGATGATGAAAACGTGGTGTATCCACCGCACTTTGCGCGTCCATATTAAATTCAAATACGTTTAATATGGATTGATACACCGAACTTATAATAGTGGTGCCGCCTGGCGAGCCAGTAATTAAGCTTATTTCACCGTCTTTTAACACCATAGAGGGAGTCATAGACGACAACATACGTTTTTGTGGTTGAATTTCGTTGGCACTGCCACCTACTGCGCCAAATACATTGGCGACGCCTGGCTTAGCACTAAAGTCATCCATTTCGTTATTAAGAATAAAGCCTGCGCCTTCTACTACCACAGAGCTACCAAAACCTAAGTTGATAGTAGTGGTATTCGACACCCCATTGCCCCATTTATCAATAATAGAAAAATGGGTGGTTTCTTCACTTTCTTTTAAGCCTGGCTGGATCAGTTCTGTAACAGAAATTTTATCTGCACTTATATCTTGGCTGCGTTTTGCAATATATTGGTCTGAGGTAAGTTGATCCACTGCCACATCCACAAAATCTGGATCACCTAAATACTCAGCTCGGTCGGCAAATACTTGTTTACCAATTTCTGCCAATAAATGCATATATTCAGCAGAGTTGTGGGCCAATTGAGACTTATTTGCTGTAAGGTTTTGGTACATTTTTAGCCATTGAATAATGGCAATCCCACCAGAGCTAGGTGGGGGAGAGGTTAGTATTTGATAACCCTTCCAGTTGGCTACTAATGGCTGTCTTTGCACTGCATGGTAAGCGGCTAAATCTTCTTGATCTATTAAGCCATTTTGCGCACGCATAAAGTCGGCAATAATTTTGGCGGTTTCGCCATGATAAAATCCGTCTTTACCCTGATCGCGAATACGTTTTAAGGTAGCCGCTAGTTCAGCTTGCTTAAACAATTCGCCAGTTTTAGCCTGAGCGAAGTAGTCTTTAAAGTTCACGTCAAAACCACGTTTAGCTAATCTAGCAATGTGTCTTTCTATGTAGCTGCCTAATTTTGCTGGCACAATAAAGCCTTGTTCGGCTAAGTCTACCGCAGGTTGAACTAAGGTTGCCCAAGGCAAAGAGCCATGTTTTTGGTGAGCTAACCACATACCAGCCACTGTACCTGGTACGCCTGAGGCTAAAATGCCTATCACTGATTGATTGGGGATCACTTCACCGTTTTCATCTAAGTACATATCGCGGTGGGCCGCAAAGGGGGCTTTTTCACGGTAATCAATAAAATCTTGTTGGCCGTCTTTGTGGATCAACATAAAACCACCGCCACCAATATTACCTGCTTCGGGTAGCGTAACCGCCAACACAAATTGTGCAGTAATGGCTGCATCTACCGCATTGCCACCTTGTTCTAGAATGGTTTTGGCCGCGTCAGCACTAAAGCTATCTGGCGCTGCTACTGCAGCTTGTTGCAATTTAACTGGGCTAGCTTTGCTTGGCTCTTGGCTGGTTTGCTTGGCAGGCGAGCAGGCAATTAAAAGCACTAAAATACTCGCAAAACTAACTAGCTTGGTTATTCCTTTAGCGTGAAAATGTTGCATGGTGAGCTTCCCTTGGTTAATAACAGGCAATTAACGAATACGTTGAATATTGGCACCTAAGCCATTTAATTTTTGTTCTATGTGCTCGTAGCCTCTATCTAGATGATAAATACGATCCACTATAGTCTCGCCTTGGGCGACTAAGCCGGCAATCACTAAACTGGCAGAGGCGCGTAAGTCAGTCGCCATTACTTGCGCACCTGTTAATTGTTGGTGGCCTTTGCAAATAGCATGGTTGCCTTCAAGTTGTATATTGGCTCCCATACGTTGTAATTCAGGAACATGCATAAAGCGGTTTTCAAAGATGTTTTCGGTTATCACCGCGGTTCCTTCTGCCACACAATTTAATGCCACAAACTGGGCTTGCATATCGGTTGGAAACCCAGGGTGTGGAGCTGTGACTATATCCACACTTTTGGCTCTGGCGCCTTGCATATCAAGTTCAATCCAGTCTTGACCTGTGGTGATTGTTGCCCCAGCTTGAGTGAGTTTGTCTAACACTGCTTCCATCGTATGTGGGGCAGCATTTACACAGCGAATTTTGCCCCCTGTCATGGCTGCGGCTACTAAAAAGGTGCCAGTTTCAATTCGGTCGGGCAACACTTTGTAGTGGCTAGCATTGAGTTGCTCTACCCCTTCAATCACAATAGTGTTAGTACCTGCACCACTTACTTTGGCGCCCATGGCATTTAAACAATTGGCTAGATCTACAATTTCGGGCTCGCGTGCGGCATTGTCTAAAATGGTTTGGCCTTGGGCTAATGTGGCAGCCATCATTAAATTCTCTGTGGCCCCTACACTGATCATCTCCATGACTATTTTGGCACCTTGCAAGCGGCCATCAACGTGAGCGTGAATATAACCTTGGTCGACCTTAATTTGGGCGCCCATTTGCTCTAATCCAGTTAAGTGAATATTCACAGGTCTGGCGCCAATTGCACAGCCACCAGGTAAAGACACATTAGCTTTACCGTATTTGGCCAACAAAGGCCCAAGCACCAAAATAGAGGCGCGCATGGTTTTGACCAACTCATAAGACGCAGTGGTATTAGTTAAATTGCTGGCGTCTATTTCTATGTGTTTATTGCTAAGGCGAGAGGCTTTTGCACCTAGCTCAGACAACAAGGCTAAAGTGGTTTGAATATCGCGTAATTCCGGCACATTTTCAAAAGTGCAACTGCCGTTTGCCAGCAAGCTGGTCATTAGTATTGGCAAGGCGGCGTTTTTAGCCCCCGAAATATTAACGGAGCCAGCTAACGGCTGACTGGTTTTGATTAATAATTTTTCCATGTGCAAACTCTAGGGCTACTTTTTTGGGGGTAGATTGAAGCGTAATTCACGCTGCCGCTGCTGTTATGGATCAGTATTCATAGACAGGTTTTATATGTTGCCATTGGCCTAGTGCTAATTCAATGGTGACACTTGGATTTTTTATTTTTAGGCTTTTTCTCAGCTTAAAATAAGGTAGGCTTTAGCGGCGCGCAGGCATAGTAGTGGGTTTTTATGCCGATTTTTGTTGGTCAACATTTTAGTGTAAGACCTTAATTTATATGGAATTAATGATAGATTATGAGCCAAAACATTGCACAGTTTACTCAGGCAGTTGCTAAACATTTGCCCGCAAAAAACATCATCAGCCAGTACAGTAAACGTTATGCCTACGGAACAGATGCAAGTTTTTATCAATTGACGCCAGAGCGCGTGCTTATGGTGGACAATCTAACCCAAATAATCACCATTATTAAAATTGCTAACCAATTTAAGGTTGCCATTACTTTTCGCGCAGCAGGTACAAGTTTGTCGGGACAAGCTGTGACCGACTCTGTGTTAGTGGTTTTGTCTGAACACTGGGTAGATTACAAAATTCATCAGCAAGGGCAAAAAATCACTTTGCAAACTGGGATTATTGGGACCAAAGCTAACCAAATTTTACAGCCTTATGGGCGCAAAATAGGCCCAGATCCTGCCTCTATTAACAGTTGTAAAATTGGTGGTATTGCAGCTAATAATGCCTCGGGTATGTGCTGTGGGGTCGAACAAAACAGTTATCATACTTTAGCTGATATGACCTTGGTATTGGCCGATGGCAGCCAAGTAAATACCGCATGCAAACAAAGTCGGGCTAACTTTTTAAATAGTCATAAAGAGTTGATTGAAGGGCTAACAGCGCTTAGCCAGCAGCTACACACTAACCCCGAGCTAAAACAAAAAGTACAACAAAAGTACCGCTTAAAAAATACCACTGGTTACGGTATTAATGCCTTGATTGATTTTTCTGATCCCATAGACATGCTTAAACATTTAATGATTGGCTCAGAAGGCACCTTAGGTTTTATTGCCGATATTACCTATCACACAGTGCCCGACCATCCATTTAAAAGCACCGGCTTTTTTATTTTTGACCAAAGTGCAATGGCCTGCGAGTTAGTGCAAGCATTGGCCGAGTTAGATGTAAACGCAGTGGAGCTATTAGATAAACGCGCCTTAATGTCGGTATCTGAGCATGAAATTATGCCAAAAGGCGTAGCTGATTTTGCTGATGATTCAGTGGCCTTATTAATTGATATTCAAGCCGCCGATGCCCAGCAGCTAGCACAAAGAGTGCAAGCAGTAGAGCAGGTCATAGCTGGTTATCAGGCTGGAATATTAGCCCAAATTGAATTTGCTACTGACTCGGCACGCAACCAAGCTTTGTGGAATATTCGTAAGGGCACTTTTCCGGCTGTGGGCGCGGTGCGTGAAGCCGGCACCACTGTCATCATCGAAGATGTGGCCTTTCCTTTGCCACTTTTAGCGAAAGGCATTAGTGAGCTGCACAAGCTTTTTCGAGAGTATGCTTATGAGCAAGCCATTATCTTTGGCCATGCACTGGCTGGAAATTTACATTTTGTGTTTACCCAAGCTTTTGATACTCCAGAAAAAGTACAGAAGTACGACGACTTTATGGCGGCGGTGGCCAAGCTGGTTGCTACAGAATTAAAGGGGTCGTTAAAAGCCGAACATGGTACGGGGCGCAATATGGCTCCCTTTGTTGAGCTAGAGTGGGGTAGCGAAGCCTATCAAATTATGAAGTCGTTAAAGCGCTTGTTTGACCCCAGCAACTTGCTTAACCCTGGGGTGATCATCAACGACGATGACAAAGTACATATCAAAAACCTTAAAGCTTTACCTAGTAGCCATTCCATCATAGACAAATGCATTGAATGTGGATTTTGCGAATCTGTGTGTCCGTCGCAAGGTTTAACCTTTACTCCCAGGCAAAGGATAAGTGTAAGCAGGCGTATGACTCAGCTACAACAACAGCTTGAGCAAGCTGCCTTATCCCAAGAGCATGTCAAGCAGCAGCAATACTCAGAGCAACTAGCGCAGATGCAGGCCGACTATCAATATCTGGGAATAGATAGCTGTGCCGCAACTGGTCTTTGTGAAATGCATTGTCCTGTGGGTATTAATACTGGCGAATACATTAAGGCCTTGCGTACTGAACAATTTCAACAATCTGCGGTAAAACAGCAGTTGGCTAAGGTTAGCGCCAAGCATTTTGCAGGGGTGAGCCGCCTTGCCAGCATGGGGTTATCTGCGGTACATGCCACTAAAACGTTAGTTGGAGATAAGCCCCTTGAGCTGGGGTTTAAAGGTCTAAACATCTTAAGCGCGGGTTTTGTGCCTTTGTATTTTTCCCAGTGGCCAAAAGGCGAGGCCAAACTTAAAACCGGTGAGTTTGGCTTAGGCTCGGCTCAGTCTGCGGCTAAGCAATCAGTTAAAAAAGTGGTGTATTTTCCTGCTTGTGCGGGGCGCATATTTGCTGCTAACTCGCCTTCAAAACAGCAGTCTTTAGCCCAAACTGTAGTCTCGGTTTTAAACAAAGCTGGCTTTGAGGTGATTATTCCAAAGCCAAGTGCTGGCCTGTGCTGTGGTATGGCGTTTTCTAGTAAAGGTGACCCAGCCCATGCTGAGCAACAATCCACACAGACTTTGCAAGTGTTGCAAGAGCACAGTCAAAATGGCCAATACCCCATTATCACCGATGCCAGCTCTTGTGCCTTAGCGTTAAAAGGCAATGAGTCTGGGATCACTATTTACGAGTCGGCTGAATTTGTCAGTGAATGGGTGTTACCTAATCTAAAAGTGGCAGAGAAAAAGTCACAAGTGATCTTGCATGTTACTTGTAGCAGTAAAAGAGCTAAGGTTGATCAACAACTGGTGAATATTGCCCAATACTGCGCGCAAGAAGTGGTTATTCCTGCAGATGTAAGTTGTTGTGGTTTTGCCGGAGACAAAGGCTTTTATCAGCCTGAGCTTAATCAACATGCCCTTAGGCATTTAAAAGCACAACGCCCAAGCAATTGTGATCAAGGTTACAGCAACAACAGAAGTTGCGAAATTGGCTTAAGCCGTCACAGTGAGGTGCCTTATCAATCTATTCTTTATTTGCTTGATGAAGTAAGCCAAGCAAGTGATGGGTAACAGTGGATCAAACTAAAGCACCAGAATAGGGTTTGAAATAAATTATTATTTCTTTGTGTACAAGATTATTAGAATAATATATTCTTTGATTATTCATCGTACAAAATAACAAGAGTGCCCTATGTTAGAACACTATACTGCTTTAGATTGGCTAGCCTTTGCTGTCTATGGTTTAGTGCTATTGGGTTCTGGCTGGTTTTTTAATCGCAAGTCGGCTAACAGCCAAGATTATTTTTTAGGTGGCAACACTATGTCTGTGTGGGTAGTGGCCATTTCAGTGTTAGCCACCTCACAATCAGCCGCGACCTTTTTAGGTGGACCCGATCAAGGTTATAGAGGTGATTTTTCGTATTTAACCTCTAATATTGGTGCCTTTATTGCCGCACTTTTTGTGGCGTATTTTCTGATCCCGCGCTTTTATCAATTTAAAGTTTTTACCGTATACGAGTTGTTAGAACAACGCTTTGGGGCCAAGGCTAAAAGGCAAACGGGCTTGATGTATTTGTTTGGTCGGGTGTTTGCCAGTGGGGCTAGGTTATATATGGCGGCCATTGCTATATCTATGATTTTGTTTGGCGATATTGATGCCTCACACGTGATCATTGCAGTGTTAATTATTTCTGCTTGTGGCTTGTTATATACAGTGTATGGCGGCATTCGCTCAGTGATTTACAGTGATGTTTTACAGTGCTCTATCTATATAGGCGCGGCTTTAGCTGTGGTGTATTTTTTGTATACGGCTATTCCGGCAGACTTTTCGACCATAGCGCGCGCGTTATCTGAGCCTAGCCCAGGGGCGGCATCAAAACTGACCTTCTTTAAATTTGAACTGGATTTTAGTTCGGCTGGAGTGTTTAACTTTTGGTCAGTTATTACTGGTTTTGTGCTACTCAATATTGCCGCCTTTGGCCTAGATCAAGACATGACCCAAAGGGTGTTAACCTGTAAAAATGCCCGTGAAGGCAGCAAAGCCATGTTGTATTCAGTGGTGATGGTGATCCCTGTCATGCTGATTTTTATCTCTATTGGTTTGTTATTATTTATTTTCTACGATCGCCCCGACATTATGAACAATGGCGCGACTAATGCTGTGGTACCTAGCTTTAAAGGCGAATCTGTCACTATCTTCATGTATTATGTGCTGAACGAAATTCCCGCCGGAATTAAAGCCCTAGTTACCATTGGCATTATTGCTGCCGCCTTGTCTACCCTAAACTCGGGGTTAAACTCTATGTCTTCGGTAATAGTGCAAGATTTGTATCGTCCATGGCTTACTCGTCGTAAGTCAAATGTAGAGCCTCATCATTATGTGAAGGCAGGTCGCATAGGTATGTTTGTGGTGGCGCTAGCGCTCAGTGCCATGGCCAGTTTATGCTATTTTTGGCAACAACATACCGACATGCCTTTGTTGCAATTTGCCTTAAGTGTCATGGTGTTTTCTTATAGTGGATTATTAGGCGTGTATTTTACTGTGTTATTTACTAAGCGCGGCAATCAGCAGTCGGTATTGGCTGCCTTGGTGGTGGGCTTTTTATTAACCTTGTTTTTCCAGCCTTATGTGATGGCTCTGGTGTTACCGCAAGCATGGTTATTTGATCTTGGTTTTACCTGGCAACTTTGTGTTGGCAGCACAGTCGCATTTTTAGTTTGTTGTAGCGGTGCAGCTAAAGACTATCAAACAGAAGATAACAAAGAAGTGCTGGCCTAGCAGGCCAACTAACTTTCAAAATTAATAAATGAATGTGAATACTAAAATGACAGCAAATCCTCTTTTAAACGAGCTGAATAACATTTTATCTGAAACGCGAAATGCCAATACCTTAGATATTGATGTGTTGTCTTCAGAAGCTATCTTGCAAAAGATTAATGAAGAAGATCAAAAAGTGGCACTGGCTATTCAACCTGCCCTAAGTGAAATTGCTAAAGCCGTTGATTTAATAGTTGCAGCCTTTCAACAACAAGGGCGTTTAATCTATATAGGTGCTGGTACCAGTGGTCGTTTAGGCATTTTAGACGCGGTTGAGTGTATGCCAACCTTTAGTGTGCCAGAGAATATGGTGATAGGTATTATTGCTGGTGGTGAAAAAGCCATAAAACGCGCAGTAGAAGGCGCTGAAGATAACGAACAAGCGGGCATAGACGATTTAAAAGCGGTACAGCTAACAGCCAAAGACGTAGTAGTGGGCATTGCAGCAAGTGGGCGCACCCCTTATGTGGTTTCGGCATTAAAATACGCCAATCAAGTGGGAGCTAAAACTGTATCTGTTAGCTGTAACCCCAATTCTGCTATTGGTAAAGTTGCCAATATTGAAATTTGTGCGGCTGTGGGGCCAGAAATATTAACCGGCTCTACCCGTATGAAATCAGGCACCGCTCAAAAGTTAATTCTGAATATGTTAAGCACAGCTAGCATGATAAGAATTGGTAAAACCTATCAAAACCTAATGGTTGACGTGAATGCCAGTAACCAAAAGTTACATGCACGTGCGCTGCTAATAGTCATGCAAGCCACAGACTGTGATGAACAAACCGCCAGCCTAGCGTTAAAACAAGCCAACAATGAAGCTAAGTTGGCAATCTTAATGATTTTAACCAATAGCACAGCCAGCCAAGCCAGTGAATTGTTGCAGCAGCATCAAGGTTATTTACGTAAAGCTGTACAAAGTCAGAGCCAGTAATTATGCGTCATTGGATTAAAATCAAAAGCTTACTGCTAGTGCTGGTGTTAAGTACTGTGGGGTGTGCAAACTTAGCTAGCCATACACAGCCTATCCAAGTAGGGGCGGAACGTTCAGAGCTGTACTTGCCTTTATTAAGCGGTAAAAAAGTGGCACTGGTAGTGAATCAGTCTTCCCGAGTAAAAGATCAACATTTACTCGATTATCTGCTGTCTCAGCAAGTGAATGTGGTACGTATTTTTGCCCCAGAACACGGTTTTAGAGGCGACTATGATGCTGGTGCTCATGTTAAAAGTAGTATCGATCCGGTAACCGGTATTCCCATTACTTCGATTTACGGTAAAAACAAAAAACCTAAGTTAGCACTTTTGGAAGATGTGGATATTGTGATTTTTGATATCCAAGATGTAGGCGTAAGGTTTTATACTTTTATTAGTTCGATGCACTACATGATGGAAGCAGCAGCCGAATCTAATACTGCTTTTATGGTATTTGATCGCCCCAATCCAAATGGAAAATTTGTAGATGGGCCAATCTTAGACAGCGAATTTCGCTCTTTTGTGGGTATGCACGCTATTCCTGTGCTGCATGGCATGACCATAGCCGAAATCGCCAAGATGATTAAAGGTGAAGCTTGGATAAATCAAGCCAGTAACTTGGAGTTAATCACTATAAGCAACCAGCACTACAGCCGTGATCTTGCTTATGATTTACCTGTGGCACCTAGCCCCAATTTGCCTAATAGTCAGGCTATTCAACTGTATCCTTCTTTGTGTTTTTTTGAAGCCACACCAGTTAGCGTTGGTCGTGGTACCGACTTTCCGTTTCAAGTGATAGGGCATAATAGTGTGCCGCTTGGGCCATTTGAATTTACCCCTGTTTCAACCCCAGGTGCGGCTTTGCACCCTAAGTTACAAGACCAATTAGCTAAAGGCTTAGATTTACGCCAAAGCGCAATACAGGGCTTAGATTTAACTTTGTTAATCCAGGCTTATCAGCAGTTTGAGCAAGCTGGCCAAGAGTTTTTTACCCGTGCAAGTTTTATGGATAAGTTAGCCGGTACCGACCAATTACGTTTAGCGATAGAGCAAGGGCAAAGCGCCAAACAAATCAAAGCAAGCTGGCAAGCCGATTTACAGGCGTTTAAACAGTTACGTAAAGCTTATTTGTTGTATCCAGACTTTCCTTAGTCTGATTGCCTTTTAGCCACCCATTTTGGGTGGCTTTTTTTTAGCTGCTAAGTCTTAAGAATTACGTCTGTACTCAGCCACTACTGCATTGGTTTTTTCTAAGGTTTGACGACCTTGACGCGAAGATTGAGTGATGGCAATAAACAGGATGTCGATAATAAACTCTTGAGCGGTACGGGCTAAGATTGACGATAGGCGAGCGGATTCTTCATCGGCTATAGAGTACAACTTAACATCGGCCATGTCAGAGATAGGGTTGCTGCCGTAACGAGTAATAGAGATAGCTTTACAACCATTCTTTTTAGCTTGTTTAACCACATTAACAATTTCTTTGGTGCAGCCAGATTCACTAATAGCAAAAACTAAATCATGTTCAGTTAAGGTAGTGGCAAAGGCCAGTTGCACGTGAGCATCAGGCTCTTCTATGGCTAAAATGCCAAGCTTTTGCAACTTATAGGCGAAATCTTTGCCCACTAAAGCCGAGCCACCTAAGCCACAAATTAAAATACGTTTTGCTGATTTTAGGATTTCTACAGCGGCTAAAAAGGCGCTTTCATCATTTAATTTTTGGGTTTCGTTTAACACCGAAACTTTACTGCTTAGCAACTTATCTGACATTTGATTAAAACTGTCGTTTATGGTGATTTTACCGTGCAAGGTATTGTTGCTAGGGGCGGTATTTAAGGCATCGATTATGCCTAGTTTGAATGCCGGATAACCTTTGTATCCAAGTTTTTGTGCAAACTTTACTACGCTGGATTGACTCACGCCTACTACATTGGCTAACTCTTGCGATGACAATTCGCGTATAGCATTAGAGGAGTCCAAAGCAAACTTAGCCAGTTTAAGTTCGCTGCTTGAGAAGGAGTCCTTTAAAGCTTTTATTTTAGTAAATGTTGACATAAAAACTCATAAAATATTTTGATTAAATTCTAGGCTTAAGTGTACCTCAAGGGGAAATGCTAAATCAGTAAAAATATGCATTAAAATACTGTGTTTACGGACTTTTTTTAGATTATTTTGGCGTAAATGCTTTTGCTACTATTACATTTATGCCAATTTTTAAGAATTATTTAGTTGAATTAGATTTGCGCATTATTCGTAAATGTTTGTTAGCTGTAAAGCTTGCACAAATTTATACTTTCCAAAAAATGCCTTTTTTGTACAGGCCGTACATAGTTAAGTAAGACACAGCTAAAAAACACAAAGCAAAAGCAAGCGAGCCATTTAATGCGCCCAAGTAGGGGGCAAACAGGTGTTGATATAGCCAAGACTTCATTGTGAGTTCGCCCACTGGCAGCATAATGATTAAGCGCGCCAATACCCCAGCAAACATAAAAAAGGCAATGCTATTGGCCCCAAACACAATAAAAGGTGCACAAATGAGTCTGACCCATTGCGATTCTAAGCTCCAAAGCAATAACGCCAGGCTTAAGCATGCGTAACCGCTAGTTAAGAGTACATAACTCGAGGTCCATAACGCTTTATTGATGGGAAAAGTTAGATGCCAGAGCTCACCTACTAACACCCCAATTAAGCCTAAACCAACTAACCAAGCTATTTTACCCAGTTGATTAACTTTAGGGTTAGATAACAGGTAACCCACTAATATGCCCGACAACCCACTGGCTATGGCTGGCAAGGTGCTTAATAAGCCTTCTGGATCAAAAACAAAGGGTTGGGCTTGAGCATAATAGACATGTTTAGCTGTTAGCAGTTTTGCGTCTAACCAAGCACTTAAGCTATTACCAAAGCTTAATTGCCCTACATACTCATTACCTAAGTGATCATGGTAACTAACTTGGGTGAGCAAGTACCAATAGCCAATTAAGATCCCAACCAAGCAGGCGACTAAGGCTTTTTTAGATAAATATAACCAGCACAACACACAAAACATATACACCAAGGCAATGCGTTGTAACACACCCATAATGCGTATGTTTAACAGGCGTTGTTCAACCCAGTCGTAACTTTCGAGGCTAAAGTTGTAATAAAATAGCGCTAAAAACCAACCTAATAACAACAGCTTACACATTCGAATTAAAGCTGATTTTAGGATAGTACTGGTTGCAGTAGCGGCCTTGCGTGCTACTTGCCCAGACAGGTGAATGGATACCCCAACAATAAAGATAAAAAATGGAAAGATCAGATCGGTTAGTGTCCAACCGTGCCATTCTGCATGCCGCATTGGGGCATAAATGTGTTGCCAACTGCCAGGATTATTCACCAAAATCATGGCAGTAATAGTGATCCCTCTAAACACATCTAAGGCCAACAGCCTATTGCTAGGGCATTGTTTTAAAATAGCCAGGCAATGGGCTTTTAAGGCTTGCATAATTTAGGGCTACTTATGGCGGTGACGTTATTAGATTTCAACTGTCACTGGTAATTGCCCAGTGGCCTGGCGTTTTGCTGTAATGACCTCGGCTAAGGCTTCAAAAATTGGGCCTTGGTACTGGGTCACTAATCGACCGTGTGAGTCTATATATTGCTGTTGATTTAAATTGTAAGAAAAACTCGCCAATATAATATCAGCATAGTCAGCAAAAATGCCCACATTATAAGGGGTACGCAAACTAATAAAGACTGTGGTTTTACCCTGTGCCTTAGCAGTTTTTAGTAACTTTAGTTGTTGGTTGATTTGTTGTTTTTTGGGCAACCTTTGACGCCAATGTTGAATGTCATCCATGCCACCTAGCTCAGCTAAGCTTTGGTTAGGGGTAATATCAGCCACTATCACAACTTCTGCTTTTGCTAGGTCGCTGTTATCAGTTTGAGTTTGCTGATTGGCTAAACTAGAGCAACTTATCTGAGTATTGGCTAAGCGGGTTTTTAACGCTAGGGTTAAGGCCATACATTTAGTGGTATCTGGCATGCTTAAGTGCAAGTGTTTAACCTGCTGATCTATCTTAGTTTTTGCCTGATTTTTTAACATGACTATAGCGCTATTGGCTAATTCTTGCTCAAGTATACGGTGTGGTTTTTTACCTAAGGTAAAGCCAGCTTTTTTAATGGCTTTGTCTAAGGGTAAAGCAAAACCAGTGGCCAGTTGATATTGGGTTTTTGTTTGGGAAATGCGCGCCGCCGACTGTTCAATTTCTTGTCTATCTAAACGTCCTGACTGTACGGCTGCCACTACTTGATTAAGTAGGTTATCCAATAACTTTATATCTTTAGGGCTGCGAATGGTTAGTGGCATTAAGGCAATGTCTGCCCCCGCGGCAAAGGTTTGGATGACCGCTTCGGTTTGATCAAAATAATGGGCAATGCCAGCCATATCTAATGCGTCTGTCACTATTAAACCTTTAAAACCCATTTGCTCTCGTAATAAGTCAGTTAAGATTTTACGCGACATAGTGGCCGGCAGAATACTGCTTTCGCCTTTAGTATTAGTAAATTCGGTACTATCTAATTGTGGGTATTGAATATGCGCGGTCATGATAAAAGCCGGATTATCATGTTCAATTGCATAGTTAAAAGGCAATAAGTCGGTAGTAAGAATTTTTTCTAAGCTGTGATCTACTCTAGGCAAACCAGTATGGCTATCTACGCTGGTATCGCCATGCCCAGGAAAATGTTTAAGGGTGGCCATCATGCCTTGGCTTTGCATAGCAGCCATTTGTGCCGTGCCAAGCTCTGCTACAACTTGAGGGTTTTCACCATAAGAGCGTACATTAATCACAGGATTTAAAGGGTTAACATTAACATCCACTGTGGGGGCAAAGTTTAGATTAAAACCTAAAGACATAAGCTCAGTTGCCATTACTTTGCCGGTTTCGCTGGCAAAGTGGTGGCCAAATTTAGCGTAGGTTGCACCTATTGCCATATTGCCAGAAAAAGAAGTACCCAAATTTTGTGGAATGCGTACCACCCGCCCACCTTCTTGATCTATTGCTATAAATAAAGGTGGATGACCCGCATCTTGTGCGGCCTGTTGCAGGGCATAATTGAGTTTTAGAATTTGTTCACTGTCTTGCAAGTTTTCAGCAAACATAATCACTCCCCCAATGCCGGTATTGGCTACCATAGAAGATAAGGCCTTAGGTAACTGGGTAACAGGGGTTCTACAAGCATTGCCGGTTGGCCCATTTTCACAAAAGTATCGAATATCTAACATTAACTTTTGTGCGATTAACTTTTTTAATTCTGGGTCGTGAGTAGGCTTCACTGCGCAAGCTGTGATCATGAGAAATCCGGTTAACAAGGCAATATTAAAAATAGAGGTAGCTTTTGTAATCTTCATGTTTTGGGTCTTAGTAATGAGGTACTAGGTGTTTATATGGCCTAATGTAACAGGCTTAATCTGTAAAATAAATTATTATATTTTAATTGTTTATTTAGGAATTAAATATTAAGAGGCGAGTGGGGTTCGACTCAAAAAAATCCCCGCAAAGGCGGGGATTTATACAGGGTAGTGCTGGTTTAGCTATTAGAAGCCAACGCTCACAGAGAACTGAATTCTACGTGGGCTAATTAAACTTCTAGGCTTACCAAATGATGAATTTGATACATAAGGGTCAAAGTTGTAACCCGTTTGTCTATCAAATACGTTATACATTTTGGCGGTAAACTCAGCGGTTAAGGTATCGGTAATAGCAAAATCTTGGCTGTAGTTTAAGTCAAGTTGCCAATGGCTTGGCTCACGACGGCTACCTGCAGGCTCTGCGTAACGAATAGTAGAGCTAGAGTATCCATATAATGAACCATCCCATGCTTCCCATACATCACCAGACTGGAATACAAAGTTAAAGCCAATATCAGCGTTCCAATCAGTAGTGTAATAACCTAAGGCTTTTAATACATGAGGCTTATCACCATTTAGCTTACCGTATTTGCCATCCCATAACTGACGACCTTTACCATCAGCTAAGTTAGATGAACCAATAAACAAGTTACCATCAGATGCGCCACTAGTGATGTCTTGGTCGTAGTTACCATAGTAGTGGCTCCATACATAAGACACATTTAGGTAAGTGTTGTCGCCAACATATTCACCTTCAATGCTCCACTCGTAATAGGTGTTTTCTGAACCGTCTAGTTCTGCAATAACATAAGACGAGCCACCTACTTCTGCACGATAAGAATCTAACTCAGGAATATACAAACCTAGTGCCGCAATATGGTCTGGTACACCACCAAATGGGCTTTGGTAATTTCCGTATAAACGTGAACCATTCCAAGTATCTTCCCAAGCATGGAAAGCTTTACGTTGACGTAAGTGAGTACGAATTAAAAACTCATTCGACATGGCTTTAGTCATACCAATAGTAATTTCATCTGTACGGCGAGGTTTTAGGTCTTCTTCGAAGAACTTACCTGATGAACCACTAGCTGGTTGGTCGCCAATGTAGTTACCGTCTATATCAAAAAATACCTTCATAGTTTTTTGCGTATTACGCGCCCAAGAGGCTGCGCGAGCAAGAGAGGTCGCTTCTGGGTTGTAGCTAGAGAAGTTAGCAAATAAAGTAGTGTCTTCTGAATAATCCCAGTTAATGGCTAAACGCGGTTGGATCATATCCAAGAAATCCACTTCGTACATTTTGTACTTATGCCCAGGTGCTAACTCATAACCAGAGACATTGTTTTTATTCTCTTTTAGGCCTTGTCCATACAAAATATCGTTACTTAACAAGAAACCAATATTGTAAGTAAAGTCACCGTCGGTTATTTCATCATTAAACTCAAAGTTAAAGTTTTCAGAAGATGAAATAATAGGAGGTACCACATCACCAGAGGCTGTTTGTAAGCTCATTTGCTGTACTGTGGCTTGATAATAAACTGGAATATCACCATCGTAATCATCAGGACGCTCACCGCCTAAGAAGCTGATGCTACCCCAACCATTAGATAAGCGAGATAAGACTTCTTTGTTTTCTTTCCACTGGAAGCCAACATGAATTTTATGGCTGGTGTCGCCAATTTCCATATCGTGATCAAGTTTGATTTCAAAACTCTTACGATAAAAATCTTGGTTGTTTATGGTTGAACCTACACCAACAGAGCCTCCATCAACTAATTCACCGGCATCATTGTAATAACCGTATTGTTCAATTAGTGGCAAAGCTGCATCACTATCATAGTCTGGGTTTTCAGTGCCAAACTTAGGTACGTTAAATAAACCCAAAGAATCTAAACGCGATAGATCTAACGAATCACCAATGCGAGGAGATACTTCTGGGATTAGATTATCTGGCGCACCAGCTGATTCAAAATCAAAGGTATTGTATTGAAAGGTTAATACAGTATCGTCAGAGATTAGGTATGAACCATCAAAAGTCACAATATCTTGATTAGTGCGGCTACCTACAGAGGTTGAATCGGCATCAAATGAACCAACCGACGCCCCTTTATTAATTCTTTCAGATGTACGCAAGCTAGCATTTAGCAATAACTCATCTGTTGGCGCCCAAGTTAACTTACCATAGTACTCGTTACGGGTACTTTCGAAGTCTTTAACTGGTCCACGGCCATTTTCTTTGTTTGGCTGTGACGTTTCTGGACGATAGTAAGAGCCATAGAAAAACAATTCGTCTTTAATAAGTGGGCCACTAATGCTTGTGGTGATCCAAGTTTTGTCTAACGAATACTTAGTTCCATCAGCATTGTCGCGGTCGGCCACTAAGCTTTTAGGTTGGAATTGATATTTCACTTTACCATGAAATTCGTTGGTACCTGACTTAGACAGAGTATTAATGGCTAAACCACCTGCACGGTTAAAACCAATGGCTTTTGCGCCCCCACGGTCAATAGTCACACTACCCATATCATGAGTAGAAGGCTCAGAAGCCAAGTTACCAAACATAGGCAATGAAATATCTACGCCGTCAAAGCCATATTGGTTATCACGACCAGAACCACCCGCAGTTGGGCCTAATGTGCCATATTCTGAGTATTGCACCCCAGGAATAATGGCTAACAAGTCACGATAGTTGTGACCCGAAGGCACGTTTTCGATGACGTCTTTACCTAAAGAGTTAGTTAACGAAGAATTACCATCACGAATAATCTTAGAACCAGTTACATAAATAATTTCAGTTGGCTCAGCAGGTGCAGCATCAAGGGCAATACTTAAATTAGAGGTTTGATCTAAATAGACTTCTATTTGCGATTGGCGAACTGTGCCATCTGGCGAGGTAAAAGTTACGGTATAAGTGCCTGGCAAAAGTGCTGGCAAGGTATAGCTACCATCTGCTTTAGTGGTTGCCATGCGCGGCTTAGGCATAACATCACTAGAAGCTGTTACTGTGACGCCTTCAACTAATAGGCCCGATACTTCAGTGCTTACTTTACCTTTAATGCTACCAGACTGTTGAGCCATAGCTGGTGTACTCATTAATGCACCAGTTAAAAGCATGGCCGAAATAGATGCGGCTGGTGCGCACCATGCTTTACGAACAGCCTGATGTAGGCGTCCTTTTATAAAATGTGTATGTTGTGTTGACATGTGTTCCACCTGATATTTTTTTAATTATACTTCGAGCGGTATTTATTTTTGATGCTTCCGCCTTCCCTTTGCTGACTCTATTTTTACTTAGGATCTGCTTCATTTAACAAATAATAAAGTATAAGGTCAAGAATAATATTTTCCATTTATAATTATTATGTGTAATAAATTATACTGTAAGAAAATCCAAGTATAACAAGGGTTTCTGTTAGCTTAAGAGCCTGATCGTGCCACAGCTATAGGCTGTAACGAATTGGTAAAACCCAGATAAATTAGAATAATGACTTACAATCTCGTAAAAATTGTGTGTAGAATATTTATTCACTAGCTTCGTTGTTTTTATAATTATTTATTCTTTGGGTGGTTTTTGCATGTCGTTGCGCACAATATTTCGCTTTTTAAACAGTCTGAGACTCACTGCAACAAAACAAGCTGTGCTGGTGATTAGCTTAATTTTGTTGTTGGTCAGTTGTGCCAATCTGCCGCTGTCTTATATGCAATCTAAAAACTACAGCCAGCGAATTAAGTTTTTAGTGATGCATTACACTGCCATAGATTATCAAAAGTCGGTGAGGGCATTAGTCGATGAAGGGGGCTTAAGTTCGCATTATCTTATTCCCGAACGTAATGATCCTAGTTACCCGGATGAAGATCTTAAAGTCATTCAACTAGTAGACGAAGCGGGCAGAGCATGGCACGCAGGTAATAGTTATTGGCAAGGGCGCAAAGACTTAAATGATCAAAGCATAGGCATAGAAATTGTAAATGTGCCTAAATGTATGCGCGATGAGAATTTTGCCAATGCCCTTCATAGAGAAAACAGCCAAGACAGACTCTGCGTCTTTCCTGATTACGACCCTAAACAAATCGAATTATTAATAGCTTTATCTAAAGATATCTTAGCCCGTAACCCGGATATTTCGCCTACTGCAGTAGTAGGGCATTCAGATATAGCGCCCTCGCGCAAAAACGATCCGGGTCCTAGGTTTCCCTGGTACCAATTGTACTTAGCTGGCATAGGCGCATGGTACGACAACCCAACCCTTAAAAAATATTGGCAAATGTTTAACCAAGTGCCAATAAGCGTTGGGCTGATGCAAGATGCATTAAATCGTTACGGCTATGGTATTACCGAAACAGGAATATTAGACAATGCCACTATAGATACAGTGTCGGCCTTTCAAATGCATTTTTTGCCTTGGTCGGTGAATGGAAAAATCGATAGCCAAACTGCAGCTGCCCTATTTGCCTTAATCGAAAAATATTTCCCTAAAAAAATTGAGGCCTTATTAGCCCGCTACGAAGCCGAAAAACAACCTAGCCCAGCGCCAATGAATTTAGGCTTTTATCAAGTAGAAGAAAGCTTTCCTACTATCGAGCGCAGTAGTCGAGAGTGGGTGAATGATCGCGCTAGCTTTAAATCGTATCAAGGCGAAGGCCAAATCATCATTGATAACCTAGACGCCCAAAATGCCGATATTTTTGTCAATGGCCAAAAGCTCAATATACAAGACCCGTTACAGCCCTATCAAAGGTATCAATACAGCTTATCTAAGCGCACTAAAAATGGTGACAACACCCTTAGGGTAGAAAATGTGCTGCCCGAAGGTAGCAGTCTAAAAGTAATGATCCCTTACCCCAAGTTAAGCGATGCCACAGATAAATATCAGCGGCGTTTTGCCAAAGTCGATGCTCTGATTAACAGTGATGTGGAAGCAGGGTTTCCGGGGGCAGTTTTATTAGTGCTAAAAGATGGAAAAATTATTAAACGTAGCGCCTATGGTTATGCTCGCAAATATGCCGATGGCGGCGCACCGCTAGAGCCAGCGGTAAAAATGCAAAGCGACCATATGTTTGACCTAGCCTCAAACACTAAGATGTTTGCCACTAACTTTGCTTTAATGAAGCTAGTATCAGAAGGCAAAATCGATGTTAGATTGCCACTTAAAAATTACTTACCTGAGTATCAAGGCCAAGGTCGCGAAAGCCGCTTGGTACGCGATTTATTAACGCATACCGCAGGCTATTCACCACAAGTAAGATTTTTCACTGAAGACAACGCCTTAGGCCCACGCTTTTTCTCACAAAACAAAAAACAAACCGAACATTTATTGTTAAACCAGGTGCCTTTTGTCACTGGTCGTCAAAATAAAGCGGTCTACAGCGACACTGCTTATATGTTGTTGGGGTTATTAATAGAAAGAGTCACACAAATGCCCCTCGACCGTTATGTTGAGCAAGAAATTTATCGACCACTAGGTTTAACCCATACGCTGTTTAATCCTTTGCAAAAAGGTTTTGCTAAACAACAGTTTGCCGCCACCGAAATTGAAGGTAATACCCGCGATGGACGCATAGAGTTTGAAAATGTGCGTACTTATGTGCTGCAAGGCGAAGTGCATGACGAAAAAGCCTATCATTCGTTTGAAGGAGTAGCTGGGCATGCAGGATTATTTTCAACTGTTGATGACTTAGCAGTATTGGCGCAAACCTTATTAAATGGCGGCGGATACGGAAACAAAAAAGTATTCGAACGCGGCGTGTTAGGCAAGTTCACTAAGCCTGAAGAGGGCGACAGTAGTTATGGATTAGGTTGGCGTCGTGCCGACCAAGGTCAAAGAAAATGGCATTTTGGCCCTTATGCTAGTGCTTACGCTTATGGCCATACTGGCTGGACAGGCACAGTAACAGTGATCGACCCTGCCTTTGACTTAGCCATCATTTTACTCACCAATGCTCGCCACAGTAAAATTGTTGAGCGTGATGAAGGCCAAAGCCCTGAGTTTGAAGGTAAATTATTCGAAACCGGCAAGTATGGCAGCATAGTGAGTTTGGTGTACGAAGCGCTGTTAGAAAATTCTTAGGAGTCATTGTATGGCAAAACTCAGGCTGGCTTGGTTAGTGGTATTGCTGGGTATCACCCACTCGGTTGGGTCTTTACAGGCTGCGCCCATTAACCAAAAAAAAATCAACAAAATCATGCACAGCTTGCAGGTACCTGGGGCAGCAATAGGCATAGTCAAAGATGGCCAAGTGCTAGCGGCTAAAGGATTTGGCGTGAAAACTTTAGGTGAGCCAGAGCCAGTAGATGCCAGCAGTATCTTCAAAATTGCCTCTAATACTAAAGCTTTTACATCAGCCGCCTTAGCCATATTAGTCGATGAAGGTAAAGTTAGTTGGGAAGGCAAAGTTCAAGAGTATTTGCCTAACTTTAAACTTTACGATCCTTGGGTAAGCCAAGCGTTTAATTTAATTGACCTACTCACCCACAGAAGTGGTTTAGGGCTAGGGGCGGGGGACTTAATGTTGTGGCCCGAACCTTCAAGCTTTAGTCGTCAAGAAGTGCTACATAACCTCAGATACTTAAAGCCCACTGGAGAGTTTCGCGCCGACTACGCCTACGATAATTTACTGTATATAGTGGCAGGCGAAGTTGTACCTGCCGTTACTGGGCAAAGTTGGGAAAGCTTTGTTGAGCAACGCATTATGCAGCCTTTAGATATGCAGCACTGTTTTGCAGGTAAGGTCAGTGCAGATAAACAATCTTATGTGGCAACCCCACACGGCATAGTGGATGGTAAGCTACAAAAAATTATTCGCCCTACTTCTGACAAACCTAGTGTGTCAGGGCCAGCTGGTGGTATTCAGTGCAGCCTAAACGACATGCTTAAATGGGTCAAAGTGCAATTAAACCAAGGTCGAATCTCTGCAGACAAGACCTTGTTTAGCCAGCAGCAACATAAAAAAATGTGGCAACCGCAAACCTTAATGCCTTTGTATGCCAGTCAAAAAAGGCGTAATAACAGCCATTTTAGTGCCTATGCCTTAGGGTGGCGGGTTAACGACATGAATGGCACCCTGCAAGTGCATCACACAGGTAGTTTAGCCGGCATGTACTCTTTTGTTAGCTTGTTCCCAGAGTTAGATTTAGGTTTTGTGGTGCTTACCAATCAGCAATCAAGTGCCGCCCGTAGCGCCTTAATGTACACAGTTATGAAACCTTTTTTAGGGGATCACAAAACTGATTGGTTAGCCGAGTTTTCCCCTAAAAAAACACCAGCTAAGGCCAGTCAAAGCTTGCCAGAGAAAGCATACCCAAGAGCTAGCTTGAGTGACCAACAGCACCATGCCTATCTTGGTGCTTATGACGATCCTTGGTTGGGCCGATTTATTATCGAAGCCAAACAAGAGCAGTTACAAATCAGGGCATTAAGAGTGCAGAAGTTTGTGGGCGATCTATTTGTATTTGGCAAAGACCAACTATTGATCCGCTGGCACGACCGCAGTTTAGAAGCAGATGCCATTATTCAATTTAAACGCAATGCACAAGGCCAAGTTAACGGCATGACACTTAGCCCCGAATCAAGCGACATAGACTTTAGCTATGACTTTCAAGATCTAAACTTTACTAAAGTTGAAGATAAGTAATTTAGCCGAACAATAATCAATCTAAGGCTAGCCACTAGCCTTACTCCTTTCCTTTTACCGCCTTACTAACAAAAACTCTTTAATATCAACACGCTAGCTAATTTATTTGGCGTGTTTTTTAAGTGTTGTGAACAACTTCTAATTTACTTTAATCATTCAATAGTAACAATGTCACCTTTCGGGTCATTGTGTCAATGAAAAGGCGTCTTGACATAATGAATGACATTAACTAGATTTTTTAAGCAATTTAAAAACTATTTAAGCGAGCAAGTGGGTAGTTTTTTGATTGAAAACGTCAGTCTTTTGGGATCAGTTGTAACCATATCGAATGGAGACTTGAACAATTTAGTGTTTAACAGAGGGCGCTTAGCCAAGGCTTACAAGGCCGTTTTGATAAGTCATTTTATCAATTGGCCTTTGTCATCAATTTGACCTTACTTTTTAGGGAAAAAACATGAAATCCAAGATCGTAAAATTAATATTAGTTGCGGGAGTTGCATGCTCTGCAGCGCCTGTAAGTGCCAGTTTTATCGGTGCAAGTGTGAATGGAGAGGGGTATCTCGATTATCGATTTAACTCAACTTCCACGGCAACAACAAAAAATGGACAGCTAAAGCAGCAAAGTTCAGCGCAAGGGCAAAGTAGTGCTTCGTTACAAGACTCGTTTGGCTTTCATTGGGCTTATGAAGCTTACGCTAATATATCCAATTCAGATGCATTGCCAGAATTAGGTGCCTTAGCCTGGTCGAACTTTGAGTTCGTTCCTGAGCCAGGGGACAGCCCAATTGGCCTTGAAGGAAATCATTACTACAACACTTGGGTCACAACTTCTGCAATTCAAAAGTACACCTTTACAGGTGCAGAGAGTGAAGAGTATACCCTTGATTTTAACCTACATTTCAACATGCTAGGTGGGTATAGAGATACCATTTCAACTTACATAACAATTGGTAATAGCGACTACGATCCACATTTTGGTGGTGAATTGGGCCCTATTGGAGAAATTGGCGGTGATAGCGCCTTTTTTAACGGCAAAGATTTAGATGCTGATGAAGAGGTAAAGGAAGTCAACTCGCCATTTAGTTTTACCTTTACGCTTAACCCCAACGATGTGTTTTATGTTGATATGAGCATGCGAGTGCAAGCGGGCAATCAATTTGGTAACGGTAACACAACCAAAGATATAATCTCTGGCAAAATAGATGCGCTGCATACTTTAAGTGCTAATTTTACGTCAGGAAATACTAACTTGTTAAGCGCCAGTTTAGCGCCGGCTACAGCAGTATCTGAGCCTAGTTTAATATGGCTGCTAGGCTTGGTTATGTTTTTTATTGGGCTGAATCGTCACAAAAACCAAGACGCGGATTTAATTGTCTAGCTTAATTTAGCTGCCAGTTTTATCACCTAAAACTTGGCAGCTTATTTTGTAGGTATGAATTAAGCTAACTTTGGGTTAATTAGCTTTAAATAGCTCTTTTATACTCTGAGTTAATAAGGCTTGCATCTTTTGACCTGCTCGGGAAACCGATATCTCAGAATTGCCTAGTTCGGCAGTTTGCGCGGCTAAAGTAAATTCCATTCCTCCTTGAAAATGCGGCAAACTCACATGGGCCAACACCACATTTTCACCTGTTCCACGTGTTTCGCTTGGGCCCCAGCCAATTTTTTGCCAAATTCGCCACTGACCTTTAGTCGCTTGGTCTAACACCTGCTTGGTGTCATGGGTATGCTTGCCTGAAATGGCTGCAGCTAAGGCGTTGTGTAACATTAAGCTTATACCTTGCATCATACCGCCATAAGTATGCTGAGAGTCTGAATGGCCTTTGCCATAAAACAACACCTCTATATCTTCACTATGCAAAAAAGGGTGGCGGGTTTGGGATTCACGGTCGTGGGCGGCTAAGCGTTTTAACCATTCAGCTAATGCTAAAGTGGTCATGGGTTTGTTACCGGTTAAGCCACAATGTTGGCATCGATAAGTTTGATAATCTAAAGCTTCAGCATTGGTTGTAGGGTAATCCAGTTTAATTTTATGCTGGTCTTTTTGCCAGTAGGCAGTCTGTGGAGTAAAAACTTGATTTGCATAGCCCCCTCGAAAACGCACCGCAGAATTCGACAGCATTAACCATTGGTCGTGAAACAAAGCGGTGAGACGGTCGCGGCCTGCAAGGTTAACAAAATAACTGGCCAAAGCGTTGGAATCACCATTTGCTTGGCCAAAAGCTTCATAACTGTGAATGCTAGTGAGCATGTCGGCAATTGGGGTAGTGCCAGCCAAACTCATTGCGCCAATTTTACCTTGGCTTAATTGCCTGACTTTTGCCACTGCAGCGGTATAGGCCATAACTTTAGACGCGCTCCAAGGCTCGAATAAACTATCTTGGCTAGCGTCATTAGCTAAATATCGATAACTCAGAGTGTTAGGTTGGTTTTTGGATAGGGCAGCAAAATTTATGACTAAAATTTTACCTTGTTGCTGAGGAGCACTAAAAAACTGCCAGTCTCTGGCTATACGCTTTTCCCAATAGGGGCGAGCATAGTCAACTTGCGCGGCGCTTAAATAATCTCGCCCCTGTTGATTGCGCACAGGCAAGTGAGTGTTTACCGTGCTAAAGCTAAGGTCGGCAGGTTGTACAGCCGGCGCGTTCATGACTTGTGCATAAAAGTCGAGAGTAGCTTGGGTTGCATTTACTAATGCTGGTTGTGGATTAGTTTGCGCCAAAGCCTGCTGGCTGAGTGAAATAAATAAAAAGCTGATTACCAGTATAAGTCTAGTTGCCATTTTATTTCCTATTCCACTTTTAAGGTATTAAAAAGAATAATTTATTATCTATTTGGGCCAAAAGCAACGGTCTTAGATCCACTAATAGTGAGCAATAACGAGAACAATTTAACTATTTTACTAAAGGCTAAGGATTTACTTGTTGAAATAAATATTCCTATGATAGTCTTTTATTTGGAATACAATATTGTAAAAGGCGAAAGAATGCGTAACCCCCCCACACTTTATGCTGGGATAGATGGCGGCGGCACTAAGTGCAGCGCCATGTTATTTGATCATCAAGGACAAGTGCTTGGGAGAGGTAGGGCAGGGGCGGCCAATGTTGCCAGAGATCTGCCTACTAGCCTCATCTCAATAGTGGATTGTATTAAACAAGCACTAGAAGATGCGAAGCTGCCTGCAGATTTAATTTCTCAGGTGAAAGTAGGTGCGGGGTTAGCGGGAGCCTGTGTGCCAGAAGTGAAGAGCAAATTACAGGCTTGGGCACATCCTTTTACTGAGTTTAAAGTAGAAAGTGATTTAACCACTGCCTGTTTAGGCGCCCATGCAGGACAAGATGGGGCATTATTAATTGTAGGTACGGGCTCATCGGCCGCGCGTTATCAAAATGGTCAGTTAACTCAATTAGGTGGTCACGGATTTTTACTTGGCGACAAAGGCAGCGGCGCTTGGCTGGGTCGTATGGCAGTTAGCGCCACCCTTGAAGCCTTAGATGGCATCATTGCAACCACTCAATTACATAAACAAGTGCAAGAAAGCCTAGGGCTAAATACCACTTCTGCCATAGTGCAACGCATGATCAATGCAAGTCCTAGCGACTTTGCCACTTTAGCCCCTTTGGTTTTAGCTTTGGCTAAGCAACAACAACCTAGTGCCTTGGCCTTAGTTGCAGAAGCGGTAGCCTATTTAGATAAACTTTGTCAGCAATGTTTAAACCACACAGATTTATCTATTGTGGTGATGGGGGGAGTGGCGCCTTTGCTGATACCAGAATTTAGCCAAGCAACCCGCGAGCGTATTGTTAGCCCTAAAGGTGGACCAGAGTGGGGGGCTGTGCGCTTACTTCAATCTGATTTTCCCTTAGTGCCAGTTAGTGTTTAGTCAATTTTTCACGAGTATTTAACATGTTTAGCCTTAATTTCAATTCATCCTGCTTTAAACCTCAACTGAGTTGGGCACTGCTGTGCTGTTTATTTATGGCCAGTCAGGCTAATGCAAAAAACAATGTGCCTAATGTGCGCAACCAACAGCTAAACGCCGAATTTTGGCAAGCCAAACCAGCCAGTGATAATGAGGTACGTATGACAGAAAGTGAAATCACAGCCTTTAATCAACACCTATTTGCCACTAATAAATACATGGTTCGCCCTTTAGATATGGCTAAAAGCTTAAATAAAAAAGCTTTGTTAAATAAAATTTCCAGTATTAGTAGCGTGCCAAAAAGTGCGCGTTTTTATCCTGATGGGCAAGCGCTTAGCCCCCAAGATTTTGCCGCCTATATGGCCAATACTAACCAACAAGGCGTGCAAGACAGCAATAAAGTGCAGTTTGGCTTAGTAGTCAAACGTGCAGCTATGCGTACTTTCCCTACATTAGACAGAGTACTAAACAAGGGCATGGATGCAGATTTAGATAGATTTCAAGAAACCGCCGTTTTCCCTGGTGAAGCCGTGGCCATTTTGCATACTAGTGCCGATGGCCAGTGGTACTTAGCGCAAAATTACCATTATTTAGCCTGGGTTAAACAAGATGCAGTAGCTCTAGGCCAAGCTGATCAGATCCAAGACTATCTAGAATCATCTGACTTTTTGTTAGTAACTGGGGCCAAAGTCTTTACCACTTACGTACCAAACCAAGCTCAAGTATCTGAAGTGCAACTGGATATGGGGGTTAAGCTGCCATTAGTGGCGCCCGCACAGCAAGGTTTTGAAATCTACGATCAAAGCACCGCCAGCAACTATCAAGTGCGTTTACCTATACGCCATGATGATGGCAGTTTAGGGTTTCAAACGGCTTTGATTGGACGTACCCAAGATGTACGTCAGGGCTATTTGCCTTTTACCACTGACAATATTGTTGCCCAGGGCTTTAAGTTTTTAGGTGAGCGCTATGGCTGGGGGCATGATTATAATGGCCGTGACTGCACAGGTTTTGTGGGTGAAATTTATAAAACCTTTGGACTGCTGATGCCGCGTAATTCTGGGCAACAAGGCAAAGGCACTTATGGTACTAACTTTCGCTTTGCCGCCAATACCGATAATCAAGCAAAGCTTGAGGTGATTAAGCAGTTAGAGATTGGTGATCTTATTTATATCCCAGGGCATGTAATGATCTATTTGGGTGAAGAAAATAATCAGCCTTATGTTATCCATGATGTAAAAGGCTTAGCTTACTGGACACCTCAAGGTGAGTTTTATAATGGCACCTTAAATGCTGTGTCAGTTACCCCTTTGCTGCCATTACAACTAAACAAAAAAACCAGCTACCTCGACAGAATTTATAACATTAAGCGCCTCACTCCTATTAACCATACTGAGAACCAATAGAGCATGAAAATTACCCATATTCGCTTTGCTAAGTTGCAGGTTCCGTTAAAAACGCCTTTTAAAACTGCAGTGCGCACAGTAGAAAACATTACTGATCTAGTGGTAATAGTTGAAACTGACCATGGCATTTTAGGGTATGGCTCTGCGCCAGCGACCCCAGTGATAACGGGTGATACCCATGCATCTATGAGTTATGCCATAGACAAGATCATTGGGCCGCAAATTATTGGTATGGATGTTGAAAATCTAAATGGCATTTGCCACAAAATTCAGCATGCTTTAGTGGCAAATAACAGCGCCAAAGCCGCCACCGAAATTGCCATTTACGATTTATGGGCCAAGGCTTTTAAAGCCCCATTGTATAAATTATTAGGGGGCGGCCAATCTGAGTTGCGCACCGATGTAACTATCAGTGTTGATCACTTAGATAAAATGCTGCAAGACGCACACCTAGCTATCAGTCGCGGTTTTGATATTTTAAAAATTAAAATTGGCACTGAATTAGAAAACGACATAGCGCGGGTTAACGCCATTTATCAAGAAATTGGCCACAGCGCGGCCCTAAGACTCGATGTCAACCAAGGTTGGACAGCTAAACAAAGTGTGTATGCCTTGCAAAAACTGGCAGATCTTGGGGTGGAATTAGAATTAGTTGAGCAACCCGTTAAAAGTCATGACATAGACGGCTTACGCTATATCAGCGAACGCGTTACTACTCCTATTATGGCTGACGAAAGTGCCTTTTCACCACGTCAGGTTATCGACCTTATTCGAACCGGCGCAGCAGATATTATTAATATTAAATTAATGAAATGTGCTGGCATTAGCCAAGCCATTAAAATTGCTGACTTAGCCGAACTTCACGATATTCCTTGCATGATTGGTTGTATGTTAGAAGGCAGCATTAGTGTTGCTGCTGCGGCGCATTTGGCTTGTGCCAAGGCATCGAGTATCAGTTTAATTGACTTAGATGGGCCAACTTTAGGGCAATTTGATCCCGTTACAGGCGGGGCTGATTTTACCCATGCCACAATATCACTAAGCCAATGCCCAGGTTTGGGCATACAAACCATCAAAGGGTTACAGGAGTTATAATGGTTAATCTGTCACGTGTTTTTACTTTCATTTGCGCATTGAGCTTGGCAAGTTTGCTAAATGCATGTAGCCAAGACTCACCTAGTCAGCCAGCTTTATTACAAGAGCTAAACAGCCAACAACTAGTTTTAGTGATCTCTGACAATTGGGGAGCAGATACAGCTAAGTTGCATCGATTTGAATGGCAAAATAATCAATGGCAAGCAGTTGGCCAAGCCTTTCCAGTTAATATTGGTCGCACGGGTTTAGCTTGGGGCTTAGGCTTGCACGACAAACAACCTGGTTATTACAAACAAGAAGGTGACGGTAAGGCCACGGCTGGGGTCTTTGATTTGACTCATACTTTTGGTTATTTAGAGCAAATTAATTCTGCCATGCCTTATCAGGCTATGAACCAAAACCATTATTGTATTGATGTGAATGGCTCAGACTATTACAACCAAATTGTCGATGCCACAGAGGTGGGTCAAGAAGTGGTAAAAGATTCCACCGAGCCTATGCGCCGTGATATCCACAAAGACAATCAAGATATTTACAAAAAAGGCATAGTGGTGGATCACAACATGGCTAACCAAAGTGGCCAAGGTAGCTGTATCTTTTTGCATATTTGGTTTGGTCCAGGCGTCGCTACTGCAGGTTGTACGGCTATGGCCGAGCCTAATATGGACGCCTTATTAGCTTGGCTAAACCCTAAATATTCCCCTACTTATGTGGCATTGCCAGAAGCTGAGTATAAAGCTAAACAGCAAGCATGGGGACTGCCAGCCATTTAGTCCAAAATTCTGAGCATTATTATCTGTTATTGCAGCTGCCTATTTAGCGGTTTGTTGCAATAACTTAGCTGCTGCCAATGGCCTTGGCATTAGCCTTATTTTAGAGAGAAAAGATGAACCAATTTAGCTACATTGACGATCAGCTTCACGTTGAAGCTTTGCCCATTCAAACCTTAACTCAGTCTTTTGAGACACCTTTTTATTTGTACTCAGCGCAACAAATTACCAATAACTATATGGCGTTAAGTGGTGCGCTAGAGGGGCTGAACAGTCAAATTTGTTATGCGGTAAAGGCCAGTTCTAATCAAGCGGTATTATCTTTATTGGCTAATTTAGGTTCAGGGGCAGATGTTGTTAGTGCAGGAGAATTAAAACGCGCCTTAAAAGCAGGCATTCAAGCCAACAAAATTGTGTTTTCTGGGGTAGGTAAAAGCACCCAAGAGATTAGCTATGCTCTTCAACAAGGCATTTTTCAGTTTAATGTTGAGTCTGAGCCTGAGCTTGCCCATATTAGTCAAATTTGTGTAGAGCTTGGTTTAACTGCCAAGGTAGCGATAAGAATTAATCCAGATATTAGCGCCGACACTCACGAAAAAATCTCCACTGGCAAGGCCGAAAATAAATTTGGCATAGATCATTTAAAAACTTTGGCCATTTACGACTATGCAGCCAGTTTACCCGGCATTGAGGTGCAGGGTATTGATGTACATATTGGCTCGCAAATTAATGATCTCACTCCTTTTGAAGCGTCTTTTAAAAAACTGGCAGATTTAGTCAGTCAATTAAAACAAGCTGGACATAATATTAAGGTGATAGATGTAGGCGGGGGAATGGGCGTGACTTATCATCCCGAGCAAGATAAAGCTTACAACATTCAAGATTATGCCAAGCTAATCAAGCAGTATCTCAGTCCGTTAGATTGCAAAGTGATAGTTGAGCCAGGTCGGTCAATTATGGCCAGTGCTGGAGTGCTAGTAACTAAAGTGACCTACTTAAAACAAAGTGCTAGTAAAGCCTTTTTAATTTTAGATGCGGGTATGAATGATTTTGCTCGACCTAGTTTGTACGATGCTTATCACCAAATTTTGCCCATAGTACAAAGCCAGGGCGAAGCCACAAGTTACGACATAGTTGGGCCTGTATGTGAAACTGGCGATACTTTTGCCAAAGGCAGAGTCATGCCTAAAGTAGCCCAAGGCGATACCTTAATCATCAAAGATACCGGCGCTTATGGGGCGGTGATGTCGTCAACCTATAACACTAGGCCACTCATTCGCGAAGTTTTAGTAAAAGGCCAGCAGTTTGCCACCATTCGCGCACCACAAAGTGTTGATGACTTAATTGCCCTAGATTGCATGCCTAGCTGGCAAGCCAGTTCAGACGTGTAATAAGCCAGCAGTAGTTGCATTATGCCCAGACAAACGCGCGCGACCATTTTTCTTGATGCCATTATCCACAACTATAAGTTGGCCAATAAGCAGGCTCCGCTTTCGCAAAATATTGCTGTGATAAAGGCCGATGCTTACGGACATGGCAGCATTAAGGTGGCTAAAGCTTTAGCTCCCTATGTGCCAGCCTTTGCGGTTGCTATATTTGAAGAGGCGGTAAGCTTAAAAGAGGCTGGCATTACTCAACCCATATTGGTTTTACAAGGGATCAATAGCGCCGAAGAACTGATTTTTGCGAGCCAAAATAACATTTGGTCTATGCTCGAAAATGAGCAGCAACTTGCCTTAATAGTTGAGCACCCCTTAAGCCAGCCTATTCATTTATGGTTAAAGGTAGACACTGGCATGCATCGTTTGGGGTTAGATGCTCAGGGTTTACCTAAGGTGCTAGATAAATTAGCCCAATGTCCATGGGTAAAAGGCCCGCTGGTATTAAGCTCGCATTTGGCTTGTGCGTCTAATCTCTCTAGTCAGGCAAGTCTTAGGCAGTTAGCTTATTTTTCTCAGGTGACTCAAGATTACGCCTTGCCCACTAGCCTAGCTAACTCAGCGGCTTTGTTAGGTTTTGAACAAGCACATAGGCAATGGAACCGCCCAGGTATAATGTTGTATGGTTTGTCGCCTTTTGAGCATAGTCACCCGCAAGACCAATACCTCAAGCCAGCTATGAGCTTTACTTCTAGTGTTATGTCTATTCGCCAAGTTAAGCAAGGGGAATATGTGGGATATGGCGAAACATGGCAGGCACCTAAAACCTCAACCATAGCCACTATAGCTGTGGGTTATGCCGATGGTTATCCTAGGCATGCCAAAAACGGTACGCCCTTGTTGATCAATGGGCAAATGGCTTATTTAGCCGGGAGGGTATCTATGGATATGATCACGGCCGATATTAGTCACTGTAAAGACATAAAAATTGGTGACCCAGTAGAGTTATGGGGGCAACAAATTAACGCCAACCAAGTAGCTAAACACGCCGACACTATAGGTTATCAGCTGTTAACAGGTGTAAGTCAAAGGGTGCAGCGCCACTACGCTTAAGCCGGCAATAAAAAAGCGCCCTAAGGCGCTTTAAATAGTTTTGCTCGCTTAAACATTAAAGTATTAGGCTTGCGATGGTTTGCCATCAACTGGTGTTTTTCTGGTGCCTTTTACCAAGTTAACTAACTTTCTAGGTAAACTACCTAACCAACCAAATCTGGCTTTTAAGTCTTCTAATATCATATACAAGCAAGGCACTAAAATTAGTGTGACTAAGGTGGCATACATAACGGCAAAGCCCAAACCTATGGCCATGGGGACAATCATGCGTGCTTGCATACTGGTTTCAAACATAATGGGTAAAACCCCAGCAAAGGTTGTGATAGAGGTAAGAGTAATCGTCCTAAATCTGGCGCAACCTGCTTCTATTACTGATGCTCTAAGTGCATGGCCTTCTTTACGTCTTTGGTTAACAAAGTCGGTCATTACAAGGCTGTCGTTGATTACTACCCCTGCTGCTGCGATCAGTCCAAAGAAAGACATAATGCTTATATCTGCACCAAATATATAATGCCCCCACACTGCTCCTGTAAAACTAAAGGGGATAACCGACATAATAATAAGCGGTTGGCCATAACTTTTTAGTGGAACGGCTAACAAAATAAACACAATCAACATACCAGCAATAAAAAAGGTAATTTGTTGATCTTGCTGTGCTTGCTGTTCTTCTATACTGCCCCCTAGCTCGGTTTTAACCCCTGGGAAACTAGCTTTTAATTGGGGCAATAACTTTTCGTCTACCTGTTCGATAACTTCGTTTGGTTCTACTAACTCTTCATCAATTGAACCGTATACATAAACACTGCGGTAGCCTTGTTCACGTCGAATAAAGTTGATTCCTGGACTTTCGGTAAGTGTTACTACATCGCCTAACATTACTTCTTTACCATTAGGAGTAGTAATAACAGCGTACTTTAACTCAGCAAAGCGTTCTCTAGTAAGCTGAGGATAACGCACCATTACACGTACTTCTTCGCCGTTTCGTATCACTCTTTGGGCTTCGCCACCAAAGAAACTTGCGCCCACCTGACTAGCAATTGACGACAAGTTTAGGCCCAAATCATAAGCCACGGGTAATAATTCAAGCTGAATTTCTTTGCTAGCTGGATCGATACTAGAGCTGATATCAAATAGCCCATCTTGCTGTTGTAACATGCTAATAAACTCTCGGCCTGCGGCATTAAGCATATTAATATCTGCTCCAAACAGCATATAACCAAATTCGCCCCCTCCGTTGCCACCGCCCATAGCGTCGTCACGAATTGTGATAGATTTAAGGCCCGGAATAACAGGCATGGCTTCACGCCATCTTCTGGCTAATTCGAATGCAGTAAAGTGGCGGTTTTCTTCATCAACTAGCGGTACTACTATACGGCCATCAGTACGACCGTTATTAAACACCATAATGTCTTTCATCATGCTGCTGCCGTACTCTTCCACAATTTTTTGGTCTACATCTAATATGGTGCGTTCAATAGTTTTAAGCGCGTCTATAGTTGCCATATCAGAAGAGTTTTCATTCATGGATATATTAATTGCCGGATAGTCATGCGGCACTTTAGGCATAGGCACCATACGCACGTGGTTACCTTGAATTAAGCCAATACTAATTAATAGTAAGGCGATAAAGGTAGTTAACGCTAACCAACGCCATTCAATGCATCGTTCTATAAAACGTTTGTAAGGGCCATTTACAAAACCAAAAAAGCGGGCATTAAACTTAGCGCGCCAACTTGCTTTTTTAATTGGGGTAAATTTAATGTTGGCTAAATGAGCAGGCAAGATAAGTTTTGATTCAATTAAACTGAACACCAAACATAAAATAATGACAATAGAAATGTTAACTATGAAAGATCCTTCAGGACCAGTAGAAAATAGGGTAGGTGCGAACACTGCTATTGTGGTTAAAACCCCAAAAGTAGCCGGAGTGGCCACGCGCTTTGCACCGCGTACAACGCTTTCTACACCAGGACCTTTTTGTTCAATTTCGCTGTAGGCACTTTCACCTATAACTATGGCGTCATCAACAACAATTCCCAGCACCATGATAAAGGCAAACAGAGACAAAACATTAATGGTGACACCAAATACAGGCATCATCATCATGGCGCCTAAAAAGCACACTGGCAAGCCTACCATCACCCAGAACGCCACTCTGAAGCGCAAGAATATAGTTAACAGTATGGCCACTAACAGGGCACCTTGAAACAGATTACTTAACATCATGTTAAGTCGGCTATTCAGATAAAATGTGGTATCGACCGTGGTTTTGATTTTCATTCCAGGTGGTAGCGTTTCATTGCGCTGCGCAATATAAGTGTTAACCGACTCAGCTACTGCTACAGTATTTTGCTCTTTTGAGGCACGCACCGCTAAAAATATGGCATTTTCACCTGAATATTTAAAATAACGTTCGCCTTCAGTAAAGGCATCTTTTATTTGTGCTACGTCTTCAAGTAATACCTTTGCACCATTAGTACCAATTTTTACTGGAATACGTCTAAATTCTTCACCATCATATAACTGATTTTCTACTCTTACCGACACAATACCCGATTCAGTACGCAGTTGACCGGCCGAAATATTGGCTGAATAACGGCGAATGGCTTGAGTAATATCGGTAATGGTTAAGTTGTATTTACGCAAGGTATTAGGGTCGATTTCTATGGCAATTTCGTCTTCTGGAGCACTTAAATCAACTAAAGAAACGTTATCTAATTGCAATAACTCTGTTTCAATTTGTTTGGCAATGGGCTTAAGTTCTTCTAGTGGTACGTTGCCGACTAAAGACATTTCAACTACTTCTTGCCTAAACTCAATTTGTGAAATATTGGGAGGTTCCATGTCAGCCGGGAAAGTTGCTATGCTGTCAATTCGAGCTTTTACTTTGTCTAACACATCAGTTAGTTTCTGATCCTTTTGGATCTCTAAAGTAATCCTGCCACTACCTCTAAATGCCCGTGAGGTAGACTTTTTAATTTCGGTTATGTCTTTTATAGCTTCTTCAATTTTTATGAGAATACTTTCTTCAATTTCTTGCGGCGAGGCACCTCTATACACCGCACTTACAGTGATGTAGTTAATTTCAATATTTGGAAACATTTGGCGCTGTATAGTTTTATAACTAAATAAACCCATAACAATAATAAAAGCCATCATTAAGTTGGCAGCCACAGCATTATTGGCAAAAAATGCAATAAGTCCGGTTTGTTTCGCTTCTCCTAAATTAGGATCTGGTAGAGGAGGTTGTTGATTACTATTTGTCATGCGATTGGCCTTATAGTACTTGCTGTGCAGCTAGTTCATCTTTCGGCTGAGCAATTTTAACTTTCATACCTTTTTGCGGATATTCAGGTAATGTAGTGACTAATTTATCTTGATTTTTAAGCCCTTCACTTATCAAAAAGTAGGCACCCTCTTCGCGTAATACTTCTACTCGTTGAGGTTGTAATTTTTGTTCTTCATCTAGCACCCATATAATTCTGTTGTTAACCAACTCTTGGGGCAAACGATAAACCTGACTTAAAGTCTTTCCAGCAAAGTTTACCTCTACAAAATTACCAAATTTTAATGGCGAAACGTCTGATTTTAGGCCATAAGGGTCGGCGACTCTGACTACCAATTGGCTCATTCGAGTAGCTTGGTCAATTATGCCTAAATCGCGAACTAGTGTGGCATTGCGTTTAATGCTGTGAATACCTTTGGTACTTACAGTAGCCGGTAGGTTTGCCAGATTAGTAGGTAAAAATTCGCGGTCAAACCCAGCAATGGGGAAAGAAATTTCAGCACTTTCTATGTTGTACAGCTCGCCTACGCCTGCGCCTTGGCTAATAAATTGGCCTAAGCCTAAATCGCGGCTAACGATTAATGCATCGTATGGGGCTTTCACTTCGCAGTTAGCTAAGTCTCGCTGAGCAATTTTAACTCGTGCTTGCGCAGATTTTACTTTGGCTTGGGCACTTAATAATTGTGGCTTGCGCAGATATAAATCTGATACTGTGTTATTACCCGCTTCGCGCTTGGCTACGTCGGCACGAGCTTGTTCTTCAATTAAGTTGCTTTGGGCTAGATTTAAATCGGCTTCTGCTTGCAAAAGCGCGGCTTGGTAAGTGTCTTTTTCGATGCTAAATAAGGTTTCGCCTCGCTTCACTAATCCACCAGGCACAAAATTTGGATTCCATTGAATCACTTCACCCGACACCTGTGCAGCTATTTTTGTGCGCTCAAGAGGCTTTACTTCACCGTAACTAGTGATCTGAACTTGATAGTCTTGGGCCATAGCCGTTTCTACTTTGACCGTAGGACGAGTGTCTACTGGTTCTTTTTCTTCTTCTTTGTTACCAGAGGCTTTAATGGCTGACATTCCGCCAAATCCTAAAGCCAAAACTACTAATGGAACAATTCCTTTAAGCCACACTTTTTTCACAATATATACCTAACTGCAAATTCTATTGCCTCGATGATAACGCACCGTTGTGAATAAAAATAAGAAGATTTGTAAAAATGTGTGATTTGTTTACCTAAATTCCGAATAAAAATTGCGCTTTGAGTTCGAAATTTGGTCGATTAAGAGTAAGCTGATAAGCGAATACTTTTTTGGGGAGACCGTATGAAACGCTGCGCTTTTTTATCTATGGACAGCCTAGACGGCTATTTTGCCTACGACACTATGTTATTTGAACCGTTAAAAGCTGTTGGTTGGCAAGCCGAAGAAGTGTCGTGGCATCAAACAAATGTAGACTGGCAACAATTTGATGCAGTGATCATTCGAACCACTTGGGACTATCAACAAGACGCAGCAAAATTTCTACACTGTTTAGAAACTATTGAAGCTTCGGGCGCAAAATTATTTAACAGTTTAAATATAGTACGTTGGAATATTAATAAAGGGTATTTGCAAGACCTACAAAACCAAGGGGTAAGCATAATACCTAGCCAATGGTTTGAAGTATTTTCATTGCATGAACTCAGCGCCGCTTTTGTGCACTTTAATACCACCGAAATTGTGATTAAGCCGCTGATCAGTGCCAACGCAGATTTTACCTACAGATTAACCCGAGAGCAGTTAACCCAAAAAGCTGACGAATTAGAAACCGTATTTTCTAATCGAGAGTTTTTGGTTCAACCTTTCTTATCGAGTATTGTAAAAGAAGGTGAGTACTCACTGTTTTATTTTGCAGGGCAATATAGTCATGCCATTTTAAAACAACCCAAAGCAGGGGATTTTAGAGTACAAGAAGAACATGGTGGACAACTAAAACAAGTACCCGCTACCAGCGAAATGTTAACCGCAGCCAGCCAATGTTTAGCCGCGCTACCAGAAGACGTGTTATATGCACGAATCGATTTAGTAAGCTATGCCCGCCAGTTTGTTGTGATGGAAGTGGAGCTAATTGAACCCTCTTTGTATTTTAATATGGATCCCGAATCACCCCAGCGATTTGTAGATGCGTTTTTGCAAAGTGTTTGAGTGCTTATTTGTTTGAGGAAGAATGATGAGATGCTTAGTTTTACGCCCTTTAGTAAAGTGAAACTGATTACTCAAAAATACCCTTAAAATATTTTTTCATCAGCTACTATCTTATTTTAAAAAGTGGAGTACTATCCGCGAATTCAGTAGCTGTTAGTGTATTTTACATGGCCGTTGGCTTTCACGAACAAAAAGAAAAACGCTTATTAACCCTGTCTTTTTATGTGGCTGGGCTATTTGTATTTGTGGCTTTGGGTTTTGCTTTTTTTACCCATTCTGGGGCGATTTTATTTGACGGTATCTACTCACTGATTGCATTTTTTATGGCGTTGTTAACCTTAAAAGTGGCAAACCTAGTACAAAAACCTGACGACGATAGGTTTCACTTTGGTTATACCGCCATCGAACCTACGCTTAATTTATTTAAATCAATTATTATCATTGCCACTTGTTTGTACGCCATTGTTGGATCCATAGACAGCTTAATGACTGGTGGCAACTCTGCAGAATTTGGACTGGCAGTTATTTATGGTGCTATAGCCACAATCGGCTGTTTTGCCGTGTCTGGTTATATGAAGTACCAAGGTAAAAGCCTACGTTCAGATTTAGTAGGCGTTGATGCCCATACTTGGTTGGTAGACGGGGTGTTAAGTGCGTCAATATTATTAGGTTTTGCTTTGGCCTATTTTATTGAGCAAACCAGTTTTGCTGGTTATGCGCCCTATATCGACCCATTACTTTTGATTGTATTAGGCACGGCTATTTTACCTATACCCGCTAAAATTATGCTCGAAAGTCTCAACGAAGTTATCCATAAAGCCCCACCCGAAGCTGTGACTTTGGTCATTGAGAAAAAACTTAAACAAACGCTGGTAGATGTACCCTACGAGCATGTTGAAGTACGTATCAGTAAAAGTGGAAGAGATCTGTATTTATTGGTGCATATCATAGTGGCAGAGTCATTCTCTGTTGCCACTATTAGTGAACTCGATGACATTCGTAAAAGTTGCGAAGCCGCCATGCGTGAATGGAACCCCTCTATTCTTATGGATATTTTGTTTATTAAAGATCCGAAGTTGGCGGATTAGCTTGGGTTAGTCTGCCAGAATAAGGCATAGAAAGTTTTTAAACTGGCTGAGTACCATTACACTATGTAGTACTCAGTATCGAATTGTGGCAGTAGCTGAGCAACCTAAACTTAGGAGCCACTATGAAAACCTTCAACCCTGTATTTTTATTTAATCTATTAGTTTTAATTTTTACCCTAAGCGCCTGCGGAAGTCTTAGCACAGAAGTGTAGATCGAAATTTATAGCGTAATTTTATTGTGCGATTCTAAACTCGACATTGAATATGTTAATTCCCCTTATTAACTATTGGGTGTAGATAAACTGAGGGCAGCTTCTAATAAGGCTTTTTCTTGTGGAGACAACTGGCTTAATGCTTTTTCAACATTCTTTCTATAGGTATTAAGTGAGGTTTTATCGTTTGCTATCGCCGCATCTAAGGTTTTTTCGTACTTAACTAACAGGGCATTGATTTTTTGACTATTTTTAAGGTTTTCGTGATGCCCTTTGTAACCAAGAATTGATAAGCCTAAAATTGCAAATACAATAGGAATATTGATTTCAAATGAGATAATAGATTTTTTAGCTGTGGAATTTGGCATTGCAGTTACTCCTTAATCATTGCCCATTTTAGTTTGATTCGTTCTACGCTTTGAAGTGCTTTTAACATTTCGTCTTCTTGTTGTTGTTGCATTATCTTGAATGCTGTAATTACTCCAACAAATATCACTATAATTACTAAGTGTTCTGCTAGTAGTTTCCAAACATTTGCCAGTATTTTTTTCATTATTAGAAGGTTCCTTGGCAATTTTTTATGGTTTTTAGGTTGAAGCTACTGTTATTAATCGCTTCTGCTAGTGTGATAGAGTTAATCGTAGGTGAATAATAACATTGGTATTTTTCAGTATTATTCATTTGAATTAATACTAAGTTCTTAAAGCCTTTGCTAACTAAGTTATTTAGTGTATTTAGCAGCTTAGGTTGCTGATTTAGCACTTCTACCAAAGCACGCTCGACCTTTTGAATAGCAGATTCTCGTAGAAACGTACCATTAGCTAGCGATAATAAATAATCTCCATCCTCATAGCTGCTAACAAAGGTTGAGGCTAACTGTGAAAGATCGGGCTGATAGAAAAAACGTTGCTCTGCTAATAGTCCTAAATCGGTGTGGCCTAAAAAATTTGGCAAAGTTATTTTATCCACATTTTGATTTTTAAGATTAACCCCCATAAATGCACCGATGTTGTGATTTCGTTTTAACAGGGTGATATTGGCATCAAACTGATGGATATCCTGCGCACCAATAAAGCTAGGCAGCAAGGCGCTACCCAACCAAGATAATTGTGAATTAAAAATATCATCGTATCCACCGATAAAGTGAAAGAGTTGTTCATCGATAGAGTTTGGTTCGTGTTGTGTTTTAGGTTGTTTGAAAATCACCTCTGAAACTGACTTAACAAAAGGTATATTACGGTAATTCTGGTAAAGCCCGTTTTCGATATCAAGTAGGAAGCCGAAAGACGACGTTTTAACTGACTCCCAAACATCATTTTGGTTAAAGTCTTTAGCAAAGGCACTCATCATATCGCCGTAGGTGTCATCCTGGGTGACAGATTGAAAAACGGGCACTACCAGCACGAGAGACATAGCTATCACTAAAACAACAAAATAAGGTAAGCTGGTTTTCCATAAATAGACAGCAAACTTCATAAATAGCATAAATATAGCTATAAAACTTAGCAGCACACTAATAGGCAATATCAGTGCTAGCTTTACAGCATTGTTACCTATGTCAAATAAAATGCCACCAGGCGCAAATGCGCCGACAGCCGCAGTAGACGATAACATTCGAATAAAAGAGATATTGTTTTGTTGTGCAAGCCATTTTTCTTGAATAGTCCTCTCCGCCATACTCGGCGAAAAATCATCAATGTAAAAGTCGTCTAAGGCGAGTTTAGCTTGTTGCTGAATTATGTCATGAGTAGCAAAGGCTATACGATCTAAACCTTTCTCTGTAATCTTAAACTGTGACTTTTGCTGGTATTCTTGCCAAATATTGGCGGCTTGTTGTTGGTATTTATTCAGAAGCACATGGTAAATTGCCTGAGTATTATTTATTTGCCAATCACTTCCAAGCGATAACCCATTTTCTTCGAATTTTTTTATTAGTAATTTGCGCGCTTCTTCGGATTTGACGAATTCTTCATATTCTTCATATTCGCCTACGGCGTAAACTAAGCGCAGCCAATGTTCTCTCCCTCTAGTTAACATTGCCAGGATACGGGCTTCAGTGCCTAATGCGCCAAAGAAAATATGCTCTGGAAGAACTCTAATACCTAAGCTTTTACCGTTTTTATAGGTTAAATTATTAAAATAATTGGCATGCTCAATATTAATTTGATCTTTACATCGGGTGTCGCACCTTTTTGCTCTATAGCGTTTTTTAAACCTATGGTGATCATCGCGTAAGCTTTGATTCTTCGATAATTCTCTAAATTCATTCCGAGCATTATCATGCTGCCTTACATAGTTATTCCAAAGAGCATGTAATAGGTCGTTAACACGGCTGATGATTTGTCTTTGTTCTTCATTGATAGATTGATGGTTGGTTAAGCGTTGAACGGCTATTTGATAACGGTTGTCCGTTTGCAGATATAATTGACGCTCTTGCAAATATAAATCATCAAATGCCCTTAATTTAGGCAAGCCTTTTTCAATAAAGCGTTTTGATTGATGACTACTTAAAAAGTTATCAGCCAGCTTTTCCATGTTTTGCTCAATTAGGCGATTGAAGTGGGTCGAAAAATAGGCAAGTGAAGGAATTAGCGCGACAACAAGATCTCTTCTGTCTGAGTCGTTTATAAGCACATTAAATTGGTCAAAATTTTGGATTTTTATTACACCAGACAAATAACCTTCTTTGTATATTACGGCTCGCACTGCGTTCAGCTTGTTATCATTACTTCTACTATGCACGACTGTTTCTACCAGTATCCTTAAACTTGGAATAAGCATCAGCCAAAGCAATAAAAATATCAATGGGTGGGTGATATAAGATGCGATGTGTAGGTGCTTCTTTTTGCGCTTGAGAGCAATTTTTCTGGTTGTATTATTTTTTATGTCATTACGATTTAAATTGGGAATAAGTCTGTTTATAGGTAAAAAAGTAATGATGGCTAAAGCAATGCCAAAACTTGATAAAGTACGACCAAAAAGGTCTAGTCTTAAAATAGACTCTACGTTTTCAACAAAAATGTTGTGTGCTGGTTGAGCATAAAGCTCGATTAACAACAAATTTAGGGATAACTCTAAGGCTATATAACTAGCAAAGGCTATAAAAAGGAAAATAACTTTTACATGAAACCCTAAACCAGTTGGTTTTATTTTTTCTTCCATTCGAAAATTACAGCCTTGCTTTCTAATTTAGTGTTTGCATTACGTTCTCTGTCTTGACACAGAGCAAAATATTCATCTTCAGGTTTTGCAGTGCTGCAACGGTCGACTACCTTTTGATGATTAGAGTTATCAGCGGACTTTTGTAGTGGTGGTGCGGCTTGTTGAAGTGCAATGGCGTTTATTTTCTTGTGAGATATTTCTGGACTAGCAATACAACCAGACAATAAAAAACAACTAAGAACAACCAAATGACTATTTATCTGGAACTGTGAAATTTGCATAGCATCCTTCTATGTTACTAATATTTATTATTTTTTTAATTTTAGTTTTGGAAACTTATCAGTTAAAAATCAATTGTTAAAGGAAAAATTCATTAGTTCGATGTTTAATCTATTTGTAAATACCATGTTTATAGAAAGTCCATTGCTCTGATCACCATTCTTATTCCAAGCCCCATAGTAACTAACACCACTATGCCGCCTAGGGTATTGCCTATCCATGTATTGGTGTATTGACCTAACTGAGTTTTTTGATTCATAACGACCAACAGAAAAATCGCCATTATGGGTAACAACAAGCCATTGGCAAATTGCGCGGCTAGGATAATGCTTATGGGTTTAATGCCGGTTAGGGCTAAAGCTACACCTGTGACTATTACGCTTAGGGCAATAAGTTTAAATACTTTAGAGGATGTGCCGCCTTTTATTCCCATAATTTCGGTCATGGCGTAGGCGGTGGCCAGTGGCGCGGTGATAGAGCTGCTTAAGCCTGCGGCAAAAAAGCCGAGGCCTAACATGGTTTTAGAAAACGAGCCAAAGAGTGGTTCGAGTTGTACGGCCATGTCGCCGGCTCCGGTTATTTGTAGGCCGCTGCCAAAAATGCTGGCTGCCGCTGTAGAGGCTATAAGTATTGTAATTATGCCGCCTAGGCCAATGGCGGTGGCGGTGTCGGCTCTGGCGTGGTTTAAATCTGCCACAGACTTCCATTTTGCTTTCACCGCTGAGGCATGTAAAAACAGGTTGTAAGGCACCACTGTAGTGCCTATTAGTGCGATGACCGTTAATAAACTGCCTTCGGGAATATTTGGGGTGGCTAGGCCTTTAAAGAGTAAAGCTAAGTCAGGGCCAACCGATAAAAATGTCGCAATAAAGGCCAGCGCCATTAGTGCCACTAAGCTTAGTAACATACGCTCTATATGTTTATACGAGCCGCGCCATAATAACAGCCCAGCCAAAACTGAAATAATCACTACTGAGCTTTGGTATAAAGATTGATTGGTGTCGGTGAGGGCGTCTATGCCTAACGCAGCGCCCGATAAATTTCCTGCCTCGTACGCGGCATTGCCTAAGTATAAAGCCACCATAATTAAGCCAAACAATGGCCATTTCCAGACAGACTGATTAAGCATGTTTCGCAGAGTTTCACCCAAGCCTTGTTGGGTAACTAAGCCTAAGCGCGCCGACATTTCTTGCAAAATAATTGTGGCAATAGTGGCAAACAGTAAGGCCCATAATAATGTGTAGCCAAAATTTGCCCCTGCTAAGGTACAAGCGGTAACTGTGCCAGGGCCAATAAAAGCCGCAGCTATTAAGGCCCCTGGGCCACTATTTTTTAAGCGCTTAAACATATCGTGTTCCTTAAGCTTGGGGTTAATCCGTTGAGTTATCTGCTTTACCAAATCCACCACCTGTAGGTGACTGTATGCAAATGGTGTCGCCGGCATTAACCTGTGCATGATCACAAGCTTCAAGTGGGCGAATATCACCCAAGGCGCTTTCAATCCAGTTGCGGCCAACGCGGCCAGGTTCGCCACCATGTAAACCAAAAGGCGGAATCTGTCTGTGGCCAGATAAAATTGAACACTGCATATCTTCTAAAAAGGTGATTTTTCGGGTAATGCCATCACCTGCCGACCATTTGCCTTTACCGCCAGAATGGCGATCTATTACAAATTCTTTCAACATAACGGGGTAACGTTGTTCTAATACTTCGGGGTCGGTCATACGGGTATTGGTCATGTGGGTGTGCACTGCCGCTACGCCGTTAAACCCCTCACCTGCTGGGCTGCCAGAACAAATGGTTTCGTAATATTGGTAGTTGGCATTTCCAAAGGTTAAATTATTCATAGTACCTTGGCTTGAACCTAAAACCCCTAATGCTGCAAATAGGGCATTAGTAACCGCTTGGCTGGTTTCAACATTGCCCGCTACCACAGCTGCCGGAAAACGCGGATTCAGTAACGAACCTTCGGGCACGATAATATCCAGTGCTTGCATGCAACCGGCGTTAAGGGGTACATCATCGTTTACTAAACATCTAAACACATACATAACTGCCGCTTGAGTAATGGCTTTAGGGGCATTTAGGTTGTTGTCTTGCTGGGCACTGGTGCCGCTAAAATCTATACAGGCGCGTAGCTTGGTTTTATCTATGCTGATTTTTACCTTAATGGTTGAGCCTGATTCTAGCGGGTAGCTAAAATCGCCGTCGTCTAAGTTAGCCAGCACTTTTTGCACTGAGGTTTTGGCGCTGTCTTGTATGTGTTGCATGTAGGCATGCACAGTGTCTAGTCCGTGTTGTTCAACCAGTTTTAATAACTCGTTAACCCCAGTTTTATTGGCCGCGGTTTGCGCCATTAAATCGGCCATATTTTGCTTAACGTTGCGCGCTGGATATTGGCCATGGCTAAACAGTGCTTTAATTCGCTCGGTTTGAAACTGGCCTTTTTCTACCAGTTTTACGCTGTCTAATAAAATGCCTTCTTGATGAATATTGGTGGCCAAGGTAGACATAGAACCAGGAGCAATACCCCCCACGTCTTCGTGATGGGCACGGCTTGCCACATAAAATAACACCCGAGTTTGACTCGCATCAAACACTGGGGTGATCACTGTAATGTCGGGTAAATGCGAGCCGCCGTTGTACGGATTGTTTTGTACAAACACATCGCCAGCATCTATCGACTGCGGTCCATTAATAATGACTTTTACACTGGCATCCATAGAGCCCAAATGCACAGGTACATGGGGGGCATTGGCAATTAAATTGCCTAGATGATCAAAAATGGCGCACGAAAAGTCTAAGCGCTCTTTTACATTCACCGACTGCGAGGTGTTGCGTAGCACTATGCCCATTTGCTGAGCAATGCTCATAAAAGCACTGTTAAACAATTCCAAAGTAACAGGATCTGCTTGGTTTAATGTTGTGTTTTGTTGGTTAGGGGCGCTGTCTAAGGCTTGCATTGCTGGGCTAAAGTGCAGCACTAAATGGCCATTTTGATTAACTTTGGCTTGCCAGTTTTTCTCAACAATAATAGTGCCTGTTGGTTCAATGATAATGGCAGGACCGTCTATTTTATGACCATAAGATAAACTTGCTATGTCAATCACAGGCGCCTCTAACCATTGGCCTTGAGTGTATATTTTGCGCTTAGTTAGTAAGTTTACCGATGGGTTTTCTGCCAGAGTGAGAGTATTTTCAACTTGCGGCTCTGCGCCACCATAAGATTCTACAATTAAGGTATCTATCACTATTGGAATATCTGTGGTGCTAAAGCCAAATTGCTGTTGGTGTTGTTCTATAAAACTGTGTTGCATGGCCGTAAAAGAGTCGAGTGCCACATTTAAGCTGGTATCAGTATTTTGGTATTTAACTAAAGCCCTAGCTTGATGGGTTATCTGTGCCGCTTGCAAACCTTGGCTAAGCAAATCTTGGGTATTGAGTTGTTTAAGTTGGGTTATGGCTTGGTTGATGGCCTCGGGATCCCCTTGTTGAATAAGCTCAGTTGCAACTTTTTGTCTTTCAACTTTGCTTTCGGCTAGCCCCATACCATAGGCCGATAAAATGCCCGAATGGCGATGTAAAAACACAGTTTTTATGCCGAGTTTTTCTGCTACTAAACAGGCATGTTGGCCCCCCGCGCCGCCAAAACAATTTAAAACATAGTGAGATACATCGTAGCCGCGCGCCACAGATATCTTTTTAATGGCTTGGGCCATATGTTCTATGGCAATAGCTAAAAAGCCTTCTGCTACATCTTCAGCACTACGCCCATCATTTATTTGTTGGGCGATTGCTTCAAAGGCCTGTTGAGTGGCCGCTAAATCTAGTGGTTGATCTTGCTCAGGACCAAAAATGCTCGGGAAAAAGTCGGGTTGAATTTTGCCTAAACACAGGTTGATATCGGTGACAGCTAAGGGGCCTTTGCGTCGGTAACATCTAGGGCCGGGTACCGCACCTGCCGATTCTGGCCCCACGCGAAAGCGCCCATCTTGATAATTTAAGATAGAACCACCGCCTGCTGCCACAGTATGAATATGCAACATAGGTACACGCATGCGTACCCCTGCCACTTGGGTTTCGTAAGCTTTTTCAAATTCACCCGCATAGTGCGAAACGTCGGTAGACGTGCCGCCCATATCAAAACCAATAATTTTACTAAAGCCAGCTTGCTTGGCTGTGGCAACACAGCCAACTATTCCCCCCGCAGGACCAGATAAAATAGCATCACGACCGCGAAACATATCTGCACGGGTTAAGCCGCCAGAAGACTGCATAAATAATAATTGTGCTGGCTGTTGTTGATTTAACCCTTGGCTAATATTTTGAATGTAGCGCATTAAAATGGGCGTTAGGTAGGCATCCACTAAAGTGGTTTCGCCGCGCGATACAATTTTTTGCAGGGGGCTGACTTCGTGGCTGGCCGAGATTTGACTAAAGCCAATTTTTTCGGCCAGTTTAATTAATTGTTTTTCGTGCTCTGGGTATTGGTAGCCATGCATTAATACTATGGCAAGTGCACGTATGCCACTGTTGTAGGCAGCTTGCAAAGCCTGTTCGCTGGCGTCTAAATCTATGGCTTGGATTATTTCGCCATTGGCCAAAACTCTTTCGTTAATTTCTAGTACTTGTTGGTACAGAATATCTGGTTTTTCTATTTTTAGAGCAAAAGTATCAGGACGTGCTTGGTAGCCAATTTCGATGGCATCTTTAAAGCCGTGGGTAATGGCCAATGCTACTTGTTCACCTTTTCTTTCTAATAAGGCATTGGTGGCAACTGTGGTACCCATTTTAATTTTATCGATTAAGCCGTTAGGTACAGGCTCATTTTGGTTTATCCCTAAAATGTGTTTAATGCCATAAACTGCGGCATCGCGGTAAATTTCGGGGTTATTTGATAAAAATTTTCTGGTGAGCAATTGACCATTGGGTGGTCTGGCAATGATGTCAGTAAAAGTGCCGCCTCGATCAATCCAAAACTGCCACTGACCTTGATGTGTTGCTGGAGAGTCTTGCATGTCTGCCTTCTAACAAATTGCAAAAATCCATCATAAGTATTTTTAAATCAAATGCCTAGCTAAGCATTTGCAGCTTTGAATCTTTAGTGCTGAATAGGCGAGTTTGGCAGCCAAACTCAACAGGCATTAGTGGGCATAACTTCTTCTTGGCTAAAACCACAATTAGGGCAGGTGATGACAGAGTGAGTTAAGATATTTGACATTGTGTGCCCCTTATTGGTTTTCACTTGTTATTCACCTCCTAGTACTAAGCAAGGCTTACTTTGTTGCGCCCTTGTTTTTTAGCTGAGTACAAGGCTTGATCTGAACGCTTTAAAATATCGTCTATGGAATCGTCGGTTTTAACAAACTCGCTGATACCTGCGCTTACGGTTAAGGCTAGTGTGCCAGCTTCTAAATCTAATGGGGATTTTTCGATTAATAAGCGTATTTTATCGGCTAGGCTTTTGGCATCGTGCTTATTGGTTTGTGGCAACATTACAACAAACTCTTCTCCGCCTAATCGTGCTACGCAGTCTGACTCGCGGGTGTTTTCTTGAATAAGTTGGCTAACGTGTCGTAAAGCTTTATCTCCCACATCATGACCATAGTCATCGTTAACTAATTTAAAATTATCAATATCGTAAGTAATAATACTCATTTGATGGCCGTATCTTTTGCTCAATGCCCAAGATTTATTCACAAAAATGCTAAAAGAACGGCGATTTAATAAACCTGTTAGATGGTCGTGATTGGCTTCTTTTTGCAATCGCTCGGCAAATTTAGCTACGCGGTTAACCATAGGCCTAAAAATAAATAAGGCTTCAATTAACAAGGTCAAAATAATGATCAGCAATACCAACCTTTGTGCGCTTTTAAGATCTTTTACTTTTTGTAAGCCTTCTAGTTCGTATTGTTTTACGATTTTATCTAAGGTGCTGTAGAGGTCATGTTTGGCTTGATGCCAAAACCTAAATTCACTGGGCATAGGCATTTGTGCAAACTGTGAGGGATCTTGACGTAAAGCTTGGTTAATTAAAAAAGTAAATTGTTCTATTTGTGGGCTAAGGCCTTTTTCATTGTCAAAATATAAGCTATTCATTTGGGCTGAAAGGGGAGAGCTAACATTGTTTTGTGACGCTTGGTGATGTTCTTTTAATAAAAGCTCATGATTTTTTTTCATCAAAACTAGCGCATCTTGAGCCATTTGTTTTGTGGTTAGGTCGCCACTGGCTAAATAGTCTAAGGTTAATAAACTAATGCGTTGTGATAACAAGCGTTGCTCACCACTAATGCTGATCACCACCGCAGAATCACCTTGCTCTTCAATGATTCTGTCTAACATAAAATGCACAACTATTGATAAAAACGCGATAACGCCTAAAGACACAATATAGGTTGAGGTCATGCGTTTAGTTGGATCGGAAACCTGATCAGATAAAGTCGAGTTATTGTTGTTATTATTATTTTTCATTTTTATTTTTTTAGTTGGCGCTTAGTTCGAATGGTTAATATACCTATTTGAAACAAATTTGTATCTATTTAGAGACTTTTATACAGTAAATAATCGAATTTTTAGAACTTTACCTTCAACTTAGGGATGTGGATCTATGGCTTCTTGGTTAGATGCAAAGGTGGTGAATAAAACGAATTGGAACGATCACCTATTTAGTTTAGGTTTTAGTTGCAATAACTTCCCTCGGTTTAAAGCTGGGCAGTTTACTAAAGTGGGGATAGAGCAAGAAGACGGTAAAGTATTGTCTCGCCCTTATTCTTTAGTGAATAGCCCAGATAATGATGAGTTAGAAATTATTGCGGTGCCGGTAGAAGATGGCTTGTTGTCGCCTAAATTGCATGAGCTTGAATTGGGTGACGTGGTAAAAATTATGGCGCCGGCTACGGGCTTTTTAGTGTTAGATGAAGTGCCTAAAAGTCGAGACTTATGGTTAATTGCAACTGGCACAGGGGTAGGGCCATTTTTATCGATATTAGCCACCCAACAGGTGTGGCAAACCTATGAAAATATTGTGTTGGTGTATGGCGCACGTTATGCACAAGATCTTGCTTACGCAGAGCTAATTGCCGGTTGGGCGAGTGAATATGCAGGCAGGTTTCATTATGTGCCTGTGGTTAGCCGCGAAGAACAAGACAATCTGCTAACAGGGCGCATTCCGCCTTTATTAACTACTGGAATGATTCAGCAACAAGTGGGTTTAGATCTGCATCCAGATAACAGCCAAGTGATGTTGTGTGGTAACCCAGAAATGATTGAAGACAGCACTGAAGTATTAACCGGCTTTGGCCTATCTAAACACTTACGCCGCAAGCCGGGGCAAATTTCTATGGAGAGATATTGGTAAGTTGACTAAAGCTTTGTTTAAAAAAATCGAACCAGCCCAAGTTAAGCTTCGGCTGGTTTTTTTTGGCGACTTTATAACCCAGGTAGGCCATGGGTAAATAAGCTAAAGTTAAGTCCAATACATTAAACCATAAAGGTGAAGGTAAGCTAAGCACCATAGATGTACCGCCAGCAAAAAAGGCCAAACCTATTAGCATGGCAAAGATTAGTTTATATGAAGCGGCTATTTTGGCGGCCAACATAGCACCGGCTAAGGTGCCTAAGGCATGTGCCAGAAATGGAAAAATAAAGTGCTTAGGTTCAAATAAGTGCATGCTTTGCGCAAGGGATTCCATTGTAGACACATCTACTCCAGCTGGAGCAGCTATGATCTTAGTGCCTAATGAAATCAAACTCATATTCACTACACTGCCAAAAATCAAACCACTGATAACAGCTAAAGTATTAAATAATACGAATTTCATCTTGTTCTCTCTTTTTTTTATTAGGTGATTATGTAGTTAAGCATTAAGCCATAGCCACTATACACAAGGATTAATAAGCCAAGATAACGCAGGATTTTCAAAAAAACAGGGCTAAATTTTAGCCTTGTTATGTTTAGTATTTTGCCATGGGATATTTGCACTAGGGTCACCCCTAGTGCAAATACAAAAATAAAATTAAGCCATTGAGCCAAGCTCATGGGTGTGGGGTAAACCGCTTAGGCAAAGCTAGTTAGCAGAGTTTGGCCTAGCTCAAGGTAGGTTTGTGAGTCTTGTTCCATACCTTTTATTTTTAGATGGTCGGCAAAGCCCAATTTAGCGGTCATGGCTAAACAGACTATGGCACTAATTAAACCTACAAAACGCCATAACTGGGTTTTAGCCCATTTAAGTGCAAAGGTAATAGACAATACATACAACACAAAACCGCCTAGTTTAGATGACGCCCAACCATTAACAAATGGATATAAGTTTAAGGGGTTAGCCAAAACTAAATATATAAAAGTGGCAACAAAGAGGGTGTACAAAATATGCGGGCCAATTTTTAACAGTTTATTATTGACCTTGTCTGAGCCTTTAACTGTCAGTACAAAATTAATCATAAAAAAGATAAAGGTAAGCATAATAATGCTTATGTGAGTGTGTTTAATGAGCATGTACATAGTGTGGTTTCCTAAAGGATTTTTATTATTTTAAGTAGACTTTAGCCCCAACAAGCCTAACGACTTGAACAAGGCAAAACCATAGCATAAATCTTTAGGTTGAACTCTGTAAAAACACTTTTGCTTTATTTTCAAACTGAGACTGATTGCTTAAACCAATTCAACTGTGAGTGCAAACTTACCACAGAGCCAACAATAATTAAGGCAGGAGGTTGGATGTTTGCCGCTTCGGCTTGTTGCGGCATATCGGCTAAAGTGCCGACTACTACTTTTTGCTCATCTGTGGTCGCAGATTGCACCATAGCAATGGGAGTAGAGGCGGCTAAGCCATGTTTGATTAATTGCTCACAAATAATAGTTAAGCCAGTTAACCCCATGTAAAACACTGCGGTTTGATCTTGCTGAGCTAAAGCCGGCCAATTTAAGTTAATGCTATTGTCTTGCAAATGGCCGGTGGCAAAGACCACTGATTTTGCGTGATCTCTATGCGTGAGGGGAATGCCTGCGTAACTGGCTGCTCCGCTAGCAGCGGTAATGCCGGGTACTACTTCAAACTGAATATTTTGTGCCACTAAGGTTTCGAGCTCTTCGCCGCCCCGCCCAAAAATAAAGGGATCGCCGCCTTTTAAACGTACCACTCTTTGGCCTTCTAGAGCTAATTTGGCTAATAGTTGGTTAATCTCTGACTGAGGTACTGTATGTTTACTTTTAGCTTTACCCACATAGATTTTTTCTGCATCGCGGCGTACTAACTCTAATATCTCTGGCGATACTAAACGGTCGTATACCACTACATCGGCTTTTTGCATTAACCTTAAGGCTCTAAAGGTCAGTAGGTCTGGATCTCCTGGACCTGCCCCCACTAAGTAAACTTGGCCTTGGCTTGTTTGTTGCGAGTCTAGCGCTAACTTTTGCTGCATTTTGCTTTCAGCTAAAGCTTGGTTGCCTTGTAAAACGTTTTCGGCAATATCACCATCTAGCACCTCTTCCCAAAAATATCGCCTTTGGGTAACTGATTGAAAACGCTGTTTTACTGCTTGTCTAAACTTTTCTGAAAACTGCCCTAATAAGCTGATTTTTTGCGGAATAACGGATTCTAGTTTTTGCCTTAGGTATCTAAGCAATACCGGTGCAACCCCTCCACTGCTAATAGCAATAAGAATGGGCGAGCGGTCAACGATAGAAGGAGTAATAAACTGACATAGCGGAGTGTTATCCACTACGTTAACTAATACCTTGTGGGCTTTTGCTTGAGCATGTATTTGTTGATTTAATTTAGAATCATCTGTGGCCACGAAGACTAAGTTTTTATCGGCTAAGTCTTGCTCTTGGTAAGCTCGGTTTATTAGGGTGATTTTGTTGTCGTCTGCAAATTTTTGCACAGTGTCACACACCCAAGGTGCTACAACTGTGATAGTGGCTGAGGTTTTTAACAATAATTCCACTTTACGTGCAGCCACTTCTCCAGCGCCTACCACTAAACTGGTTAAGTCTGAACTGTCTAAAAAAATCGGGAAATATTGCATCTTATTTATCTCTATAAAATCAAAGTTTAGTTTGCCTTGAGTTGAGCACTGAGCAAACCATTTTAAATTACATTGATATTCTTTTAGGTTATTAAAAGTAGTAAATATAGATTTTTAGTCATTAAAAAAGGGGCCAAAGCCCCTTTTTTATTTTTTTACTGTACTAATGGCTTAGTCGCGATTAGCTGGGTTACCACGTTTTTTAGGTGGTTGATCAGACCAAGCGCGCATGCCTAAGCTACGACCCGCAACACGAGTTTTTTGCAAGGTTTCTTGGGTTGCTTTAGGCATATCTTTTGGCAAATCTACTGTGCTGAAATTGTCATAAATTTCAATAGAGCCAATATTTTTGCTGCTTATGTTTGCTTCGTTAGCAATGGCTCCAACAATGTTGCCAGGCTTAGCACCATGAGTGTGACCAACTTCGATACGGTATCTTTGCATGCCTTCACTAGGTGGACCAGACTTGCGTTCACGTCTACCGCCACGCTCATTACGGCCGCCTCTGTCGTTGCGACCACCACGGTCGTTTCTGTCGTTACGATCGTTTCTTGGTGGGCGAGCGGTAAGGTCAGGTCGGTCACTTTCTTTTAAGATAAGTGGCTCATCACCTTGAGCAATCTTAGCTAGCGCCGCCATAATCACTTCTGGTGCCGCTTCAGTTTCTTCTTGAATTGACTCAACAATAGGGATTAAGGTTTCGATTGATGAATCACTCATTGCTTCGATTACGCTGCTTTTAAAACGTGATAAACGCGTTTCGTTAAGTTGCGAAATTGATGGAATGCTCATAGCATCGATTGATTGTCTGGTGGCGCGTTCTATTGAGAACAACATGCGCTTTTCACGGTGTGAAATAAACAAGATTGCATCACCTTGACGACCTGCACGACCGGTACGACCAATACGGTGAACATAAGATTCAGTATCGTAAGGTACATCGTAGTTAATAACGTGAGATACACGTTCAACATCAAGACCACGAGCTACAACATCAGTTGCCACTAAGATATCGATTTTACCTTTTTTCAAGCGGTCAACTGTACGTTCACGAGAGTTTTGCGGAATATCACCATTTAACGGCTCAACAGCGTAGCCACGGGCAGAAAGCTTTTCGGCTAATTCCATGGTTGCGGTTTTAGTACGCACAAAGATAATTGCGCCATCAAACTCTTCTACTTCCATGATGCGCGTCAGAGCTTCCATCTTATGATGGCCTGCTACTTGGCAATAACGCTGACGAATAGTGCTGGCTGTAGTGACTTTAGATTCGATCTTAACTTGCTTAGGATCGTTTAAGTAACGCTTAGTAATTTTGCGAATTGGATCTGGCATAGTGGCCGAGAAAAGTGCTGTTTGACGCTCTTTTGGCGCGTGGCTTAAAATCCATTCAACATCGTCGATGAAGCCCATACGTAACATTTCGTCAGCTTCGTCTAATACTAAGAACTTAAGCTTATCTAGCTTTAAGGTATTCTTTTTAATATGGTCAATGACTCGACCAGGAGTCCCTACAACCACTTGAGCGCCACGTCTTAATTGACGGATTTGGTTGTCGTATGCTGAACCGCCGTAAATTGGCAGTACATTAATTTTTTTCGAAAAGCTTGCGTACACTTGGAAAGCTTCGGCAACTTGTATTGCCAATTCACGAGTTGGTGCTAGTACCAATAATTGGGTGTTTTTGTCGTCAGGATCAACGTTAGCTAACATTGGCAACGCAAAAGCAGCGGTTTTACCCGTACCGGTTTGGGCTGTACCTAATAGGTCATGGCCGTCAATAATTAAAGGAATACACTGCTCTTGGATAGGAGTAGGTTTTTCATAGCCGACTTTTTCTAATGCTTGCAGCAGTGGTTCGGGTAGGTTTAAATCTCTAAATGTTATATCAGATGTGGTGGTCATCAAGTTTTCCCAGGGGATAGAGGCAGGCACAGCATTATTTGAATCGGTAATACAATTTCTAAAATCGGTAATACAATTATTTAAGGCGAAGCCGGCACGGTTTCAAAGGTTAAATTATATTCGATTTTCAGCATTTACTCCATGTAATGTCTTGTTTAATTGCAATATTTTTCAAATATGGCATTTTAATCGGTGGAGATGAAAATATGCTGTCAAAGTTGTTGCAGAAATGTCGCCTAAAAGGATCGGTTAATTAACAAGTGGCGAACAAAACTCTCAATTGCTTATCTTTTTTGATAAGTGCTAATTGGTTAACTTTGAAAGTTTAGGCAGTAAAAAGCCAGAAGTGGGCATATTACTTACCTAAATAAAACAATTTTAGCTATTAAGCTCAATATTCAAACTTAAGTTTATGGCAAGAATTTAACAAAGATAACTATCTGAGTCGCATAACAACTTAACCCATGTCATTATAATTCAAAATGATTTACTCAAGGAACCCTCTGCATGAAAGTAGTCGATAGTGCTTTATTCAAGATTTTATGTGTGGCCTTATTTATAGGCGGTCTAGCAGGTTGTGGTAAGCAAACAAGCGAAGAGTACATCCAAGAAGCTAAACAATATATTCAAGACAACAATCCCGCAGCTGCAATAGTAGCGTTAAAAAATGCAGTGCAAGCAGAGCCTAGGTCGGCACAAGCAAGGTTTGAGTTAGGTCAGCTGTATTTACAACAAAAACAATTTGAAAGCGCTGAAAAAGAGCTTAATCGTGCGATGGAATATGGCTATGCACCAGATAAAGTCTTGCCTATGCTAACCGAAGCGTACCAGCGCACAGGCGCATATGCGGCTTTAAGTAAAATAGAGCATGAACAAGCAGGCTTAACTACAGTAGAGCGCATTGAAATTGGCTATTTTAAAGTAGTGTCTTTAGTCAGACTTAATAAGCTAGATGAAGCGCGTGAATTAATCGAAGAATTAGTGGATCTTGAGACTAGTTCGGCTTACCGCGATTTAATCGAGGCTTATCCGCTACTGCTAGACAATGAGTTTGAAAAAGCCAATGAGGCTTTAGTTAAAATTCGCGAAAAATCGCCACAAAATGCAGAAGTATTAAAACTCTTGGCGCAACTTAAACTTTCGTTAAAACAGCCTGAAGAAGCGGCCGAGATTTATAAAGATTATGTCAGCTTTTATCCAGAAGATAATCAAACCACTTTTGTGTTGGCAAAGTTGTTAGTGGATACAGGTAAACTGAAAGATGCAGACCCTTATATCGATAAATTACTTAAGATAAATCAAGAAAACCCACTGTTAAATCAACTTAAAGCGGCCAGTAGCGCCCACAAACAAGACTTTTCTGAAGCATTAAAACGAGCCGAAACCGCTATTTTAGGCGGTATAGAAGATCCGTCTTTACGTTTGATTGCAGGTTATTCGGCCTATCAATTACAAGACTTTGAAAGTGCTAATCGGCATTTATCTTTTATTGCCAGTGTATTGCCTAGTAATCACCCAGGTTTAAGAATGCTAGCGGCCAGTCAGTTGCAACTTGGACTGACATCAGAAGTAGGTGAAGTGTTAGATAGGTTAGATCAATTATCTGAAGACGATGCGCCGTTATTTTCTAAAGCGAGTTATGAATTGTTGCGTGATGGATTTGAAAAAGAAGCCAAAAAATTGGTTGAAAAGTCTGCGGATATTAGTCGCACTGCAGAAGATTTAACCCGCTTAGGATTATTAAAATTATCTCTGAATAATTTAGATGGCATAGTCAATTTAGAAGAAGCGGTAAGCCAATCACCAGAATTAGAAAGTGCACAAATTACTTTAGCCAAGGCCTATATTGCCACCCGACAATATGACAAAGCCTTAGCCTTAAGTAAGAGTTGGAAACAATCGAGCCAGCAAGATCCTAGACCTTATCTTGTGGCCGGTGATGTGTATACCAAAGAGCAAAACTTTGCCGCGGCTAAAAAAGAATTTCAACAGGCCATGGCCTTAGATAAAGAAAGCCCCTCAGCCATGCTTGCTTTAGCCAATATCGCGGCCTTAGAGAAAAACATGAGCTTGGCCAATCAAATGCTAACTGAAGCATTACAGAAGTTTCCTAATAATATTTATGTGCTTGCTAGTCATTACTTACTCGCCAAAGAGCAGGGTAACAGCCAAGCAGGATTAAACAAAATTCAACAGGCCTTTAACCAAGAGCCAACTAACTTAGGCTTAAGAGTGTTGTTAGCCAGAATTAAGATGGTGGAAAACGACTATCAAGCAGCCATAGATTTATTAACCGCGATTGAAAATCAAAAAGACCTACCTGTAGGTTATTGGAAAACCTTAGGGCAAAGTTTAATTAAGGCGAATAAAAGACGTGAAGCCACAGTGCACTATGATGCTTGGTTAGCCAGAGAGCCTAACAATAAAGAAGCCTTAACCGGTAAATTGTTATTGTTAGATAGCCAAAATAAGTTTGCCGAAGCCGCTAAATTAACTCAGGGCTTTTTGAAAAACCGCGACGATTTACAAGTGCAAATATTAAATGTGTACTTTTTATTGATGCAGAATAAGTATCAGGAAGCGCAAGTTGAATACGATAAATTACCAGAGCAGGTGCTTGATAAACCAATAGTTAAAGGCTTTTTGGCACGTTTTCAACTAAACAATGGTGAATTACAACAAGCCCTAGAGAACGCCAAAATTGCTTATGCCGACTCGCAAAATAACCGTAACTTGATTTTATTAACCTTTATTTATGACAAGCTTAAGCAGTCAGATAAAGCTATAGAGTTGTTGACCCAGCACCTTAAACAGCAGCCCAATGCGCTAACCGCAAAAATGTTATTGGCAGAGAGACAAATTTCAGCCAACAGCATTGACGCAATCAAAACCTACATAGCTGCACTAGAGCAAAACCCTAACAATTATATTGCCAGTAATAACCTTGCTTATTTATATCTTCAACAAGGCAATGTATTACAGGCCAAAGAGTTTGGTGAAAAAGCGGTGGAATTACAGCCTAATAATCCCGCTACCCTAGACACTCTAGCGCAAATCTATATCGCCGAAGGTGAGTTGCAAAAGGCTCTGTCGTTGTATGAGCGTGCGGTGACCCCTAGTATGAAAAACGAAGAAATCTATTTAAATTACGTAGATTTATTATTTAAAGTTGGCGACAAAACTTTAGCGCAGCGCAAGCTAACCCAACGTGAAATGCTTGAAGATAAAAGCATCAGTCGTGTTGAAAAACTTAAAGCTGAATATCAAATACAATAAGCTAATTCGCTACTTTGTGTAGCTGCTAGTAAACAAACTTAAAGGGAGCCAATGCGGGCAGAACAATGGCACCCTAGTGCCACAATCGAAAACCTTAAAAAACGTGCCGACATTTTACACAAAATTCGGCACTTTTTTGCTGAGCGCAAGGTACTTGAAGTCGATACACCTGCCCTTAGCCATGCCACAGTGACAGATCAACATCTGCATTCTTTTGCCACTGAATTTCAGCACCCTATGGCAACCACAACTGCTACTTTGTATTTGCAAACCTCTCCTGAATTTGCCATGAAAAGGCTACTTTGTGCGGGGAGCGGGGCAATTTATCAAATTGCTAAAGTGTTTCGTAATGAAGAAGCTGGTCGATTTCACAACCCAGAATTTACCATGCTTGAATGGTACCGACCTGACTTTGAACATCATCAGCTCATGTCTGAAATCGATGACTTACTTAAAATCGTGTTGCAGACTCAAACGGCAGAGCGCATAAGTTATCAACAGGCCTTTATCAAACACTTAGATTGTGACCCGTTAACTGCTAGTTTAGTTGAGTTAAAAAGCCTTGCAGTTAAATGTGGTTATCAAGAGTTAGCCGAGCAGGAAGACAATAAAGATACCTTATTAATGTTGTTATTTAGTCAACAGGTAGAGCCGCACATAGGGCAACAGCGCCCGTGTTTTGTCACCGACTTTCCTGCCAGCCAAGCGGCCTTGGCTAAAATTAATGCCAACAACCCTTTGGTGGCGGACAGGTTTGAATTGTATTTTAAGGGCATAGAGTTAGCTAACGGCTTTAATGAACTAACAGATGCAAAAGAACAACTTATGCGGTTTGAGCAAGATAACCAAATACGAGTAGCAAACGGCTTAGAGGCTATGCCTATAGATCACGCCTTTTTGGCAGCATTAACCCATGGGTTACCCCAGTGCTCTGGTGTGGCTTTGGGCATAGATAGGCTGATTATGCTGGCATTACAAAGTGAGGCTATTGAGCAAGTCATTGCTTTTGATAATGCTCGCGCCTAAAACAAAAAATGGATGAGCTAGGTTATGCAAAACACTGAGTTACACACTGAATGGACTGTATTGCAAACTCAATACGATAGTTACGAAAGTTATTCGTTGTTGATTAAGCTGATAAGTATAGTGCTAAGTTGTTTGTTGATTTATCAATGGCAAGCAGGATTGGTGTCGGTAATTGTGCTGTTAATTTTGTGGTTACAAGATGCTATTTGGAAAACCTTTCAAAGTCGAATAGGCCTACGCTTAGAGATGGTAGAGCAAGGCTTACAACAAGCTAGTGATAAGCCGCAGGTCCAAGGTATGCAATTTAATTTAACTTGGCAGCAATCAAGGCCCTCAGCCTTTGGCTTAGTCGTTGAATACGCCAAACAAAGTCTTAAACCAACTGTGGCTTACCCTTATGTGGCGTTAATTGGCATGGTGTTAATTGGTAGTTGAGCCTGTTTAGGTCTAAACCTGAGGTAAAATTAACACCTTTTTTAAGATCACTTGTTCTACAGGTACGTCGTTCCAACCGTATTTAGGGTCGAAGTCGGTTTTAACCTGGATCATTTTATCTAATACTTCGTACCCTTCTACTACAGTGCCAAACACCGCATATCCCCAGCCTCGGCCTGGATTTAAACTTTCGTTATCATTCATATTAAAGAAAAACTGGCGGTTTGCGGTATGTGGATCGTTTTGTCTGGCCATAGTAATAGTGTATCTGTCATTTTTAAGGCCATTACCTGATTCATTAAAAATGGTGCCAAAAGAGGGCTTTTCTATAAAGTTGGTATCGTAACCGCCGCCTTGGATCACAAAATCGGCCACTATGCGGTGAAATATGGTGTCTTCGTAACTGCGCTTTTCAACATAACGTAAAAAGTTATTCACTGTTATGGGCGCGCGCGATCTATCTAACTCCACTATAACATCGCCCATGCTAGTCACCATTTTGACTCTAGGATAATAATTATCCGGCTGAATATGCGAGCCATCGCGTTTAACTTTAGCTAAAGCTGGTTGGCTAACTAATAAGGCTAAGATCATACATAAAGCTTTAAACATAAAATTTTACCTTTATTTTTAATTGGTTTGAGTGGCAGACAAAATGCTGAATTTTTTATTACTGGCCACATGCTGTACTTGGCCAAACAAGCGTTTTAATTTGCTTGCATAGTCTAAATGTTTGTTGCCTATGATAAAGAGTTTGCCGCCTTTTTTTAACCTCTGCTTAGCGTCTTTGAACATTTGCCAAGCAATATGATCGGTAATGGTATTTTGTTGATGAAAAGGCGGGTTGCACACTATAGTGTCTATGCCTTGTGCTTCGGACTTTTGTGAAAAGCCGTCTAGGCAATTGTTAACGATAAACTCACATTGGTGAAGTTGTTCGGGTAGGTTGTTTAGTATATTGTGTTTGGCCGAGGCCACTGCCATGTACGATTCGTCCACAAAAATGACTTTGGCCTGCTTATTTTTTTCTAATAAGTGCAAACCTAACACCCCATTTCCGCAGCCTAAATCTACTATGGTTTGATTGCCAGAGTTTGGAATAGCAGCTAAGTGTTGCAACATAAACCTAGCACCTATATCGAGTTGTTGGCGCGCAAATACGTTGGCTAAATTACTAATGCTAAAAACCGGTTGTTCGGTTTGCCATACAGTGGGATAGGGACTGGCATGTTGTTTGTCGCCGGTGGGCTGACAAAAAATTAAACGGGATTTCTTTTTGGCCAAGCTGGTTTTAGTTGGCCCTAAGTATTTTTCGAACAAAGCCAAAGTCGATTTTTGAATCAATACCGCTTTGCCTGCCGCTATTATTTGAGTATTCGGGCTTACCACTTTTTGTAGATCAATAAGTTGTTGCTCTAATAAAGCCGTGGTTTTAGGCACTTTCATAAGCACTAAATCACAATTGCCTGTTAATGGCTCGGTTGAGCTTATAAAGTTAAGCTGTTGTTGATCGAGTTGATTAGCACTTAGGTTTAATAAACAGGACTGACGTGCCACATAAGAGTCGTTAACCCAATGTGGTTTAACGGCATTAAACCAGCAGGCCAAAGCGCCAAAATCATCGTTAAAAATATATAAAGATTGAAGTGAATTTAGTTGAAAATTTTGTTCAACATATTCAATTAGATATTCATCTGCCGCATCCCAAGCCTGCCAACTAGGGTGTTGTAGAGCCTGTGGGTAGCGAATTAGCTGCAAGTTTTTATCTAATAGAGCTAAACTGGTGTTCATTTAATTGGTTTTTCCGTACTAAAGGTTTTATGCAACCTTCATTGTTTGATTCTGAATATGATAACACGCCCATAGCAATACAACTGCCTGATGCCGACTTACTCTATTGGCCTAATTTTATTCAAGCTAAATTAGCCGAGCAGTATTTTTCTGTGTTGCTCAATGAACTAGCCTGGCGTCAAGAGCAGATCCAAATATATGGTAAATCTGTGGCTGTACCTAGGCTACAAGCTTGGTATGGCGATAAAGGGTGTACCTATCAATATTCAAATTTGCAGCTAGAGCCTATGTCTTGGACACCAAGCTTAGTAGAGATTAAACACCAATGTGAAATAGCCAGCGCGAGTCAATTTAATTCAGTTTTAGCCAATTTATACCGTGATGGTCAGGATGGAATGGGTCTGCACGCCGACAATGAAGCTGAACTTGGCAAGCAACCAGTTATTGCCTCAGTGAGTTTGGGCCAAGCTCGCACCTTGCGTTTTGTTCATCAAACAAAAAAATATCGCCACAAAATAACGTTAAACAGTGGAAGCTTGTTAATCATGCAAGGGAATACTCAAAATTATTGGAAACATGAAGTGCCTAAAAGCACTAAGGCATTAGGTCCTAGGATCAATCTCACCTTTAGGCGCATAGTTGACTTTTGAATATAGAGTAAAGTTATTAATTAGCGTTATTTTCTGCAAAATTAATATATCAAGGCCAATCAATACGTTATCATTGGCCGAGTAAAATTTAACCCTACGAAAGTAACCAAATTGTTTATTCAAGCTAAAATTGAACAAAACAAAGCTGCAATGAGTTGGATGCCTAGCCTTATGAATATTCAAACCAGTATAGAAACTAAATTACTTAATCATTTTAACCCAGAGCACCTAGAAGTGATTAACGAAAGTTTTATGCACAATGTGCCAGCGGGATCAGAAAGCCATTTTAAAGTGGTGATAGTTACACCAGCTTTTTCGGGCGAGCGCTTAATTAAACGCCATAGAGCAGTTAACTCGGTACTAAAAGATGAATTGGCTAATGATATTCATGCTTTAGCGCTTCACACTTACACTGAAGACGAATGGAAACATTTGTTTGGTGAATTTCCTAAGTCACCAAATTGTTTAGGTGGAGGAAAAAAGTAATTTAAGCTTTAACCCACTTACTGCCTTTCGTTACTTCCAATTATGTTTTAATTTTGTTAAAAACTTCCCCCTAGCTGGGGGGACGAGTTCTCACTGGCCACCTTTGGCAAACAATCTAACAAAAACATAAGAAGTGATCATGTTGTTAAACCACGCCACGCATTGGCAGAAAAAAATCGATTCGCTGCATCTTTATTTATGTCAATTAGTCAGCTGGTTTACCTTATTAATGGTATTGCTAAGCTTTTTAATTGTGGTTTTACGCTATGGCTTTAATTTGGGCTGGATTGCTATGCAAGAGTCAGTCATGTATTTGCATGGCATGGTATTTTTGCTTGGGGCGGCACACACCTTGAGGGCTAACGAGCACGTTAGGGTAGACATTTTTTATCGGCGTTTTTCGCGCGCTAAACAAGCAAAAGTAAATATCTTTGGTGGGCTATTTTTGTTGTTGCCGGTTAACTTGTTTGTGTTTTTTATTAGTTACGATTATGTCAGCAGAGCTTGGTTAATATTGGAAGACTCGCAAGACGCGGGCGGGATCCCAGCGCTATTTTTGTTAAAAAGCTTAATTTTAGTGTTTGCCCTGACTATGACTCTGCAAGGCCTAGCAGAAATTGTAAGAGAGTGGACCTATTTAAAATCATCAAAATCCACGTCCGAAACAGGAGATAACTAATGGAATATTTATCTCTGGTGATGTTTTTGGTGGTATGCCTAGTGTTATTATTTGGCTATCCCGTTGCTTATACCTTAGCTGGAACTGCATTGTTATTTGCTGGTATAGGTGCGCTTTTTGGTGTGTTTGATATGGCATTTTTACAAGCTGTGCCGAGTCGCTTGTTTGGGATAGTGTCGAATCAAACCCTTATAGCTGTGCCTCTGTTTGTGTTTATGGGGGTTATGTTAGAAAAGTCTCAAGTGGCCGAAAATCTACTCTTGGCCATGGAGCAATTGTTTGGCAAATTACGTTCTGGCTTGGCTGTGTCTGTGGTGTTAGTGGGCATGTTGTTGGCCGCAAGTACCGGCATTGTAGGGGCGACTGTGGTAACCATGGGGTTGTTGTCTTTGCCTACTATGCTGAAAAAAGGTTATGCCCCTTCTTTTGCCTGTGGCGCCATTTGTGCAACAGGTACCTTAGGCCAAATTATTCCTCCTTCTATTGCGTTAGTGTTACTCGGTGACGTTATGTCTAGTGCCTTTCAGCAGGCACAACTAAATATGGGGATTTTTTCGCCACAATCAGTATCTATTGGTGACTTATTTGTTGGTGCCTTAGTACCCGGATTGATATTAGTAAGTATGTACTTACTCTATGTGTTGATTTTTGCCTCGCGCAATATTAAACACACCGCTGAACAAAATACTGATACCCATGTGTCTCTTGGGTTGTTAGTTAAAGCTTTGGTGCCGCCCTTAGTGTTAATTTTTATTGTGCTGGGCTCTATTTTGGCTGGTTTTGCAACGCCAACCGAAGCCGCGGGTGTAGGGGCAATGGGTGCCATGTTATTGGCTTTGCTTAATGGTCAGTTAACTATGCCTAAATTAAAAGACGTCATGATGTCTACTACTAAAGTGACTAGCATGGTGTTTTTAATATTAATTGGTGCATCAATTTTTTCTCTGGTGTTTCGTGGGTTTGGTGGCGAAGAGTTAATTGAACAGTTATTTCATAGCTTACCCGGTGGCAAATTTGCCGCAGTGCTGTTAGTTATGCTGGTGATTTTTTTATTAGGTTTTATTTTAGATTTTATCGAAATCACCTTTGTAGTAGTGCCTTTAGTGGCGCCGGTTTTATTAGCCATGGGAGTCGATCCTATTTGGCTAGGCATAATGATAGCGGTGAATTTACAAACCTCGTTTTTAACCCCACCTTTTGGCTTTGCATTATTTTACTTACGAGGTGTAGCACCAGCTGAAGTTAAAACTGTGGATATATATAAAGGTGTGGCACCATTTATTATGATTCAAATTGTGTTACTTGCTTGCTTGGCTATTTGGCCAAATCTGGTAACTTGGTTGCCTTCTTTGCTTTAGTGAAAATGTGAGAGCTAATTTATGAAATTGCTGCAATGTGTTGTTTTATTTGTATTTATTGGGGCCTTATCGGCCTGTAACAAACAGGCGGAAGACAGTTCGGCAAGCGCTAAAGCGCAACAGGTGTATGAGTGGAAGTTAGTCACTTCTTGGCCTAAAAACTTTCCGGGCTTAGGAAAAGGACCAGAAACCTTTGCTAAATATGTTGAACGTATGTCTGGTGGTCGCCTTAAAGTCAAAGTATTTGGCGCTGGGCAGATGGTGCCAGGCTTTGAGGTGTTTGATACTGTGTCTAGTGGAGCCGCAGAAATGGGGCATGCAGGGGCTTATTATTGGAAAGGTAAAGCACCCGCAGCGCAAATTTTTACAGCCATTCCTTTTGGTATGAATGCCACTGAAATGAATGCTTGGTTGCATTATGGCGGCGGCATGGAATTATGGCGTGAGTTATATGCGCCCTTTAACTTAATTCCTTTTGCTGGTGGCAATTCTGGTGTGCAAATGGCTGGGTGGTTTAAAAAAGAAATCAACAGTGTTGAAGATTTAAAAGGTCTTAAAATGCGCATTCCTGGTTTAGGTGGCGAAGTGCTTAAAAAGCTAGGTGGTATTCCTGTGGCCTTAACGGGTGGTGAGTTATTTACCGCTTTGCAGTCTGGAGCCATTGATGCTTCTGAATGGGTTGGCCCTTACAATGATTTGTCATTTGGTTTATATAAAGCCGCCAACTACTACTATTATTCAGGCTGGCATGAACCTAATGCCACCTTAGAATTTATGGTTAACAAACAAGCCTATGAAGCTTTGCCCGCTGATTTACAAGCCATAATAGAAGTCGCTACTCGTGCAGTTAATCAAGACATGTGGGATGAATACACCGCTGCAAACAACAATGCCATGCAAGCCCTAGTGGAAACCCATGGAGTGGATATGCGTCCGCTACCGGAAGATGTTATGCGAGCGTTAAAAGCGGCATCTAAACAGGTTATGCAAGAGCAATCAGACGCAGATCCTATGTTTAAAAAGATTTATCAGTCTTATTCAGATTTTCAAGCGAAAGTACAAAAGTACCATCAAATTTCTGAACTCGAATATTATAAAAATCGCGCAGTAGAATAAGCAAAGTAAGATTATGGCTTGGTTAGACTAAGCCATATCTATATATGGGTTAGCTTGATGCAAAATTAATTCAGCTGCTCTGATGTGTTAAATCGGCGTCTGGCATTACAATGCGCTCAAATTTTTAATAGGACTCTTTTATGATTATTAAGCCTAAGATCCGTGGCTTTATTTGTACCAATGCCCATCCAGTTGGTTGTGCAGCCAGTGTGCAACAACAAATTGACTATGTTAAAAGCCAAGGTGAATTAACTAACGGCCCCAAAAACGTGTTGGTAATTGGTTGTTCTACAGGTTACGGTTTAGCGTCTAGAATCACTGCTGCCTTTGGGGCAAATGCTAACACTCTAGGTGTTTGTTTTGAAAAACCACCCACTGAGCGCAAAACGGGCACTGCAGGTTGGTACAATACCGCTGCTTTTCATCAAAAAGCCCAAGCTCAAGGACTGTATGCTAAAACCTTAAATGGTGATGCCTTTTCGAACGAGTTAAAACAGCAAACTATAGACACCCTTAAAGCCGATATGGGTAAAGTCGACTTAGTGGTTTATAGCTTAGCTTCGCCTAGACGTACCGATCCTGAAACAGGTGAAGTCTATAAATCTACCTTAAAGCCGGTAGGACAGGCCTATAAAACTAAAACCTATGATACCGACAAAGATCTAGTGCATGAAATTGCCCTAGAGCCAGCTAATCAGGATGAAATCGATCAAACCATTAAAGTAATGGGGGGAGAAGATTGGGAATTATGGTTAGCTGCATTGGCTGAGGCAGACCTGTTAGCCGATAACTGTAAAACTACAGCTTACACTTATGTTGGTAAAGAGCTGACTTGGCCAATCTATGGGCAAGCAACTATAGGTAAAGCTAAAGAAGACTTAGATCGTGCTGCTGCGGCTATAGTAAAAAGCCAAGCGGATAAAAAGGTTCAGGCTTATGTGTCATCATTAAAAGCTTTAGTGACTCAAGCTAGCTCGGCCATCCCAGTGATGCCTTTGTATATTTCTTTGATCTACAAAGTAATGAAAGAAGAAGGTACGCATCAAGGTTGTATTGAGCAAATTTATGATTTGTTTGCAGAAAAATTAACCCAATCGCAACCAGAAGTGGATGAATTTGGCCGTTTGTACATGAATGGCAAAGAAACCAATGATGCTACTCAGGCGAAGATAAAAGCCCTTTGGGATCAGGTAAATCAAGACAACTTCCATGAGTTAAGTGACTACCAAGGTTATCATCATGACTTTTTGCAACTCTTTGGTTTTGATGTGACTGGTGTTGATTATGATGCCGATGTTGATCCGCTAGCCGATTGGTAAATTTTAGCGACTAAAATAAGTTACAAAAATGTTAATAAACTAACCGTCATTTGTGGCGGTTTTTTTATTTCCGAAAATTGGTCTACCTTTGTTAGGGTTATTTTAAAAAAAAGCCATTAAAAAGTGACAAAATTAGAGTTTAAACAATAATTTGCATGGAAGATGGGGTTGGGTTAATGCTAAAATTCCGTGGATATGGTTTAACTTAACGCAAAACCTTTAATTTGAAATTGCAGCGAGCAATTTACTCAATTTCATTTTATTTACACTAGGTGGCTGCGAATTAATTAATTGTTCATTAATAATACTCATCACCATTAGGTTTTTATTTAGCTAAAGCAAAAGTTGTTGTTAGGCAAAACAGAATCTAATGGTGCTGTGTATTAATTTAGAGTAGTGCTATTGCGTATGATAAAAATCACGAAAGGGTTAGATCTCCCTATAAAGGGATCGCCACAACAAACAATCCAAGAAGGCAACGCTGTCACTAAGGTGGCCATTTTGGGTGAAGAGTACATTGGCATGCGTCCAACTATGCATGTTCAAGAAGGGGACAAAGTGAAAAAAGGCCAGGTTCTTTTTGAAGATAAAAAGAACCCTGGAGTAAAATTCACTGCGCCTGCCGCCGGTAATGTTGTTGCCATCAACCGTGGTGCAAAACGTGTTTTGCAATCTGTGGTAATTGAAATAGAAGGCAACGAAAGCGAAGAGTTTGCTAAATATAGCAGTTCTGAGCTGGCTTCATTAGATGCTGCTAAGGTTCAACAAAACTTAGTAGACTCTGGTATGTGGACAGCCATTAGAACTCGCCCGTATAGCAAGTCTCCCGCTTTAGATTCTAAACCAAACTCAATTTTTGTCAGTGTCATGGATACTAATCCATTGGCTGCTGATCCTTTGGTCATTATTGCTGAACGTAACCAAGACTTTATCAATGGCTTAAATGTCATTAGCTGTTTAACAGACGGCAAAGTGTTTGTCAGTAAAGCCGCAGGTAGCGATGTGAATACCGGTGACGCAAAAGTTGAAGTTAATGAATTTGCTGGTGTGCATCCTGCTGGTTTAGTTGGCACTCATATTCATTATCTTGATCCTGTGGGCGCCAACAAAAAAGTTTGGCACATAGGCTATCAAGACGTTATGGCAATTGGGCATTTGTTCACTACTGGTGAGCTAGACAACCAAAAAGTTGTGTCTTTAGCCGGCCCAGAAGCTAAGAACCCTCGCTTAGTGCGCACTTTACTTGGTGCTGATATTACCGAGCTTACTGCAGGTGAAGCCAACGAAGGCGAAATGCGTATGATCTCAGGCTCAGTATTGCAAGGTAATCATGCCCATGGCGTACATGGTTTCTTAGGTCGCTTCCATAACCAAGTGACTATTTTACGCGAAGGGCGTGAAAAAGAGTTGTTTGGCTGGATTAAGCCTGGGGTTAACCAACATTCAATTACGCGTGCTTTTATGGGTCACTTAAACCCTAAAAAGCTATTTAACATGACCACTACAACCAACGGTTCAGATCGTTCAATGGTGCCAATTGGTAACTACGAACGCATTATGCCGCTAGATATTTTGCCTACTTTGTTGCTAAGAGACATGATCTCTGGTGATACCGATGGTGCTCAAACACTAGGTTGTTTGGAGCTAGACGAAGAAGATTTGGCTTTGTGTACTTATGTGTGCCCAGGCAAATATAACTACGGTCCTATCTTGCGTGATTGTTTAGACAAGATTGAGAAAGAGGGTTAATCATGGGTTTAAAAGCATTTTTAGAAAAAATTGAACCTGATTTCGAAGCAGGTGGTAAATACGAAAAATGGTATGCCTTGTACGAAGCGGCAGCCACCATTTTTTATACGCCAGGTACAGTGACAAAATCCACTACACACGTAAAAGATAGCGTTGATCTAAAACGCATCATGATTATGGTGTGGATGGCGACCTTTCCAGCCATGTTTTACGGTATGTATAACATTGGTAACCAAGCGCATAACGCTATTATGTCGGGCGCAGGTGCATTACCCGATGTTTGGCAAGCAGCCTTGTTTACTGCCTTAGGCGGACAAATAGGCCTTGAGTCTACTGGTGGTCTAGCATTGTTCTTATATGGTGCATGTTTCTTTGTGCCTGTATACGCCACGGTATTTATAGTAGGTGGATTTTGGGAAGTCTTATTTGCTTCGGTACGTAAGCACGAAATTAACGAAGGCTTCTTTGTTACTTCGGTACTTTTTGCCCTTACCTTACCTGCCACTATTCCTTTATGGCAAGCGGCCTTAGGTATTACTTTTGGTGTAGTAGTAGCCAAAGAAATATTTGGTGGTACCGGACGTAACTTCTTAAACCCAGCTTTGTCGGGTCGTGCATTTTTATACTTTGCCTACCCAGCGCAAATTTCGGGAGATGCAATCTGGACAGCCGCTGATGGGTTCTCTGGAGCAACTTGGTTAAGTAAAGCGGCCAATGGTTCAGTAACCGACTGGAGCATTAATGCCCAGTGGTGGGATGCGTTCTTTGGTAACTTGCAAGGTTCAATGGGTGAAGTATCTGCCTTAGCAATATTGATAGGTGGATTGTTCATTATTTACATGCGTATAGCCTCATGGCGAATTGTAGCGGGTGTGGCTATTGGTATCTTCTTGTTCTCTAGCTTATTAAACTTTATAGGTAGTGATACTAACCCAATGTTTGCTATGCCTTGGTACTGGCACATGGTGATAGGTGGCATGGCCTTTGGTATGTTTTTTATGGCAACAGATCCAGTATCGGCCTCATTCACCGACCAAGGTAAGTGGGCTTACGGTATTTTAATTGGGTTTATGGCAGTGATGATTAGGGTGCTCAATCCAGCTTTCCCTGAAGGCATAATGTTGGCCATTTTATTTGCTAATTTATGGGCGCCTTTGTTCGACTTCTTTGTTGCCCAAAGTAATATTAAACGGAGGATGGCACGTGTCGGCTAAAAAAGAAACTCTAGGTAAAACTGTTGGCGTAGTTGTCGCAGTCTGTTTGGTGTGTTCAATTGTTGTTTCTAGCGCCGCAGTAGGTCTGCGTTCACTGCAAGAAACCAATGCCGCCATTGATAAACAATCAAACATTGTTGAAGCTGCCGGTTTATCGGCACAAGCTAAAGGCGACATTGCTGCTACTTACAATAAATACATTGAGGAACGCTTTGTTGATTTAGCTACAGGTGAATATGTTGACGTGCCTGAAGGCTACAACATGTATAAAGAAGCCAAGTCTGAAAAATACTCAGTGAAAGTTGAAAACAGCAATGTAGGTTTTCAGCGTCGCGCTAGTATCGCCAGTGTGTATTTGGTGAAAAACGATGCAGGTGAAATTACCCGTATCGTATTACCCGTGCATGGTAGTGGTTTATGGGACTTAATGTATGGCTTCTTAGCTATAGATGCTGATGGCAATACAGTTCGTGAACTGGTGTATTACCAGCACAAAGAAACTCCTGGACTAGGTGGTGAAATTCAAAACCCCAGCTGGAAAGCAAAATGGGGTGGCAAAAAACTTTACAACAATGGTGAAGTAGCTATCGAAGTCAAAAAAGGCGACAACAGCAATGATCAATATGCAGTTGATGCGCTATCTGGTGCAACACTTACCAGTAATGGGGTAGAAAATACCCTGACATATTGGCTGGGTGAGAATGGCTTTGGGCCATACCTTAAAAATCAGACTTGGAAATCGTAAGGGGTTCATACAATGGCTGAAACTAAAGAAATGAAAAAGGTATTGTTGGGACCCATTCTGGACAATAACCCAATTGCCTTGCAAGTACTGGGCGTGTGCTCGGCACTAGCAATTACCACTAAGCTAGAAACGGCATTGGTTATGTCGTTAGCATTAACCACAGTTTGTGCGTTTTCTAACTTATTTATATCGTTAATACGTACACAAATTCCTTCAAGCGTACGTATTATCATTCAAATGACCATTATTGCTTCATTGGTAATAGTGGTAGACCAAGTGCTTAAGGCGTACTCATACGAGATATCCAAACAGCTGTCGGTGTTTGTTGGCCTGATCATTACAAACTGTATTGTAATGGGCCGCGCTGAAGCTTATGCCATGAAGAGCCCGCCTTTTATGTCTTTCTTAGATGGATTAGGTAATGGTTTAGGTTATTCAATGGTGTTAGTGGTTATTGGTACAGTCAAAGAGTTATTTGGCTTTGGTACTATTTTAGGATTTGAGGTTTTACCTTTGATTCAAAATGGTGGCTGGTATCAAGGTAATGGCCTATTGATTTTACCTTTTAGTTCGTTCTTTTTGATAGGTGGACTGATTTGGGCAATTCGTACTATTCGTCCAGCACAAGTCGAGCCGAAGGAGTAATTCATGGAACATTATCTAAGTATTTTTGTTAAATCTGTTTTCATTGAAAACATGGCCTTATCTTTGTTCCTTGGTATGTGTACCTTTTTAGCAGTATCTAAAAAAGTAAAAACCTCAATGGGTCTTGGTGTTGCAGTAATTGTGGTATTGGGGATTTCAGTTCCTGTTAACCAAGTTATTTACGTAAACATTTTGGCGCCAGGCGCACTAGGTTGGGCTGGTTTCCCTAATGCTGACTTAAGCTTTTTGAGCTTTCTTACCTTTATCGGGGTCATTGCAGCCTTAGTGCAAATCTTGGAAATGAGTCTAGATAAGTTCTTCCCTGCGTTATACAACGCTTTGGGGATTTTCTTACCTCTTATTACCGTAAACTGTGCAATTTTTGGTGGTGTGGCTTTTGCCGTACAACGTGAATACAACTTTAGCGAAAGCATAGTATATGGCATAGGCAGCGGTTTAGGTTGGGCAATTGCCATTACCTTGTTAGCGGCTGTGCGCGAAAAGCTTAAATATGCTGATATGCCAGAAGGTGTGAGAGGCTTAGGGTCGGTATTTATGATTGCCGGGCTAATGGCGCTTGGTTTCCAATCTTTTACTGGCGTAGCGCTGTAGTCAACTCCAAGAGGAATAGTTAAATGAATTTAAATGAAATTTACCTTGGTGTAGGCATGTTTATCGCTATTGTTTTGGCGCTAGTGTTTATCATCATGTTTGCAAAATCTAAGCTGGTACCCAGTGGCGAAGTCACCATTCGTATTAACGGTGGTGCTGAAGAACCTATTACCGCTCAGCCTGGCGACAAGTTACTAGGTGCCTTAGCTAATGCCGGTATCTTTGTTTCTTCTGCTTGTGGTGGCGGTGGTTCGTGTGGCCAATGTCGTGTTGACATTAAAGCGGGTGGTGGCGAAATATTACCTACCGAGCTTGACCATATCAGCAAAAAAGAAGCCAAGCAGGGTTGCCGTTTATCTTGTCAGGTATCTATCAAACAAGACATGGATATCGAACTTGAAGAAGAAATTTTTGGTATTAAAAAGTGGGATTGTGAAGTTATTTCTAATGACAACAAAGCCACCTTTATTAAAGAGTTAGTACTTAAAATTCCTAACGGTGAAAGTGTTCCTTTCCGTGCCGGTGGTTATATTCAAATTGAGGCGCCACCTCATCATGTGAAATATTCAGACTTCGATATTCCAGAAGAATATCGTGGTGATTGGGAGCGTTTTGGCTTCTTTAATATCGAATCTAAAGTAGACGAAGAAACTATACGTGCTTACTCCATGGCTAACTACCCGGAAGAAGAAGGCATTATTATGCTAAACGTACGTATTGCTTCTCCGCCGCCTAACAATTTATCCTTGCCAGCAGGTAAGATGTCATCTTATATCTGGAGCCTTAAGCCAGGTGATAAGGCTACAATTTCTGGTCCATTTGGTGAGTTCTTTGCCAAAGATACAGACGCAGAAATGGTCTTTGTTGGTGGTGGTGCTGGAATGGCGCCTATGCGTTCACACATTTTCGACCAACTTCGTCGCTTAAAATCAAAACGTAAGATGACATTCTGGTACGGTGCCCGTTCTCTACGTGAAATGTTCTACGTAGAAGATTTCGACATGCTTCAAAAAGAGAACGACAACTTTACTTGGCATGTAGCCTTGTCTGATCCACAACCTGAAGATAACTGGGAAGGCGATACTGGATTTATCCATAATGTACTTTTAGAGAACTATCTAAAAGATCACCCAGCACCTGAGGACTGTGAGTTCTACATGTGTGGTCCACCTATGATGAACGCCGCTGTTATTAACATGCTCAAAGAGTTAGGTGTAGAAGACGAAAACATCATGTTGGATGATTTTGGTGGTTAACCAGCTTCATTAACATCAGATTAAAAGGGGCTTAGGCCCCTTTTTTATTATCAATTTATTAGGTCACAGATTTTTATGCAACTATCTTTCAAATTAAGCCTATTTAGCTTAGTCATGCTACTTACTTTGCTGGCTTGTAACCAACCTGAGAGTCCAGAAATTCACCTAACTGGGCCAACTATGGGGACTCACTTTAACGTTAAAGTCGTTAATGACGTGAAGGTAGATAAAGACCAGCTGCAAAGTGAAATAGAGCAGGAGTTGGCCGAAATTAACCAGCTTATGTCTACCTATATTAGTGATTCAGAATTAAGCCAATTTAATCAATGGAATAGTACAGAACCTTTTACTTTATCTGATAAAACCTTGGTTGTACTGCACGAAGCAAAACGTTTAGGCGAATTAAGCCAAGGGGTTTTAGACGTCACTGTAGGGCCATTAGTCAATCTATGGGGATTTGGTCCGCAAAGTCGGCCAGAAAAAATTCCGTCACCTCAACTTATACAACAAACCAAACAAAAAACTGGCTTAGATAAATTGCAATTGGCTGAGCACGCGGCCTACAAAACTCAGCCCGATTTATACGTTGATTTATCTACTATTGCTAAGGGCTATGCAGTGGATCAACTGGCCGACATATTACTGGCACACAATATAAAGAACTTCTTAGTGGAGATTGGCGGAGAAATGCGTTTAGCCGGCAAAAAAGCCTCGGGCATGGATTGGAAAATTGCCATCGAAAAACCCCAAGCTTCGGGTCGTGCGGTGCAAAAAATTATTAGCATAGGCAACAATGCCGTCGCTACCTCAGGCGATTATCGAAATTATTACGAATTTGATGGGGAGCGTTATTCGCACTTAATCGACCCTGTGAGTGGTTACCCCATCTCGCATAATTTAGTGTCTGTGACAGTGATCCACCCATCGTCTATGACAGCAGATGGACTAGCCACTGCACTAAATGTGATGGGAAAAGAGCGAGCATTAGCCCTTTCCGAACAACACAATTTAGCTGTAATGCTGATAACTAAAGAAACTCAAGGCTTTACCGAGTATACTAGTAGTAAGTTTCAGCAGCTTGTCACTGTGCATTAGTATTGTTTTATTGATTGATATTTCGGAGTTAGATTTTTGAGCACCTTCATTCTTGCATTTGTATTTTTTTTAGTAGTAGTTGTGGCCATGTCTGTGGGTTATATAGTGCAGCAAAAAACCATTTCTGGTAGCTGTGGTGGTTTGGGCGCGCTTGGGGTTGATAAAGCCTGTGATTGCCCTGAACCTTGCGATCGAAAAAAAATGCGCATGGAAAAAGAACAAGCGCGTCAAGAAAAGCTCGACCAATGGAAGAAAAATCAAATTCTATAATTTGCTTTTAATTGCTTAATAAAAAAACGTCAACTTAGTTGGCGTTTTTTTTGTTGAATAAAAGCAAAAATTAGGCACAATACTGACTTTATATACAGTGTTGTGGGTAGGCATTTGCGCAAGATCATACATATCGATATGGACTGTTATTACGCAGCGGTAGAAATGCGTGATAACCCTGAGTATCGCAATGTGCCTCTTGCCATTGGTGGCAGTACCGATAGGCGTGGGGTTATCTCTACCTGCAATTATCAAGCGCGGCAATTTGGGGTACGCTCGGCCATGGCTACGGCTCATGCCTTAAAACTTTGCCCTGAATTAGTGTTAGCGCCGGGACGTATGGAGTTGTACAGTGAGATCTCACAGCAAATTCGCGAAATATTTAGCCGATATACAGATAAAATTGAACCCCTTTCATTAGACGAAGCTTACCTAGATGTCACCCATTGCCCCATGTTTGCTGGCAGTGCCACCCTTATTGCCGAAGACATTAGGCGCGCTATATTCAAAGAAACTCAATTAACAGCCTCTGCTGGCGTGGCACCTTGTAAATTCATCGCCAAAATAGCTAGTGACGAAAATAAACCAAATGGGATCTGTGTGGTGACGCCCGACAAATTAGATGATTTTGTTGTGAGTTTACCGCTAGGTAAAATTCCTGGAGTGGGCAAAGTCACCTTAGCTAAATTACATGATTTAGGCTTATTTACTTGCGCTGATATTCGTCAATATGCGTTTGAAGAGTTAATTAAAAAATTTGGTAAATTTGGCAAAGTTATTTGGGATCGTAGCCATGGTATAGATAATCGAGAGCTATCAATTCAAAGGCAACGTAAATCTGTGGGGGTTGAACGCACTATGGCGCAAGATATCTATACAAAAGAGCAATGTATGAACATGATTGAAAAGCTTATTCCTACTCTTGAAAAACGTGTACAGAAAGCCAAATCGCCCATTAGCAGCCAAGGCATAAAGTTAAAATTTAGCGACTTTCAACAAACCACAGTAGAGCATAAATGCCAACATTTAGATCCCGCATATTTTTATCAATTACTCGAGCAAGGTTTAGCACGCCAAGCTAATAGAGGCATTAGATTGGTTGGATTACATGTAGGGTTGGCCGAACCATCCACTCACCAGCAACTGGCTTTTAGTTTTTCATCCAGCAAAGACTAATTAGCCACAAAAGGTTACACTGCCTTAGTGTTAAATATTGCCTTAATTCAAGGATTTAGCTTTGAAAAATATGCCAGCTAATGTGTGGTTGCTCACCCTCATTCAAGCTTTAGCTATGAGCGCCGGTACTATGTTGGTTTTGGCCGGTGGCGTATTAGGCGCACAATTAGCGCCCAACCCTGCTTGGTCTACTTTGCCCTTTGCTATGAGTATAGTGGGTACGGCTTGCGGTGTGGTGCCTGTCACTCGTTTTATGCAACACTTTGGGCGTAAACCCGTATTTATTCTGGCCACCTTTTTAGGGGCGGTGATTACCCTATTAGCAGCGCTAAGTATTGTTAAAGGTAGTTTTTGGGGATTAGTTGGATCTGCCTTTGCTTTAGGAATGGTGATGTCTGCTATTCAACAAATTCGTTTTGCGGCGATGGAGTCGGTTGAGTTAGCCTTGATGCCAAAAGCTGCATCAACAGTGTTATTAGGTGGCCTAGTTGCCGCTATTTTAGGTCCTGAATTAGTTAGCTTAGGATTAAAGGTGTCGAGTCAGGATTTTGTTGGGGCGTTTTATATCATGGCTGGCATCTTTATTTTATGCAGCTTGTTGTTTAGTCAAATTGACAATCTGCATGTAAAAACAAAGCCAAATAGCAGCACAGGTAGAGACCTCTATACCATAGCCAAACAACCTGTGTTTATTTTGGCGGTGTCGGCCTCAGTAGTAGGTTATGCACTAATGAGTTTTATCATGACAGCCACGCCAGTGAGTATGCATGTGCATGGTGCCTTTGCACTCGAAGAAATTAAATGGGTGATCCAAAGCCACATATTTGCGATGTTTTTTCCTTCTTTATTTAGTGGCTGGTTAATTAGTCGATTAGGCACCACAAAAATCATTTATTTAGGCCTAGTGTGTTATCTATTAACTTTGGCCTTAGCGCTAAGCAATAACCAGTGGATTAACTATTGGGCGGCCTTAGTGTTTTTAGGTTTAGGTTGGAATTTCTTGTTTGTTGGCGGCACTGTGTTGTTGTCACAAAGTTATCAACCTAGTGAAAAATATAAAGTGCAGGGACTAAATGAATTTTTAGTTTTTGGTAGTCAGGCAACCGCTGCGTTAAGTGCTGGTATGTTTTTAAATATCTTTGCTTGGCAAGGATTAGTGATAGGCAGTTTTGTCATCATATTACTGCAAATTTTTATGATTATTTGGCAGCGTAAGCGCAGCCAACACTTAGCCATTTAACGCTAAAGGAGCATATGATGAGTGTAAAGGTGGGTAAATATCAACATTACAAGGGCAACGAATACCAAGTGATAGGTGTGGCAAAACACTCCGAAGATGAGTCAGAGTTAGTTGTGTATCGACCCTTATACGGGGCTGGCGATTTATGGGTAAGACCACTGACTATGTTTGTAGAAGAAGTACAAATAGATAATCAGTGGATCCCTAGGTTTAAATATTTAGGCGAATAACAATACGGTTAAGGTCCACAGTGTGGCAGCTAACAAGGCGGCATAAGTCGCCGGAATAATTTGGCTTTTTACATGATCCATTAGATCGCAACCTGTGGTCATCGAACTTAAAATGGTGGTGTCAGAAATAGGTGAGCATTGGTCGCCGTACACACTGCCGTTTAAGATAGTAGCAAAACAAACCATCATAAATAATTCGGGATTGGCTAATCCTTGGCTTTGTGCAAGTGTCCAAGCTAAAGGTAAGCCAAGGGGAAAGGCTATGGCATAAGTTCCCCAGCTGGTGCCAGTAGAAAATGCAATCAGCATGGTCATAAGTTGCAGTAAAATTGGCAAACACCAAAACGGAATATGTTCGCCCAAAGATTCAACTAAATAAATCCCGCCACCCAGCTGTTTGCTAAGCACGCCTATGGTTAAAGCAAACATTAGGATCACCGACGCTACTACTACCCCTTTTAAGCCATTACCAAAGCCATCTAATACTTGTTTTAGGCTCATGCCTTTTGCGAGCGCCATCATAATAGACAAAAATAGCGCACCCGAAAAAGCCCAATGAATTTGTGGAGAGCCCAAAAAAACGTAAGATAAAACCGCAATAATAATTAGGCTTATCAAAGGCAAAATGAATTCCATTCTATGCCCTTGGTAGCCCTCTGGTACTTGATTCTGATGCAATTCTTTGGCGCTGATTGGCGAGGCGTTAGGCGCATCTAATTGGCCAGTTTCAGCCACCCTTTGCATAGCTTTTTTGAGCGGTGCGCCGCTAAAGGTGGTGACATTCAAGCTAAGTAATAGGGTTCCTAAAACGGCAAAAATCGCGTAAAAACTAAAAGGTACACTAGCAAAGAAAAACGCAATTCTGTCGCTTTCTGTGGCTAAAAACGCCACCCCTGGAATAAACAAAAATGCCTGTACGTAAGCGGGCCAAGCGTTAAAGGCAATAAGCGAGGCAATAGGCGAGGCGGTTGAATCTACTACATAACTTAATTCTTCGTGACTGACCTTGGCTTTATCGGCAATAGGCTTAACTGTAGTACCCACTAAAACCGTGCTCATGGTACCGCCCTGAAAAAACACTAAACCTAAAAACCAAGTGATTAATTTTGCTGAACGTGGGCCTTTTACATAGTGCTGGCTCATATGGTCGGCAAAGGCTTGTGCTGCCCCAGTTTTGGCCCACATACCCATTAACCCGCCTAACAACCACAGGTATAAAATTAAAATGGAGGCGGCGCTAGACGTACCTATGTTGGGAATAAATACTTCATGGGTAATATCAAAACGCCCGAGCATTACTGCTCCAACTACTATACCACCAAGTAAGGCTACTAAAGGCTCGCGGGTTAACAGGCAAAGGGCTACAGCTACAAAAGCAGGTAATAAAGACCATAGCCCAAAGTGAAAATCGGCTTTAAGCAAAACCACATCTTCTGGACTATTTTTGTAAACCCACTGCTCTTTTATAGAGGGGGTGGTGGTAAGGTGGTTTAATGCTTCTTGTCTAAGAGGTGAGCTGCTGTATGGCTGTACTTGGGTAATGACTTTTTCTTGATCATTTATGCGGTAAGCCAATTGGTTTTGAGCATTTTGGTAGGTTTGGTACTGCAACTGGGTTTCTACCCAAGTGGGTTGCAGATTAAAGTTTATAAATAGTGCGCCAACCAAAGAGATGACAAAAAACACTAAGCTAAAGGTTTTGGTAAATTGCTGCATGCAGGTTATCTTTTAGATCTAAATTACAGTCTAGTGTGTAGTGAGTTGTGAAAAACGTCTAGCGTTACTTTTCATTCAATAAGGAACTAAGTCAATGCGTTTAAAAATTTTATTCAGTCTTTCTCTATCTTTGTTGTGCATCAGTACTCAAATATCCGCTCAAGATCGGTGGGCTAATGTTGAAATTACCCATCAAGCAGTGAATGGTTCAGTGCATATGCTAAAAGGTATGGGAGGCAATATTGGGGTGTCGGCAGGTAAAGATGGGATTTTAATCATAGACGACCAGTTTGCACCCTTAGCAGAAAAAATCGCTGCAGCTTTAGGTGATATCAGCAAAAAGCCTACTAAGTACGTAATTAATACTCACTATCATGGCGACCATACTGGCTCGAACGCGTATTTTTCTGAAATTCAAGGCAGCACGGTATTTGCTCATCATAATGTTCGTAAGCGTTTAGCTGCTAAAGAGCAACACAGCCACGCTGAACTACCAGTGGTGACTTATCAAGATGGCATAACTTTTCACTTTAATGATGACACCATTAAAGTCATGCATTTACCCCATGGACACACAGATAGTGATAGTGTGATTTGGTTTGAACAAGCCAATGTATTGCACCCAGGTGACTTATTCTTTAACCAGCGCTTTCCCTATATTGATTTAGCTGGGGGCGGCACTGTGTCTGGCTATATTAACAATGTCACTCAGATAATTAGTATGCTTGATGACAACACCAAAATTATTCCAGGACATGGTGAACTAGCAACTAAAGCTGATTATCAAGCCACTTTAGCCATGATAGTGGATACCGCTAAAATGGTAAAAAATATGAAAACCCAAGGCCTGAGCTTAGAGCAAGCTATAGAAAAAGGCTTAGGTGCAACCTACAAAGATTGGTCTTGGAGTTTTATCAACGAAGAAAAATGGATAAGCACTTTGTATAAAGGCCAATAACTGTACAAAGACAAACCAAACTAGGTTAGGGCTTATCCCTAACCTAGCTTACTTACTAATGTTAGTGAGCTTTTTTAAAACGTTGCTCGCCAGCAATCCAGGTTTCTAACACTTGGGTTTTCCAGATTTGCTGTGGCGCGATAGTAAAAATATCTTGGTCTACTAAAATAAAATCTGCCCATTTTCCTACCGTTAAACCACCTAAAATATCTTCTTGGTGGGCGGCGTAAGCAGCATCTAAGGTAAATCCTCTAAAGGCTTGCTCTACGCTAACCGATTGGTTAGGGATCCAGCCTGATCTTGGGGTGTTATCTCGATCTTGACGGGTAATAGCTGCATGTAGGCCATAAAAAGGGTTGGCTAACTCCACTGGAAAATCAGAGCCAAACGCAATAGGTGAACCTTGTTGTAAAAAGGTTTGCCAAGCATAGGCGCCTTTTAATCTGTCTGCGCCAACTCTGTCTTCGGCCATATTCATGTCGCTAGTGGCATGGGTAGGTTGCATAGAGGGAATAATACCTAATGTTTTAAAGCGCGGAATATCGTCAATGTTCACAACCTGAGCATGTTCAATGCGATTGCGAAGTTGTTGGCCGCCAATGCGCTTAAAGGTATGGGCAAATTGGTCTAAGGCCAAGCGGTTGGCTTTGTCGCCTATAGCATGAAAATTAAGTTGGAAGCCTTTACTTAAGACTAAATCAAACAAAGGCTGTAAATCACTTTCGCGAGTAACTAATAAACCAGCAGTATCTGGCGCATCTGAGTAAGGCGCTAACAAGGCTGCTCCGCGACTGCCTAACGCACCATCGCCGTAAGCTTTTACACTACGAATCGATAACCAATCATATTGATCCTGAACATAACCTTGATTTAACAACTGCTCTAAATCTGGCGAAGTGGCGGCTAACATAGGGTAAATACGAATGGGCAAATTATGCTGTTGCACTCGCTTTTTGTAATACTGGTACACGTCTTTATCTATGCCAGCGTCGTGCACACTGGTAATGCCATTAGTCAGTAAATGTTCACCTGCAGCATTAAGTTGTGCTGCAAGAAGCTGGTCTGAGCTTTTAGGCAAGAAAGGGGTTAATAAACTTTCGGCGTTATCGATTAAAATTCCGGTAGGCTCTCCATTTTCATCTCTGACTATTTTTCCACCTGGCGGATCTAAAGTGTCTTTAGTAATACCTGCAATTTCAAGGGCTTTGCTGTTCACCCAACTGGCGTGAGCATCTACTCTGGAAAGCACGACTGGGCGGTCTTTGACATATTCATCTAACAAACTAGCGTTAGGAAAAGCTTTGCCTGGCCACAATACTTGATTCCAACCTCGCCCTGTAATCCAAGCTAACTCAGGTTGGCTCTGTGCATAAGCTTGTACCTGTTTTGCGGCTTCTAAAGCCGAACGACTTTCACGTAAATCTACTTGTAAAATACTTTGACCTAGGCCGATTACATGACCGTGTGCGTCGATTAAACCTGGCAATAACACCCTGTTTTTACCGGCTATTTGGGTGGCATTAGGGTATTTTTTGGCTAACTCGCTGCCACCAATAGCTATTACTTTTCCACCATCAAAAACCAGATCAGTAAAGCTAATCAATTTCCCAGAATTATCTAGCGTATAACCTTTTACTCCACTAATGTGGCTAGGGGCTGAGAGGCATACGGCACTAAAAAAAACAAAACTAAAAATAATCAGTCGTTTCACACTTTTATCCTATTTATTATTTGCTGTTAACTTGCCTGAGTTTGGCTTAGGTTGCAACTAGGCTTGAAGTTTTTACCCATGTCCTTATCTTGATTACAAAGAATTACATTTAGCTAGCAAATTGAAACAGATTTTTGATATTTAGAGGTTCAATATTAGTTTTGAAATTGGTCACTAAGGGAGAGCAATTATGCATAAATTTACAAATTTATTTAGAACCATTAGCCAAATGTTTTTGGTTGGTAGCCTGTGTATTTCACTGGCCGCTTGTAATTCAGAATCAGTTGAAGAGGCGATAAAAGATAGTCCTTCTGGGAAAACTTTTACCGTTGAATTTAATCACTGGTCTGAAACGCCTGCCTTAGAGAATAAAGATGCAGAAATTTTGGCGATGGAAAGTGCCAATCAATTAGTGGCACCCATAGAGTTATACAACCGCACCGAAGAAGATTTGTTGAGCATCAGAACCCTGCATGCCGACAAACCAATAGTGAATGCCAATGCCACCACAGGTTATGTATTAACAGAAATGTTAATAGGCCTAAACAAAGAAGCCATGGAATTGTTTGATAGTGGCAATTATTCACCTTGGACAGAACTAAACCAAAAGTTTGGGGTGACCAGTATTGATAAACTTAACGACAATGTGGTCATCATGCGCTTTGAGCGTGGCTATAACATTCCTGCTGTGGCCCAAGTTTATATGGACGAAAAAATGCAAGGCATGGCCTATGCAGAGCCAAACTTTATTATTGGTGCTAGCCAAGATATTTGTTTAGAAAACTTTGCTGATGACAGCCGTATGTATATTTTCAAGCAAGGAGATGGCGATTGTCCGGCTGGTTGTATTTTTTGGCACTACGCTGGATTTAACGTAAGCGCGTCTGGTGAAGTGAGTGAATTAGGCCAGTTTGCTTCTGGCGACAATGAGCCCGATTGGTTTACTAAAAACCAAGAGTGTCGACAGTTTTTATAGTTAAGTCGCCCGACTTGGGTAAGGCTGGTCAACAATTTGCTGATCAGCCTTTTTTTATATTGGAAAAATAGGTTTAGCTTATAAAGAAGGTAAAGTGCTCAAATGGTCGTTTTGCCAAATTTGCTGCATTTTAGTTTGATCTATATTACCGCCAGATAAAATCACCAAAACTTTTTGCTTGCTGTTTTGGGTCTTTAGCCACTCAATTACAGCTGCCATGCTCATAGCACTAGTTGGCTCTACGTGGACTTTCAATAAGTGTTGTAACCACTGGGTCCAATAGGCAATCTTAGATTCACTTACCTCGTAAAACCCATCTAACTGCTGTAAGTAAGGAAAGGTTTTCTCGCCAACCTGCAATGTAGCGGCACCATCGGCTAAGGTCATTGGTTGTTGATTAAGCGATTCAATTTTGCCACTTCGCAGTGAATTGGCAGCATCATTGGCAATCAGTGGTTCGGCGCCCATTACCTTAATTTTAGGTTGCAGTGACTTAGCGCTAATTAAGGTGCCCGAAACTAACCCTCCGCCTCCTACCGGGGCAAATACTGCATTGATATCCTGTGTTTGGTTTAAGGCTTCTAGCGCTGCAGTACCCTGACCGGCAATAATATCTTCATGATTAAAAGGTGGAATTAACATGCTTTGTGCTTGCTGTGCAGCAACAGCGACCTGTTCATCGGCTTCTTTGCGTGTAGGGCTAAGCTTTAAGTTGGCACCGTAATATTGCGTAGCCGCGGCTTTGACCTTTGAAACATTTTGCGCACTATAGATAGTCGCTTGCACCCCTAAAAGATGTGCTGCATAGGCCACTGCCTGAGCATGATTGCCTGAACTATTGGCAACGACCTGCTCACCTAAACGACCTTCTTGCTGGGCTTTTAATAACATATTTAACGCGCCGCGCAGTTTAAAGGCGCCGGTTTTTTGTAAACACTCGGCTTTAAACACCACTTCATGGCCTAACCATTGATCTAATAAACGCGATTGTAAAATAGGTGTGCGATGGATAAAGGGGGCGATCCTTTGTTCAGCAGCTTGAATATGGGTAAGGGTCACAGTCGTCATAAAGTAAAATTCACATGGCATTATATTTGGTTGCAGATGGTAGCTTGTAGTTGCTATTTTCGCATCAACATTTATGCTCAATTGAACATTTTACTTTCGAGGATTATTTATGGGTTTGTTAGACGGGCTGTTAGGCAATGCATCTGAAGTTGACGTTCAAGAAGTAGCCGAAGAGTTAGCACCAATTATTGGTGCAACCGAAAGCGTAGAACAAGTATTTAAAGTGATTAGAGATATGTATGTGTTTACTAACAAACGACTCATACTAATAGATAAACAAGGTATGACAGGCAGAAAAGTGGATTATCACTCTATTCCTTATCGTGCTATTACCCAATTTAAAATTGAAACAGCAGGGCACTTTGATTTAGATGCCGAGTTTAAAATTTGGGTGTCGGGGCAGTCAGAGCCTATAGAAAAGGATCTTAAAAAAGATACGGTAGTTGGCATTCAACAAACCTTAGCCACCCATATGTTTGCTTAAGGTAGTACTGGCCAGCTCATCTCGCTGGCCATACTTGCAAACCCTAAGTTGGGTATAAATACTCCCTCATTTTTAATGGTTTTAGAAGTTGTTTTACTTTGGCTAACATTGACTATCAGAAATACACCGACAAAGAATTAAACCAAGCACTTGGTTCAATCGATGCTCAAGTGTATCCAGAAAATTATAACAACCTGATAAACGAACTTAATCGACGTAGAAAAAAAATTGCTTTAGAACTCAGCAAAAACCAAACAAATTCAGAATCTAGTACCGCAGATAGATTAGATGAAAAAGCCTTTAGCAAAAATTATTGGAATGTTAATCAAGCTAAATGCGATCAGAAAAAGGTCACGCGCACTTTAGGCTATGCAGCACTGCTGGTGTTTTTGGGCGTTTTTAGTTTGCCTGCCTATTTTCATTCTTTTCTTTTAGGTCAGCAGTTTTATTCGCTTTTTACTATTTTGGCCTGGGTGAGTGCCGTCATTATTATGGTGGCTAGCGCCTATCATGTGATGCACCTATCAGAAGTGAAAATTACCGATAAGCAACGTGCTTGGTTTGGCATAAAAACCAAACAAGACGAACATAACTTTGCGGCCATAATAAAATGTGCTTTTGTGTTAATCACTGCTTTGCTGGGATATTTTATTGCCATTCGAACTCTGCCTGTATTGGCTCACAACTATTTTTTAGACAACGCTAGGCAGTCAATAGTGGTTACAGTTGCCGATAAACGCAAGCGATACAGGCGCAAACACTGTAACGGCAAGGTTTACATTGAAGAATTTAAACATGCTCAAGTGGATTATGTTTGCTCAGTCTTATCTAGGAGGACCTGGGAAAGCTTGCAATCCGGCGACAAGTTAAGGTTATTTGGCAGCCAGTCCAAAGTTGGTTTTTTGGTGACTGGGGCTAGAAAAATTCAATAAAGAGTTACTTGGCTTTACAGGTGTTAGCCAGCTCAATATATGCCTCTGCAAAGTCATTACCCATGCTGATATACCCTTGACTAAGGTAGTGCCATGCATCGTCTTTTGAATAAGGGTAGGTACTGGTTTGGGTCATGTAGCTGGCACAGACATCTTGTTCGGTAAACAGACGTTGGGCAGTTTGCACGCGTTGAATGTAAGGCATAATGCCTTCTTCTAACCTCGAATGAGTAATTTTACCTATGACTATGGGAATATCGTCTTTTCTTAAGGATGCCCGCAATAATGCCATTAGGCGGGTAAGATTAGATAAGTAAGCATTGGCAGTATGCGGGCTGGTATGGGCATCTGCCTCTCCTTGCATCCAAATAATACCAGCTGGGATTAGGGTATCTGGCTCTTGATCGCCATCAATATCTTGGCTGGCAGTGGCGTTAGCTATAGTTTGTAGGGCAAAGTCGTATTGGCTTTTGCCTTGGCCTTCTACAAAATCTGGTGACCAGTTGCCATACCCACTGTTTAGCGCTAAGCCTGTCCCCCCTACCGCATATTTAATAATGGCAATTTTTTTATTCGGCATTTTTTGTTTTAGGGTGTAGGCAAAGCTGAGCTCTGCTCCAAATCGGTCTGAATATTGATTCTGTTTACTGTCAGAGCTAAATCCAGTGCCGTGCCCTGGGCGCAGCTTACTCCACTTGCCTAGCCCTGCGTTTGGTTGATTGTCAAATACCCCATTACCATGGAAAATCATTACATCTTGGGGCTTAAGTAATTCTGCTGGCAAGGCCTGATTATATCCATAACCATCCATATTCGATTGGCCAGCTAAAAAGAAAGTATGGTATTCAGCAGCATTGGTTGTACAAGCTGCCGTTAGCCCAATAAAGGCGCTGATCAAAAATGTTTTCACCTGTTACTCCTTACTCTTTAATGTCATTTCGATAAAGTCGAGAATTTTAGCGTCATCAGGCTGGCCGCCACCAAAGCTCCAGGGGCTTGGTTGCAACGCTAAATCTCGATAGGCACCTTCGCCAGTAATGTCCCAAGTGGTGAGGTAAATATTGCTATCAAGCCAAGTCTGCACATTAAAATCACTGGCTCTGTAAGAGAAACTCAGGGTTTTCGCCGCTTTATCTACTGTTACTACAGGGGCTACCCCAAACTTTTTTCCTTGATGTTGTGCATTTGCACCTTGGGTTGAAAAGGTACTATTACCCCATCCATAGGCCACATGGCCTAAGTCCCAATTCCAGTTGTTAGGCATGTTTGCGTTTAACATAGGCAGGGCTTTTGCCCCAGCTTGATTAGCTAGGTCAAAAAACACTGTAAAAGCAACATTGTCAAAGCCGTTTGCTGGCAGCCAGTCGTTAGTGAGCTCTTTCATGGTGAAGGTGAGTTTTAGTACTTCTCCGCCAATTTCTGCTTTTACCGCCAGAATGTCTTGCTGGCCTATGCTTTGGCTATGTGTGGGCGCGCTAAGCTTACCATTTAATCCCGTGTCATCGCCTATTGCATCGGTAAAGGTAAAAGTGTGTTCAGGCTGTTTGGTAAAGGTTGTAAAGCTAAAGGCCTGGCTGGTGGTGCCTGTTGCAGGATGATAAGCCACTAGCGACACTTGCTCTTGGCCTAAGTTATTAACAGGGTAGGGTATTTGCCAGTTGCCTTCAGAATCGGTTGTTAGTTTTATTGCCGTATCTAAACGACTATTTTTGACTAGCAATAGATGACTATTAGCAAAACTGGCGCGCCCACTAAGCATAAAGTCTTGAGTCATGGTGGTATTGGGTTTGGCCGTGGTTATGCTGATGCTCCCAGATTTTAATGGCGTTTCTGTTGGCTGGTTTTCGAGCTCGGCAATAATAATACTGCGAGCTGGCAACTCGGTGGTGAGGTAACCTGTTGGATCTAAAACCATGCCTGAAGTATCGCCATAAATGGCTCGCAGATTAAGTGCTTGCTCGGCCAACTTGATGTTATTCACCAAAATTGGGTGACCAGAGGTGTTGAACATCACTAACACAGTGCGGCCTTGGTACTCACGTTTATAGGCCAAAAGACCCGCGCCGTTTTTATCGGCGGCTACGATTTTTAGTGTACCTCGGGTAAAAAGTTTATCGCTGGTGCGGATTTTGGCGAGCTTGGCGATAAATTTATACAGTTCGGCGTCTTGATTAAAATAATCTTGTTCTGCCATGAATCCGCCTTTAAACATGGCCTGACGCGACTCATGCATGGCTTGCGCAGAGCCTTGATAAATAGTTGGGATCCCAGGGATGGTTAATATGGTGGCCAAAGCTTGTTTAAAACCTGCCAGATCGCCACTAGCTAAAAAGCGCCCCATATCATGGTTATCAATAAAAGTAGGGATAAGGTATGGATTGTCGTACACCTGCATGTGCTGTTCAATTCGATAGGCTAGGTGATCGGTTGGGAAACCTTGGGCAAACACAGTTTTGAGCTCGTGATGCAGCGGAAATGAAATAAGCGAGTTTAATTCTGGTTGTTGCTGACTACCTAAATAGCTGGCCACTCTATGTTCGGCATCATTTTGGTAAGGTTTAGAGGTATCAAATACTTCGCCAAAAGCTAAAAAGTGCTCGCGACCTGTGGATTTTGCCACAGCATGGATACCATCAGGATCGTGCATAAACTGATGAAAAAACTCATGCTCAACGTATTTCACTGTATCTATTCTGAATGCGTCTACTCCTACTTCTTTGATCCAATCGCCATAGATTTGTTTAAATTTATCAATAACTAGCGGGTTTTTAGTGTTGATGTCGGCAAGGGTAGACAGTTGATAAGTGTATTGTTGTGGAATATTTTTATAATCTTGAATCGAGGGCGTCCAGTTGTAGATATTAGCCGCCACATGCGCTGGGTTATGTCGGTCGATTAAATCAAAAGGGGCTTGTACAGGTGCGGGTTGTCTGGAGTCGGGCTGCTCCATTAGGAAAAAGTTTTTTGCACTATCTTTGGGGTCGTAACCCTCAACCCCATTTTTATAATTAAAAAAGTTACCGGTATGATTCACCACTATATCTTGGATCAAATACATGCCTCTTCGGTGTAATTGATCTGATAATTTTTTGTAGGTGTCTATCGTCCCTAAGTGAGCGTCCACTGCGCTAAAGTCGGTGGCCCAATAGCCATGATAGCCACCATAATTACCCATAGTGCTCCACCATTGATTAGCCACCACTGGAGTGGTCCACACAGCTGTGGCACCTAGGTTTTGAATATAATCTAATTGTTCAATAACCCCTTGCAAGTCTCCGCCACTGTAATGACTTTCTTTACTCGGGTTATATTCACCAGCACCTTGGTCGTTGTTGCTGGGGTCGCCATCATTAAAGCGGTCTGTCATCAAAAAATAAATAATTTGGTCTTGCCATTCAGGGGAAGGCACATGCAGTAACAGATTCGATTCATCCACTTGGTTAGTTGATTGCTCGATTTGATTTTTTGCCTTGGTGTCTGAATCACAGCTTACAAGTAGAAGCCAGGCAGCAAATATTGGTAATAGATTTTTCATAGTTTTCTGATCGAACCTTAAAGGTATTTTGCCAACTCAAGTTCAAAGCTATTCTTGGCGCTTCAAGAGTTCTATGGACAGTGGCCAAAATGCTTAGAGTCATTGGTAATGCATGTTTTATAGGCAAATATTACCCTATCACTGTTTTTATCCCAGCCATATTGGATTTGAATACGAATGCATAAAATTATGGGCTAGTTTACTTTTGAACAAGTGCCAAATTGAATAACTAACAAATTTAAGATCTGCTAAAGCTAGGCGCTTTAAAAAAGTGTTTTATTAAAGTTGATTTGATGGCTTTTGTTATAGATAGAAGATGAGGAATAAAAAACGTTAAAAAGAAAAACTAGACATAAAAATCAGTGGCTTATCACCACTGATTTTTAAATGAAATGATGCTCATAATTGTTTTATTTACAGGCGAAACCTGAAGAGTCAACACTAGCGATGTTTTCTTTAGAGCCACATTTATTTAGTGCCATTTTCATATGATTTCTTTGATTGTATTCTTTGGCTATTGCCCCAAGACCTATCAATACTAGGGCGGCAATAAGCACTTTTTTAAGTTTAGACATTAAAACTCCTCTTTATTTTATAAAAAACAACACGCTACTTACACCCAGCCCAAAACTAATTAGTGAACTTAGACATATGAGCAAGTACCACTTGTTTGTTTTTTGTAGGTCTGAGAATTCATTTTTTTGATGACTATCAAGTTTGATTAATTCACCTTGTCGAACTTCAAAAACAGCACATAAACTCATAGTGGTTTCTTTTGAAGCAAGCCCTTCTTTTTCGACGCGTTGAATAGTACGTAAGCTTACATCACAGGCGTCGGCTAATACTTGTTGAGTCCAATTTTGTTGTAGTCTAAGAGCTTTTACTGTTTGGGGATTTAACTGCACTTTTTAAACTCCCCAAATTGCTGAAAGCAAAAATATTAAGATATATCCCGTTAGAGAACCAACTAAAAAACAAGCACCTACAAACACAAGGGCTTTTTTGGGATCTTTAAGTAAAGCGATAGATGATTGCTGCTGTTGTTCTATCAGGTGTTTATTCTTATAAAAGCTACACTCAAGTCTGCCAGATAGAATATTTTGCATCTCATATACTATTTGATATTTCTCTCCTGCAATTTCAAATGAATGTTTACTTATTACTGATTGGTTACGCTTGCTGCTGACTAATTCATCATTGAAATAGACCTCTTCTTTACCTGTAAAGTAATTGCCAAAACAGGCGATTTGATTGTCACCATCCTGAAAGTAAAATTTGTAGCCTAACTTTTTAGTATTTAGTATGTCGTTTTTCATCATCGTTTTCCTTGTTGTGTTGATGATGCTAATTTACTTTTTAAATGTGTTTTTTACGCCGTCAGCAGTACGACAGATAGTATTTTGGCATATGACAGTATTGCCGTCATGTATTATTAGTTTATGATTTTTAATAAGTTTTTTCACTTTGTCGTAGATTTTTAAAAGATAACAGCTGTCATAAAGCAAAGCCTGAAATGATAATATTAGGTCTAAATTAAGTCAGCTAAAAATGCATAAACACACCAATACTCAGCTTGAAATCTAAAAATCTTCACCTCCTAGGTAAATTGCCCAAAGCAAGCTGATGGTCTATTTTGCTAGTACCCTCATTCTTAAAATTTGCCAATTATGCTGCTAAGTCGTGTGATGTTTCATATTAAAAATCAAAACTGGTTTGCAGTGTGGATTGATTTTTTAATCGTAGTAATTGGTATTTTAATTGCGTTTCAAATCACCAACTGGAGTGAAAAACAGCAAAAACAAAATGAATTAGCTATTGCTGAAAGTGCATTGCAACTCGATTTATTGGCAAATTATTTTTTTTCAAAAGAGCGAATGGCTTTAAGTCATTGCCGAATTGCAAATTTGGGTAAGTTAGCCGAGCAACTTCTTAAACCTGAGGAGGAGTGGCAAGGGGTTAGCTTTGTTAAGAAAGCCTCAGAAGACTTTAATCCGGCCCTTGAAGGCGTGTTAATTTCGCCTAGTCGTGGCTGGGGATCTCGCTTATGGCAAGCTGAGCTTGCACGTGGCACCTTTAATCTTATGCCAAAAGCTAAGAGAAATAAGTTAGACACTTTGTTAAATCAAGGCGAAAAGGCCAATCAATTGCAAAGTGAAATCTGGACTTTGCAGTCACGCTTAAAGGTGCTCAGTCAAAACCTAAAATTAAGCGTTAGTGACCGCTTGCGTTATTACGAAATTGTAGCTGAATTAGATGATAAAAGTTTTTTGCTAGAAGTGATATCCCAACAGATAGCGACTGCCATTGAGAGTATGGATGTTTTTGTTGATGACACAGTATTAGAAGGTTTGCCTGCACTGCTTTCGGCAAGTAACAAGCGATTGATTGGTATTCATGGTGATTGCGTGTTACCTCGTAAGTTTTCACTGTTTAACTTTAATGACTACTATTATTGACAGCTGTAGTTTAGCCAAGGTCAGAATCCTAATATTGGATGAATACTTTAACTACTAAGGTCAAAAAAGAATGGCAGGCAAGCTGTTAAGTTTGATTAGAAACAAGCTAAGTACTCCCTTGTTAATAAATACTTAAATAGCCGTTAATGGTGCTTGATACCTTTTGTTTTTTGACAATTTATAAGGACGATTATGCATACTTTAAAACAACATATTAGTCTGTTAGAAAAAGTTTTTGTGTTAATAGTCAGTGTAAGCTTTTGCTGCAGTGTTAACGCTCAGGCTCAGTCAGACACCATTATCCTGAACGCAAAAAACTACCTAGATGTTGAAAAAGGTCGATTAATATCGCCAGCTGTTTTGGTCATTAGAAACGGTATGATTGCCGAGATTAATCCCACAACTATACCAAAAGGTAAACAGCTAAACTTGCCCGGAAAAACCTTAGTGCCAGGTTTGATGGATGCTCATACGCATATTTCTTTAAGTCCCGAAGATGGTTGGGATACTGAAGCAGCGGTGCTTAAACAAACTGATTTTGCGGTACGTGCTGTTTCTCATGCGCGTACTACTTTGTTGTCGGGCTTCACCACTATTCGCGATCTATTTAGCATGTATCACGCTGACATAGCGGTAGCACGCGGAGTTAAACGGGGAGACATAATAGGGCCTGATATTATTGGAAGCGGGTATTCCATAGGCATCACAGGTGGACACTGTGATATCACAGGCTTTGCCCCGGGCATTCTTGAAGCAAGTTATAAAACTGGGATAGGTGACGGACAAGATGAATTAGTTAAGGCAGTGCGTTATCAAATCAAACATGGCGCCAAAGTCATTAAAATTTGTGCCACAGCTGGCGTGATGTCAATGACCGAAAACGTGGGTAATCAACAGATGTCTGATGCAGAAATTCGCGCTGTAGTGGAAGAAGCGCATAGGCATGGACTTAAAGTGGCGGCTCATGCCCATGGCACAGAAGGCATTATTGCCGCTTCTAACGCAGGGGTTGATTCTATTGAGCATGCTTCTATTTTAACCGATAAGGCAGCTAAGGTATTGGCTGAAAATGGCACTTGGATAGTGCCAAATTTATATTTAATTGAAACCCTTGATTACGACAGTATGCCGCCGCTCAATGCTAAAAAATCCCGCTATATTGATGGCTTAGTAGTAGACAGTTTTGTTTTGGCCCTTAAACATAATTTAAAGATTGCCTTTGGCACCGATGCTTCGATATTTCCTCATGGCGATAATGCCAACGAAATGATTTCACGAGTAAAGCATGGGCAAAAACCCATTGAAGTCATACGCAGTGCAACTATTAACAATGCAGAGTTATTTGGGCTGTCTGACAGAGGTAATATCAGTGTGGGATTACGCGCTGATATTATTGCAGTAAAGCACAACCCGCTTGAAGATATGAGTGCTTTTCTAGATATTCCATTTGTAATGCAAGCAGGTGTAGTACATAAAAAACAGTAATTGGCTCGAAAGGATTCGAGACAAAACTGGCAGGACGCCAGTGAGCGTAAGCGAATACTTTTAGAACAATAAGCCAACGACCGCTATCTGCTAAAAATACTAATACCAATCGATTCCAGCGTATCTCAAAAGAACAAAGTCGAGGTAAGGCTTACCTGTTGAGTTCCGCTTAAAATGATTTGTTCTGAGACCAGTGGCTATCTATCAGCCACTGGTCACAAGCTTTACTTACATCCCTAAATGCTTATCAAAAAAGTTAGTGATGGTTTTATATAGGTGTATGCCGGTGTTTTTACCACGAATACTGTGTTTTTTGCCTGGGTAATCCATGCTTTCAAATGGAATAGCTAAGTCTTGTAAGTGCTTGTATAACTTAGTGCTGTTAGTGAACAACACATTGTCATCGGCCATGCCGTGATAAATTAACAAGTTACCTTTTAAATTTTTAGCATAAGGGAACACAGATGAAGCTTGGTAAGCTTGTGCATCGGTTTTGGGGTGCCCCATAAATCTTTCGGTGTAATGGGTATCGTATAATCCCCAGTCTGTTACTGGTGCGCCAGATACTCCAGCTTGGAAATATTCACCTGCTTTAAACATGGCCATAAGAGTCATATAGCCACCGTAGCTATGACCATAAACGCCTATGCGATTTTTATCTACATAGGGCAGAGTATGCAAAAACTTCACACCTTCTACTTGGTCGGCTAATTCAACACTGCCCATTTTTTTGTATAAAGGATCTTCAAAGGCTTTGCCTCTGGCTTCAGAGCCACGGTTATCAATACTAAACACCACATAACCTTTATTGGCCCAATATTGCATCAATAGTCCACGGTTTCCGCCCCAGCTATCTTTAACCACTTGTGCACCAGGTCCACCGTATAAGTACACTATTACAGGGTGTTTTTTGGCTTTGTTTTTAGGCTCATATAAACGATAAAATATCTCTGTGCCATCTTGGGTGTTAAAGCTACTCAGTTTAGGGGTAACCCAATTTTGTTGATAAGGTTTAAGCGGATGATTCTCATCAATTTTGTTTTCGTTTAGCCAAGTGAGTTGTTGGCCATTAGCCTTATGTAAACTCACTTGTTGTGGGGTATTGGTGGTACTAAAGCTATCCACATACACACTGGCATCTTTGCTAAAGGCTATGTTGTGGAAGCCATCGCGCTGCGTTACTTTGCTGATCTGGCCTCCGGCTAAGGCGACTTTGTACAAGTGTTTTTCAATAGGTGTATCGGCACGGCCAGTGAAATAAACTAGACCGCGTTTGTCGTCTACCGCTTCGATTTTATCAACTACCCACTTACCCTTAGTAAGCTGGCGAACCTCTTCTCCGTTATTCTTGTGTAAATATAAATGTTTAAATCCACTTTTTTCAGAAGCCCAAATAAAGTGTTTTTTATCATTTAGAAAGCGTAAATCTTCATTTAAATTTACCCAGGTTTTACTGCTTTCGTTAAGCAAAGTACTTTGACTCTTGTCTTTAATATTAAAGGCTTTTAGGGATAAGTTTTGTTGACTGCGGTCTTGAACTTGATAAGTAAGGGTGTGGCTGTCTTTCATCCAGTTTACCCTAGCTAAATAAATGTCTTGCTCTTGGCCAAGATCCACCCATTGTTTTTGTTGGTTTTTAATATTTACTACAGCTAATTTAATCAACACATTGTTTGTGCCAGCACTAGGGTAACGCTGAGTAATCATTTTAATTGAATCTGCATAAATTTCGCTGCGAGTAATAAGTTCTACCGGCGACTCGTCAATTTGGGTGAAGGCTATGTGTGATTCATCTGGCGACCACCAGTAGCCTGTCATGCGTTTCATTTCTTCTTGGGCGACAAATTCGGCCATAGCATTTTTTATTGGCCCTTGTCCGTCATGAGTTAAACGCGTTTCTTGGCCAGTTTTGATGTGCTTGATATATAAATCTTGATCACGCACATAAGATAAATAGTTACCCTTAGGTGACAACTTTAGATCTGTTTCAAAGGCTTCTGTGTCTAACACTTGTTGGGCTTTTTTATCGCCTAAACGGAAATAATAAGCATCACCAGCTAAAGGGAAAAGCAAGGCTTTACCGTCTGCTGACCATTGATAGCTCACTATGCCAGAGCCACTTAAGCGCATACGCTCGCGACGAGCTTTTTCTTCGTCTGATAGAATTTCAGGGCCAGAACTTAAGTCGTCAGAGTCAAAAAGCAGTTGAGTTTTGCCAGTGCGAATATTGTACTCCCACAGATCTAAACGTTCGTAATCTGATTGTTTGCCTTGTAAAAAGGTTACACGCTTTCCATCGGGCGACACTTTTAGGTTACGTTGAGTGCTGCCTTGTAACGCGGGAGATTGAAAAATGCGTTCTATGGTCAGGCTGTTATTTTGTTGTGTTTCACTACTGGCACTTGGTGCCCAGATACCTAAGCTACATAATAATAAGTAGGTAAGCTTTTTCATGTTTGATCTTTCCTGTTGCTGTGCTGTCGTTTTGCCGCATAATTGCGATAAAATGCCAACATTCATGTGTTTGAGGGCGTCACCCTATGCCCCATTGTATGGGTTTGTTACGCAATGGTAAAACCTAAGAGTAAAGAATGACTAAATCTGCGTTGGTATTAGGGGCAACTGGCTTGGTAGGCCAAGCCTTAGTAAAACAGTTATGCCAAGATAGCCGCTACCACAGTGTAAGGTGTTTAGTGCGCAAACCTTTGAGTCAGTCGTTTTTAAGTTTTGCTAGCGCCAAATTGCAACCTTTAGTGATAGATTTTAATCAGCTACAAGACTATCAAGGTTATTTTACAGCCGAGCATATTTATGTGTGTTTAGGCACAACTATTAAGTCTGCTGGTAGCAAGCAAGCCTTTCGAAAAGTGGATTTTGAATATGTGCATATTGCCGCTCAACTAGCTAGCGCGCAAAGAGCCACAAGTTTTGTATGGATTTCCTCAGTTGGGGCCAATGCAAAAAGTCGTAGTTTTTATCTTAGGGTAAAAGGTGAACTAGAAAATGCCATTTTGCAATTATCAGGACTCAAGCATGCATCGGCGGTTAGGCCTTCTTTGTTGTTAGGGCAACGAAGTGAATTTCGTTTGGCAGAATATTTGGGCAGCATCTTAGGGCAACTGGTTTCCCCCTTGTTAGTGGGTAAAATGGCGAAATACAAACCAGTAAAAGCTCAAGATGTAGCAGCAAAAATGATTCAGTTGCAGGTATTTTAGATGGGCTTTCGTTGTAAACAATTTGCCATAGACGACAGCCAATGTGCCATGAAAGTGGGAACAGACAGCCTAATGTTAGGCAGTTGGGTGGAGCCAAAAGAGGCAAGCAAAATACTTGATATAGGCACAGGCAGTGGGTTATTGGCCATTATGCTTGCGCAAAAAGCGCCAAGTCATGCTCAAATTACTGGCATAGATATCGACAAACACGCCATAACACAGGCAAAAACCAATGCTGCGAACTGCCCTTGGTCACAAAAAATAACCTTTTACCAAAGTGACGTGCAAACCTGGCCCCTTAATCAGCAATATGATTTAGTGATTAGTAACCCGCCTTATTTTGCAGTAAACCACAGTGCCAACCAGCTAAGTCGCAACAACAAGCGGGAGCATGCCCGGCAAACCTCAGCCCTAAAGCATGGTGATTTACTTAAATTTGTGAGTCAGGGGCTGTCACCAACTGGAACATTTTATTGTGTGTTGCCAGCCGATAGCGCCGCCGCTTTTTGTACTTTGGCCGAGCAATGTGGTTTGTACCTAATCAAAAGTTTAGCCATTCAAGCTAGGCCAGATACAGCAATAATAAGAATGTTATTAGCTTTTAGTTGGCAATCTATTAAGCCCATTGAACAACAAATAACAATTTATACCCAAGCGCAAAATTACTCACCTGAATACCAAGCCCTGTGTAAAGATTTTTATCTCAACTTTTAAGCTGCGTTTAAGCAAGCCACAGAATACTGAAATTTCGCTTATACTCTAGGTACCCTTTCTATTTATGGTAGCCTGAGGGACAGCATGAAAACCTTTGAATTGCCTAAATCTATTGCTTGTTTGGTTAATGAATTACACCTAGTTGAAATGGTTTGGCAAGGCGTGCCAGTGCAAATTCCTCATTTTGCTGTGTATGCCATTATTCATCAGCCGTTATTTAAAAAAGTCTTACACAAAGAAAACCGTAAAGTGGGGCTGCTAAAATTTCAGCGTTACAACATTCCAGTGATTGACCCTTTTTATTCGGAGCAAGACTTTAGCCCAAATTATGCACTGATTATGAGCCACAGCCGAGGTGATCAATTTGGCTTATATGGTTATCCCGCAGATCATATTGAAACCGATATTTGTATCGACAGTGATCACCCATCAGTAAATCGTATTGTTCGAGATTATCTATAGAATTTTTGTGGTTAAGCGTCGCGGCTTAAACCTTTTTCAATACTGCGGATTAATCTATCGGTTTGTCGATTAATACTTTGCTTTTGCGGGGGCTTTTTTTGTTGCTGCTGATCTAACGCCCACTCTATGTGTTCTTGCACTAACTCAGTGGCTACAGGTAAGGCTTTTTCAAGGCAGTCAATTATGGCTTGGCTATAATCGGCATTACCTAAGGCAACGGCTATATTGCGTTGCCAGCGCTGATGTCCTATTCGCCGAATTGCCGAACCTTGAGTAAGGGTTAAAAAGGTGTGTTCATCCCATTCAAATAAATCAATTAATTGTTGACCATGTAGATCTTTTCTTGGGTGAAAGTCGGCCTCATCTGTGATCTTGGCGTAACGATTCCATGGACAAATCAACTGGCAATCGTCACAGCCATAAATACGGTTACCTAGTAGTTTCCGATAAGGCTCAGGAATAGGCCCTTTTTGTTCAATTGTTAGATAAGAAATACAGCGCCTAGCATCCACCACGTAAGGCTCTACTATGGCTTGAGTAGGACAAATGGTTAAACAAGCCGTGCAACTGCCACATTTTTCTGCAACCGCTTGGTCGACAGGTAAGGCAATATCAACAAATAGTTCACCCAGAAAAAACCAAGATCCTGCTTCTTGGTTAATGGTTAATGAATGTTTACCTGTCCAGCCTATGCCGGCTTTTTCGGCAATGGCATGTTCTAGTACTGGGGCAGAGTCAACAAAAGGCCGAAAATTTAAGGAGGCACATTCAGTTTGAATTTTTTCCCCAAGTTTTTTTAAACGGGCACGCATTAACTTGTGATAATCACGACCTAAGGCGTACCGACTAATATAGGCCTGCTGTTTGTTTTTAAGGTTTTTGGCAAAGCTAGCATCTGGGGGTAAATAATTCATTCTGACGCTAATAACGCGCACTGTACCGGGTAATAATTCGGCAGGTTTAGCCCGCTTCATTCCATGCTCATGCATATAGCTCATCTGCCCTGCGTAACCTTGTTCAAGCCAGCGAGCTAAATAAGCTTGATGTTGCTGTAGATCTACATCACTAATACCAACTTGTTGAAAACCTAGCGCTTTTCCCCAAGCCTTGATATTTTTAGCTAAGAGCGATAAATCAGAAGTGTTAAGTGATGACATTGAGCAACCTGTTAACCGAGCAAGCGGCTGCGAGTCTAGCACATAAAATTGTGCCTGCAGAGCATGTTAAAACGCTAGAGCCTAAGGCTGCAGAGCTGGCTGGTTGCACTATGTTTGAATTAATGCAACGAGCTGGTGCCGCGGCCTTTAATTTACTGCAAAAAAAATGGCCAATGGCCAAGCGTATTTTGGTGTTAGCTGGGCATGGCAACAATGCCGGTGATGGTTATGTATTAGCCACTTTAGCTAAACAACAAGGTTTAGAGGTGACTGTTTGTTGTGATGATCCGCAGCATCAGTTGTCGGGAGATGCCAGACAAGCAAAAGTTATATGGCAGCAAGCGAATGGCACAACTTTAACCTTCAATGAGCCTGATTTTAAGCATTATGATCTGCTGGTGGATGCCTTGCTGGGTACAGGTTTAAAAGGTCTAATATCAGAATCTTTATCTAGCTTAATTCAAAGCATTAACCAAAGTCATTGCCCAATTTTAAGTTTAGATTTGCCCTCTGGTATGCATGCCAATACAGGCCAGCCTATGCCCATTTGTGTACAAGCCAGTGTCACTATTACTTTTGTGGCAATGAAACCTGGACTCGTAACAGGCCAAGGCAAATTTTATTGTGGCCAGCTTACTTTTGCTGATCTTGATATAGGCCCAAGCTTTTTTCCTTTGGCAGTACAAGCTCATTGCCAAAGCGCCCAATTAGTCAATTATTCAAGCTTATTACCTTTGCCAGCAAGGCCTACCCACGCCCACAAAGGAGCTTTTGGTCGAGTATTATGCATTGGAGGCAATGCTGGTATGGCTGGGGCCATTAGTCTTAGTGCTCAAGCTGCGCTAAGAGCGGGGGCTGGGCTAGTAAAGGTATATTGCCATGCTAAAAGTGCGTTAAGTGTTTCAACTACTAGACCTGAAATCATGCTAGCTGAAGCTTCGTTAGAACAGGCTTTGCAATGGAGTAGTTGTATTTTAATTGGACCTGGACTAGGCCAAGATGATTGGGCCGAACAACAACTCTCACGCTTAATCGATTATTTATCTGAGCAGCCTAAACCTGTTGTGATTGACGCTGATGGTTTAAATTTACTGGCAAAACGCTTAACAGATAATAGAGTGCTGGCGATTTTGGCAAACTTACCTGCTTGTATTATCACTCCCCACCCTGGTGAAGCCAGTCGATTGTTAAATTGCACTATTGCTGATATCGAAAGTGATAGGTATGCAGCAAGTCACAGTCTTAGCCAACGCTTAAATGCAGTGTGTGTATTAAAAGGCGCGGGCAGTATTATTTGCGCCCCTAAAACTAGTGATTGGCCAGTAAGCTTGGTATGCACTGGGGGCAATCCTGGTATGGCTACAGCAGGCATGGGCGATCTGTTAACTGGCGTGGCAGCGGCATTGCTCGGACAAAACTTTAGTGCACAAAACGCCGCCTTATATGCGGTTTGTATGCACGCAGAAGCAGGCGATAGAGTTGCCAACCAATATGGTCAACGTGGTATGATAGCGTCAGATTTGTTTTGCGCCTTACGCGCTATTGTTAATGGACGATAACCATGTCTTTAGATTCTCCAGCAGCTGAAAAATCGGCATTTTCCATAGCACTGGCTAACGAACAAGCTACTGTAGACTTTGCCAAGCAGCTGGCTAGCTTGTGTCAACAAGGAATAGTGATTTACCTTAGTGGTGATTTAGGTGCAGGCAAAACCACTTTTAGTCGAGGATTTATTCAAGCCTTAGGGCATCAGGGTAATGTAAAAAGCCCCACTTACACTTTGGTTGAGCCTTATGAATTGGCTAATTGGCGGGTGTTTCATTTTGATCTATATCGACTTGCCGATCCTGAAGAGCTGGAGTTTATGGGGATCCGCGATTATTTTGAAACAGATTGTATCTGTTTAATTGAATGGCCAGACAAAGGGGCGGGGCTCTTGGCACCGGCTGATTTACAGATTAGTATGGAATACACTGAAACTGGAAGACATCTAACCATGCAGGCAGCATCGCAAAAAGGTATGGACTTGCTTAATCTTATGAACTCAAAAGCTCAATAATGCCGCAGTTTTGTTCGATAAAATTTAATGGGTTTTGCATCAGCTTAATGCTGATGTTTTTGAGTTTTGCTAGTTTGGCCCAAAATAGCATAGAAGGCCTACGTATTTGGCCTTCACCGAGCAGTACGCGTTTAGTTTTTGATTTATCCGACACTCCTAAATTTAGTTATTTTACCTTAGACAATCCACAACGTTTGGTGATTGATATTGCCAATACGCCACGTAATTTTGATTTTTCTAAGATCACCAACGACAGTCAGCTAATTAAAAAAATTCGTTATAGCACCGCCAAAGATGCAAAGTCTGTGCGTGTGGTAATAGAGCTCAGTAAAAAACTAGACAACAATATTTTTGCTTTGCCACCTACAGCTCCTTATGGCAATAGGTTAGTGGTGGATTTAAATGACGATAGCCCCGCCACCCCACAAATTGTTTTAGATGCTAAATCAGCCACCGACAGAGATATCATAGTGGTAATAGATGCAGGCCACGGCGGTGAAGATCCTGGCTCCATTGGTCGCGCTGGCAGTTATGAAAAAAATGTGACCTTGGGCATTGCTAAAATGTTGCAGAAGCTGATCAATGATGAAAAAGGCATGACATCCGTGATGACCCGCACCGGTGACTATTATATTTCGCCTAATGCTCGTCCACAAATTGCCCGGAAACATAAAGCCGATATGTTAGTGTCTATCCACGCCGATGCCTTTACTACGCCTCAGCCAAGCGGTGCCTCAGTGTGGGTATTGTCGATGAAAAGGGCCAATACCGAGCTGGGTCGTTGGATGGAAAGAACCGAACGTCACTCAGAATTATTAGGTGGGGCAGCTGAAATTATTCAAGATACTGCCAATGAAAGATATTTAGCCCAAGCCTTATTAGATATGTCTATGGATCATTCGTTAACCACAAGTTATGACCTAAGTCGCGATATGATTAAACAACTTGGCAAAGTCACTAAGCTACATAAAAAAACGCCACAAGCGGCTAGCTTAGCTGTGTTAACTGCGCCAGATATCCCTTCTATTTTGGTGGAGACGGGCTTTATTTCTAATCCACGAGAAGAAAAGAATTTAAATTGGTCGGCCTATCGTAAAAAGTTAGCCCAATCGATTTTTGCCGGATTAAAAAGCCATTTTAAGGACTCGCCTCCAGATGGCTCTTTATGGGCTAAGTGGAAGCGAGAAAATCGCACTCATAAGGTGCGTAGCGGCGAATCTTTATCGCTGTTAGCTCAGCGCTATAATGTACGAGTTAGCTCACTTAAAAAAGCCAATAATCTTCATTCTGACGTGGTGCGTATCGGTCAGGTATTAACCATTCCTCGCACCTAAATTTTTATCGCTTTACAACCAAGGTTTGTCATTTGCCCATTCAAATTCTACCCGCTAGGTTAGCTAACCAAATTGCTGCTGGAGAAGTAGTAGAACGTCCTGCTTCTGTGGTGAAAGAACTTTTAGAAAATAGCTTAGATGCTCAAGCAAACTCTATTGAAATCGAGATAGATAAAGGCGGGCACAAGCGCATTTTAATTCGAGATAATGGCAAAGGTATTCCTAAACAAGAACTAGCTTTAGCCTTAAGTCGACATGCTACTAGTAAAATTTCTAAATTAGATGATTTAGAAGCCATTTGTAGCTTAGGCTTTAGAGGTGAGGCCTTAGCCAGTATCAGTTCGGTATCTCGATTGGCGTTAAACTCTAAGCCCAGTGAGCAAACACAAGCCTGGCAAGCAAGTTGTGAAGGGCGAGATATGGAAGTGAAAGTTAACCCCATAGCTCATCCAAATGGCAGCAGTGTAGAAGTGTTAGATTTGTTTTTTAATACTCCAGCAAGACGTAAGTTTTTACGTACTGAAAAAACGGAATTTAGCCACATAGATGAGTTGCTTAGGCGTATTGCCCTTAGCCGCTTTGATGTGAGTTTTAGTTTAAAACACAATAATAAGTTGTTGCGTAAATATCCTGCTGTGACTCAGCAAAGCAATCAGCTTAAACGTATTGCCGCAATTTGTGGGCAAGATTTTGCACAAAATTGTATTGAGCTAAATAGCAGCTATCAAGAATTTGAGCTTAAAGGCTGGATGACCCAACCCAATGCAAATAAAGCTGCGGCTGAGTGCCAATATTTTTATGTGAATGGCCGCATGATGCGGGATAAACTCATTAATCATGCTATTCGACAAGCATTTGAAGAAAACATGGGAAAAAGCATTGCCCTTGATTATGTGCTTTATTTAAACCTACCGCCCGACCAAGTGGATGTGAATGTACATCCAGCTAAACACGAGGTGAGATTTCATAAAGCGCGACTGGTACATGATTTTATTTTTCGTGCATTAACAGATGCAATGCAACAGTTTTTTGCAGAGGGTAATCACACTGCTATTAACCAACAACTGCCAGAAGCCGCGCCTAAACACGATTATATTCAGCCGTTACAATATGTGAGTGATAAACCGCAGTTAGCAGAACATAGTCATTCTTATAGCCAAACACCTAGCGGCGCTAGTGTATCAGCTCAAGATCTAGGTAAAAAAGCCCATGCTCATCATGCGCTAAGTTCTGCACCTATTGCTCGGCAAAGTAGCGAAAACTATCAGCAGCTAATGACACCAAATGCTTCTGCTTTCAATCAAGAGCAGCAAAGCCCAGTCGAATCAGAGCCAACTTCCTTAGGGGTAGGGCAGTGGTTAAAAGTGAATAATGAGCAGTTGATTGCTCAGGTTGAACAACAGTTTTATTTAATTAGTATTCAAGCCTTACATTTAGCTAAGTTAAAGGCTCAGTTTGATGTTGCCTTGCCAGTGAGCCAGCCTTTGTTAATGCCTATTTCTATTGCCGCCGAGCCTGCTTTATTAAGTCAAGCGAAGGACTTATATCAGGGGTTATTAGAAAATTCAGTTGAAATTGGCTGGACACTAACACGTTTAATGATCAGAAAAGTGCCAGCCGGCTTTAGGCAGTTAAACTGGGCTGAATGTTTTACTGATATTCTACAATGCCCTAAAACCGATAGTTTAACAGTACGTAAGCATTTACTAGCTTGTATGGTTGCTTCTATGCAAGTTGACAATCAACAAATTCAAATGTGGCTAAATCAAGACAAAGAGCTAGGCAAGTTGCTTGCATCTATTGGTCGACCTGTAGCTTTAAGTGAATGGATAGCAAACTATGACTAAGGCTAATCAACAAGACAGCAGCCAGCTGCCACCTGCTATTTTTTTAATGGGCCCCACTGCTTCAGGTAAAACCGCTTTAGCCATAGAACTTTGCGCGGCATTACCTTGCGAAATTATTAGTGTTGATTCAGCACTGATTTATCGAGGTATGGATATAGGCACAGCCAAACCTACTTTAGAAGAGCTTGAGCAAGCTCCGCACAGGTTAATAGACATACTCGACCCTGCACAAAGTTATTCGGTGGCCGAGTTTCGTCGAGACGCTTTAGATGCCATGCAAGAAATAACCAATAAAGGCAAGATCCCACTTTTGGTGGGCGGCACCATGATGTACTACAAAGCCTTAATTGATGGATTGTCGCCTTTGCCTGAATCTGATCAAAAAGTACGTCAACAAATTCAGCAACAGGCGCAAGAATTTGGTTGGGAAAAATTACATCAACAACTTGCAGAGGTTGATCCTGTATCGGCACAACGTATTCATCCAAATGATCCACAAAGGTTAATTAGAGCATTAGAGGTTTATTTTTTAACAAATCGGTCGATGACAGACTTGATGGCAACTAAATCTGACCCCATAGGTTACAAAGTGAAACAATTTTGTATTGCGCCTGAGGATAGAAAGGTATTACATCAACGTATTGAACAGCGTTTTGACTTGATGATTGAAGCAGGGTTTCAGCAAGAAGTAGAAAAATTGCGCGCCAGAGGTGATCTGCATTTAGATTTACCCTCTATAAGGTGCGTGGGTTATCGTCAGATGTGGCAATATTTAGACGGAGAGTCTAGTTTTAGTGATATGCGTGATAAATCAATTGCTGCCACTAGACAATTAGCAAAAAGACAATTAACTTGGCTTAGGGGGTGGGAAAATATTTACTCGCTTGATACCTTTAGCTCTGACAATTTGTCAAAAGTTATAAAGCTGAGTGAATTTCAGCGCTAACATAGAATGCTCAAGTCTATACAGCTATAGGTTTTACTGTATAATCTTTGGTGTAGGGTAAAATTTTCATAATAAAAAGAAAAAGGACAGATCATGGCAAAAGGGCAATCACTACAAGACCCATTCCTAAATGCGCTTCGTAAAGAACGCATTCCTGTATCCATTTACCTTGTTAATGGTATTAAGTTACAAGGTCAAGTTGAATCATTTGACCAGTTTGTAATTTTACTAAAAAATACCGTAAGTCAAATGGTATATAAGCATGCAATTTCTACTGTGGTTCCATCACGCGCTATTCCTATGCCTACTGCTGGTCAAGCGGATTCAGACGAAAGTTAAAATATGGTTTTAGGAGAACGGCTTGTTTGATCGTTACGAAGCAGGCGAACAAGCTGTTTTAGTACATGTAGATTTTTCTGATGAAAACAGCAAAGAAGACTTGTTAGAGTTGCAATTGCTGGTGTCGTCGGCAGGTGTAAATGCCATTGATGTAGTGACGGGTTCGCGACAAGCACCCCAGGCTAGGTATTTTGTCGGCTCGGGTAAGGCCCAAGAGATTGCCAACGCAGTGCAGGCTAATCAGGCCGATGTGGTTATCTTTAATCATAGTTTATCCCCATCTCAAGAAAGAAATTTAGAGCAATTGTGCAAATGCAGGGTGTTAGACCGAACCGGTTTGATCTTGGATATCTTTGCGCAAAGAGCTAGAACTCATGAAGGTAAATTACAAGTTGAGTTAGCGCAATTAAGGCATATAAGTACGCGTCTTATCCGAGGCTGGACTCATTTAGAAAGGCAAAAAGGCGGCATTGGTTTACGAGGGCCAGGTGAAACCCAACTTGAAACCGATAGGCGTTTACTTAGAGCTAGAATTAAAGCGATACTGCGTCGTTTAGAAAAAGTCCAAAAGCAACGAGAGCAAGGCCGAAGAGCAAGAGTACGTGCCGAGATCCCCACAGTCTCTTTAGTGGGATACACCAATGCGGGTAAATCAACCTTGTTTAATACTATGACGGCTTCAGATGTTTATGCGGCTGACCAATTGTTTGCTACACTCGATCCCACACTTAGAAAGATTCAGTTACAAGATATTGGTTCAGCGATTCTGGCTGATACGGTTGGTTTTATTCGTCACCTACCCCATGATCTAATTGCGGCATTTAAAGCCACTCTTTTAGAAACGCAACAAGCAGACTTGTTATTGCATGTGGTGGATTATGCTGATGAACAGTTCCGAGAGAATATTGACCAAGTTAACGAAGTCTTGGAAGAAATCGAAGCAGATGAAATTCAGCAGCTGGTGGTATGTAATAAAATAGATAAAATGCCAAGTGTAGAAGCCAAGATCGACCGTGACGAAAACGGTGTGCCAATCAGGGTTTGGTTGTCGGCGCAACAAGGTATAGGCATTGATTTATTATTAACTGCCATTACAGAATGTTTGTCTAAAAACATGGTGCAATATACCCTGTCTATTCCGCCTGAAAAAAGCAGCCTAAGAGGTGTGTTTTTTGATTTAAATTGTATATCGTCACAAAGTTATACAGACGATGGGCACTGGCAAGTACAAGTTAAAATGGAAAAAAGTGATTGGTCGAGATTGTTAAAGCGAGTTGATGGCGATTTAGAGTCTTATATCGTAAAGAGTTAACTTTCGAGCAATCAAGTAACAAGTTTTAAATATAAATAATAAAGGGGCTAGCCCCTTCTTTTTGAATTAACTAGTTGGAGAAAAATGATGGCTTGGAATGAGCCCGGTGGAAATAATAATGATCCTTGGAAAAATAAAGGGGGGCGAGATCAAGGCCCGCCTGATTTAGACGAAGTGTTCAAAAATTTAATGAATAAGTTTGGCAAGTTTGGCGGCAACAAAGGCGGTTCGTCTGGTGGTAGCAGCTTAGGTGGATTTGGCATACTGGTTATTCTAGGTATTGTGGTTGTAGGCTGGTTTTTAAGCGGTATTTATACCATAAGAGAAGCTGAGCGCGGTGTGGTTTTGCGTTTTGGCGAATTCAGCCATTTTGTTGAGCCTGGTTTGCAATGGAAACCTACCTTTATAGACAAGGTGCTCCCTGTTGATGTGCAAACAGTTCGCTCTATGCCTTCATCTGGTTCAATGTTAACTGAAGATGAAAACGTGGTACGAGTAGAAATGGAAGTGCAATACCGTATTTTAGAACCTTATAAATACAGCTTTGCAGTAACTAGCCCAGAAGAAAGCTTAAGCCAAGCCTTTGATAGCGCTATTCGTTACGTGGTTGGCCATTCAAAAATGGATGATATCTTAACCAGCGGTCGTGAAACGGCGCGCCAAAGCGTACGCGACGAATTAACGGGCATTATAGAGTCTTACGACATGGGGATTTCCATTGTTGATATGAACTTTAGGGATGCTAGACCTCCAGAAGAAGTAAAAGAAGCTTTTGATGATGCTATTGCTGCACAAGAAGATGAGCAACGTTTTATCAACGAAGCTCAAGCTTATTCACGTGAAATTGAACCAAGAGCTCGTGGTCAAGTAAACCGTATGGCGCAAGAAGCACAAGCTTATAAAGAGCGAGTAATTTTAGAAGCTCAAGGTGAAATTGCACGTTTTGAAGAGTTATTACCTCAGTATATTGCTGCTCCTGAAGTTACACGTAGCCGTATCTATATCGAAACCTTAGAAGAGGTTTATGGCAATACCAGCAAGATATTGATAGACACCCAAGGGACAGGCAACATGATGTATTTGCCTTTAGATAAAATCTTAGGCACCCAGTCTGGTCCTACAGTTCCTGCCAATATTCGCAGTACCTTAGAAGGATTACGTAATCAAGACAACGATGATCAACCGGTCAGCAATTCTAGAAGCAGTCGCAGTAGTGGCTTACGTAGTGGGAGAAACTAAGGCATGAAAAATTTTATTGGATTATTAATTGTCGTTGTAGCGATTTTAGCGTCGGGTGCTTTGTTTGTTGTTGAAGAAGGCAGCAAAGCCATTGTCATTCAATTTGGTAAAGTGCAACGGGATAGTGAAACAGGGAAAACTACAGTATTTGAGCCTGGCTTACATCTTAAATTACCCTTTTTTGATCGAGTGGTGAAACTAGATTCGCGTATTCAAACCCTTGATGAAGTTCCAGATAGATTTGTGACTTCAGAGAAAAAAGACTTAATTGTTGATCTCTATGTTAAATGGAGAATAGAAGACTTTGCTAAGTACTACCTAGCCACTGGTGGCATTAAAAGTAGTGCAGAAGTTCTACTACAACAAAAAGTAAACAACGGTTTACGTTCAGAGTTTGGTACCCGAACCATTCAGCAAATAGTCTCTGGTGAGCGTGCAGAATTAATGGATGGTGCCATGGAACAAGCATCAGCTAGTTCAGATGAGCTAGGTATTAAAATTGTAGATGTAAGGGTAAAACAAATTAATTTACCTCTTGAAGTTCGTAATTTTATATTCCAAAGAATGCGCACCGAACGTGAAGCTGTAGCTAGAGAGCACCGTTCAGAAGGTAAAGAGAAAGCTGAGTTTATCAAAGCTGATATCGATGCCAAAGTAACAGTTATGTTGGCTGATGCTGAGCGTAATTTACGTAAGTTAAAAGGTGAAGGTGATGCACTAGCGGCAAAAATCTATGCCGATACCTATACCAAAGATCCTGAATTTTATAGTTTCTTACGTAGTATGGATGCTTATAAAAAGAGCTTTAGCAATAAACAAGATGTGTTAGTGGTAGAGCCTGACAGCGACTTCTTCAGATATATGAAAGGTCGAAAAGGCCAGAAATAGCCTTAGTTTTAATAGTCAAAAAGCGCCTTAGGGCGCTTTTTGTGTTTTAGCGGGCAATTTGCTGTTATCTCCAAGTGATCGACCAGTTCTCTTGCAACTAGATACGAATTGCCACACTATGAGCACTATTCGCAGCACGCTAAGGTAGTATTTATGAAGTTTTGGGCCGGTTTTATGACATTTTTAGTGGCTGCATTGCACATGGGGTTTATGGTGCTAGAAATGTTTTATTGGGATCATCCTTTAGGCCACAGTATATTTTCACTTACCCCAGAAATGGCCGCGGCCACTGAATTATTAGCCATGAATCAAGGCTTATATAATGGCTTTTTAGGTTTTGGCTTGTTATGGGCTTTACTCTCAGGCAATCAAAGTTTAAAGGTATTTTTGTTAATTTGTGTAGCTGTAGCAGGGGTATTTGGTGGCTTAACAGTCAATCTTAATATTGTTTATGTGCAAGCCTTACCTGGATTGTTGGCTCTATTGTTTGTGGTAAAAGCTAAACGCCGTCAGGCAGGAGAAACACGCTTATTCTCTTAAATATGATGCTTTATAAATTGTAGGTTTGATACTAGGAGTGACGCCCTTTAGGGGAAAGAATAGGCGATGGGTAAGCTAATTAAGCTTAGTTACCCATCACTTTAAATAGGAGTATTATTTTTGAGCGCGTGAAACGTATTCGCCGCTACGAGTATCAACTCTAACCACTTCACCAGTTTGTACAAATAAAGGTACACGTACCACAGCACCAGTAGATAGAGTGGCTGGTTTACCACCTGTGCCTGCCGTATCGCCTTTCAAACCTGGGTCAGTTTCAGTGATTTCTAGCTCAACAAAGTTGGCAGGTTGCACAGCAATAGGGGCGCCATTCCATAAGGTAATAGTGCAAGTGTCGTTTTCAACTAACCATTTAACGCTATCACCTACAGCTTTTTCGTCAGCGGCGATTTGTTCAAAGGTTTCGTTATTCATAAAGTGCCAAAACTCACCGTCGGCATACAAGTATGCCAAGTCAGTATCCATTACATCTGCACCTTCAACCGAATCACCCGACTTAAAGGTTTTTTCGATGACTTTACCTGATATAAGTTTACGAATTTTAACTCTATTAAAGGCTTGGCCTTTACCTGGTTTAACAAATTCATTCTCAAGAATGTTGCAAGGTTCGCCGTCGAGCATTATCTTAAGGCCCGCTTTAAACTCATTTGTGCTGAAATTAGCCATGTGTCCTCGTAAATTAACTATGCTGAGTCTGTAATTGACACAAATAATACCTAAAAAACTCATGACTGTAGAGAGTAACTGGCAAAAAGAACTGGCAATGGCCTTTTCTGACCCAGTTTCTTTACTTAATTTCCTTAATTTAGACCCAGAAGGATTTTCTGAGGACTTAGCTGCACGCAAGTTATTCCCTATGCGCGTACCTAGACCCTTTGCTGAACGAATGAAAAAAGCCGATCCTAAAGACCCTTTATTTTTACAAGTGTTTACCCAAAAAAGTGAATTTGACAGCCCGGCGGGATATTCTGCCGATCCACTTTTAGAGCAAGACAATCAGCAACCCGGCATTTTACATAAGTATAAAAACCGTTTGTTATTGTTAGTACGAGGCGGCTGTGCGATAAATTGCCGATATTGTTTTAGGCGGCATTTTCCTTATGCAGACAATCACTTAAACAAACATCAGTGGCAACAGGCCTTAACCTATATTGCAAATAATCCAAATATTGACGAAGTGATTTATTCGGGGGGCGACCCGTTAATGGCTAAAGACGACTTCTTGCTTTGGTTAACTGAACAAATAGCAGCTATTGGTCATGTAAAACGCTTACGTATACACACGCGTTTACCTGTGGTGATACCCTCTAGAATTACTCCAGAATTGCTCAAATGGTTTACTAAGTCACGTTTGAAGCCGGTTATGGTATTGCACATTAATCATGCCAACGAAATCGATAAACACTTTGCTTCAGCCATGGATAAACTAAAACAAGCAGGGGTGACTTTGCTAAACCAAGCTGTGCTGTTGAAAGGTATCAATGATGATGTGGAGCAGCAAATAGCGTTAAATGAGGGCTTATTTGAGGTTGGGGTGATGCCTTATTATTTGCATGTGTTAGATAAAGTTCAGGGGGCGGCACACTTTGACCTGCCAGAGGTGCAGGCAATAGAATTAATCAAAGAATTAATAAAACGCCAGCCAGGTTATCTGGTGCCTAAACTCGTGCGAGAAATAGGTGGCCAGCCTGGCAAAACGCCACTTGATTTACAGCTTCATCCCTAGCTTAACGTTAACCCCTCAAGCATAAGTATCAATATTTGATCCTATTGCTGGATTAGCAGAGGTTACTTTGGGTGCTGCGGCAGCTTCTATTAATTCTATGGTAGCTTGACCTTCAATCTTTTGTTGAGACTTAGCCAACTGTAAAGATTTAATTTCAAGGGTAGAATTACCAGAGCTAGCCGTCCCTGCCGTAGAAATATCCATACTGTGCTCCTTATCGCTTGTAGCAAAGTATAAAAACAGGCAAAATCGCCCGCATCAGAGATATATCGACCATATTAAGTAAAACTTTAGTTATGCAAACCATTATTCAATCGCTAGCCGAAAATGTTCAAGTTATTTACCGCAAATCTATTGACGCAGACAATATTATTGCGCAGTTACAACAAGATGGAAAAGGCAAGTTTAGTGCTATTTTTGCCCAAGACGCTGGGTTTAAAGCCAATAGCCGCTTATTTAAACCTTATGTAGAAGAGCTAGCTGCAGACATCTTGGATTTAGAAAAGCAATCTGAACAACAAATAAAACAAGCCTTGCCTGAGTTGGTTAAAAAAATTGAATTGATGTTAACCACCTTGTCTCAATTTCAGAAAAACGCGCGCTAAGCAAAAACTTAGTTAGTGGTGTGAATGGGCAGTTGTGCCACGCGCTGTTTGATATTGGCAATCATGTCTAGATATTGTGGGCTGTCGACCTGTGCAAATTGTTGTTGAAAGTCAGTCTTTGATAGCCCTTCTGGTAAATCCTTAACCTCAGGAAAAAACAAACTTTCATCTTGGCTATTGGCGAGTGTTTGTTGCAAGGTTCGGGCACTGCTTAATTGGGTGGCCGAGATTGCAAACTCAACGCCGGCAATATCTGCGGCTAAGTCTACAAAACTATAGCCACTGCCATTATTGCCTCTGTCCATTAGTTCTTTAAATTCTCCAATAGCAATGCTTAATCCTTGCTCAGAGAGGATCTTGAGGGCCGCGGATAATATAAAATGTTGATTAAGATCAACCCTATTATTTAAGGTCGGTTTAGCTTTGGGTAACAAAATTTTGCCTGGAATAGGTTGTACATCTCCCAGTAAGTTCGCAAATCTATGGTGCCCTGCGTAAACAGCAAGGGCCATAATTGCCGCTTCATTTTCTAATGCGGCGCTTTTATAGGTAGAACGTTCATAGGCTAGGGAAAATAACGGGCCTATATAGGCCGCTAACGACTGACGAATAGGCATTTGGCTAATGCTTAATTCAGACAGCTTTTTTAGATAAAAGGCGGTTCTTAGACGCTTTTCTTGATCTGTTACCCCTGCTACCCCAGCTTTCAATTCATTCAAATCTTGCAAAAATTTACCCAATGGCAGCACAGTGAGACGCATGATCTTATCGTTCATTGCCACGTATTCTACTTGTTGAATAAATTGGCTAGCAATTTGACTTTGAGTATACCAATTGGCAATTTTCACTAAGGTGGCTAAAGCATAGTCACCAGCTATTGTAATAGGGCCAACTTGCACTTGACTTATATTGACCCCAGGACCAGGTAATAAAATCACATGTAAATTGAGGTAGTTGCCCAAAGGATTAGAAGGTAGGGCATAGCTTGCAAAAAGTTCTGCCTGATTTGCAGTTATCTTTACTTCACCTTGAATTTTTCCGTTTGCACGTTGGGCAAAACCCACAAGACTATTGAGTTGATTTTGACTCATAACTAATTGCTGTTTACGGGTTCGATTTTTGGCACCAGCACTAAGTTGTTGCATTAAATGCTTTACCGATTCAGCATGATCGACTTGCTGGCCGCTATTGGCCACCACTAAAGGCTGTGATTCAACGACTATTGCTAAGGGGCCAAGCACTAAAAACATGCCGAGCAGTAAAAAAATCAGTATAAATTTAATAAGTTTTTGCAACTAAACTATCGCCATATTACCTTTGGATTCTAGCCATTCTTTGCGGTCAGGTGCGCGTTTTTTCGCTAGTAACATGTCCATGGTTTCTAACATTAAATCAGCATCTTCAACTGTCAGTTGAACCAACCTACGAGTATTGGGATCCATAGTCGTTTCGCGCAATTGCATAGGATTCATTTCACCTAAGCCTTTAAAACGTTGTACATTGACTTTGCCACGTTTTTTCTCGGCAACTATGCGATCTAATACTCCTTCTTTTTCACCTTCGTCTAAGGCGTAATAAACATCCTTGCCAACATCTATTCTAAATAAAGGCGGCATGGCCACATAAACGTGTCCAGTATTTACTAAGGTTCTAAAGTGTTTAACAAATAACGCACACAACAAAGTTGCAATGTGCAGTCCATCCGAGTCTGCATCGGCTAAGATGCATATTTTGTCGTAACGTAAACCAGATAAATCTTCTGAATCAGGATCTATGCCTAGCGCTACAGAAATATCATGAATTTCTTGTGACGCAAGCACTTGCGAAGAGTCTACTTCCCAACTGTTTAAAATTTTACCGCGTAACGGCATGATGGCTTGAAACTCTCGGTCGCGAGCTTGTTTAGCACTGCCGCCTGCCGAGTCACCCTCAACTAAAAATAATTCAGAACGACTTGAATCTTGAGTTGAACAATCGGTTAGTTTTCCTGGTAAAGCTGGGCCTTGGGTAATTTTTTTACGTGCCACTTTTTTACTTTGACGTAGTCGACTTTGCGCATTGTTAATGCACATTTCTGCTAAAAGTTCGGCAACATCTGTGTGTTGGTTTAACCATAAACTAAAGGCATCTTTCACCACACCAGATACAAAAGCGGCCGCTTGACGCGAAGATAGTCGCTCTTTAATTTGACCTGCAAACTGCGGATCTTGCATTTTGGTAGATAAAATATAGCTACAGCGATCCCATATATCTTCAGGAGTCAGCTTTACCCCTCTAGGCAGTAAATTTCTAAACTCACAAAACTCACGCATGGATTCTAATAATCCCTGACGCAGGCCATTTACATGGGTACCGCCTTGAGCAGTTGGGATCAGGTTTACATAACTTTCAGTGACCATTTCGCCACCTTCAGGTAGCCACATTACTGCCCAATCTGCTGCTTCATTGTTGCCAGAAAAAGAGCCTACAAAAGGGCTATCCTCTGGCAAGGTCACATAGTCTTTAACCGATTGGTAAAGGTAGTCTCGTAAGCCGTCTTCAAAATACCACTCTGTGGTTTCGTTACTAACTTTGTCATCAAAACGAATACGTAAACCTGGGCATAAAACTGCTTTTGCGCGTAAAACATGTAACAACTTAGTGACCGAAAACTTAGCTGAATCAAAATATTGTGGATCAGGCCAAAAATGTACTTTGGTCCCTGTATTACGTTTTCCACAGGTATCGACTATGGCTAACTCTTGAACTTTATCGCCATTTTCAAAGGCAATTTGATGCACTTTGCCATCGCGTTTAATAGTCACTTCTACTCGTTTAGATAAGGCATTTACTACAGATATACCTACACCATGCAAACCACCCGAAAACTGATAGTTTTTATTCGAAAATTTACCCCCTGCATGCAGCTTAGTCATAATTAACTCAACCCCAGAAATACCTTCTTCTGGGTGAATATCCACTGGCATGCCGCGGCCGTCGTCTGTTACTTCTAATGATTGATCAGGATGTAACACCACACGAATTGAACTGGCAAAGCCACCTAAGGCTTCATCTACACTGTTATCAATCACTTCTTGGCTTAAGTGATTAGGGCGGGTGGTATCGGTATACATACCAGGACGACGTTGTACCGGCTCAAGACCGTTTAAAACTTCAATAGCATCAGCGTTATATTGATTTGACATAGTGGTTAATCAGAGCTCTTTTATTCGAGAGTATGCTTAGTAGCAAAGTCCACCAAGCGCAATTTATTCTTATATAGACATGTTATACCAAGCTTCAATTAGTCTTGCAGTAGAAACCTAAAAATTTCTGGTAAGAATCGCTGAAAATTTTGGAAACTATGATCTCCACCTTGTTCAATAGTCAGTTTATGGGCCTGATATTTATTTTCAGCTTGGCGATAATCAAGGGTTTCGTCAGCGGTTTGTAATAACACCCAAAATTCCGAATTGCTGGATAAATTAGGCGTATCATACTGTTTTAATTCAGTAATGTGTTTTGCTTCTATGATAAAGCTTTCATGGGTGTAGGGATTTTTATGCTCGCCCATAAAGTCTAACAAGAGTTCATAAGGTTTCACTGCAGGATTTATCAATACGGCTTTTCCAGCATATTTGTTGACCATATAAGTAGATAAATAGCCGCCTAATGAACTGCCAATAAAACGCAACTTTTTGCCTTTATGCTTTTCAATTAGTTGCTCAATGGTGTTGATTGCTTGCTCTGGAAAGTTTCCTAAATAAGGGATCTCTAGGGATAAGTCTGGATAATGGCGTTGCACAAAGTTTAATGTTTGTTGCGCTTTAACCGATTGTGGTGAACTTAAAAAACCATGCAGGTAAATAACTAGGTAGGGCAAAATATTAAAACTCCTTATAAATAATATGTCGAACTCTCGATCTTTCCTGAATCCAGCAGTGTTAGCATTCTATAACCTGCAATGGGCTGGCCTAAGCTAAACTCTGGCTGACTATCGAATTGCCAACAAGTCGCTGGGCAAGACATATATAAACACTCATTTACTTGCTTTTGGTTAGCCTGATGAATATGCCCATAAATCACGCCTTTTACATTGGCATGTTGATTGATCAGGGCATTAAATTCATCTCGATTTTTCCATTCATGTTGGTCCATCCATCCCCCAGTAGCAATAGGGTGGTGATGGGCTGCCATTAGATGAAAACCCTCAGCATGCTCAGTTAAATAAGTATTCAGATTTATCAAACTACTTTTCTCAAGCTGGCCTTTGGTTATTTCATCATGGGTACTTAATAAATGTAAATGCCATCTTGAGCCAAGGGCAATATGGGGTAAGTTAATCCATAGTTGATGCGCAGGAAAGCACGCTTGCATCAGGCTTGGGTCATCATGGTTGCCTGGCAGTAAATACAGCTCACAACTGAGATTAGCTTGTTTTAATAAAGTCTGGAAATGCTGATAACTCTCACCGCTGGCGTCACCACTAATATCCCCTGTTACTATTAAAAGGTCGGGTTGTTGTTGCTTAATGTGTTGCAATACCAAGCGCAAACTTTGATAAGGATTAATCTGCAGATAACCACATTTATCAGAATCAGAAAAAATATGGCAGTCAGATATTTGGGCGATTTTTATCACAACTAACGCCTAACTAATTGGTTAAAATTTGTTGTTGCTGTTTTTCGCTTAGGCAAAAGTGTAACCACTCAGCTAAAAATAAATTCACCATTTCTTTTTCATTTTTTTGGTACATTTGACTATTTGGATAGCGGTAACTTGGCTCTAACGCTCCAATATTTTGCGCGCTGATTACTTCAGCCATTTTAGCATCATGGTATAACCTAACTTTTACTATAGGGCGCATAAAAGCATAGCCACTTTGATTTTTTTGCGACATTTCTATGGTGCTAGTAAAGCGACTGCATTCAACAATAGTAATGGTGTATTGCAGGTTATTATTAATATCAAAATGAAAGGTGAGATTTTCGGTATCACAATCAGGAAGCAAGCGTAACAAACGCCCGTAATTAACCTCACACACTTGGTGCATATTGGCTAATTGAGGCACATACTTCTTTTTTAACACGTTATTTTTGTTCCCAGTTGGCAATGAGTTTAGCTTTGTTTAATACAAACCATTGTAGCGCAATCAAGCTCGCAGCATTATCAATTTTGCCTTGCTCCATCCACTGTATTGCAGTTTGAGTAGACACTCGACGAACTAAAATGTCTTCTTGTTCATTGTCTAAACCATGCACTCCTTGCGCTTGGCTAGCATCGACCTGTCCAATATAAATATGAATTCGCTCTGTGGTTCCACCTGGGCTAGATAAATAACTCAGTGCTTTGGTAAGTGATTTAATGGTTAACCCCGCTTCTTCTTTTGCTTCTCGGCAACATACTTGTTCAGGGGATTCGCCCTTATCTATCATGCCGGCTACTACTTCAAATAACCAAGGGCTACAAGAGGTGTCTAATGCCCCTATGCGAATTTGCTCAATGAGCACAATTTCATCCAACACAGGGTCGTAGGGCAATACCGCCACAGCATGTCCGCGTTCAAAAATTTCGCGCTCAACGGGTTGGCTCCAGCCTCCTGCAAATAGCTTGTGTTTAAAACGGTATTTGACCATGTTAAAAAAGCCTTGATAAAGCGGCGTTTTATCTAAAATTTGCACATCTTGTGAAGAAAATTGTTGATTAGCTGGTGTAGGGTCTGGCAAAACACTCTCCGATTAACATAAAAAATTTTGCGGCTAGGTCTAAAAATTAGGCTGCAAAAAAAGCATGACTGCAGCTTCAAGCCTATCACATGGCATGTAAGCAAGTTTAGCAACTAATAACATAAAATATTCTGTTACACTTGAGGCCTAAGTGTTACGACTAAAGAATGTTAGTTAACGCTTGATTTGCATAGACTTTACCCAAATAAATAGGATTCGGCTAAATGCTACTGGCTAAGATCGGATTAGCAAACACATAGGATTACCAATGAAAAAAACATTTTTGTCGCTCTTGATCAGCATGGGGCTATCGACCTCTGTTTTTGCTGACGACCTTTATCAAGTTTATCAAATGGCAGTAGAGAAAGATCCTACTATCAATAGAGCCAAAGCAGACCGTGATGCAGCTTTTGAAGGTATTCCTCTTAGTAGAGCCGCATTGTTACCGCAAATTTCTGGTTCAGTTAGCTATTCAGATAGCACCTCAGAATCATTTAATTTTGAAACCGACAGCAATGGTGCCCCTACTGTTGGTATAGTCGACAGTGATTCAACTAACTTGGGGTTAGACTTAAGTTTAAGCTTATCTTTGTACGACAGAAGTAATTGGTTAGCCTTATCTCGTGCAGAGAAAATTGCCCAACAAAGCGACACTAGCTATGCCTTGTCTAAGCAAGACTTAATCGTAAGAACTACAGATGCGTATTTAGCGATTTTACGTGCTAAAGACAGCTTAACTTTTGTACAAGCCGAAAAACGTGCCATTGAGCGTCAACTGGAACAAACTAAACAAAGGTTCAACGTAGGTCTAACTGCTATAACAGATGTACATGAAGCACAGGCCAACTTTGACAACACTGTGGCACAAGAAATCATTGCTGAAAATGTGGTTGAGTTGCGTTTAGAAGAAATGCGCGAAATCACTGGCAAGTACCACACAAATATTTCAGTGTTAAATACCGAAAACTTTAGTGCGTCTCGTCCTACTCCTGAAGGGGTAGAAAATTGGTTAAAAATAGCGGAACAAAAAAACCTCGACTTGATGGTAAGAAGTTTAGCTAAAGAGATTGCGAAAGAAGATATAGCGTTAGCAAAATCTGGGCATCTGCCTACTTTGTCTTTACGTGGCAGTTACGGACGTGACGATACTGAAATAAATGGCAATTCAAATTTCCCTGCTCGCGATAGCAGCTCTATTTCACTTAATTTAAGTGTGCCTATTTATTCAGGCGGTTCGGTAAGCGCACAAACTGCACAGGCAAGGTATCGTTATGTTGCGGCCAGTGAAAACCTAGAATTAACTTATCGCTCAACCGTACGCTCGGTGCGCGCTGCCTACAATGATGTGCTGGCCACAACTTCAACTATTCGTGCCTTAGAGCAAGCGGTTGTTTCTGCCGATAGCGCCTTAAAAGCTACCGAAGCAGGCTTTGATGTAGGTACTCGAACCATAGTAGATGTACTGAATAGTACCCGAAACTTATTTGATGCCAGACGCAATCTAGCAAGTGCTCGCTACGATTTTATTCGTGCCATTTTAGGCTTAAAACGCGCTTCGGGTAATTTAACTGAACAAGATTTGATGGACATAAACCGCGGATTGGTTGCTGCACAAGCTAGTTAATCACAAGTTTAATTAACTAGGGCAGTATTTACTGCCCTTTTTTATGTTTTAAGCCCTAGTCAACCTATTACTGATTGACAGCCATGTTAAACAATTTACCCTATTGGCCATTCAAGCAAACCCTTAGAAAATAGTTAGCACTTTTATGCAAGCCTCTACTCTTCAAAATAAATTTATCCGTATTCGCAGTAACAAAATATTTGAAATATTTGTGGTCACAGTGATCATATTTTCTGCTTTATTGGTTGGCGCTAAAACCTATGAAATGTCACACACTATGTTGGTGGTGGCAAAGTTTTTAGATTGGTTTATTAGTGCATTTTTCTTAACTGAACTAACCATAAGGTTTTTGGCCGAGCATAGAAAACGAGACTTTTTTAAGAGTTTTTGGAACATCTTCGACAGCCTAATAGTGTTTGTTAGTTTATTGCCAGCCGATGACGCTGAGTTGGCCGTTATCGCGCGTTTAGTTAGGGTATTTAGAGTTTTACGGATGATCTCTATTATCCCTGAGTTACGAATTTTATTAGTTTCTTTGCTTAAAGCTTTGCCCCAATTAGGTTACGTGATGTTACTGATGTTTATCATCTTTTATATTTATGCGGCCATTGGTAGCACGCTCTTTGAAGCCATTAACCCAGTACTTTGGGGCGATATTACCATTTCTCTGTTAACGCTATTTAGAGTGATGACCTTTGAAGACTGGACAGATGTAATGTACGAAACCATGGAAGTGTATCCCATGAGTTGGGTATTTTATTTAAGCTTTATATTCTTTACGGCTTTTGCATTTTTAAACATGGTAATTGGCATAGTTGTGAATGTGATGGAGCAAGAAAATGCTAAAGCCAGAGCAGAAAAAGAAGAGGCAGAAGGGGAGCCGAGTTTAAAAGAGATTTCCGCTCAAATTAGCTTGTTGCACTTACAGTTAACAGAGTTAAAAAATCAGTCGAAATCTTAGTTTTTTGGGTTTTGCTGAATTAATTGGTAGAAGTCTTGCACAGGTAAAGGGCGACTAAACAAATAACCTTGGGCAATATTGCATTGATTGTTTTGTAAAAACTCTTTTTGCACTTGGGTTTCAACCCCTTCAGCAATCACTTCCATATTAAGGCTTTGTGCCATAGAGATTATGGCAACAATTAATGCACTAGCGCTGCTTTGTGAAGACTCAGACAACTGAGAAATAAATGCGCGATCGATTTTTAATCTGTCTATGGGTAATTTTTGCAAATAAGACAAAGAACTAAAACCTGTACCAAAATCATCAATAGAAACACTGATCCCTAGTTTTCTTAGTTCATCTAAAAGCTCATATACTTTTTGATAATCGTCTATTAGTACCCCTTCAGTTAATTCAAATTCGATATATTTAGGGTCGATATTTTGTTCTTGTAAATGCTTCTTAATAAACTCAAATAATCCACGATCTTTAACCTGTCGAGGCGACAAATTAATCGACAGTGTAATAGGGTTACCTAATTGATTTAATTGAGTAAATATATAACAGGCTTGAGCTATCACCCATTTTCCAATAGGAATAATGAGTCCAGTTTGTTCAGCTAAAGGAATAAACTCATCCGGACTGATCAGCTTTCCATCGGCTTGTCGCCAGCGAATTAACACTTCTGCTTTATGTACTTGATCTGTGTCTAAATACATTATGGGTTGTAAATGCAGTTCAAATTCGTTGTTTATAATGGCTTCTTGTAAAGCCTCTTCCATTTCAATGCGTTTTCGCGAGGCTTCAACTAGCGCTTTTGAATAAAATTGTATATTGCTGTGATTAACTTTTTTGGCAGAAAAAACCGCCAGATCAGCAAACTTCATCAACTCCTCAGCGGACTGACCATCATCAGGAAAAGCGGCGGCTCCAATATTTAGCGCTAACTCACAACTTTTTCCAGATGGCATATAAACGGGAATGCTTGTGATATCGATTAAGGATTGAGCTAACTCAGTGCACTCAGCTTGGTGTTTGTCAGCCGTTTGGCTTGCTGCGGGCGAAATGGTTTTTATCAGCGCAAACTCAGTACCGCCAATTCTGGCGAGAATATCTTGTTCTGATAAAGTCGATTTTAGCCGTTTGGATAATTCTTTTATTAGGCTATCGCCTTCTTGGTAACCATGAATTTCGTTAATTCGCTGAAACTGTTTAATGTCGATATACAGTAAATAAAATGGCAGGCCTATTTGAATGCTATGACTGAGTTTGTGCCAAAAATGTTGTCTATTTGGTAAGCCGGTTAAGTCATCAAAATGCGTGAGTTTTTCGTTTCTTTTCTGCAGGTATTTAATTTGCGTGACATCACTGACCACTACAATCCAATTTTGCAATTCCATACTTTGGTTTTTGATGGGATGTAGAGATAACTTAATCCATTTGTTTTCATTTTGTGCGTTTAGAAAAAACAACTCACCTGTCCAGGCGGTTTGAGTGGATAATATTCTTTCGCATTCAGGGTATTGGCTGCTAAATAAAGTTAGAATTTGTTGTTCTATGTGGTTATTTGATGCGTTATTTAGCTCGCTAAATAATTCAATAAGTACCGAATTACAGCCCACTTTAGCTAAATGCTGATCTAAAATGAGTACCCCTAATTCTGTTTGATTTAGCAGTAGATTAACCGGATTCTGTGATCTTGTGAGGTCATGGCTATCACACAGAATTTGATCTAAACGCGCATTAATGTATTGATGTTGACTGGTGATTTGTTCTTGTGAAAAGGCCAGTTCTCGGGCAATTTGCAAGGTTTCTTGCTTGTCCATGTATTTAGCGCTGACATTGTCTATGACTAAATAATTGTCGAGCTCGGTAGCAATGGCCGACGCTTCCAATCTAAGGGTTTGTTTAGAGGTTTGTTCTGACCAAATTCCCGACTTAATTTTTCCGAATGCTTGGTTACGCCATAAATTTTCTGCATCAATTAAAAAATCTTCAAGGTAACCCGCTTCATTTTCGAATTTCACTATCTGGGCATTGCTGGGTAACCACTCATCTTTCCATGCAGCTTGGTTGTAAATTAATTCAAACTCCCCCGCGCCGAGGCGTTTGAATACTAAACAATTTAATAGGCCTAAAGATGAAAGTAATGCAGTATCCATAAGTAAGGTTAATCCAATAGCAACTGAGCGACGTAAGTAAACATATCTTCAACACCTTCACCGGTTTTGGCACTGGTTAAAAAAGTCTGCTTAAAGCCTGACTTTTTCTCATGAATTTCTTCTTCACTCCAATGCCAACTCGCTGGTAAATCGGTTTTATTAATGACCAAAACCCCTGGGATGTCTGCCACTTCAGACACCATACTTTGGATTTCTGCACCTTCGACTAACGATTGTGAACGGGTATGATCTACAACAATTATAAAAGCAGAAGCGCCTCTTAGGTATTTAGGTTGAAAGCCGCAGTATCTGTCAATGCCTTCTATGTCCCATAACATTAATTGCACCTCGCCTTTATTGGTGTACACTTGTTTTTTATCTATTTTTACACCAATTGAGGTTAGGTATTTTTCAGAAAATAACCCTTCTACAAACTGTTTAACTAAACTGGTTTTACCCACTCCAGTGGCGCCCAAAATGCATACTTTTTTATGGATCATAGAATTTCTTATAATTTTAGATTGATGAAATAAACCATGTTTAATAAGTTTTATTATTCGTTTTCAAAGTAAACCACATTAAATAACACTTTACGTACTCCTTCAGTGCGTTTGGCTAAAGTAATTGCCCCTAACCCCACGGAATTAAGTCGATTAGCTTGTAGCCCTAATTGTTGCAATTTAAGTTTTGCATTGTCTGCGCGCTTTTGACTCAAAGTCTTGTTATGTGATGTTGAGCCTAACGCATCGCTTGCACCAATAATAATTAAACCAATAGATAAGTTTTGTTGGTCGGCTAGGGCGACTATTTGCTCAAATAGGGTCTTTACCCTGATAAGTTGTTCTAAAGCACTAGGAGATAAGTCACTGTTGTTTGGTTCAAAACCAAGGTTTATTTGTTCAAGCTCGGCAATATGCATATTCATTAGTGACTTAAGAATCTGTGGATTTTTTGCTTGGGCATTCTCAGGCTCTTTTATCTTAATGTTATCTAACCATTGGAGGCTAAAGTTTAATCCTAAAAGATTGCTTAATTGTTGTTCTAATTGCCATTTTTCAGTTCGACTTAAATTACCATAAAACAAAGGTTTACCTTCAGACCATAACACCTCAAGGTCATCATAAGTAGCGACTATCTCGGTGGTTTTTTGTTGTATCAAACTTGGGTCTAGTGATAAAAAAGCGGTTTCTTTTATGGTTATTTTGTTGCTATCTAAATTGCGCGCAGTTAACCAGCTTTGTACGGTCGGCGCATTAGGATCTCGCATCACTCCCAGAAAAACTTTATCTAAACCCTGCGAATCTAATTGAGTAATTAAAATACCAGGGGTTTGCTCGATCAAAGCTAGTTTTTGCAACAACTCATGGGTTTGCCATTTTTTTACGGCTATATAGCTTATGCCAATTAAAAAGCTGCTTAGCAGTAGATAGGCTAACCAAGGGCGGCGCTTTTTTTTCTGTGCTTCTTGTTTAAGCTCTGCCATAAGGCAGTCTCTTAATTGATCTTCACTATCGGCAAAAGGCGTGATATCACCGTTAAAATCTTTAAGTTCTTGTTCGTAAATTTTATGTATGTCTTCAACTGTTTTTTGTAATTTATTACCGACTTTTTGTGGCATATTGCCGGTAATAGCAGCCACTACAAAGGCTTTAGGCCCTTGTTTTAACAGTAGGGTGAAATTATCGGTTTGAACTACATCTAAGGTTTGGTCATCGTTAGTTTGGTTTTGTCTAAAAGAATCAGAAACGAAGTCGTTGATCGCTACTAACATCGAAGATATCAGGTCTGCATCTGCTTGAGTGTCTATCCCTAAAGAAACAGAATTAAGCAGCAAGCCAGTTTCACTATGGATTAAAAATACTTGCTCAACCCGATAATCAAAGGTTTGGCTTGCAGCATATTGCGAAAAGCTCACCCCAGATTGTTTTGCTTTAATACGCCAAGATAAACCTTTAATAGTTAAGCTGTTTTCTAAAAGAGTATTGGTTTTTTCTAAAAGCTCGGCAATAAAAGCAGACACAGATTTTCTAACTAACTTACCCATAATGGGGTACATAGAACTAACAAATTGTTCGCTATGCACAGTGATAGAATGCTCTACTGATTTTTCGACTATGGGCACTAAAACTTTGTTTACTGTGCCATCTTGAGACTCACGATCTTTTAACGCCTCGCTGATCTTGTCGGCAAGTAATTCGCGTGAGTGATGCTGAAAAATTTGTTTTACGTAAAATCCGTCAACCCCTAGCACTAACTCACGGAGTTTATGCATCTGTGCTTGGTCGTGATTTTTCGCATCTGGGTTAGGTGACTGTGCCATGTTTCAGGCTACTCACCTTCGTCAGTTTCAAGGTTGCTAGCCACAGTTGCCAACAATTTAGCCAAGGTTTTTCTATCGGTTTTAGAGGAGTTTAGTTCGCCTGAAACTTGATTTAACTTATCTAATGCTTGTTCAAGCTGTTGAGTAAATTGTTTAGTTAATTTAGCAATTTCTTGGTCAAGGCGTTCATGCAGTGCATCGTTGTCTTGTTTATTGGCGGTGTCGGCCATTTCTAATTCTGAAGATAAGCGTTCAGCATAGGCATTTAGATCTGAATTTTTTTGCTCTTGGCTTTGCTCTGAAGCCGCTAGATGCTGCTCAAGTTTGGCAAAGCCTTCATTCATTTGGGTTTGTAGACTAACAGCTTGTTTATCAAGATTTTGTTGTAATTCAGATAGTTGTTTATGGGTATCTTGTTTTAGCTCATTAATTCTCTCAATCAGGCTTAGTTCTGCCTCACCAAATACTATTTTTCGAAGTTTAGCTAATTCGCTTAATTCATTAGATTCGGTTTTAGAAGGAGAGTTTTGCACAGAATTGTCTTGTTTGCTTTTGTTCGCCATCCTGGAATCCTTATAGTTACAACGAGATCTTAGTTTGCTAAACCTAATATCTAGACAATCACATCATGCACATCTTTGCATAAAATTTATACACATTATCTGAACTAACACATAACCTAACTGATATTTTTATTAATGCATGCCTAGTTAGGTCTTGGTTACTTTTCAAATTGTCTTTTATTTGGCCTCATTCAAATATAAGTCAGTTTTTGTGTTTTTACCTAGAATATGTGGCTTAATTCATTGATTTTTAAAGTAAGTCGTTCAAAATAGCGCTCTGACTTACAAGCTTTATCGCTTTATTTTTCAATCCGTCCCCTTTTATTTACGAGTGTGTCATGAAATATCTAGGTAGCCCGAATTTTACCCACCAACAGCAAGATAGAGTGGGTGTATTGGTCACTAATTTAGGCACCCCTGATGCGCCTAAAAAAGGCGCGTTAAAGCGTTATTTAAAAGAGTTTTTGTCTGACCCTAGAGTAGTGGAAGTGCCACGCTTGATTTGGTGGCTGGTATTGAATTTAGTGATTTTAAATATTCGTCCAAGGCGTTCAGCTAAGGCTTACAGCACAGTTTGGACCGAGCGCGGTTCGCCCTTGTTATTTCATACTCAAGATCAAACTGAAGCATTAAGAGGTTCATTACAAGCCAAATACGGTGAAAACCTAGTGGTAGAATTTGCTATGCGTTATGGCTCGCCTTCTATCGACAGTGTATTAGACAAAATGCTGCAACAAGGCGTTCGTAAACTTTTAGTCGTGCCTTTGTACCCTCAGTATTGTGCCTCTACTACGGCTTCAACCTTCGATGCAGTGGCAAAAAAGTTTCAGCAAACTCGCTGGATCCCCGAGTTGAGGTTTATTACCCAATACCACGACAATACAGATTACATTAAAGCGCTAGCCGCAAAAATTAAGGCGCACTGGCAACAACATGGGCGAGCTGAGAAACTGGTTTTTAGTTATCATGGCATACCTAAACGTTACTTGCTAAATGGCGACCCTTATCACTGTCAATGTTATAAAACCACGCGCTTAGTGGCCGAAGAATTAGGCTTACAAAGCAATGAATATTTAACCTGTTTTCAATCACGTTTTGGTCGAGAAGAATGGCTTAAGCCCTATACCGACCATTCTTTAAAAAACATGGCCAATCAAGGGGTTAAATCTGTACAGGTAGTTTGCCCAGGATTTTCTGCCGATTGTTTAGAGACCATAGAAGAAATTGGCGAAGAAAACCGTGAATACTTTATACAAGCGGGCGGTGAGCGTTATGAGTATATTGCGGCACTCAATGCCGATAAACAACATATAGCTATGTTGAGCCAATTGGTTGAGCAGCACAGCCAATGTTGGTTAGAGGAGCTAGACGTTCAAAACCCAGAGCAAAGACAAGAATTAGCTAAACAATTAGGAGCAAGCAAGTAACCTTATTACAAGCACAAGACCCTTTAATGGGAGTGTGGTAACATTTAATTTACAAAAAAAAGCCTATCTCTGATTGAGTCATTGTTATTCAATCTAATAATAAAAGGTAAAAATAATAATCCCAACAGGACATGCTGTTATAGGGAAGCTACGCAGGAAAATTTATGTCGACACAAACTTTAGCGGATCAAGCTGTGGTCCACTCACCACTATTTACCAACGATGCCACCATTATGGGGATCTTAGCCATGTTACTTGGCTTGGTATTTTATACAGCAAAGCTTAACACTCCTTTTTGGCGCAAGTTTTATATGTTTGTGCCTTCAGTGTTGCTTTGTTACTTTTTGCCTTCTTTATTAAATACTTTTGGTTTAATTGATGGCGAACAATCTAATTTATATTACGTGGCTTCGCGTTATTTATTACCCGCTTGTTTAGTACTGCTTACTATAAGTGTTGACCTAAAAGCCATAGCGCGCTTAGGCAGTAAAGCACTGATCTTATTTTTTACTGGTACCTTAGGTATTGTCATTGGTGGGCCAATTGCGTTGTTAATTGTGTCTGCAATAGTGCCCGAATTATTAAACAATAATGGTCCAGATGCAGTATGGCGCGGTATGACCACAGTAGCAGGAAGCTGGATAGGCGGAAGTGCCAATCAGGCTGCCATGAAAGAAATCTATGGTGCAGGTGATCAAATGTTTTCGGCTATGGTCACTGTAGATATTATTGTGGCGAATTTATGGATGGCTGTTTTATTAGTGATGGCCGCCAATGCTAAAGCCATAGATGCAAAAACTGGCGCCGATACCTCTGCCATTGATGCATTAAAAGACAAGGTTAAAAGTTTTCACGAGCAGCATGCACGTATTCCAAGCCTAAATGATCTTATGTTAATTGTGGCTGTAGGCTTAGGGGTAACAGGCCTAGCGCATTTGTTTGCCGATAACATTACCCCATATTTTGTAGAAAACTTCCCTGAATTAGAAAAGCTAAGTTTCCATAGCAAGTTTTTCTGGATGATCATTTTTGCCAGTACAGTTGGGGTGGCTTTGTCTTTTACTAAAGTGCGCGAATTAGAAGGGGCAGGTGCCTCTAAAGTAGGCTCGGCCTTCTTGTATATCTTAATTGCCACTATAGGTATGAAAATGGACGTCACTATGATTGCCGATCAACCTTTGTTTTTCTTGATTGGAGCGATTTGGATGATCATTCACGCAGCCTTAATGTTGGGTGTAGCTAAATTAATTAAAGCACCCTTGTTTTATATGGCTGTGGGCAGTCAAGCCAATGTGGGTGGGGCGGCCTCTGCACCTATAGTCGCCTCGGCATTCCATCCTTCATTAGCGCCAGTTGCGGTTATGTTGGCAGTACTAGGTTATACAGTAGGAACTTATATGGCTTGGTTCTGTGGACAAATTCTGCAAAGCATAGGCTAGATGAGCCACACTCCCCATTCAATTAAAGCGCCCAAGGCTTTGCTTAGGGCGCAAAAATTAGCCAACTTAGCAGATAGTCAAATTCGTATTCCTATTGTTGGAATACAGCTAGGATTAGACTTTTGGCTGGGTTTGCTGCCAGTGGTGGGTGATTTTATTATGCTATTGGTGTCTTTACGTATTCTTGCTTATGCAAAAGCCATAGAGGTACCAAAAGCATTAAGAGTGATAATGTTAAGGCACATCATTATTGACTTTGTGTTAGGTAGTTTGCCCGTGGTTGGCGACCTATTTGATTTATTTTATAAGGCTAATCAAAAAAATGTACGCATCATGGAAAAATGGTGGGTCAGTCAAAATCATGCCGATATTCAATCTTCAGGTCAGCAAGCACTAAAAGCTTGGCTAGATAAGCAGTAACACCAAGATCCTCAAACTATTTGCTAAAATTGAGCATCTTGCTTAGAGTCAAACTTGTCTAAAGTAGATTCTCTTTAGCCCGACTCAACTACTACAAAAGCAGGTAAGCATGAAGATATACGACACTCATACCGCCCCCTCTCCTAGACGTGTAAGAATGTTTTTGGCGGAAAAAAACATTCCCATGGAATATGTGCAAGTGGATCTACAAAAAGGTGAAAATATTTCACCTGAAATGCGCGTCAAAAATCCAGTGGGTAAAATCCCCATTCTTGAGTTAGACGATGGCACTTGTATTAGCGAAGCCGCAGCCATTTGTTTGTATTTCGAAGAAATGTATCCAGAGGTCAACTTATTAGGCCAAGGTGCATTAGAAAAAGCCCAAATAGACATGTGGCACAGACAAGTGGAAATGTACTTTTTTGGGCAAGTTGGTATGTGCTTCCAACATACAACAGGTTATTTTAAAGACCGTATGATCCCGGTAAAAGAATACGGTGAAGTAGCAGGTAAAAATGCAGTGGGATTTTTACGTTTATTAGAAAAACGGTTAGGGGAATCTGAGTTTATTGCTACCGACAGATTCACCATAGCGGATATTACAGCCTTGTGTGCCATAGACTTTGCCCGGGTCGTCAACATTAAACTAACCGAGCAATATCCTAATTTACAACGCTGGTATGCTGCAGTAAGCAGTCGCCCAAGCGCTAAAGCTTAACTTAGACCTTGGCGTGATTAATCTCGCCAACGTTTGCTTAAGTCTTGATAGGCGTCGATTCTACGATCCCTAAAATACGGCCAAATGCGTTTGATTTGTTCGGTTCGAGTTAAATCAATATCAACGACTAAGTTTTGTTCTTGGTCGCTGGCCGCTTTGGCCAAAATTTCACCTTGTGGACCAGCAACAAAACTTTGTCCCCAAAATTCTATACCCGGATCTCCCTCAACAGGAGAAGCTTCAAAGCCAGTTCGATTTGCTACTATTACAGGAACAGAGTTGGCCACAGCATGCGAGCGCTGTATGGTTTGCCAGGCATCATGTTGGCGGCTTTGCTCTTCGGGAGTGTCGGTTTTATCCCAGCCAATGGCGGTAGGGTAGAACAACATATCAGCCCCAGCCATGGCCATTAAACGTGCGGCTTCTGGGTACCATTGATCCCAACACACTAACACACCTAATTTACCCACACTGGTTTGTATAGGTTCAAAGCCTAAGTCGCCAGGGGTGAAATAAAATTTTTCATAAAAACCCGGATCGTCGGGAATATGCATTTTGCGATATTTGCCTACTAACCCAGCCTGACGATCAAAGACTACAGCTGTGTTGTGATATAAACCTGAGCCCCGTTTTTCGAATAAAGAAGTGACTAAAACAATATTGTATTTAGCCGCTACATCGGCAAAGTAATGGGTGGCAGGGCCGGGAATAGGCTCGGCTAAATCAAAGTTTGTGGTGTCTTCTTGTTGGCAAAAGTACAAGGTGCTGTGTAACTCTTGCAACAACACTAATTCGCAACCTTGTTCGGCAAGCAAGCGAATTTGTTCGGCACTTTTGGCCCAGTTTTCATCTTTATTATTGTTGGCAACAGCTTGTTGAACTACGCCAACTTTTAAGGTTTTATTTTGCATAAGTTTGCACTCCGCCTTGTAATTGGCTCACTACTTCAGGTTTAAACATACCCTTTGCCACTTGCATACTAATACAATGCAAACTGCCAAACTGTTGTACTAAAGGTAGGCAGTTAATCGGCACTATTTTATAGTCTGGGTAGGCTTGTGCCATAACTTGCATGGCTAACTCGTCTTCTGGCTGTTGATAAATGGGGCATAAAATATGTTGATTAACAATCAAATAATTAGCATAAGAAGCAGGCAAACGTTGGCCTTGTTGATTCATAATTAAAGGCAAAGGCAAGCTAAATATTTGATGGCTTGGGAAAGCCTGCTTACATTCTTCAACTAAGGCACTTAAGCCGGCAAAATGGCTGTCTTGCGGTCGATTAAATGCCGCTTGTACCACTAATCCTTGGGTTGGTGTAAAGCGTACTAGGGTATCGATATGCCCATCTGTATCGTCACCTTCTAGATGCCCTTGCGTAAAAATAGTGCTTTGGCTAGCCCCAAGGTATTTTGCAAAATCTTGCTGATACGAACTTAAGGTTTTGTTGCCATTGCGCTTAGGATTAGTTAAACAAAGGTCGGTTGACAATAGGTGCCCTGAGCCATCAATTTCTAAGGCCCCACCCTCTAAGACAAGATCTATTGACTGCAACGGATGCTGACATAACTGACTAAGTACACTTTGATTAATTAAGTTGTCTTTGTGTGCGTTAAACTTGTCACCCCAACCATTAAAAATAAATTCGATTGGGTGAATCTGTTGTCCAGCCGCGCAACTTAAAAAGCCGTAATCTCGTATCCAAGTATCGTTATAATCAGCTTCAAGCAAAAGCACACGGGCACTTTGCTTAAGCTTAGCTTTACACACTGCTATCTCTTCGCTAGCGATTAATAAAATAACCGGAGTATTAGCCGCATTTAACTGGGCAATGATCTCTAAGTACACAGCTTGAACCTGTTCTAACCAAGGTTGCCAATCTGTATTTTTATCTGGCCAAGCAAGTAAAACCGCCTCTTGTGGCGCCCACTCGGGTAAAAGTCGAAGCTCTGTAGTCATAATAAGTAAGTGGTGGTAATTTGGGTGGATTATAAAGTGTTGTTATCTGCGCGTCTTGTTTTCTAGCAATAATTTCGTCACAAAAGTTCTAGCATTTTAGTCTATTGGGCTGCTAAGCAAGCTGCGGCTACCAAAGTATTATAGGTGACGGCATATTGATACAGCGCCTTGCGCTGCTCATGCTGCTTTTGAGAGGTTAAGGCATCGCTGCTATTAGGTAATATTTGGTAACCACATAGTGCTTTTAACTCTGCATGTTTGGCCTCTATTCCGGGAGGGGTCTGTCCTCTGCCTGCAAAAGTTAACAAGGCAAATTGGCGATTTTTAATTGCAACTTGGGCATCGCTTTTGGCATCTGAATAAGGCAAGTTAACTTGCTTGTTAGACTCAGCGCAGGCCGTTAACAGGCTAGTACTAACAATTAAGATTATGTATTTTATACGCACTTTAGTTAAGGACTTGGCGACTAAGGTTAAGGCGGCTAATAGAGTCAGCCAAATTAAGCTGCCACCTGAGCTACTGCTACTATCAGTCCCGCTGACAACTGTCGCTCGCACGTTAATAGTCAAGTTAGCTTGCGCCGTTAACTCGGCGTCGCTAACGGTATAAGTGATAGTTTCACTGCCAGAAAAACCTGCCGCTGGGGTATACAGCAACAAGCCTTGACTGATGCTCACTGTGCCTTGTCCGGCATAGGAAAAAGACATCAGTGTTAATTCATCTTGATCAATATCAGAATCGTTTGCCAATACATCTATACTCACCTGTGAACTGTCTTGCTGCACAGTTAAGCTATCGTCTAGCGCTTGCGGCGCATCATTTATTGGGGTGACTTGCACTTGTAAAGCAAACTCATTGCTGTCTTTATCACCATCATTAACCAGCACATTCACCGATAAACTGCCGTTAAAATTCTCATCAGGTATCACAGTTTGCAGTGCAACCCGATAGTTTTCCCCTGCCATCACTCTCAAACTAAAGTCTTCTGGGTAGCTAGAGTCGGGGTCTTCCACTATTAGGTCTTGCAAGACAATTTCTCGCTCACTGTCTTCGGCGAATTGAACTGGCTGCTGACCTACAATTTTTGGAGCACTAGGTTCAACTGCAATGATGGGAAAAGCAGTAGGGCTAATGGCATAAAATATGTTGTCAGAACATTTCAACATTAGCCTAGATATGTCGCTGTTAATATTTGGCACAGTAATGGAGTGTTGCCCGTCGTTATCTATGGCTGAGGCTAAGCTAATAGCAAATTTTTGTTGGTTATTGGTATCTAATAACAAGTCAACTTTGGCACAGTTGATTGGACTAAGTTGAGTATCGCCAATTTGCCAATGAATGCTTTCTGTATTTGAACCCTGCCAAGCAACAGGCGAATCAATATTAAAAGATGTCAAATTAGCTTTAATTGCCACACTGGTATCCTGATGGCTTACCCCACCATGGCCATCGCGCACGGTTAATCTAAATAGCAGATTACGCTCGGTTGTGGCATAGGTTTCACCAATACTGGTGCTTTGCTTGATTACATCTTCTAGTTTAGGGAAATAGCGCTCAGGGGTATTTATTGGGCTAAATGAACGAAATAGTGGATTACTACCATTATCAGCATTGAGCTCACTGGCATTGTGAGTGGCGCCAGTATTTCCACCATTATTGTATTGCTCCCAGCTATAAGTTAATGGGTCATTGTCTGCATCTGTTGCCGCGCCTTGTAAAACAAATGGGCTGTGGGCGGGAATGCTATAGCTTTGTTGGGCAAGTTGGATTTCGGGGGCTTGATTACCTGTACTTTGTTGTACGCCACAATTTTGACTAGAAAGCCCAGCTATATGTTGATGAATAGCTTGAATAGAACTAGCGTGAAAATAAGGATCACTAAATTCCTGCAGATCTTGTTCGTCACAAATCCCCGCATAAGCCATGATAGTGGAACCACTACCTGGTTCATACGCGGCTTGGTCACTCCTTGAGTCTTGGCAACTCCCAGAGTCTTCGGCGTTAAAGCTATGTTTAGCTCCTAACTGGTGCCCCAGTTCGTGCGCCACTAAATCAATGTAAAATCTTTCTCCTTTAGGCCGACTTAAGCCAGTATAACCTTGGGCTTTAAATTGAGGGTTACACATAACTCCCACATAAGCTAAGCCCCCACCATTGGTACTTAATAAATGCCCAATATCATAATTTTGACTGCCAACTGCATTGTCTATGGCTTGCTGATTGCTTTCTATATCACTGGATGCGTCTGAATTGGTAAAAGGGTCAGTTTCTGCATCAAAAAATATAATGTCTTGGTTATCCACCAACTCAAATTTGATAGCTAAATCAATCTCTAAAATTTGGTTTATTCTGTTGACCAAATTCATCAATTCAGCCACCACCGAATCTACTGTGCCGCCTAATTGTTGGGTATATTCTGCGGTGGTGCTAATGGCTAATCTAAAAGTCCGTATGCTATCTCCAGTTGTATTTGCCGACTTTTGCGCAGTCTGAGGTAAAAACGGGCTTTGGGGTGGCGTTAAGATCGCATCTTTAAAGTTTGCTTTGGGTTGGCTAGCTGTCTGGTCTTTATACCAATAACTAGCGTATTGCTCAGTGTTATGGGTAAACTCAGGCGACAACAACATCCATTGATCTTGATATTTAAACATCCCAAATAAGCCTAAATGACTAATGCTAAAGCGACCAAAGTTATGTTCTGCGCCAATTTGTACCGATTTATAGGTCATAAAATGCGGAAATTTTTGGGCTAAATCTGCAGATAAAATAGCTGAGGGAGTTAAACGGATCGTTATATCCTCTCCATTTGGCAAAGGTAGCCTAAGGTTAATAGACTGATTGACTTCTCTAAAAGTGTTTTCAAGCACCTTAGTATTGACCTGAATGCGTCTAATATTTTTTGCTGCAGTACGCTTTTCTAGATGCGGCGAGAAGGCTTGTTTGGGTAAGCTAGTTTGCCATAAAGCTGCTTGACTGTTCGCCAAGCCAGGCAGGCTTATGCAGGTCAAACAAACTAATAAAAATGTGATACAAACTTTATTCATATTGGGCAGGCACGTCATCTAGATGTCTCTTAATACTGGCTCTCAGTGTTAACCTTAGGGGATGATTGTTCAAGTAGATTTTTAATCTATAGGTTTTTTTAGGGAAAGCTTTTATCTTTTAAAGACAAGCGGCTTATTAACTAGAAATACGACTTTTGCCGCGCTAGGATCAAGCCCAAGCGAAAAATCCTTTAAGAGCACAGCTAAGTGGCAAAACAATCAAAGTTTAACTGGTGGCACACAGATTGTATTAAATGCAAAAGGTATAGAGCCATGCTCATTTGGGCTATTTTTGTTTGTTTGCTGTATTTATGGTTGTGGGGATAATGCAAGATATCATTCAAATTAAAAGCCAAGCTAAACGCAATGTGATAGTTAGTGCGATGTTTGGAATCATTATCTTGGCTTTAGGCAAGCTATCTTTGTTGGTATTGCCAAATGACTATTATCTAATAGGCATATTCTTGATTAGTTTGTCGATAGTGGCGTTTATTTTGGCCTGGGTTAAATACCGTGAACCAGAATTTAGCTTTTGTCTTACCCGCTCAGCTTTGACCTATCAGCATAGGTTTGGACAGTGGCAATTAGACTGGCACAACATTCAGCGCATTGATCGACCCACTATATATCAAGCCGGTAGCTTGCAAAATTTGGATATGGTAGGCATTAAACTTAAAGATTATTCGGCGTTTTTAGAGCACATTTCGCCACGTTTAATGAGTAATATTTTAATGGAGCAAAGACCATTATTGTTACAAGGCAATAACTCCCAATGCCAAACAGGTCAATGTTATGGTGATGATTTACTTGAAGATGACCAGTATAAAGACCAACATGGTAAAACCTATTCTGGGATCCAAGCTATGTTTGCCAATCGCATGTTAAAGCTTAGGCAGCGATTAGGTTATGATATTTTTGTTGCCAGTGCTGAATTAGACCGCCCCGAGCAAGATTTTATCGAGCTTCTTAAACAATGCCAGCAGCAAGTGGTTAGTCAAAGATCTTGGCCTGACTAACTTCGGATAATATGTCTAAAGACGCGGTTTTTAATTTCTCTACTCTAAGTTTAGCAATGGCAGCTTGATTATTTTTTAACGCAGTTTCCATTTCATTACACAATGCATGAAGTTTAGGCACACCTGTATAACAACAAGCCCCATGTAGTTGATGCACTTTTTCTTGCATTAATTGATCTTGGTTTTGTTGGCCTGCACTAACAATTTTATCCACTAAGCTAGGCAGTTGTTTAACAAATTCTTGTAAAATATCTTTAGCCGCTTCTTGATTTTGGTTGGCGCGTTTAAGGGCCAAGGTCCAATCAAATGCAGGTTTATTATCTTCAACTGGCTCTGTTACTTGGCACCAACGTTTTATTAAGTCGATCAGATCAGATAAGTTTATAGGTTTAGGCAAATAATCATCCATGCCTGATGCCAATAGTCTGTCTTGTTCTTCTTTAAAGGCATGAGCGGTTACCGCTATGATAGGCGTACCTAAGTTTAACTCGGTTTGTCTAATTAATTTACTTGCCTCTAACCCATCCATATTAGGCATTTGTACATCCATAAGGATCAAATCAAACTCATTTTCTTGGCACTGGGCTACTGCATCGTGGCCACTGTAGGCTAAGGTAAGTTGCAGTCGTGTGTTTTTTAACCAAGTGGTTAGTAGTCTTAAGTTTATTTCCATATCATCTACTGCTAGTACTTTGGCAGTAGGTAAAGACATTAACCTTTTATGCAGTTTGTCGCTGGTGCTGTCTTCTGGGGTACGATTAATATTGGTTAGTTTATTTAAGGTTAAAGGCATCCGAATTTTATGTGAAAAATATTGCGACAAATCACTGCGCATAGAAAAAGATTCTAATCCAGAGTAAAGCAACACAAAGTTATCTGCATTTAGGTGTCTGGTGGCTTCGAGAATACTGGGTAGCATAATTTCTCTACTGGCCGGTACACTGACAAATACTATATCTGAGTGTTGTTCTATGGATTTTAAATAGGCCAAAGATTCCACCCCAATAATATTGGCCCCTAAATGCCTTAATATTTTGCTGCCACATTGGCGAGACATGGGGTTGGGATCAAAATAAATGACATTTTTATCGCACCATTCGCTGTCTGGTTTTAACGAAAGGTTGGTATTTAACAAGTTGGCGCGAATGGTCACAGTAAATACACTGCCAATATTAGGTGTACTAGACAAACTAAGTTCACCGCGCATGAGTTTGACCAATTCTTGGCAGATCACTAAGCCTAAGCCTGTTCCTTGATAAGAACGGTTTAAAGCGTCATCTACTTGCGAAAAAGCAGCGAATAACTTGCGTTGGTCTTGGCGGCTTATACCTATACCAGAGTCTTCAACTTTTAATTCAATTTCGTATATGCCGTGCTCAAGAGTTTTACCCGAGGCAGATAAACTAATAAAACCATGATCAGTAAACTTTAAGGCATTGCCGAGCAGGTTATTTAGTATTTGTTTTATACGATAACTATCACCTATGAGTTTTTCCGGTAAAGGTTCAACATTATAAATAAACTCTAAATGCTTGAGATGGGCAGATTTGGCCATGATGCTGACTAAGTCTTCAAGCATGTCATTGGGTGAAAAAGGATGGTTATTAATTTTTAATTTGCCCGCTTCTATTTTAGAAAAATCTAAAACATCGTTCACAATATTTAGCAAATTATCGGCTGCGGCATTAATAATGCTCACTTGTTCTTGTTTTTCTGGTGGCAAAGCATCAGAGCGAAGCTCCTTACTAAAGCCTAAAATGGCATTTAATGGAGTACGAATTTCATGACTCATATTGGCCAAAAACTGTGATTTAACATTACTGGCGGCAATTGCATCTTTACGGGCAATGTCGAGCCGCACGTTTTGTTCTTCTACTAGTTCAATATTGTTACGTAAGTCTTCTGTGGTTTGCTCAACTTCGAGTTCGAGTTGGTGGCGGCTTTTGTCCATCAAGGCCACAGAAAACAACACCACTTGGATAAATACCCCAAAATGAAAACAATAAGTGGTAATAAAATTAGTGGGAAATATCGCTAACACAGCCAATAAGGCCACAAAGGCACAAAACCCAAAAAGCATCCATGCGAGGGTAAAATAGCGCGCGGCATGAAAATTACTTTTGCTGCTTTCATAGCCTGCGTAGCTATAGGTAGTAATGGCAAACATGCCAAAAAAGTACACTAAGCTGCTTTGCCAAATAGGCGGCAGCACATTTAATACCGACAGAATGCCCAGCACAGTCAAACTGGCAATAGCTATTCTAATGTAAAACCCTGATATAGATGCAGACAGGCTGGTTTCTAAAAACAGTAAGGTAAATAAACCAGCGAATATCCCCATCATTACAAATGCTAAATCTGTATGTTTGGCAATCCAATGGCTAACACTGTCTGGCATCACTAATTGAAAGTGTCCTTCCCAGATAAATAGCCACAACACTGCGGCACAAACATAGCCTAAATACAGCCAAACACTGTGTTCTTGATTTTCTTTAAACAGTAAAAAGTTATACAAGGCCAACATGATCAGGCCGCCATAAAATAGCCCCCACATTAGGTTGTCATACAAGTTCACTTTGGCATATAAAGCGCCGGGTAAAATATTAACTGGTGCAATCAAAGCAGATTGTTGATTTTCTACCCGAATAAAAATGTCCATGACTTGCCCATAAGGCAAAGTGACTTCTAAGGTGGGAAAACGATATAAAGGGGTTGAGTTATACTTGCCTTGCGAGGACTGTGCCACTAGTTCTTGGTCAACTAACAAGTAAATATCGACTTTTTCAAGTTGAGCATAGGCCACTTCTATTACCCATTGGTTATGCTCAGTAATATTGCTGACAGAAGCATGCAACCAAACACCTTGTTGCGAAAAACCGTAATTGGGGTTTGAGCTGGGCTGCCAAGTGAACTCGCCTAAATGATGTTTTATCTCATCTAGTGAGAGGGCAGTGGTTAACTCGTGAAAAACATTGAGTTGAGGGGTTAAGCGAACGGATTCTTCAGTGCTAATGAGTTGCACATTGCTTTGTGCCAAACTTAATGTAGAAAATATTAAGCAACACAAAATGATAAATCTATTTGCAACAATCAACACTACTACCCATTAAAAATGATATGAATACCCGCATTAAACCATTCGACTATTACTAAAGGCAATCATCAAAGGTTAAAGTTACCAAGAGAATTGAATTTGCATGATGTAATCAAGCCTATTTATGAGGTAATCTATTCATCAGCTAAGCATTTGATAAATTTACCCGATTATCGGGCTGTAACTTAAAACAAGAATAAGTGGTAAAAATCCCAACATGAGCCAAGACACAGTTATCAATAAAGACGGTATCGAACAATTAACCATGCGTCGATTCACCGAAGAATCTTATTTAAACTATTCCATGTACGTGATTATGGACAGAGCATTACCGCATATTGGTGATGGTTTAAAACCCGTACAAAGACGTATTGTTTATGCAATGTCGGAATTGGGTTTAAATAATGCGGCTAAATATAAAAAATCAGCCCGTACAGTAGGTGACGTATTAGGTAAATTTCACCCTCATGGTGACTCAGCCTGTTACGAAGCTATGGTGTTAATGGCTCAGCCTTTTTCTTATCGATATCCTCTAGTTGACGGCCAGGGTAACTGGGGGGCACCAGACGATCCTAAATCTTTCGCTGCTATGCGTTATACCGAATCTAGGTTGTCTAAATTTAGTGAAGTATTATTAACTGAACTAGGACAAGGTACAGTCGATTGGCAACCCAACTTTGATGGCACCCTAGACGAGCCCAAAGTGCTACCGGCTCGATTACCGCACATATTATTAAACGGCATTACCGGTATTGCTGTAGGTATGGCGACCGATATCCCTCCGCATAATGTTCGTGAAGTTGCCAATGCTTGTGCGCATTTATTAGACAATAGTAAAGCCGAGTTACACGAACTCTTAGAATTTGTGCAGGGGCCTGATTACCCCACAGATGCTGAAATTATTACCCCTAAGGCAGACATTGCCAAAATTTATGAAAGCGGCCGTGGCTCGATTAAAATGCGTGCGGTTTATACCGAAGAAAGCGGCGATATCATTATTACTGCTCTGCCACACCAAGCTTCGGGCGGTAAAATATTAGAACAAATTGCGGCCCAGATGCAGGCTAAAAAACTGCCTATGGTCAGTGATTTACGTGACGAATCAGATCACGAAAATCCTACCCGTTTATTAATTACTCCGCGCTCAAATAGGGTAGATATTGAGCAGTTAATGCAGCATTTATTTGCTACCACAGACTTAGAAAAAAGCTATAGAGTTAATATTAATATGATTGGCCTTGATGGCCGACCACAAGTTAAAAACTTGCACATGATATTAACTGAGTGGTTGAAGTTTAGAAAAGATACTGTGGTGCGCAGGCTGCAATTTAGACTAGATAAAGTGCTGGCTAGGTTGCATATTTTAGAAGGCTTAATGATCGCCTTTTTGAATATAGACGAAGTCATTCGTATTATTCGATATGAAGACAAACCCAAACAAGCTTTAATTGATGCCTTTAATTTATCTGAGATCCAAGCCGAAGCTATTTTAGAATTAAAGCTACGCCATCTTGCCAAGCTAGAAGAAATGAAAATCACTGGCGAACAAGAAGAATTAGCCAAAGAGCGTGATGCATTGCAGCTTTTGTTAGGCTCAGATCAACGTTTAAAAACCTTAATCAAAAAAGAAATATTGGCTGCAGCTGAGCTATACGGTGATGACAGGCGTTCTCCTATAGTGGCCAGAGGCGAGGCGAAAGCTCTATCCGAAAAAGAGTTAATTCCATCTGAGCCGGTGACAGTAGTGTTATCCGAAAAAGGCTGGGCGCGTTGTGCCAAAGGCCATGATGTTGATGTACAAGGTTTAAGTTACAAAGCTGGCGATAATTATCAGGCCAGCGCTAAAGGGCGCAGTAATCAGCAAGTGGTGTTCTTAGATTCCTCAGGCAGAGCCTTTTCTTGTGATGCTCATGGTTTACCTTCAGCACGTAGTCAGGGGGAACCTCTCACAGGGCGATTTAATATTGTTGGAGGCGAAAAGCTCGAACATATTTTAATGGGCCAAGATCAACAACAATATTTAATGGCCAGCGATGCAGGTTACGGTTTTGTTGGCAAATTCAGCGATATGGTGAGCAAAAATAAAGCCGGTAAAGCTTATTTGTCGCTTTCCAAAAATGCCAAGATTATCCAACCTCAAGCTGTACATGATGTGAAATCTGATTGGTGCTTAGCGATTTCGAATGAAGGTCGGATGTTGATGTTTCCGCTACGAGACTTACCGAGTTTAGGTAAGGGCAAAGGCAATAAATTGATCAGTATTCCGTCGGCCAAAGCTCAATCTAGAGAAGAGTATGTTAAATGTTTAGCTGTGGTGCCAGAAGGCGCCAATGTTAAAATTCTGGCAGGCAAAAGAGGCATGACTTTAACCGCTGCCGACCTCACACATTACCAAGGTGAAAGAGGCCGTAGAGGCAATAAGTTACCCCGAGGCTTGCAACGGGTTGATGGAGTAGAAGTTGAACATGTTGGTGTGACACCAGCAGAAACTTCAGACTCAACAGTTAACAACGAAGCAGAGTAGTAAGCTAAGCTTAAGGGTGTTGTAACCAAAGCCGTACAATAAAATGCTAATAATGAGCAGTGTTAAATATGAAGTTGTTTAGTTATTTAGCCTTGGTAGGCTGTTTAATAGGTTTTATAAGTAAACCCGCCTATGGGCAAGATAAACCGCCTATTGTGATTTTAATTGGTATTGATGGCATGCGAGCCGATACCCTTGAGCGCTACCACTTAGCTAACTTACAAGCGCTGGCTGATACTGGCATAGCCACTTCTATGCAGCCTGTTATGCCAAGTAAAACCTTTGTGAATTTTTATTCCATTGCCACTGGTTTATATCCAGAGCAGCATGGTATGACCTCAAACAAACCATACGACAGAAAACTTCAACGCACTTTTAACAATAGGCTAGATGATACGGATCCGCGCTGGTGGGCAGGGGAGCCCATTTGGATCACCGCAGAAAAACAAGGGGTAAAAGCGGCCACCTACTTTTGGGTGGGGTCAGAAGTGAAAATTGATGGAGTATCCCCAAGTTTTGTAAAACCCTATGATCAAAATAAAGATTATGCACAAAGGGTATCAGAAGTTTTGCACTGGATGTCTCTGCCTAGTGAACAACGTCCGCAATTAGTCACTTTGTATTTTTCCAGTGTTGACTCAGCTAGCCACGATTATGGAGTAGGCTCTAAGCAAGAATATCAGGCACTTTTAGACTTAGACCAGCATATTGCAACCCTGCGCCAAGGCATAGCTGATTTAGGCTTAGCTGAGCAGGTGAACTTCATTGTTGTGTCTGATCATGGCATGGTTAATTTAGCCGACGAAAAGGTGATCAACTTAACTGAAAAAGTGGATTTTTCGCAGTTAATAGTGCCAGCCTGGTCGAATCGAAATAAAGCGATTTATGAGCCCTTTGTGTATGTATACGCAGAGCCACAACAGGTAGAAAATGTTTATGCTAAGGTGAAAAACCTACATCCAAACTTAAAGGCTTACAAACGTGGGGAGATGCCAAAACATTATCGGTTAGATCACCCTCAAAGAGGTCCAGACCTAATGCTTTTAGCCGATCCGGGATGGTCTATTTATTTGAGCAATACTGCTGCTAAACCTCAACCCATTAGCGTAACAGGGCGAGCTAGAGCAACCCACGGCTATGACAATCAACACCCATTAATGCAGGCTATCTTTATTGCTGCTGGTCCAGCTTTTAAGTCGCTAGAACAAACTCCACCCATTAAAAACCTTGCTGTATACGGCTTAGTAGCGTGTCTTTTAGAGCTTAAACCTGCTAAGAATGAAGCTAGTGTGTCGAGTATAGAAAAGCTATTAGTGAAAGACTGCGAACCTACTACTTAGGCTCAATTTCACGTACATGTCGTCTTACTGATAATAATGAGCCGCTTAAACCTAAAAATACAGATACCGCTAACATCCATATAAAGGTACTAAAGTCTGCGCCGGTTAGATTGATGCTTTTTTGGTAAACTTCGCTGACCGACTCAACACTGCTACTCATCCACCACAACAATAATACTACGGCAAACCAAGCAAGCATGCCGCCTAAAAAGCCATACCAAAAACCTGTATACATAAAGGGTCTTTGAATGAAAGCATCTGTGGCCCCCACCAGTTTCATCACTAAAATTTCGTCTTTTTTACTGAGAATATTTAATCTAATGGTGTTACCAATAATGAGTACCACAGCCAAAAACAACAATAGGGCAATGACAGTGACTAAATCTTTCACTACTGCGAGTAAGGCGTGTAAACGCTCTAACCACTCAATGTCGAGTTTGCCAAAATCCACTTCTCTTTCATCGTTGAGTTTGTTTAATAATATACGTGCTGCCACAGGAGTGGCATGTAAGCTGGTGGGAGTGACTAAAATAACATTGGGCAGAGGGTTTTTATCTAAATAGGCAATAGCATCTCCAAAACCCGATAATTGTTTAAACTCGTCTAAAGCCTGGTCGGCGGAAATGTATTGAATGCTGTCTACTTCTGGCCAAAGTTGTAGACGTTTTAATAATTGGTCTATGTCACCTTGGCTAAGATCGTCTTTTAGAAAAAGTGAAATTTGTGAGGCTTGCTCCCAACCTGAACTAATGTTTTCGGCATTTTTAACCATGACGTATAAAGTACTGGGCAAGGTAATACTTAATCCAAGTACGCCTATTGTCATTAACGAAGCGGCTTTAGCTCGCCATAACTCTCCTAAGCTGCCTAATGCTTGCCTAAAGTGATTGACAAAAAACATCATAACTCGTTGTATTAACGACACTTTAGATATTTGCGCGCCTTGCACACGGCCCTTAAACAGCAAGCTCACAGTACTACTCCTAAAATGGGACAAAGTGCCAAAGAGAAAAGTATTAACACTTTAAACATATAAATCATCCGCAGGATCCTGTAGGTCTTCACTCAGTCCATCGGTAATCATTTTGCCTTGCTTAAGGGTCAAGGTGCGATACTTCATTCTGGCAATCAAGCCTAAGTCATGGGTTGCAATAAATACCGACACCCCAGCTTGGTTAAAGTCTTCGAATAAGCGAATGATTTCCATGGACAGTTTAGGATCTAGGTTGCCAGTAGGCTCGTCGGCTAATAATAAGGGGGGCTTATTTACTACAGCGCGGGCAATACCTACGCGTTGTTGTTCGCCGCCAGATAACATTATGGGTAAACTTTTTACTTTGTCGCTTAGCCCAACCATCTCTAATGCAGCATGCACTCGTTTGGCAATTTCTTTGTGGGAATAACCCTCAATCACCAATGGCAGGGCCACATTGTCGAACACACTTTTATCCATTAATAATTGATGACTTTGGAAAATCATTCCTATATCACGACGTATATAGGCAATTTGTTTACGACCGATCAGGCTTAAATCATGGCCATTAATTAGCACCTTGCCCACTGTTGGCCTTTCCATAATGGATATAAGTTTAAGTAAGGTACTTTTACCCGCCCCAGAATGGCCAGTTAAAAATGCCATTTCCCCTGGCTCAATATGAAAATCTACTTTTCTAAGGGCTTGTTGGCCGCCTGGGTAGGTTTTACTGACTTGTTCAAACTTAATCATAACTTTAGGTTAATCTGATCCTGGCGATTGATTTGTGGGTTCAGCAAACAGGGCGTCAACAAAATCATGGCTGTTAAAAGGTCGCAAATCGTCTATGCCTTCACCTATACCCACATAGCGAATAGGTATATCGAATTGGTCGGCTATAGCAAATATTACCCCACCTTTAGCGGTACCATCTAGTTTGGTTAAACTGATACCTGTTAATCCAACGGCTTCGTGAAATAACTTAGTTTGGCTGACGGCATTTTGGCCGGTTCCTGCATCTAAGGTTAACATGATTTCATGAGGAGCTTGGGGGCTGATTTTTTTCATCACACGTACCACTTTTTTGAGCTCTTCCATTAAGTGGTCTTTGTTTTGTAAACGTCCTGCTGTGTCGGCAATTAATACGTCTATATTGCGCGCCTTGGCCGACTGAAAGGCATCAAAAATAACTGAGGCACTGTCTGATCCTGTTTGTTGTGCCACAACAGGAATATCGTTTCTTTCGCCCCAAACTTGTAGTTGTTCTACTGCGGCTGCTCTAAAGGTATCGCCGGCCGCTAACATCACTTTTTTACCTTGTTGCTGAAATTGCTTGGCCATTTTTCCTATAGTAGTGGTTTTACCCACACCATTAACCCCTACCATTAAAATAACAAAAGGCCCTTCTTGGGTTGAAAAGTCTAATGGCGCTTCGACTTTATGTAATATATCGGCCATTTGTTGTTTTAATAATTGGTATAAAGCATCGCCATCTTTAAGTTGTTGGCGGCTTGAGCTTTCGGTTAGTTGCTGAATGATTTTTAAGGTAGTGTTCATTCCCACATCAGCCACTAATAGCTGAGTTTCTAATTCTTCGAATAACTCATCGTCAATGCTTTTGCCACGAAACAGGCTAACAATGCCGCTACCTATGCTTTCTTTAGTGCGAGATAAACTGCGTTTTAATTTATTAAAAAAACCTAAACGTTCAGTCTCTTCAGATTGGGGAGAAGGTAATTCTTCAGGAGTTTCAGCTATATTAGCTTCAGCAGTGGAAGTGGACTCAATTTCAGCTTGGCTGTCAGTGCTGATGTTTGGCTCAAGGACCGTATCTGGAGTTTTTTCTACACTAGCTACTTCGCTTGGCTGTTCAACCTCTAATTCATTTGCTTGCGCTGAAGTAACAGATTCAGCTTCCTCTACCACACTAGATTTAGGTTGGTCAGTAGAAGCTTGTTGGCTGACATTTTCCTCTAGCTCGGCTTTATTTGAGGGGGCTGCTGTAGTGTCTGACGACTTTTCTGGTTGTGGATCTTTTTTAAGCCACTTGAAAAACTTTGACATTCCGGTGAGAAATCCTAGGTAATTGGGTAAACTGTTCGTATAAGTTCACTATATTAGCATTTCTATACCAAATGAAGCGAGGCGTAAAACGGCGATCACATCAGCCTGTGTCTAACCGTTCACAAAAATCCGGTAGTGTCAGAATTATTAGCGGCCGTTTTCGTGGGCGTAAATTGCCGGTTCTAGATGTACAGGGGCTAAGACCCACTACCGATAAAAACAAAGAAATGTTGTTTAATTGGTTATTACCTTTTACTCAAGATGCAATTTGCTTAGATGCCTTTGCTGGCAGCGGGGGCTTAGGGTTTGAAGCCTTATCTAGGTATGCCAAACATTGTACTTTTATCGAGTTTGAGCCAAAAGCCGCGGTTAAACTACAAGACAACATTCAACTTTTAAGCTTAACTGCAGATCAAGTCAGCCTGCAAGTTGGCAAGGCGCAAGTAAAGTTAAGGCAACTGACAGACGCATTTGATTTGATTTTTTTGGATCCACCTTTTCATCAAAATATGCTGCCAGAAATTATCGATATTATTGCCCAGCAGCAGCTTTTGGCTGAAGACGGGGTGATATATATAGAATGTGAAGGGCAAGGCGCAAACTATGCGGTGCCCGATAATTGGCAATTAATCAAAGAAAAGCAGCATAGCCAAATTTTGTCTAGGTTGTACCAACGAACTCGCTAATACTAGCCACAAGATATGATTAGCCAGGGCAGTTTACTGGCTAAGTTGAGATCTCGATGCCTATATTACTCATGCCTTCTGCAGTCGCCAGCTGTTTTAAACGCTTACAGGTATCGGCTGATTTAGGCAGGCTAGCCAACAGTGCCAATAGCTCTTGCTGAGTGTCTATTTCCCATTGCATAAGTGCATGTTGTTTAATTTCTTGTGGACTTAACTCTTGTTCAGCGCTGGCTTCAATAAAGGCTTCAACTCCACCTTGGGATAACTTAGATACTACTACCGCCCCTTGGGGATCTTCACCTTGAATGAGCAGAATAGTGGCAGATAAAGACATGGCCACGTCTATGGCAGGGTAGACCCCATAATTGTCAAAATCTTTGGCATCAGGTACAGCTTCTTCAACTTTTTCTAGTTGCGCACTAAAGTTAATTTTTGCCTTAGGTACGGCTAGCCATTCCCAAATCGCATTTAAGCTATTGCGGTACTGAGCTGGGTCGGCAAATTCAGTGACCTCACAAAATAGCTGGTAGTTAGGTAACATGCGTTCAAGCAAAGTGGCAGAAAAGGCCACGGCCTGCCAGCCTTCTAATTCTCTAACTTGCTGAAAAATAGTTAATTTTTTATTCAAGATGGCTCCAATTCTGTGTTTGTTAAAGCGAGTAATATTGCCCAATGCCATCTAATAACATTTGGATTGAAATCATAATTAACACCATGCCCATTAACCTTTCAATAGCAGTGAGTCCACGCTCGCCAAGTAACCTATGTAAGTTACCCGACAGCATTAAAATGATGGCCGAGGCTAACCATGCTGCGCCTAATGCCAAAGACCAGTCTAACATGCGGTTATGGTCTTGATTGGCTAATAAAATGAGTGCCGCCAAAATTGAAGGGCCTGCCACCATAGGGATAGCTAAAGGCACAATAAAAGGTTCTTCACCTGGGGCCAAACCCGACACGCCACCAGGTTGCGGGAAAATCATTTTTATCCCAATAAGAAACAAAATAATACCGCCAGCTATGCTAACGCTTTCTTGGCGAACATTTAGAAAATCTAATACGACTTGCCCACTAAATAAAAAAGTGAACATGATAATGAGTGAAAAAATTAGCTCACGTGCCAATACCCATTTTCTGCGTTTGGGCTCTATGGTTTTTAACACCGACATAAAAACCGGAAGATTACCTAGCGGATCCATAATTAAAAATAAGGTCACTGCGGCCGACCAAGTATCCATATCATTTCTCTTACTTATAAGGGCTAATTAAATACTCTATCGCAAATTAAATTTAAGCTTTAAAACGGTTTTATTTTCAATAGCTTGATGATTTAATGTAAGTGCGAATATTAATATACGAACTGCAAAATTATACCCTAGGTGGCGAACAGAGTTAGCAATAATTTCACTTTGCGCTTTACTAATTAGCATTTCTTAAAAAAACAAATCAATGAGGATTGACCCATGAGTCTGATGAGTGTTGCACAAGTGGCTGAGTTTCTAGGTGTACAAGAAGTAAGAGTGGAAAGACTCGAAAGAGAAAGCTTGCTACCCGCTGCTGAAAAAGATGCTGCTGGCAATCCTTTGTTCGAAAAAGAAGCGGTTGAAAAGTATAAAGTATTAGCTGAAAGGCTAGGTGGACTCTAATCCAACTAGAAAAATTAAGAGGGCAAGATCACTCTCACCCTCTGGTTTAAATTACGATTCTTCAAACAGCGCTCTGGCTATGGTTCGTATTCCTTGGGCTGTCGCACCTGCTGGCATTAAAGGTGTGCCATTAGCGTGGTAGGCCGCTGCTAAATCTATGTGCAACCAACCTTTGCCCTCAGGGTTTACAAAACGTGATAGAAAACCTGCGGCATTAGAGGCGCCACCTGTTCCCCCTCCTTTTTGCGCACGACTATTAGCCGTATCTGCATAGGGAGAAGGACATTTGTCTCTATGCCAAGTTTCTAAAGGTAGACTCCATGAAGGTTCAAACTCTTTGGCAGAGTAATCTAATACTCTAGTTTGAAGAGCTTTATCTAGGGCAAAAAAGGCATTGTATTCTTCACCTAAAGCTACTGGGGCTGCACCCGTTAAGGTTGCGGCATCAATAATTAGAGGTGCGCCAGTTTCAGTAGCCGCCATTAAACCATCTGCTAATACCAAACGACCTTCGGCATCGGTATTGACTATTTCAACTGTGGTGCCATTTTTATAGGTAATAATATCCCCTAGCTTGTACGCATGGCCGCTAATTAGGTTTTCAGCACAGCATAAGTACAGTTTAACCCGCTTTTTTAGGCCTCGTAGAATTGCCAGCCCAAGTCCACCTGTTACTGTGGCAGCACCACCCATATCGCATTTCATATGCAACATGCCTTCGCTACTTTTAATGCTGTAGCCGCCACTGTCAAAGGTAATGCCTTTACCCACCAAAGAAGCGGCAACTGGTGCATTAGGATCTTGGCTAGGGTTATAGTCAATTTCTAATAAAACCGGAGGACGGTTACTGCCTCTACCTACATGGTAGACCCCCATCCAACCCGCTTCCTTCAATGCTTCGCCTACCCAACGTTTGGCACTAATACTGGCGCCATCTAAAGACGCTAACCATTGTTCACATTTATCCGCTAACATTTCTGGGGATAAATCTTCTGGTGTAGCATTGGTTAGGTTGCGAGTAAACACCATGGCTTGATAGCGATGCGATAACTCAGTGGCATGACTGTCATCACACCATTGAATATGATGCTGTTTTTTTGTGGTAGTAAAACTTTGAGCAAAAGCCCATTGTTGTTCAATCGACCATTCACCGCTTAATGCAACTTGCTCAATACCTAAATTATCTAATGAGCGAGCCGCTTTTTTGATAACATTGAGTTCATGTTCATTATTGTTTAAATGGATTTGTGCGTTTTGGCCATCCATGGTTACTACAGATTTTGCACTGTAATAATTGGCTGGTGGTTGGGTGGTAATAAAAACCGATAACTGAGACATAAGTTCTCCAAATAAATAATCCTAAATACAATAACACGGTGCAATAAAGCCCACATAATTATAAGTGATTCAAGATGCAGTTTTCACCTTTGCTCATACAAGGCCAATTAATAAAGCGATACAAAAGGTTTTTAGCCGACGTAGAACTAAATGATGGCAGCATAATTACAGCCCATTGTGCCAACACCGGGGCCATGACTGGTTGTGCTGAGCCTGGTTGGACGGTTTACTTGTCTAAGAGTGACAACCCCAAGCGAAAATTAGCTTATTCTTGGGAACTGGTTAAAACAGACCAGCAACATTGGATAGGGGTGAATACCCTTAAAGCCAACCAGTTAGTAAAAGAAGCCCTAGAAAACAAACAGATACAAGAACTACAGCACTATCAAAACCTACAAAGCGAAGTAAAGTTTGGCGAAGAAAATAGTCGCATCGATTTTTTGCTTACTCACCCTGACCAAGCCGATTGTTATGTGGAAGTGAAATCTGTGACTTTGCTAGAAAACGGCCAAGGCTTTTTCCCCGATGCCAAAACCCTAAGAGGGCAAAAGCACTTAAGAGAACTGTCTGCTATTGCTGAGCAAGGCAAACGCGCAATATTATTATTTTGTGTGCAACATACGGGCATTGATTCAGTAAAAGTCGCACAACATATAGACCCAGATTACGCCGAAATCCTCAAGCAAGCTATACTTAGTGGGGTGGAAGTCGTTTGTTATGGATGTGCCATTAGCCCTGAAAAAATCGTTATAAATCAAGCGTTGCCGGTTTTATTGTAAAATAAAAGTTGATTTTTTTAATTAGGACTCCATATTGCCTTGCTTAAATTGTTTTCACTCTAACGGTAGACAAATCGCGCAATTAATTGCCAGTGCATTGGCTTTCTGATATACATAGCCGCCTTGCGCAAAACAGCTCATGCCGTAGTTTAGGAGAATTGGCAGATGCCAACAGCAAATACGAATAAAACACTTGGTTTATTAGCCTTAGCCGGATTGACTCCTTACCAGGAGAAAAAAGGCGAGGAATATATGAACGAAGCGCAGATGAAGCACTTCAGTTTATTATTGAAAGCGTGGCGTGATCAGCTTCGTCAAGAAGTCGATCGTACAGTTCATCATATGCAAGATGAAGCGGCGAACTTTCCTGATCCTGTCGATCGTGCAGCTCAAGAAGAAGAGTTTAGCTTAGAGTTACGTACCCGTGATAGAGAACGCAAACTTATCAAAAAAATCGAAAAAACGTTGAAGCGTATAGATGAAGACGATTTTGGTTTTTGTGATACTTGCGGCATCGAAATTGGCGTACGTCGTTTAGAAGCAAGACCTACAGCTGATTTATGCATTGACTGCAAAACCATGGCAGAAATTAAAGAGAAGCAACTTCAAGGCTAATCCTTGGTTACTCCTTATACTAAGCAATGTTATGTGTATAACATTGCTTGGTAGTCAATGAAAAACACTTGAGCATTGCCTGCAGTGATCTCGACATGACTCACTCTTCTTTTACCTCTCATTATATTGGGCGTTTTGCTCCTTCACCTTCTGGTCCTTTGCATTTTGGCTCACTAGTCACTGCCTTAGGTAGTTTTTTGCAAGCTAAAAAACATCAAGGTAAATGGTTAGTAAGAATTGAAGATATAGATCCTCCAAGAGAAGTGGCAGGTGCCACAGAGTCGATTTTAACTTGTTTAGAAGCCCATCATCTGTTTTGGGATGATACTGTCTTGTATCAAAGCCAACGCACAGCTTTGTATCAAGAAAAAATTCAATATTTAAAACAACAGGGCTGCACTTTTTATTGCCAATGCACGCGCGCTCAACTCGCTGAGTTGCCGGCTAATCAATTATGCTCTTGTGTTAATGCTACTAAGGTTAAGCAACCAGCAGCCATTAGATTTATCTATCATAGGCCTTCCCTAGAATTTACCGACCAATTGTTAGGCCAAGTGAGCTTTAAACCAGAGCAACTGGTAAAACAATTTGCTATTCAAAGAAAAGATGGACTATTTGCCTACCAGTTAGCTGTAGTAGTAGATGATATTGAACAAGGCATTACAGAAGTGGCGCGCGGCGCAGATTTACTCGATGCAACTTTCTACCAGTTGGCTCTTTATCAAGCTTTTAATGCTAAGCCCCCAGATTTTTTGCATTTTCCTTTGGTCACTAATGCTGAAGGTAAAAAACTCAGTAAACAAAATCATGCATCTGAAGTAAGTATTAACTCTGTGTCTAGCAATTTATTTTACGCGTTAGAGTTTTTAGGCTTGGCTCCCCCTGTGGAGTTAAAAAGCAGTGAACCTGAATTGATTTTACTATGGGCTATTCAAGCATGGGACGTGCGTCAATTAACTAAGCAAAGAGCGTGTATTGACAATAGAATTGGACGGGCAGACAGTATATGATTAGCGCCGAATTTTTGAGACTAACTTTGGCCAAGGAGCAAACGTTATTATTTCTCGTGTAATCGATAAAGTGAAAGGCGCATTGCGCAGTAAACCAGCCCCTCAAACGACTGAGCTGGTGGCAAAAGTGATCCCGCGTTCTGAACACTCTGTCTCTCGTTCCTCAATGAGTGAAAATGCGCTCAAAGTGCTTTATCGACTGCACAATAGTGGTTATCAAGCTTATTTAGTTGGCGGTTGTGTGCGCGACGCACTTTTAGGTAAAGAGCCCAAAGATTTTGATGTCACTACCGATGCTACGCCAGAACAAGTTAAAGCCTTGTTTCGTAATTGCCGTTTAATAGGTCGACGCTTTCGGTTGGCACATATTGTTTTTGGTCGAGAAATTATTGAAGTTGCTACCTTTAGAGGGCATCACGAAAATAACCAAGATGAACAATCTAAAGTCAGTAAACAAAGTGATAAAGGCCAACTATTACGAGATAACGTATTTGGCAGCATAGAAGAAGACGCACAACGTCGCGACTTCACTATTAACGCCATGTATTACAACATAGCCGACTATTCAATTAGTGATTTTGCTGGTGGCATGCAAGCCATTAAAAACAAAGAAATTGCCCTAATAGGTGACCCTGAAACTCGTTACCGGGAAGATCCTGTACGCATGTTAAGAGCCGTAAGGTTTGCGGCTAAATTAAATATGCAGATTGCACCAAAGAGTGCTGAACCCATTAAAGCCTTAGCGCCACTATTGGCCAATATTCCCCCAGCTAGACTGTTTGAAGAAGTATTAAAATTATTCTTGTCTGGGCAAGGCCTAGTAACCTATAAGTTGTTAGCTGAATACCATTTATTTGAACCCTTATTTCCTCAACTTGCGCCTTTGTTACAGCAACCAGACAGTCGCGAATCGCGCTTTGTAGAGCAAGTGCTTACTAATACAGATAACCGCATTAATACTGGGCAAAGGGTCACGCCAGCCTTTATATTTGCGGCATTTATGTGGTATCCATTAGAAGAGCGTTGCCAGCAACTTATGGTTGAAGGTGGGTTAAATTACTTTGATGCCTTTAACTTAGCCTTGAACGATGTATTGCACCGTCAGATTCAACGCATAATGATCCCTAAGCGTTTTACCGCACCTATACGTGAAATCTGGCAACTGCAAAATCGTTTACCTAAACGTTATGGTCGTCGTGCCTATCAATTATTGGAACATCCTAAATTTAGGGCCGCTTACGACTTTTTATTGTTGCGCGGGCAAATAGAAGGTGGTGAATTATTTGAGTTGGCCGAGTGGTGGACTGATTTTCAAGAAGCTAGCGAAGACCAACGAAAGAACATGTTGCAAAAGCTACGTGAACAAAATGGCGGGCCTACTCGACGTCCAAGGCGTCCGCGCAGAAAGCCAAAACCTAAAGCATGAATCCGGTCTATATAGGATTAGGCAGCAATTTAGCTGATCCTGAACAACAACTTGCGACTGCAATTAAGTGTTTAGACAGCCTGCCTAATACACACTTGGTTTGTCATTCGAGTTTGTATTCTAGCTTGCCTATGGGGCCAACAGATCAACCCAATTATGTAAACGCAGTAGCATTAATTAATAGCCAACTCTCGCCTGTAGAGATGTTAGCTAAAACTCAAGCCATTGAGCTACAGCAAGGGCGAGTAAGAAAAGCTAACCGTTGGGGACCTCGAACCTTAGACCTAGATATTTTGCTCTATGCAAACCTAAGCATGCACACAGACAGTTTAACCATCCCACATTACGGCATGAAAGAACGCGAGTTTGTGTTATATCCCTTATTCGAAATAGCGCCAGAGTTAATCTTACCTTGTGGTGAAAAGCTTGCTGAGTTAGTTAAGCGCTGTCCGTTAAACGGCTTGCAAAAATTAAAGCCAGGTATGCAAAGTTAATTATTTTATAGAAATACTTTATAGTGCAGGGTTAATAAACCAAAAACCTATTAAAGATTAGCAATAGTGGGTGAAATCAGAATGAAAAAAGTCACAACCTCAAGCTTGCTAAAAATGAAGCAAGAGAGCAAAAAAATTACTGCGCTAACTGCTTACGATGCAAGTTTTGCTAAGTTATTTGATCAACAAGGGGTAGATCTCTTATTGATTGGTGACTCGTTAGGCATGGTATTAAAAGGTGAAGATGACACCCTAAACGTAACGGTTGAAGAGGTGGCTTATCATACTGCAGCAGTAAGAAAAGGCGTAGAGCGAGCATTTGTAGTGGCCGACATGCCCTTTATGTCTTACTCCACTCCAGAGCAAGCTTATTTAAATGCCGCAGAGCTAATGAAAGCTGGCGCCAGCATGGTTAAATTAGAAGGCGGAGCATGGCTGTTAGACACCATTAAAGGTTTACATGAGCGCAGCGTACCTGTGTGTGGACATTTAGGTTTAACCCCTCAGTCTGTACATGTATTTGGTGGTTTTAAAGTCCAAGGCCGAGACGATTTACAGGCCGAAAGCATTTTAGAGCAGGCAAAATTGTTAGAGCAAGCTGGCATTCAGCTATTAGTACTAGAGTGTATCCCAGTCGATTTAGCCGCAAAAATTACCCAAGCTTTAAGCATACCTGTGATAGGCATTGGTGCGGGAGCCGAAACCGATGGGCAAATTTTGGTGATGCACGATATGTTAGGCATTAGTGCCAATTACATGCCTAAGTTTTCTAAAAATTATTTGACCCTCACCAACGATATTCGCGAAGCCGTGAATTTATATATTCAAGATGTGCAAGAAGGGCAGTTTCCTTCTGAGCAACATAGTTTTAACTCATAAGTTTTTAAGGCCATTAGTGTTATGCAATTAATTAGTGATATTTCAGACTTGCGTGAGACTCGCCGTCGTTGGCAAGCTGAAACTAAAGTTATTGCCTTTGTGCCAACCATGGGCAATTTACACCAAGGCCACCTTAACTTAGTTAGAGAAGCCAAAAAGCACGCCGACATAGTAGTAGTATCAATTTTTGTAAACCCTATGCAGTTTGGCCCAGATGAAGATTTAGATGCCTATCCGCGCACCTTAGACAACGACTGCGAAGCGTTAAAATCTCTTGGGGTGGACGCTTTGTTTTTACCTAAAGTAGCGGACATTTATGCCAGAGGTTTAGAACAACAGACCTTTGTTGAAGTGCCTGGCTTGTCTTATATGATCTGTGGTGCCAGTCGACCTGGGCATTTTCGCGGTGTTGCCACCATAGTGTGTAAATTATTTAATATGGTGCAACCTAATGTGGCACTGTTTGGCGAAAAAGACTTTCAACAATTGCAAGTGATTAAAGCCATGGTAACTGACTTATCTATGAACCTTCAGGTCATAGGTGTGCCAACCACTCGAGAATCAGATGGTTTAGCAATGAGCTCAAGAAATCACTATTTGCGTGACGAAGAGCGTAAGTTAGCACCTACTTTATATAAAAATATGCTAGCCATGGCAGAAGAAATTAAAGCAGGTAGACGAGACTTTTCGCGCTTGGCGCAAAGTTATAAAGCAAAGTTGGCAGAATTAGGTTTTAAACCTGATTATTTAGAAGTGCGTAATGCCCATTCATTGTTACAACCTAGCCACGAAGACTCAGAGATAGTGTTGTTAGCTGCCGCGTTTTTAGGTAAAACCCGCCTAATCGACAACCTTCAAATCAGCTTATAAAACTAAGCTAGCCCAGACGTTTGTGATTCTGGGCTAACAGCCAAGCTGCTGCCATATGCTACTTTGCTTAGCATGTACTAATTGCTCATTTAATATATTGGTTAGATCCGCTTCTGTGGTTAGTGGATTGGCTAACACCACTCTAAATACAGTAATGGCTTGTTTAGGGTAAGCATGGGTTGTTAAGCGGGTACGAGACACAAAAGAGCGCCCTGCTTCACGTTGATTCTTTTGCACTTCAACTGTTAGCCTATCTAATAATTCATTGGCTTGTAGCAACTTACTGGATTGTTGTTGTAATGCATGTGGGCACACTCTATAGGTGAGCAAAGACAAAGTGGGGGTAGTTACTAATTCAAAGTCAGGGTGCGCCTCTATCATAGCGGCAAAGCGTTTAGCTTTAGCTATGCTTTGATCAATTAATAATTGGTAACCTTTACGACCAAAAATATGTAATGAAGCATAGACCATCATGGCCATACCATTACGTGAACCTTCTAAAGTGGTAGCCCCTAAGTCTTTAGAGCCAGCTCGTAAAATATATTGAGCATGATGGCGCACTGCATTGCTGTCGTTAGGGTTTTTAAACAACACCATGCCAGCACCCATAGGCACATACATTTGTTTATGTGCATCTAAGGTAACAGAATCAGCCTTCTCAATTCCTTTAAGCAGACCTTTATGCTGCTCTGAAAACAAGGTAGCGCCACCCCAAGCGGCATCTACATGAAAATGACAGCCTAGCTCTTTGGCTACATCGGCTAATTCGTCTAAGGGGTCCACATCACCTGTTTCTGTGGTGCCTGCTATGCCAACTATGGCTAATAACTTATTGCCTTGTTGCTGATATTGCTTACCCACAGCTAGGGCCTGTTCAGCCGACAATCTTTGGGTAGGGCAATCAACGGTTAACATTTGTTGTCTGCCTAAGCCCAGTACGTCTACTGCTTTAGACAGCGAATAGTGGCCGCGTTTTGATGAGAGAATACCTAGTTTCTTATATCCATAGTGTTGCATGCCAGCAGCAAGCCCATCATGACTTACCCCTTTAAAGTCGCCATCGGCGGCCAAAGCATTGTTTCTGGCTACCCACAAAGCGGTTATATTGGCAATGGTGCCACCCGAACAAAACGCGCCAAGTGCATGGCTAGCACTGTGTAAATAGTTTTGATAAAAGTCACTGGGCTGGTTATACACCATCTGGTGCAGCATACCTAAAACTTGACGCTCTAAAGGCGTAAAGGCTTTAGAGGTTTCTATTTTTACTAGGTTTTGGTTAAGACCAACCAGCAACTTGGCTAATGGCAGGTGGAAATAAGGCAAGGCGGAGGTCATATGCCCAATAAAAGTAGGTGAATAGGTATTAACCGAGTTAGCTACCAGTTTGTCTAACAAATCCGCTGCGTGTTTAGACACAAATTCGGGAGATTCTGGCACCACAAAGTCAGCAAAACTTTGTTCGATTTGCTCTAATGAATTAACTTTGGCCACTACATGCTGCGACAAAAAGTCAGAGAGATTATCTGAAAGATGATTTTCAATCTGTGCAAGTGTAGAGTCTTTGCCTTCAGGCTTAGTAAACACCTTATACAAAAATTCTAAACTGACTTCAGCTTCACCCACAATACAACCTTAAATTCAACAGGAAAGTCGCGCACTTTACCTTAAATACTCAAATAGACCAATAGGCATGATATTGCACAGCCAAGTATTGACCTAGCAATTATTAAAATCATGGTATATCTTGAAAATACAGGATGTTAAAGAATTGATGGCAAATGCAGGTAACTGAAGTTAAAGACAGTTTTGATTTAGATAATATTGTGCCATTTTTCCAACCTATTATGGACTTGGAAAACAACACAGTGTGCAGTTATGAATGCCTAGCAAGGCTACTGACCTTAGATCAACACAGTTTTTTACCCACAGAGTTTTTGTTTCTGGTTGAACGCCAGCAATCGGTCTCGCAACTTACCCAAACTGTGTTTAGTCGCAGTGCCAGTTATTTTAGAGACTTAAACCTAGCCTGGAATATCAACTTAAGTTTGGCTGATTTAACCGACGCCGACACTATCACTTTTTTACGTTCACAGTTGTTGGATTATCCTAACCCTCAACGTATTTCTATCGAAATCACCGCACAAAATGCTTTGTCAGACACTTTAGTGTTTTTACGTTTTGCCGAGTTATGTCGTCAACTTAAACTTAAAATAGTGATAGACAACGTTAATCAGCACAGTGCCGATTTAAAAACCTTATTAAGTTTGCCCATTTCTGGGGTGAAAGTTTCGGCTAAGCTGCTTGAACAACTCGATGAAAACCAAGAGCTAAGCGATTTTATGCAGCAACTAATCCAAGAAGCCAACCACAAAAGTGTTGATTTGATTGCTGAGCGAATCGAACGAGGCAGCAGCTTACAAAAAGCCAAAGAGCTAGGCATTCGTTATGCCCAAGGCTTTTATTTTAGCCAACCTAAAGCCAGCACCGACTAGCTAAATGATTAGCTATTTAGATCGACTATCAATCGCCAACTTGACTGACCGCTCTGCCAATATTTTCGCTCAAAGGGGGTGATGGGCTGGTTGGTTTTATACTCTTGTGCTTGGCAGCTAATATTCGCCATTTGCAAAGCTTGGCAAAATTCTTGAACATAAAGTTGCCAGTTACTTCTTACTTCTAACCTGCCACCTAGTTTAAGCATATCGGCTAAGACCGAGGTCGCATACCAACGTCTTTGTAAATGCGCCGATTTAGGATAAGGGTTAGGATACAAAAGGTAATGTTTACTGAGCTTAATTTTGGCTTGCACTAACAAGGGTAAAAAGTCGTTTAAATCAGCCCTAATCATCAGATAATTATCAACATCTTTAGCATAAGCACGGTGCTTATGGGTACGTAGCGCAGACTTATCTACGCCAATTACCTTGGCTTGCGGGTGGGCTACAGCAATATTCACTGTGCTTTCTCCAACGCCACAACAACTATCTAAAATTATCTCACCTTGCCAATCACCTAACCAGGCCATGGCTTGTTCAAAGGCTTGTTGCGTATGCGCAGAAATAGGTTTTTGACTGGCATGGGTCAACTGCTTTTTAACGACTTTTTCTAGGTTAGGATGAATGCCTAACTGATTAGTGGAGATAAAACGTGTGGTATGTTGCATTAACTACGAATACCTACACCACGTTTAATCAAAGAGTAGGCAAAAGCTAATAAGATCAGGTTAAAGCCAACTAAAATAGCCAAAGACAACCAAAAATTAATTTCTGACACACCTAAAAAGCCATATCTAAAACCGCTAACCATATACACTATAGGGTTGATTTTGCTTACCCACTGCCAAAACTCTGGCAACAAACTCAGTGAATAAAACACTCCGCCAAGATAGGTTAATGGGGTTAATACAAAAGTGGGTACTATGCTGACATCATCAAAAGAGTTGGCAAAAATGCCATTAATTAAGCCTGCTGTGGCAAACAAAATAGCGGTTAACAATAAAGTGATAAGGATCATGGCCAAATTGTAGATTTGAATATCCACAAAAAATAACGAAACAAGGGTAACAATAAAGCCTACTAACACGCCTCTTGCTACACCTCCTCCTACGTACCCCCCAATAATAATCCAGGTAGATACTGGGGCCACTAACAGTTCTTCTAGGTTGCGTTGGTATTTAGCACTATAAAACGAACTAGACACATTGGCATAAGCATTAGTGATCACCGCCATCATAATTAAGCCAGGTACAATAAACTCCATGTAACTAAAGCCACCCATATTGCCTATTCTGCTGCCAATAAGGTTGCCAAAAATCACAAAATACAAAGACATAGTAATGGCAGGTGGCAGTAGAGTTTGGATCCAAATGCGTAAAAAACGTTTGCACTCTTTTATCCAAATGGTGGTTAAAGCCACCATGCTTAGGTTGTTCATTGTTTGTCTCCTGTATTGTTTTGGCTGTCGGTGGCAGTTGCGTTCGATTTACCCGACTCCACCATTCTGACAAACAACTCTTCTAATCGGTTGGACTTGTTACGCATGCTTAATACTTGAATGCCCTTAGTTGTTAATTGTTCAAATACAGGGTTTAGCCCTGATTCTTTAGGCACATCTACTTCTAGGGTGTGCGGGTCTAATAAGCGGCTTTCAAAACCATCTAAATTTAAAGAATCAATATTCTTAGACAGATCTAAAACAAAGGTTTCGATATTCAAAGTGGCTAATAAAGCTTTCATGCTAGTGTTTTGTACAATTTTGCCTTTATCAATAATGGCAATGTTTCTACATAACATTTCGGCTTCTTCAAGGTAATGAGTGGTTAATATAATGGTCACCCCTTGTTGGTTTATTTCTTGTAAGAAAGTCCACATAGAACGGCGAATTTCGATATCTACACCAGCGGTGGGCTCGTCAAGAATAAGTATTCTGGGTTCATGCATTAAGGCGCGGGCAATCATTAAGCGTCTTTTCATACCGCCAGATAACTGCCTAGCAGGTGAATGGCGCTTTTCCCATAAATCCAATTGTTTTAAATATTTTTCGGCTCTGGGTCTGGCTACGCTTCTGGGTACCCCATAATAACCCGCTTGATTCAGCATGATCTGCATCAAGGGTTCGAACATATTAAAGTTAAACTCTTGAGGCACTAAGCCTATACAAGATTTAGCTGCTACCGGTTGCTCGGTTAACGAATAATCAAATACTCGTACCTCGCCCTCGGTTTTATTAACCAAGGAACTGACTATGCCAATAGTGGTAGATTTACCCGCACCGTTAGGTCCAAGTAATGCAAAAAAGTCACCCTGTTCGACTTCTAGGTCAATGCCTTTTAAGGCTTGAGTGCCGCCTTGATAAGTTTTAGTTAACCCTTTGATACTCAGTGCTTTCATTATGTTTTATTTGCCAGATTGATGAATTAATTGAGAGACACAGAAAAATGATAAAAACTATCCTTTTAGCCAGTGTTTAGCGAAGCATTATTTAGCTCCAAGATAGTACCAAATTATGCCTTTTAAATGTGGCAATTTAGTTATTTATCAAGTTGATCATGTTATAAAAGGCGGTAAAGGGTGAGGTAAATTAGCTTTTGATTGATTTATTCGCAGTGTTGGCGCATTAACAAGCTAGGCAATAAAAAAACGGCACCTTAAATTAGGTGCCGCCACAAAAACACTCACTAGCCCTATGTCTACAAAATAACAAAGGACTAATTTTGCCAAGCTTATTTAGTTTGAGGTGAGCGCGCTGCGGTCATAGCAGCATTGCCTTCAGTCACTTTTAATAATACCCGGCGGTCAAAGAAATCATCTTCAAAATCATTGCCTGCGCTTACTAAGCTGGATTCACCATAAGATTGGGTCAAAATTTGTTGCTCCTCAACACCTTGGTTAAGCAAGTAAGCTTTTACGCTTAGAGCTCGTTGTTCAGACAAGGCTTGGTTAAAGCTACTATCACCTCTTTGGTCTGCAAAACCCGACAAAGAAACACTCAGGCTGGGATTTTTTCTAAGCTTTTGAATAATTAAATCTAACTGAGACTTATAGTGATCCTGCAATTTGTAGGAGCCAGTTTTAAATTGAATATTAGATTCGGTGTCTACAACATTTAGCTCTAATGCTTGGCTCATAGATGCAATTTGTTGCATGGCTCGTTGTTTAGATTGTTCGAAGTTCTGCTGCAGAGCATAAAGGTCTTGCTCTTTTTGCTTTAACGACACTTTAGCGTCGGCTAAACGTTTATCAGAATTAATGTCGTCGGCTAGCATAACGCCAAAAATACCGGCCACCACGCCGCCCAGTGGACCTGCAATAGCAGAGCCAATGATCACGCCAGAACTTAAACCAATCACTTCGTTAGTTTGCTCATCTTTAGTGCGTGTATCGGCTAATGCGCTGCCAGACAATAAACCGGCAAAAGTTAGGGCCAAGGTAAGGTTTGTTTTTGTTAATTTCATAAGTCTCTCCTAAGGGGTGTTTGTGATTCCACTCTATTAAACACAGGCTATGTGGCTGATAAAGGGAGAGAAAATGGCAATCTGCCGATGAATTGTGGCGAAAAAATGGAAATTTAAGTTTCAGCTAAGATAGGCCCTTACCCTAGGCAAAATTTAAGATATAGTGCCAATCAAAGGCTAGATCAGCTTGACCAAGTTTAGTTGTTATCAACCAATAAAATAAGCAGGGCTTATGTCAAAACGCATCGCGCTGGTAGAAGATGACCCAGCTCTAAGAGAAAACTACACCGCAGCCTTAACTAAGCAAGGTTACGAAGTGCAAGCCTATGGCAATAGAAATAGTTGTGAACAAGCATTCTTAAAAAGATTACCCGACTTAGCCATAATAGATATTGGCTTAGAAGACGAAATTGATGGGGGCTTTGCGGTTTGCCAATTATTGCGCAGCTTGTCTAAAACCTTGCCTATTATCTTTTTTACCGCAAGGGATAATGATTTCGACACTATATGTGGATTACGCATGGGGGCAGACGATTACTTAACCAAAGACATCAGCTTGCCGCACCTCTTAGCGCGTATTGCCGCTTTATTTAGACGAACAGAGTTATTAAATCAGCCGCAGCAACAATCTGACTTAATTCAAACCGGCGAGCTTAGTATGGACAGCAACCGTATGACGGTTAGCTGGCAGCAGCAAAGCATAGAGCTAACCGTGACCGAGTTTTGGATGTTACATGCCATTGCTAAATTTTCTGGGCATGTTAAAAGCCGCCAACAACTAATGGATGAATCTAAAATGGTGGTAGACGACACCACTATTACTTCTCATATTAAACGAATACGTAAGAAGTTTATGCAAATCGACCCTAACTTTGATTGTATTGAAACCGTCTATGGTATGGGCTACAGGTGGAAAAACCGTTGATTAATAAAGGTAAGGTATGAGCCGCTTGCGTATAGGGTTGCGCCTTAAACTGCTGTTCTTTTCTTCGTTTTTACTGGCCATTCCTTGGCTCGGTTATCAATACGTTTGGGAAATGGAAACCTATTTACGAATTGGGCAAGAACAAACCATGGTAGGTACAGCTAGGGCGGTGGCGACTGCCTTACATGAACGTCCTGCTTTGTTTGATAGTCAGTCTGCGTATTTAACTGATGTGAGGCCAGGTACAGACCTGTACGCACATAAAATTGCCTATCCCATTCAGCTGGATGGAAAGTTAGCCGATTGGCAAGATTATCAACACTTGGCTATTACCTATGGCCAACAAAACCTGATCGATGCTAGGCAAAATTATCAGGCCGAGAGTTTAACCTTTTCGCATATGGTGGGGCAGTTTGATAACTACTTATATGCCATGTTTGATGTTGTAGATGACTCAGTGGTTCTGCGCCCAAAAAACAGTTTACGTATCGATCGTAATGATCATTTGCAAATTGCTATGACCAACGTCGAAGGTGAGTTTCAGCGTTATATAGTAGCGGCTACCGAATCTGGCTGGGTTAATGCTTATAAGTTAAAGCCAGATAGTGAGTCCTTACAAGCTGATGTGTTGGCCACAAAAATTCAAGGTCATTGGCGTAATACTAATCAAGGTTACCAACTAGAATTGCGTTTTCCTTTGGCTATGCTGTCGAGCAAAATTGCCTTTGCTATTGTTGATGTAGATGATCCACAAAGCCGCAAAGTCGAACAAATTATAGGTACAGCTAATCCGGCCAAAGTAGATTCATTGGGCACAGTGTTGGTGCCTTCTCCAGAGATTGAAAAAATTCTAAAGGGCCTACAATATTCTCACGCACGAGTGTGGGTGGTAGATAAACATATGCGGGTTTTAGCACGTTCTGGAGATATTCAGCGGGCTACAGGAGTTAGCAGCGACTTAGACAATCAGCAAACTAAGGGAAGTTGGGACTATATTGAAAAAAATTGGCTATTGCCGCTTTATTATCAAGTATTAACTAAACCCCCAGCCGAGTTTGTGGATGATCTACGCGATGCCTATGCGCTACAAGGACAAGATATTCAACAAGCATTGGCTGGTAGCCCCAGTTCTTTATGGCGTTTAAGTTCAGATAATAAAGCGGTGATTATGTCGGCAGCCCATCCTATTTATATTGATGAAAAAGTCATGGGTGCTGTGGTAGTTGAGCAAACAACCCATGGCATTCGCAGTTTAAGAAACAAAGCCCTAGAGCAGCAATTTCATTATATTTTGTTAGTCATAGGGTTAAGCACTTTGGCGCTGTTTTTAATAGCGACCCGCATTTCATGGCGTATCAGGAAATTAAGAGATGAAACCGAAGGGGCGATAGATCAACAAGGTAAAATCATAGGCAGCATTACCCCTTCTAGCACTAATGATGAAATAGGCGACTTATCTCGCACCTTTACTCAAGTGTTAAACAAATTAAGCCAATACAATGCCTACCTTGAGAATATGGCTTCTCGTTTGTCTCATGAATTGCGAACCCCAGTGGCAATAGTGAATTCGTCTTTAGATAATTTACTGTTAGAAAATCAAACGCCAGATAGTCAAGCTTATGTCGACCGAGCCAAACAAGGTATTACTCGCCTAAGTAAAATACTGTCTAACATGAGCGAAGCCACGCGGTTAGAGCAAGCTATGCAAAGCAACGAAAGAGAAAGTTTTGATCTAGAAGAGTTATTACTAGGATGCGTTGCGGGCTATCGCATGGCTTATGCTAATCGGCAGTTTGAGGTGCAAATTGCGGTATCTAATTCTAAGTTTTTTGGCGCGCCAGAATTGTTCGCGCAAATGTTAGATAAAATCATTGCCAATGCAGTGGAGTTTAGCGCCGTTGACTCTTGTATACAGGTTCAAATGGTTAACAGTGAACAAGGATTCTTAATTACAGTAGCGAATCAAGGCGAGGTGTTGCCCGACAACATGCAAAACCAATTATTTGATTCTATGGTGTCTGTTAGAAAGCAACATCACTCAAGTCAGCCGCATTTAGGCCTGGGCTTGTACATAGCTAAAATCATTGCCACTTACCACAATGGCGATATCAGAATAGATAATCTTAAAGATAAATCTGGGGTAGTTGTCACCTTATTGTTTAAAGCGACTATTTAGGTTTACGGTTACGCCCCATGCCCCAGCCTAAAATGGCTGCACCTGCTATAGCGCCTATCCAAGCAAAAGGTAATACATGTGGGGCTATTTCTTTGCTAAAAATAATAGTTAGCATAGAAAAGATACACAATGCCCAGCCAAACACTTCGACATTGCTTAAATATTTAAATAAAAAAAAGCGCTTATTGGCTTTGGGATCTGACATTTTGTCACTCCGTTTTAGTTAGTCTTTGTAACAGCACATAAAAAATTATGTATAAAGCTGAGTATGAATAAAAGGCGCTAAGGTTAATATTGCGGCTTGAGTATACACACTTTCTCTGCTTGCTTGGCCTTGAGTTAATAACCCAATTGCCCCTTGTTTTTGTTTAACGTTTTGGGTGTTAAATAAGTCATCCATTACCTTACCCAATTCTTGGCCATTTACTAAGGCCTGATAAACCCTTTGGGGTAAAGGTAATTGCGTACTTCGCCCAACCGACACTTTGTGCTCATTGGCAATGGCAATGTAGGCAAAAGTTGCTGGACCATCGGTAAAATTGTGAACGCCACCTTCTATGGCAGCATAATAATCAGCTTGATTTTGAGCTTTACAATAATCAACCCTATTTAGCGCACCTTGGCGTGTTTCTGTTTGTGTCATGGGTTGATCTGCTACCCCAGAAGGGGCGTCTACCCCAACACATTCAATCTGCTCATCAGTAAAAAGCTGACTAAAGGCCTGCTTAATTGCATTTATTTTTACTGGATTACGCGAACCCACCACAATTTTAATCATTGATTTGTTTTAATAAACACCACTTTTGAGCCTTCAGCAGATTTTACCAGTCATTTATTTATAAGACTAAGATTTTGCTTAAATTAACAATAGACTCGATCGATTAAATGCTGAAAGATATACTAGCCAAAGAAGTACCCTGTTTAGAACAAGAGTGTTAATAGTCCTATGAAAAATGCACCGCCAGAATCATTGATCCGTACCTGGGTATGGATGATGTCAGAAAACAAAGATCCAGAATTAATGAACAAAGGCCGTCAAAACCTCATTAACGCCTTTGGTAGTTTGCAAAACGCCATTCAATATATTGAAAAACAAGTAGATTTAGATGATAAAGCTTAAGCTTTATGCAGCTAAATGAAAATTCATGAGATTGGCGGTTATATTCAATCTATCTATTTAGTTGAATATACCGATAAACTTTTATTATTAGACGGCTGCTGCCGAGCTGATATAGGCACAATCACCCGATTTATTAAGCACAGCTTAAACCGCCCACTAAGTGATTTAAAACTGATAGTTGTGACTCATATGCATCCAGATCATGCGGGTGCTGCGCACAAGTTACGAACCATTACCGGCTGTAAAATTGCCTCTGCCAATAAGCCCAAGCAATGGTATACGGGGTTTAAAGGCAGAGCCTTACATCTATTAGATATTACATTGGCAGCTTGGGTGGCCGGTCGTTTAGGTAAACCAAGGCGCAACCTTTGGTATTCACCTTATTTACGTATTGACTATGCGTTAGAAGATCAAAGTTATTTGCCAGATTTTGAAGATTGGCAAGTGCTTACTACGCCTGGGCATACCGACAGAGATTTGTCTTTGTTACACAATGCTTCAATGAGGATTTATGTTGGCGATCTTTTAGTTAAGGTAAAAAATCGTTTTATTGCCCCTATTTCGGTTAATTATCCTGAACAATATAAACAGTCTTTAACTAAGGTTATGCAGCTAAAGCCGGCCAGTGTGATTTTGGCTCATGGCGGCGAAGTAAGCTTTGATGAAGATGACTACACTCAGCTATTAAAACGCGCGCCTAAGTACCCCATCACTATTTTTACTCCCGCCAAAAAGAAATTCCGACGCTTAGTGATACGTAAAAGAGGCTAGTGCTAGATGCTGGCTAATTTATTTATGCTAACTGAGTTTGATGATTGCAAAGTGCATAAGTTAACTTTATGTTAACAAAAGCGAATTTATTGATTCAAACTCAGCATGCCTAGCACTTTTATGGGCAAAGCTGCCAACAACTAATCTAGGAGTAGAGCATGGCATTTGCATCAGAAGCCGATAAAAAAGCCTATTGGCGAGCTAACCTACGTTTATTACTCACTTTGTTGAGCATTTGGTTTTTAGTGTCTTTTGGATGTGGCATTTTGCTGGTTGAACAACTCAATACTATTCAGTTTTTTGGTTTTAAATTAGGCTTTTGGTTTGCCCAGCAAGGGGCCATCTATGTGTTTGTTTTATTGATCTTTATTTACATGCACAAAATGAATCAACTAGATAAAAAGTTTGGCGTGCACGAGGAGTAAAACTAAATGGATATTAAAACCTTAACCTTTTTAATTGTTGGTGCGTCTTTTGTTTTATACCTAGGCATAGCCATTTGGGCCAAAGCTGGCTCCACTCAAGACTTTTATATTGCGGGTGGCGGGGTAAACCCTATTGCCAATGGCATGGCAACAGCAGCAGATTGGATGTCGGCCGCATCTTTTATTTCAATGGCTGGGCTTATTTCTTTTATGGGCTACGACGGTGCCGTGTATTTATTAGGTTGGACAGGGGGCTATGTGTTATTAGCTTTATGTTTGGCACCTTACTTACGTAAATTTGGTAAGTTCACCGTACCCGACTTTATCGGCGACCGTTATTATTCTCAAACCGCACGCACTGTGGCTGTGCTCTGCGCCATCTTTATTTGTTTTACTTACGTAGCTGGGCAAATGCGTGGTGTTGGGGTGGTATTTAGCCGCTTTTTAGAAGTTGATATTACCTCTGGCGTGTTAATTGGTATGGCAGTTGTGTTTTTCTACACGGTATTAGGTGGCATGAAAGGCATTACCTATACCCAAGTGGCGCAATACTGTGTGCTGATTTTTGCTTATCTAGTGCCTGCTGTATTTATTTCAATTATGGTCACTGGCCATGTACTGCCACAAACTGGATTTGGTGGCACCTTAGTGGATGGCTCGGGCATGTATTTGTTGGAAAAGCTCGATGGTTTGTCTGCCGAATTAGGCTTTACTCAATACACCTCGGGCAGTAAAAGTGTATTGGATGTATTTTGTATAACCGCGGCCCTAATGGTGGGTACGGCTGGCTTACCCCATGTAATTGTTCGATTTTTCACTGTGCCTAAGGTGCGCGATGCTCGCAAAAGTGCAGGGTGGGCATTGTTATTTATTGCCATTCTATACACCACAGCCCCTTCAATCGCGGCTTTTGCCAGAGTGAATATGATCGAAACCATCAATGGCCCAAGTACACAAAGCCAACCCGCTACAGGTACAGCTTATGCCGAGGCTCCCAGCTGGATTACCAATTGGCAACAAACAGGCCTGATTAGTTGGCAAGATCACAATGGTGATGGAAAAATGTTTTATTCGGGCGACGAGCGTAACGAAATGCAAATCGACCGCGATATTATGGTGTTAGCTAATCCAGAAATTGCGCAACTGCCAGCTTGGGTAATTGCTTTAGTGGCAGCGGGCGGAGTAGCGGCGGCGTTGTCTACTTCGGCGGGTTTGTTATTGGTGATTTCGACTTCGGTTTCTCACGATTTATTAAAACGTAATTTAGCCCCAAATATTACCGATCGCGCTGAGCTTTTTTACGCCCGATTAGCCGCGGCACTGGCCATTTGTGTGGCGGGTTGGTTTGGGATTAATCCGCCCGGTTTTGTGGCGCAAGTGGTGGCTTTTGCCTTTGGCTTAGCTGCCTCGTCGTTTTTCCCCGCCATTATTATGGGCATATTTTATAAACGCATGAATAGCCAAGGAGCCATAGCTGGCATGTTGGCAGGAATAGGCTTTACCGCCAGTTATATTTTGTATTTTAAATTTATTCAGCCACAAGCGAATGTGGCAGAAAATTGGTGGTTTGGTATTTCGCCCGAGGGTATAGGCACGCTTGGCATGTGTGTGAACTTTTTGGTGGCTATGTTGGTGTTTAAGTTTACCCAAGATGCGCCACAAGATATTCAACAAATGGTAGAAGATATACGTTATCCATCGGGCGCTGGCAAAGCAAGCGCTCACTAATTAATTTATGCCCTTTGCACTTTTAGGCTAAGGGCATCACAGCTTTAGTTAACAATAAAATCCAAGGCATTGCCGTAATTGGTGTTATCTGCCTGATATTTCATTTGTATTTTGCTTATTTGTTCTATGGTTAATTTATCTTATTAACTAAAGAGCTTCTGTTATGTTAACCATAGCCACCTACAATGTTGAAAACCTCGACGATAAAAGTAGCCGCTCAACCCCTTCTTTAGCTCAGCGTATTCCGGTGCTTAGAGGCATGATAAACCGAATGAATGCCGATATTTTATGTTTGCAAGAAGTGCATGGCCAAGAGTTAGAAGGTCATACGTCTAGTGATCCCAAACGAGAGTTAAGTGCCCTCGAAACCTTAATAATAGACACGCCTTATGCGCATTATCATGTTGCCCATACAGTCACATCTGATGGCGAAGCATACGATAAACGTAACCTAGTGGTGTTATCTAAGTGGCCCATTCAAGCTGTTCATCAAAAAAAACACGATTTATTAGGTAAGCCCGAGTACCGCAAAATAACCGCAGAGCCCGAAGAACAGAGCAAAGACATTAGTTGGGAAAGACCCATTTTGCATGTAGAGATTAACGTGCCTAACTTAGGTTTAGTGCACCTAATTAATGTGCATTTAAAATCGCGCATTGCCTCAAATGTTAACGGCCAAAAACACAACCACTACACATGGAAAAGCGCAGCGGGTTGGGCAGAAGGTTACTTTTTATCTTCGATAAAACGGGTTGGCCAAGCATTAGAAACCAGAATGTTAGTTGATAGCCTATTTGCCCTAGATCCTCAGGCCAAAATAGTAGTATGTGGCGACTTTAATGCAGCCCCTGGCGAAGTACCCATAGAAGCAATATGTGGCAGAGTAGAAAATACCGGCAACCCAGAATTGCGCGGCCAAGTATTATTGCCTTGCAGTTTGGCCATAGCCGACTCAATGCGTTTTAGTCATTTACACCATGGTAAAGGTAATTTGTTAGATCATATTTTAGTGTCGCAAACTATGTATTACAGCTTTACTCAAGCCATGATATTTAACGAAAGCTTACACGATGAAAGTTTGCCCTTTGCCTCAGATGTAAAATATCCCGAGTCAGATCACGCGCCTTTTGTGGCTATTTTTAATCCTTAATAACGCAAACCTCTATGGCGAAAAAGGCTAGTCACAACTCACTAATTTAGGAAATTCAGGTTTGGGTGAGTGAGCTAATAACGACTGCTGGGCTGCGCCAATTTGCTCAAAAGCTAACAAGTGTTTGTCTAATTGCTGTTTAACCTCTTCCAGGGCAGGGCGCATTACTATCACTAACTCAATTTTGCTGGTGGCTTGTGGCGATTGATGAATAGCTAGGTGGCAAAATTCGTTATCTGAAAACACCTTAGTGGCATTGTAGTTGTTTAAAACCGCATAATCACAACGGCCTTTAGCCAACATTGAGCCAATAGTTTGGATGCTGGTTGAGTCAACACGTTTTACATCAGCTCTTGCTAGGGCTTGCGTTAAGCCGGTATAAACAAACTTTTGTTGGGTGCAAATACGTGCATCTTTTAACTTGTCTACCGAAAAATCTGCGGGAAAGGGGCTTAAGCTATACAAATAAGTTAAATGTTGCACTAAGGGGCGAGTGGCAATGAGCTTATCTGGATTAATTAACCAGCCCTTATGAGCCAGATAAAAATCTAATTTGCCATCTATCACAAATTGTTCGCTGCGCAATTGATTAGAGTCAACAAAATTGACCTTAAACTCAGATTGTTGAGCACTATCGGCAAAAAAGTCGGGGATCAGGCCTACGTAAGTTTGGTTAGCATAATCAAAGTACAAATAAGGAACAAAACCCGGGGCATTGACTGCAAATAAGTAAGCTTTGCTATTTTGGGCTTGCACAAATATCACGGCCATACTGGTTAATAGTACAGTTAATACAGTGATGAATTTACTAACAGAGTAAAGCATTAAACTAATCAGCTACCTGGTATGCTTGGCCTAACCTAAAGGCACTTAATATAAAGTTAGCTCAACGCTACAGCAATTTAGCTAAAACAACACTTAGACTAAAGTTGTATAGGGCAAGATGAAGCACCTTAGTTTTGTTTAAACACCCAAATTAACCCATCTCTGAACACCTCTGGATTTGCCGACAAATGATTATGTTTAGCCAGGTGCACAAATTGTCTTGGCCATTCGGGGGCTTTGTCTTGCCAATAGCTTTGCCAATCTAAAGTAGGTTGGCGAAATATAGGGGCGTCAAATTCAGCACTGCTGATATAAGCAAGAGGGCGCTGTGTTCGAGGGGCTAAAGGCTGTTTAAAAAAGTCTAGGTTACGATGAATGGCAGGATTACTGGCTATGACCGCATAAAACGGCGCGCTGCCATACATGCTGGTGTATAAGGCAAATTGCCCGCCCAGTGATTGCCCAAATAAAACCTGTTTAGATTGATCAACCGCATAACGAGACTGAACAGCTGGCATAATCTGATCAGTAAAAAATTCATCAAAGGCTTTTGCACCGCCCCAACTAGGTTTTAGCTCACTGGGCGCGGTAAAGTCGGTGCTGCGGTTATTACCATGAGAAACCACCTGACTACCATAACTTATACCCACAATGATCATTTCGGGCACATCTTGAGCAAAGGCTAAATATTGGTAATAAGCCGAAAAAAGTGGAAAGTTGGTGCCACCGTCGAGTAAATACAGAGTAGGGTAAGACTTAGGGCTATTAGCATGCTGCACTGGTACACGCACAAACATATGGTATAGCTGCTTAGTATCATCAGCTTTGGTTTTGCTAAGGGTAAAATATTCTACCTGCCCCAAACCATAGAGTTTATCCCAAGCTACTGCTGGCTCTTTGGCCGCTGCCGTATTCAAAACCAATAATAAAACTAGGGTAAAACCAACAAAACATTTAAGCATAATTTTTACTCTTATGAGGTGGTGTTACTTAGCAGTATCTATTGGTTTGTAAAACTTATCTAGGGTATGGGTTAAGTCGATGATTAAATCCGATGAATAACCCGCCGCTTATTGCGCAAATACTAAAAGAAGCAGTTAGGTTAGCCTGACTCCACTAACCCATAATGTTGTACTAAAAAGGCCAAATAGGCCGACTCATCCACTAAGCTTAGGCCGTTTTGTGCAAACTTAGCTAAGTCTTGTTCGTTAGGAAAACTATAATACTTGTCGGTTTTTGGTTGGGTGTTTAATGGTAGAGCTTGGTTAGCATTAAGGGTACAAACAGCATCTATTAAGTCTTGTACTCCTTGGTTATACAAGGCTAACACATGGCATAAATACGACTGATTTGGGCTAACCTTCATGCGCGAAATTTTTACGACTTTGCCCGTATCTATACTGGCATCATCAATAGTATGTAAAGTGGTGCCAATTTGTTTTTCGCCATTTAACAAGGCCCAAAATGTTGCCATTACCCCACGGTAATCAGGCAAAATGCCCGAATGTAAATTAAGTACCCCAAGTGGCGGAATATCAATACAAGGCTGTTTTAAAATGCCGCCAAACCGAATACAAATAATAAGATCTGGGGCGATGTTTTCTAAACGCGCCATGGCTTCGGGCGAATTAATGGCGTTTTCTTCTAACAGTGTTGAGCTTAAATAACCCTGTAAACCTTCAAAGCCAGTAAACTTAGCTTGTGGGGTATTCGACAACAAAGGACTAAGTAATTGGTTAAACATATTTTGTTCGAAAAACTTCAAGCGCGACAAAGGCGCAGCTAAAGCCTTTTTACCCCCCACCTTAGCCGATAACCAAAGATGCAACTGGTGTTGCTCTGCCAGTTGGGGCACCAATAAATTCAACGCATAATTACTGGCTAAATCCTTGTTAGATAAAATCAGAATGTTCATAAACTCAGGCCCTTAAACTCACACGGCTTATTTGCAACAAATATACACCTGTTTGCTAGCACAACTGCGCTTTTTGTTAGTGTAATTTTATATGAGTAAGTACTTGCTGATGATTGGATTGTTCGAGTTATGCTAACCAGTCTTGTATTGAATAGCCTGTTATTTGGGTTTTGTTGTAACCTACTCAAGTATTTACATATCAGAAAAACCTGCAATGGGTAATAAAATGCTTTGGTTAGCTGACATGCCCATCAACTATGGCCATAAACTTCTCGGAAAACTCACCATCCATGGGAGTATCTGCTGTGATAAGTTTACACACCTTATCTGCTAACTCAGCTTTTTTGTAGGAGATACCATTCCTGGCTATATCATCTCCAGAAATTAATAATTCTCCTCCTTCACCAAAAATCTTAGCCATTATTGATTCTGGATAAAAATACTCGATTCCGTTTTTGCTCCAGATAACGATATTTTGTGGCAATACACCCATAGCTTCAAGAGTCCCGCGAAGTCCGGATCCATGCACAGAATCAAGTACAACGACTATCCGATCTCGATATGGACTTTTTTGAATATCCGTCAATAGATTTTTGGCAGTGTTAAGTACCTCTTTGATTCTGCTATCAGAATTTGCACTTACTACACTAAATTGAACATTAGGATATTTTTTTGTGAGAATTTCTCTAATAAATGCATGATCTGATTTTCCTTCGACCAAAACAATTAGAGAAGGGAGATAGAGAGTTTCGAATCTATTTCCGAGGAGAAAGAAATGAATTTTGTTAAATTCTTGCTGCGTAGCCACCTTGCCAACAGAAATTTCATCACCTGCTTTTTCAATAGTGTAGTTATTACTTATACGCTTTCTATCAAGAAATACCGTCGAATGCGTGGCTAAAACTAATGTCTTGATATGTGGAAAGTAATTTTTTCTGTGCTCTTTATCAAATAAAAAATCAGCTAACACACCCTGTGCCTCAGGACTTATCCCTAGCTCGGGTTCGTCAATCAAATAGGTATCATAGTCATCGTCTAAAAGACTTGTAACTAATGTAGTTATCAGTCGAAACCCTGAGCTTGTATAAGATATGTTATGCCCTTCAACTGATATAAATTTTTGGGACATATCATTATCAGGAACGGTGTATCTAATTTCTAATTTACTACCGAGAAGTAACTCTATAATCTCCGAAAGCGTTTCACGTTTTTTATCTGTTAGTTCAGCGATTGCTTGCTGAAGATTGATCGGAGAGTTATCAATATTCTGTTGTTGTTGATTCCATTGATTTATGAAATTCCGCCACTTGTCATCCTTTTTATTCCTATTAGGAGTGTAGTGACCAAGTACATGGAAGTTGTGATAGCGAGCAGGCCCAAGATAAGAAGCATTTTTCCCCCATCTTTGTGTCAACGTTTTGAGTAGGAAGGACTTACCACAGTTATTACGTCCAACCAACACTGCGTACTCTGATTCTCGAATAGCTTTAAGAGATTTTTCAGCGTCATCACTAAAGTGTGTTGCTGGTTTTTGATCGAATTCGTACATATCTTTCCATGTAAGCTAACGCCTCATTCAGAGGTAAAAAATAGTTGGTTAAAATTAGCGACGAAGGAGCAAAAACCAACTGTTTTTTGTCCTTTGGAATGACTTGTTAGCCATCCATTTGCGTCGGAGTTTTTAGGTTATCATGATGTAATAGACCATCACTTCGTCTAAATTTACCAAGTTCTTGCGCCCAAGCGTAAGCAACTACTAATAAATTTTCGGCTAACTCTCTCATGCACTCTGGTGTGAAAAAAGAATTCTCAGGACCAAGATCCGTATTTATAAACTCTAAAATATTGCCGTGACAAATATTATTGCGTAAACGTACTAATTCAACATCAACTCTATTGGGTTTTACACTATCAAGTTTTTCCATAAAGCCAGATTCACTTGGTAAAGCCAAAAAGCCAACTGGAATACCAAGTTCATGTGCTTGTTTAATTAAGTTATTACTTAATACTTTATATGGCGATAGCTCTGGCGGTGCTGTCCCCTCAGTACTTACTTGTGAAATAGTTACTCTTAAGCTGGCTTCAAAGCCATTTAATAACGAAGATATTCCAGGAACATAAAAACCAGATTTAATTGCATCTAAGCCTTGTACGAAGAACCAATGAAACTCAGCAGCGCACATCCATTCAAAAAAATGATTTCGTTCTTTTGACCAATCACCACACTTTTCAAAGTGTTCTGTTACATGTTGAAAATGTGCTTCATCTAGTTCGGCTGGCACTGAATTCTCCTTGGTTGGCTAACAGTTTATTACGCGGAAGTCGGGTAAAATACAAACAGTGCGTTTATACTCAGATCGAAATTCCGATAATTTTTTTTACAGCATTTCATAAACTTAATGATTTGGAAAGGGTAATTTAATATCCGTATTCGTCCAGCAAAGAAAAAATTGGATTGGTGTAAAGTTTTTAAGAGCAGTTGTTTTTGGTTCTACAGTAGAAAGGTGATTAATTCAAAACCTTTAATGTAGTCAAAAAGAGCATCGGCTTTGCCGATATCCGCTTGTTTTTAGTGGCTCCGCCACTTCTTTCCCGCCTTTAAAGTTTCAGCAAAAAATAGCTTATTTTAAGGGCAAATGGCAAGGACGCCATTTGAGCGAAATCCGAATGGAACGATATTTCGCGACCTTAAAATAAGCTATTTTTTGCGGTTAAAAACTTTAAGCGGCGAGCGGCCTTTCTTGCTTACTTCTTTTGGCTGTTGAAAAGAAGTGAGTCGCACAGAAGGCGGCCGCCGCGCGGGATTCTGTGTGAAAAACATCAGGGACGATGGCGCGAAGCGTGCTTTAAAAAACAACAGCATTGACATTGTCTAATGTGATTTCTCAGCTGTTTGCAGTAGGTTCTCGCCTTCGCGAGAATGACGAATGGCGACTGACGGATAACGGGGTATAAACCTAAAGGATTAGTGGTTGGTTTCTCAGTAAACCTAATTTACTGGGGCACCTAACCACTTTCCATCACTATCTTTATTCAACAGTTACACTTTTTGCCAAGTTACGTGGCTGGTCTACATCTGTGCCTTTTATTACGGCCACATAGTATGACAATAATTGCAGCGGTAAGGTGTAAACAATAGGGGCAACTGGTGCTTGGCAGTGGGGTACGTTGATCACTCGCATAGTGTCGTCGCCTTTAAAGTTGGCTTGTTTGTCGGCAAACACGTACATAATGCCGCCACGGGCGCGTACTTCTTCTACGTTTGATTTAAGTTTTTCTAATAATTCGTTGTTTGGTGCCACTACTATTACTGGCATTTCGTCGTCGATTAGCGCTAGTGGGCCGTGTTTAAGTTCGCCCGAGGCGTAGGCTTCGGCGTGAATGTAGGAGATTTCTTTTAGTTTTAAGGCGCCTTCCATTGCTATGGGGTATTGGTCGCCTCGGCCTAAAAATAAGCTGTGCTGTTTATCGGCAAACTCTTCGGCTAAGTCTTTAATGCCTGCGGTTAGGTTAAGGGTTTCTTCTAACTTGGCAGGTAAGCTGTGTAGCGCGCTAACTATGTCGTCGTGGTCGCTTTGGCTCATGTTGTTATGTTGACCTAAGGCTAGGGTCAGCATTAAAAAGCCGGTTAGCTGAGTAGTAAAGGCTTTGGTTGAGGCTACCCCAATTTCGGCTCCAGCTAAGGTCATAAAGGCTAGATCAGATTCGCGTACCAAAGACGAGCCAGGCACATTACAAATGGTTAAGCTGGCAGCATAACCTTGTTGTTTGGCTAATCGTAAGGCGGCTAAGGTGTCGGCGGTTTCACCAGATTGCGAAATAGTGACTATTAGGCTGTTTGGGTGAACATAAGACTTGCGGTATCTAAACTCAGAGGCAATTTCTACATTACAAGATACATTGGCATATTGCTCTAACCAGTAACGTGCGGTCATGCCTGAGTGATAACTGGTACCACAGGCAATAATTTGAATATGCTTAATGTCGGCTAGAATTTTGTCGGCATCTTGCCCAAAAATATTGGCACTGATGCCAGTTTCGCCCAAGCGACCTTGCAGGGTATTGCGAATAACCGCAGGTTGCTCGTGAATTTCTTTTAACATGTAGTGGCGATACCCAGCTTTGTCGCCCGCATCGTGCTCTACTTCTGAGTCTATTATTTCGCGCTCAACTTTGTTGCCGTTAAGGTCGTAAATAGTTATAGAGGTGCGGGTGATTTCGGCTACATCCCCTTCTTCTAAAAACATAAAGCGGCGGGTAACAGGTAATAATGCCATTTGGTCTGAGGCAATAAAGTTTTCGCCTATGCCTAAACCTATAACCAGTGGGCTGCCCGAGCGCGCCACTATCATGCGATTTGGGTCTTCTTTGTCGAGTATGACAGTGCCGTAAGCGCCATGAAATTTAGCCACGGCATTTTTAACGGCTTGTAATAAGTCGCCACAGGCGTCGAGCTCTAAGTGAACTTGGTGCGCTATGGTTTCGGTGTCTGTGTCTGAGGTAAAGCCGTAACCTTTTTGAGCAAGAGATTCGCGTAAGGCTTGATAGTTTTCAATTATGCCATTGTGCACAACTGCAATTCTTTCGGTTGAAAAATGTGGGTGCGCATTGGCTTCGGTAACGCCGCCATGGGTTGCCCAGCGCGTATGAGCAATACCAGTTGAACCTTTAACTGGGTTGGCATGCAAAGCGTCGGCAAGTTCTTTAACTTTGCCAATACGGCGAGTGCGGGTGAGATTGCCTTGGTTATCGACTAATGCCACGCCTGCTGAATCGTATCCACGATATTCTAGGCGTTTAAGTCCTTCTAATAAGATTTCTACTACATTACGTTCGGCAATTGCCCCAACTATCCCACACATATTATGCTCTCACTTATGCTAATGGCGCGCAGAGAACCTCTACACCCTGTTGTTCAATTTGTTGTTTTACGTTGTTTGGAATCTGATCGTCTGTTACTAAAACCGATATCGCGCTCCATGGCAACTCTACATTTGGTATTTTTCGTTGAAATTTTTCTGACTCAGCCATAATCACCACTTGGTTCGACACTTGGGCCATGACTTGGCTTAATTGAGTTAATTCGTTAAAGGTAGTGGTGCCTTTTTGCGGATCTAAGCCCGCTGCGCCAATAAAGGCTTGGTCAAAGTTGTATTCTTTTAACACTAATTCGGCCATTTTGCCCTGAAACGAATGAGATTGGGTATCCCAAGCGCCGCCTGTCATTAGCACTCTATGCTGGTTTTCTTGTTCAAGTAAAAAGTTAGCCACTTGCAATGAGTTGGTCATTACCAATAAGCCGGTTTTGTTTTTTAATTCGTCTAACAAGGCTGAGGTAGTGCTGCCGCTGTCTATTATGATGCGGTTGTGATCTTTTATTAACGAAGAGGCGGTAGCTGCAATAGATTTCTTTCGAATCGAAACTTTTTCGCTAGATAATTCAGACGCACTCACAGGCAACAATATGGCGCCACCAAACTTTCTAAGCAGCAAACCATTGTTTTCTAACTCTGCTAAGTCTTTACGTATAGTGACTTCAGAGGTTTCAAAGCGTTTAGCCAAATCATCTACCGACACTTCACCTGTTTGGTTGAGTCTTTCGATAATGGCACGGCGCCGATGTTGAGTGTTACGTTTTTGCATGGCTGGATATTAATTTCGAAACGAAAGAAATTCAAGTTTTTATGTTATGAAATGTAATTTAGGTGTATGAATAACTAAACTTATATGAGCTGGTGGTAGGGTGCATAGCTAATCTATGCACCCTTTAGCATTAAAAAATTACTTTTTTTCTGGGCGTTGCCAGTTGCTTAGGTTCTTTTGTCTGCCGCGGGCTATGGCCAATTCGTGATCTTCTACATCTTTGGTAACCACAGAGCCTGCACCCACAGTGGCGTTTACCCCTATTTTAGCTGGGGCAACTAAAGCACTGTTTGAGCCAATAAAGGCGCCATCGCCTATAACAGTTTTAAACTTATTCACCCCATCGTAGTTACAGGTAATAGTGCCGGCACCAATATTGGCCCCTTCGCCTACTTCGGTGTCGCCTAAATAGGTTAGGTGGTTAGCTTTAGAGCCTTTACCTAAGGTGGTTTTTTTCATTTCTACAAAGTTGCCCACTCTGGCTTGTTCTTTTAATTCGCTGCCAGGGCGCAGTCTAGCAAAAGGCCCTACGTTGCAATGTTCGCCTACTATGGCTTGCTCAATAATAGAGTTAGCATGAATAGTGGCATTATCAGCAATGCTACAGTCAATTAATATGCAATTTGCCCCTATGCTCACATTCGAACCAATTTTAACCTTGCCTTGGATCACCACATTTACATCTATGCTGGTATCTTGACCTACTGTTACTTCGCCTCTTAGGTCAAAGCGCGCGGGATCTAACAAAGCTACCCCTTGGGTCATTAATTCTTGGGCTTGCTCTAATTGGTAGGCGCGTTCAATAGCCGCCAACTGAATGCGATTATTTATGCCTTCTACTTCAATGGGGGTAGCAGGCTGGGCAGCTTGAATGGTTTTACCTTCTTTGGCGGCCATTTCGATTACATCGGTTAAATAAAATTCGCCTTGGGCATTGTTGTTATTCAGGGCTGATAACCAGCGCTTTAAATCTTTGCCGCCCATCATCATCATGCCGGTGTTAATTTCTTTAATGCGTCTTTGTTCTTCGCTGGCATCTTTGTGCTCAACTATGGCCACAACTTGCTCGCCTTGGCGGATAATACGGCCCAAGCCAGTTGGGTCTTCTAGTTCAACCGTTAGTAAAGCTAAATCGGCTTGTTGTTTTACGCTAATTAATTGCTGCAAAGTAGCAGGCTTAATAAGCGGGGCGTCTCCCACTAAAATTAATACATCTTCATCGTCTTGAATATGCGGGGCGGCTTGTTGCACTGCATGGCCAGTACCTAATTGTTGATCTTGTAGACACCAAGACAAGCTGTTTTGTTTAAGGCTTTGTTGTAATTGTTCGCGTCCATGGCCATAAACAAGGTGAATATTGTTAGCGCCTAAGGTATTCACTGTGTCAATTATGTGTTGCACCATAGGTTTGCCACCTATGGGGTGCAATACTTTTGGCAAAGCTGATTTCATTCGAGTTCCTTTGCCTGCAGCAAGAATGACGACGGAAAATGGCATGGAGTGAGTCCTTAAAAAATGAGTTTACAGGTTTGCGATATTCTAGGTTTTTTGTGATCTAGCGTCAGCATCACTGGCCTATTGTTTGTTATATAAAATACTAGAATAGCGGTTCTAATAGTGAAAATTTACTGTATTTTACCCTTAGAATAAAAAATAAACTTATCATAGATTACGCGATTCACGAATTCTTGGTTATGATGAAGAGGGATAAATATTTGTTAGTTAGTGATTTTTCAGTAAATAAACAAAATTAAGAGCAGGGCAGCCAGTGAATATTTTTCGTACATTACATAGAAGTATTTTAATTCTGTTTACTGTAGTTGTGGTGTCAATCGTCACTTTAGTACATTTCAGTGTGTCTAAAATGGTGGCCGAACAAAGCCGAGCTCAACAAGAATCTTATTCACCTGCGCATAAGTTGGTGGTTGAACAACTCATGCAACCTTTGCATATTTCGCAAACCCTAGCTAAATCTCAAGAATTAATCGATTTAATGCGTGCGCCGCACAATAACGAAACGCAAATCTTTAGCATGTTAAAGCGGCTTAACCGCGAGTTTTCTCTCAATTTTTTTATCGCCAGCGAATTAAGTCGAATTCAATACGATTCAACCGGTAAAAGTCTTGAACTAATCGAAGGAAAGGTTGATTGGTATTTTAGGTATAAAGCCCAAGACACAACGGCCATGGCAGATATTGGACAGTGGCAAAACCCTCAGTTTTATATAGATTTAAAAATTTACGACCAACAAGGCCAATTTTTAGGGGTGTTTGGGGTAGGCAAAAGTCTGCAAGAGTTTACTGAAGTATTTAGCGAATATAAAAAGACCTATGGTTACGATTTTATTTTTGTTGATCAAAATAAAGACATTACCTTAACCTCTGATCCTGAGTTATTAATTCAAGGTGTGACCTTTAAAAATTTAGCCGACCTAGCTTGGTTTCAAGCCTTAAGCGAAGAACAACAGGCGGCTTCGTTAAACAACCTATTATTACAGGTAAATGGTCAAGAAGCGCTGATCGCTGAATTGAATATTCAGCCATTTGACTGGACCCTATACATCATTACCCCCTTGCACTTACGCCAAACCGAAATTAGCCGTGCCTTTATCATTAGTATAGTCACCTTGTTAGTGGTGATTTTTGGGCTGTTTTTATTGATTTATAACTTGTTGTATTACTTCAAAAAAGACATTCAAAAAGTGAAGGAAATAGACATACTCACAGAGTTAGCAAACCGCAATAATATTTCGCTTAAATTTGAAGAGCTGATGTACGAAAAGCACTCTGTAAGCCTAGTGTTAATCGACCTTGATAACTTTAAAGCCATAAACGAAACCCATGGGCGCAAAGCCGGTGACATAGTGCTTAGGCAAGTGGCTAACATGTTGCAAAGCCATATTCGCCCAGATGATATTTTAGGTCGCTGGGGAGGCGAAGAGTTTTTATTGTTATTGCCTAATACAGGCCCCCACGAAGCGGTAGAGATATGCCAAGAGTTGTGCACTAAAGTGTCGGCTATGACTATCACCACAGGCACTATTTCAATTCAAATTACTGCAAGTTTTGGGGTGTCTTTTACTGCTACCCCGCGCACTATGTCTGAGGTTATGGCTGCCGCAGATGACGCTTTATTTGCGGCCAAACGCGATGGTCGCAATTTAGTTAAAATGCAATTAATTGAGTCAGATTGATAGCCCTTAAACCACTGACTTTTGCCACCTTTTGGATTTAATCAGGCCAGTGGTTAAGGCTACCCCTAGCAAAATAAAGCTGGCGCCAAGCCACATCAATACAGTTAAACTTTCTTGTAAAAACACTATTCCCCATAACACCCCAAATACTGGGATCAAATAAGCCACAGTGATGGCTTTTTCAGCGCCTATATTGGCAATTAGCCTAAAATACAAAATGTAGGCTACAGCTGTGCACAATAAACCTAAAACTAGCACTTGCCCCCAACTTTCTAAACTAGGGTTAGATTGCGGCCAAAAGAATAAACTTAATGGAAATAAACTCAGCACCGAAAATACCTGGCTGCCTGTAGCTATAGCCAAGGCGTTGACCCCTTTTAAATATTTTTTGGTATAACAGGCGGCTAAGCCATACAAAAAGGTGGCACATAAAGCTGCCACTATGGGCAGCCAAGCATTGACCGCCTCTATGGTGCCGCTGTTTTTAGCTAGGCTTAAAACCACTACCCCTATAAAGCCGATTATTAAACCAAAAATACCAATATGCGGCAGATTATCTTTTAGCCAAAAGTATCCCACTATGGCACCAAACATGGGGGCAGTGGCATTTAAAATAGAGGCATAGCCGGCGCCTAACGAAAAAGCACTGTAGCTAAGTAAACAAAACGGAATAGCGGTGTTGGTTAAGCCCACAAAAAATATTGCTCGCCAATGAGTTAACACTTGAGGCATTAATTTGGCGTAGATAAAAAAGGGTAACAAGGCTAATGCTGCAATACCTGTGCGCAAAGTAATGAGCATAACAGGCCCAAATTCGCCTGTGGTGGTGCGCATAAATAAAAATGACGCGCCCCAAAGAGCGGACAAAATGACCAGTTCGAAAAAGTATTTAATTGGCATATATTCACTTAGTGTTTGATTGTTCTAATGCCAGTAACCCAGCTTTTATTTGTGTTCCCCAAGCATAGCCAGTCAACTTGCCATTGCTGCCAATCACGCGGTGGCAAGGCACGACTATGGTAATAGGATTACGTCCATTTGCTGCGCCTACTGCACGTACTGCTTTAGGGTTATTAATTTGTTTGGCAATGTCTGCATAACTACAGGTTTGGGCAAAAGGGATATTACATAATTGCTCCCAAACTTGATGCTGAAATTTGGTGCCTTGAGGATTTAAGGCTAAATCAAATTGGCTTCTATCACCGCTAAAATATTCCTTTAGCTGAGTTTTGGCTAACTGGGTATGTTGATTAGGCAGAGTTGGTTGAGTAGCTTGTTTGACAAAACGAATGGCATAAATGCCTAGATTGTCTGCGCAAATTTCTAACTGGCCAAATTGGCACTGCATATACTCAATGGCCTGATTGATTGTGGTCATGCCATGCTCCATAGTTGAAAAGTAAGATAACTCCGCCAAGGGCGAGCTAGGTCGCTATCGATTTGATGCTTAGCTAATTGTTTTTTAATGACTAAATCGGTATTTAACCATATGTCTGGGTCTGACTGCCCACGCATTTTGGCATAGGCGACTGTCCATGGGCCAATGCCTTTTATGCTTAGCCATTGTTCTGGAGTTGTCTGTTCACTCTGACTTTGAGCAAAGTTGATCAGCGATTGTTTACGGCTTTGTGGAATAGATAAAAAGCTTAGATCACTATTGGCAATGGCTTCATGGGTAGGGAAATACCAAGCTTCAGCTTGTTTCTCGCCTAAGTTATGGACCAGTAAAGTAACTAGCTTGATAGCAGCTTTAACCGATATTTGTTGACCTAGTATGGCTCGACAACCTGCTTCAAAAGTATCCCATACGCCGGGCAAACGTAACCCTTGAAGTAAATGCTCACTTGCAAGGCCGGCCTTTCCTAACTGTGTTTGAATGCCATGTATATCGGCATTCAGATCAAACACCCTTTCGATATTGGTTATGACTTGGTTTAGAACAGCAATCTCGTCTAATTTAAGAGTAAGAAGCAAATAATCTTTATTTTTTTGTGGCTCAATTTTAAACCAGCCTTTGGCATTATTTAGCTGAAAAGTGCGTGCGTAGGCATTGCCGCTCACATCTTCAATGCCTGCTATTGCCCTAACTGAAAAAAAGCTATGTAAGTGCTGCCAATGATAAGGCGGGTTAAAGGCCAGTTTAAACTGCATATTTTGTTGCTGGGCTTTACCTTGGCGAATTTGATTGGGGGTCAATCCTGTTACCTTTTTAAAATTTTGTTGTAACCGTCTGGCGCTGCCAAAGCCACTGGCTTGGGCGATGTCTTCAATTTTTAGTGAACTTTGATGCAATAGTTTTTTAGCAAAAAGCACTTTATCAAACAATTGATATTGTTTTGGGCTTAAGCCTAATTTTTGCTGGAATAACTGCCTAAAGTATCTTTCTGATATGCCTAACTTAACGGCTATTGCTTGAACTGCGCTGCTTTTGTTTTCACTTAATAAACGCATACCTCTTTGCACTGTGGTATCAACACCTTGCCAGGCAAAAGAGTGGGGGGCACTGTCTGGACGACAGCGTAAGCAGGGGCGATACCCGGCGGCCATAGCCTGTTGCGCTAATTCAAAATATTCTACATTTTTTTCTAATGGCGGATTGGCCGGGCAAATTGAACGGCAAAAGATTTGGGTGGTTTTTACCGCAGTAAAAAATCGTCCATCAAAACGCGGATCTTTGCTTAGCCTAGCTTGTTGATAATGAATCGACATTTAATACGCCAATTAAATTTAGATGTGGCTAGTTTAACCAATAATGGTGCTTTAGGTGCGACAAAAACGGCGGTCAAAGATAAATCTTAAAAGCCCGTTTTGAGGCTTCAAAAACATTTGTGTGAATGGCCTGCTATGACAATGCTACAATAGTCAGAATTTTGTAACTTTGTTGTTTGAAAAAGTAGGTTAGTTTGCGTCTATTGCTAAGTTTTGCCAGTAGTGTGTTGTTGTTTGTTTGTGTCTTGGGGCCGAGCTTAGCCGCCGATCCTTGGTTACAAGAGTTTGCTAAAGATGTACAACAAAAAGCCCAACGTAAAAACTTACCAGGTTATGCCTTTGCTTATATTCAAAAAGGTAAGCCTGCCCAAGTTGTGGTGTATGGCAAAGATAGCGCTAAGGGCGCGCCTATAGATCTAGATACAGTATTTAGACTGGCGTCAGTATCTAAAACTTTTACCTCTATGTTAATGGCCAAATATGTGGCGCAAAAGCAGCTCGATTGGCAAGTACCTGTTGGCCAATTAGTGCCTGAATTTTCTGCTAAACCCGTGAGTAATCAATTAGTTTTAAGTCATATAATTGGCCAAAGCAGTGGTTATATTCCCAATGCGTACGACAACCTCATTGAAGCCAATTATTCAGTAGAGCGAGTACTTACTATGCTGTCTGAGCTTGAGCCGCTTTGTCAGCCTGGTCAGTGTTATACTTATCAAAATGCGTTATTTGCTGTGGTAGATAGTTATTTTAAGCAGCACCATTCGTCTTATTCACAAGCTTTAAACCAAGCGATTATCGAACCACTAAAAATGCCACATGCTAGTGTTGGCAAAGCAGCGCTGATGGGGTCTAAAAAGTGGGCTAAACCCCATGTGGCAATTTCAAAAAATCGTTGGCGTACAGTGCGAGTACGAGATGATTATTATCGGTATGCGCCCGCTGCAGGAGTGAATGCCAGTATGCGGGATATGGTGATTTGGATGCGCGCCTTATTGGGTGAAATGCCAGAAGTAGTGCCAACAGAGTTAGTTAAACAAGTGACTCAGCCCTTAACCAAAAGTAAAAAAGAAACCTACCGCCGCCAATGGCGCCAATATTTAACCGATGCCCATTATGGTTTAGGTTGGCGAGTGTATGAGTTTGCAGGGCATACTCTGAATTACCATGGAGGTTGGGTACAAGGTTATCGTTCTGATGTGGCTTTTTCGCCAGAGTTTGGTGTGGGTTATGTGATGTTAATGAATGCTGAGTCGAACTTAATTAATGAATTTACCCCAGAGTTTTGGGCAAGGTGTTTTGAGCAGCTAAAACAGGCCAGCGCTGAGGCTGGCCAACCTTCCACTAAAACTTAGGTTTTTAAGTAGGTATAGCCTTTTAAACAGTCTTCGTAAAAGTCTGTCCACTTAACCCCTTCACGTGGTTTCATTTGTCCTTGGGCTACGTGGTTGTCTATGGTTTTCTTGACACTCAAGGCCATAGAGCTTGGGTGATATTGCATGATAGATAGCACGTCTTCTACTGAAGAACCGTTGACCACTTCTTCTATATAAAAGTCTTGTGGATCGTCATCGTAGCTAAAAATATGCACTTCGTTAAGACGACCAAATAAATTGTGCATATCGCCCATAACATCTTGATAGGCACCAGTTAAAAACAAGCCTAAATAATAGTCTTCACCTGGTTTAAGTTGGTGCATAGGGATAATGTCTGACAAGCCATGCTCGTTAACAAACTGATCTAATTTGCCATCGCTGTCGCAGGTGATATCAACTAAAGAACAATTGATTGAAGGTTTTTCATCCATGCGAGTAAGTGGAATTACGGGTAATACTTGATCTATTGCCCAAGTATCGGCTGCCGATTGGAATACCGAGAAATTACACAAATACTGCGAGGATAATGCAAAGTCTAGCTCTTGCATTTCTTCAGGAATAAAACTGGCGTCTTTTAAGCGCAGTTGTACTTTTTCCATAAGTTGCCAATACATGGTTTCAATTTTGGCTAATTCTTCAAGAGATATAACGCGTAATTTAAAGGCGTTAAGAGCTTGCTCTTTAAATTGTGAGGCATCGTTAAAGATTTCTTGAATATTATTGTGCTCGTCAATTATGTCGCACAATTCACGCATATCCGAAACCAAAACATGCTCATCTTCTTCGCGGTCTGTTGCTACCCCTTTGCCATGGGCTTTAATTTCGCCTACCACTTGGGTGACTACGCAGCTGTGATGGGCAGTAATGGCACGGCCACTTTCACTGACTAAAATGGGGTGAGGAACAGACTCAAGATCACAGACTTGTTTCATGCCGTAGACTATGTCTGATACATATTCTTGCATGCTGTAGTTACGTGATGAGTCGTTGGTAGACTGACTTCCGTCATAATCAATGCCTAAACCACCACCTACGTCTACATACTCAAGCTTAAAGCCCATACGGTAAAGTTCTGAGTAAATCATGGCACCTTCGGCAATAGATTCTTTTACTGCGCGAATATCGGTAAGCTGACTGCCAATATGAAAATGTAATAGCTTTAAGCTGTCGGCCATTCCATGCTCTTCAAGGTAGCGAGCGGCATTGATGATTTCACTTATAGTTAATCCAAATTTGGCTCTATCGCCTCCTGAGCTTTCCCACTTGCCGCGTCCTTTGACTGTCATTTTAGAGCGCACGCCCACTAAAGGCTTGATGTCCAGCTCTTTGGCAATTTTGACCAACAAGATTAATTCAGAGAATTTTTCGATTACCACTAAGGTTTTACGCCCTAGTTTGCGACTTAACAGAGCTAAGCGCATAAATTCTTGGTCTTTGTAGCCGTTTAAAATGGTCAATGAATCGGTATTGGTATTCATGGCCATTACAGCTAATAACTCGGCTTTAGAGCCGGCTTCTAGCCCGTAATTAAAAGGCGCACCTGCGTCTACAATTTCTTCAACCACTTCGCGCATTTGGTTAACTTTTATGGGATATACACCCATATAGTTGGCTTGGTAGTCGGCTTCTTTTACCGTATCGCGGAAGGTTTGATTCAGCATGGCCACTTGCGAACGCAAAATATCATGGAAACGCACAACTAAAGGAAATTGGATCCCTTCTTGTTTGATCTCTTCTATGACCGCATTAAAATCAATCCGCATCTCGGTATTAGCAGGATCGGGGGTAACATGAAGATTGCCGTTTTGGCCTATTTCGAAATAGCCTGCACCCCAGCGTTTTACGCGGTACAGGTTTTCAGAATCTTCTATGGTCCACTTTTTGGTTCTTGGCATGGCTTTTTACAACTTTTCAAAGGAATAAAAACAGCGGATTATAAAGACTAACTGACCCACTGGATAGTGATTATTATCGGTTAAATCAGTAATAATGACGCAGATCCTAAAAATACAAAAAATCCAACAACATCGGTTACTGTGGTGAGTATTACAGAGCCTGCTAAAGCCGGATCTATGCCCATTTTATCTAGTAGTACTGGGATAATAATGCCCGATAGGGCGGCAATTAGCATATTGATAATTAGCGCAACCGCTATGATCCCCGACAACCATGGGTTATCGAACCACAAAGAGGTAATAGCCGACACCACCAATGCCCACAATAAACCGTTAAAAAATGCCACTAACACTTCTTTGTTGCCTAAGGCCCGTAAGTTTGAGGCGGCCAATTGGCCTGTGGCTAAGCCTCTGATGGTTAAGGTAAGGGTTTGGCTACCGGTAATGCCACCCATACTTGCTACTATGGGCATAAGTACAGCTAAGGCCACTACCTGTGCAACCACTTGATCAAAAATACCTATGACAATAGATGCAGCAAAAGCGGTTAATAGGTTAATGCCTAGCCATACTGCTCGACGACGCGAACTGGTAAACACTGGGGCAAATAAATCTTCGTCGCTTACCCGGCCCATGTGTGAGAGTTGTTCTTCGTAGTACTCTTGATACACATCTATGGCATCTTTTACCGAAAATCGCCCTAATAAGCGTCCTTCTTTACTAATTACTGGCAACATAGAGCGGCCACTGCTTTTTACGGCTTCGGATGCATCATATAGATCTAGATCTGCGGTGAGTACTCGATCAGAAAACTCGGCTATTTGAATAACAGTGACCTCACCAGAACTACTAAATAACTGATTAATGTCTACTTGACCTAGATAGTGATCGGTTTCATCTACCACTAAAATGCTATCTGTGTAGGCAGGTAGTGGTTCATTTTTTAATTCATTTAATAGCGCTGCAACTGTGACGTTTTTATGCACAGTGTAAAGCTCGTGGTTAACGTATCGACCTAATTGGTCGTCTGAATAAGTTAAGGCTTCTTCAATAAACCCAGAGTCTTGGGCATTAAGCTTTTTAATTAAGCCTTTGGCTACCCTATTTGGCAGTACATCTAAGATTTCAACTAAATGTTCAGCGCTACTTGAAAGGGCAACGTCTTCAAGATTTTGGTTAGATAATAAGGAGATGAGTTGTTCGCGCGAGTCATCGCGCATGGCCGCCAAAATAGGCGATTTTTTGTCTTCGGCTAAGGTTTGCCATAATTCAAACCTTAGATCTTTAGGCAAGCCTTCAAATACAAATGCCCAATCTTCAGCTGTGAAGTCTCGGGCGGTAATTGGAACGGCAATTTGGCCTTCTTTTAGTCCGTCTAATAACCATAAAAACGCACTTTCTCTTTGTTCTTGACTGACCATTTTACCTCTCCCTTGCTACTTACCCTATATGGTAGCGATAAAACCCATTCACGCCTAGATTATTTGCCTAGGTGATGTGCATTAAATGTTTGCAACTTAGGACAAAATAGGTTTAAAAGGAACTAATGATTAACGAATTTTCGTTGTAACTTTTTAAGAGAGCCTTTTATGCAAGACAGAGAAACAAATCCCGCTCCGGCCATAGACGATCCGGAACATATTTTTGAATTGCGTTATTTGACCTTAGATGATTATGCTGATGTTAAAGAGTTAATGGATATTGTTTATGCGCAAGTAGGGGGCGCATGGCCATTAAAGAATTATCAGGCCCAACTTAATACCTTTCCTGAAGGGCAAATTTGCATTGAAGATAAAGGTAAAGTGGTGGCTGCGGCTATCTCAGTGATAGTGGATTACGAAAAATTTGGCGATAAACACACTTATGACGAAATCACAGGTGACGCTTACCTTGGAACTCATGATCCTAATGGTGATGTGTTATACGGGGTAGATGTATTTGTTTCTCCTGAGTATCGCGGCTTAAGGTTAGGTCGTAGACTTTATGAAGCGCGAAAAGAGCTGTGTAAGAATTTAAATCTAAAGTCGATTATGGCGGGGGGACGCATTCCTAACTATGCCGCACATGCCGACAAAATGACCCCTTACGAATACATAGAGTTGGTGAAGTCAAAAGATTTATATGATCCCATTTTAACCTTTCAAATTTCTAATGGGTTTGAAGTCAAACGTATTTTAAAAGCCTATTTACCAGAAGATAAAGCCTCAAAAGGTTATGCGACTTTATTACAGTGGCACAATATTTATTATAACCCTGAGTCGCCTAAGCTATTTGGTGGGCATAGAAACACTGCGCGAATAGGTTGTGTGCAGTGGCAAATGCGTTATTTCAATGATGTGGCTGAGTTATTACAACAGGCCGAGTATTTTATTGATGCCTTGTCGGATTATAAGTGTGATGTGGCGTTATTCCCTGAGTTTTTTAACGCGCCTTTGATGGGCATTAAGCCCGCCGAAACCTCTATTGATGCGATTTGGAATTTAGCCACTTATAGTGAAGAAATTTTAACTGAAATGTCGCGCTTAGCTGTGTCGTACAACATTAACGTAATAGTAGGCTCTATGCCTGTAGTAGAAGATGATGAGTTGTATAACATTAGTTATTTATGCCACCGCGATGGACAGATTGATAGCCAATATAAGTTACATCCTACGCCCCATGAAAAGAAAGATTGGATTATGCGTGGTGGTAACAAACTACAAGCCTTTGATACCGACTTTGGCAAAATTGGCATATTAATTTGTTATGACGTGGAGTTTCCTGAACTTGGTCGACTTTTGGCTGAGCAAGAAATCCAAGTGTTATTTATTCCATTTTGGACAGACACGAAAAATGGGTATTTAAGAGTAAGGCGCTGTGCTCAAGCTAGGGCCATAGAAAACGAATGTTATGTTGCCATAGCTGGTAGTGTGGGCAATTTGCCTAAGGTGGATAATGTCGATATTCAGTATGGGCAAACTGCGGTATTTTCTCCATCAGACTTTGCTTTTCCTCATGACGCCATTGTTTCTGAAACCACCCCAAATACCGAAATGACCTTAATTGTTGACCTAGACTTTGACAAGCTAACCCAATTGCAAAATGAAGGGTCGGTAAGAAACTACTTAGATCGCAGACGTGATTTATATCGCGTAGAATGGATTGGTGAGTAAGTAGTCACTTCTTATGAAGTTGATTGTATTATTGGCGCTATTTTTTCTAGATGAAATTTCCGGCGCCAATTTTTAATGAGTTTTGAAAGGTAAAATGTGGGCTAGGTTAACCTTTATACTGAAACACTTCTTCAATGGATTGACCAAAAATTTCTGCAATTTTAAAAGCAATATCTAAAGTTGGTGAATGCTTACATTTTTCAATTGCCATAATAGTTTGGCGAGTTACTCCCACCAATTCGGCTAGCTCTTTTTGCGTCATTTCATCTGCAAAAAAACGCAGTTCTCTTATTTTATTTTTAATTGGTGTGTGACTCACCCTAGCTTCCTATTTCATTTTTCAAGAGGTCGAACCGCAATGCTTACTTTTAACTTGTCTATGGTTACACAGATACCAAACTTAGATTTTCAACTCAGCTACATAGCTAATGAATGCATGCTAAATATTAAGCTTTTATCTGATTTGTATAGGCCAATGACTGAGCCTTACTTTAAAAAGCCCTACTGCAAATCGCTAAAATCAAAAATAAAATTACCTTAGCAAAAAGCATTATTGACTTTTGGTAAGGTAAGTTATTTTTATCTTGGTGTAAAGTATGATTAACTTTGAGTTGGGTTTTTCTTACATTAAGGAATGCAGGCTTAACTTTTATTCGCCTATATCTTCATTCCATAAATCTGGTTTAGCTTGAATAAAGTCTTGCATAAGTTGAATGCAAGTAGGGTTTTGTAATACTTCAACTTCAATGCCTTTAGCGCGTAATAGGGTCTCTTCTCCCATAAAACTTTGGTTTTCACCTACTATGACTTTTTTTATTCCGTATAAAATAATCGCCCCCGAACACATAGAGCAAGGCGAAAGTGTGGTGTAAATCTCTGCCTCTTGATAGACCTTTGCAGGTTGACGACCTGCATTTTCAAAGGCGTCCATTTCGCCATGTAAAATTGGGCTACCACTTTGAATTCTGCGGTTGTGTCCCCGGCCTATAATTTCACCCTTGTGGACTATGACAGAGCCTATTGGGATGCCGCCTTCTGCTAAGCCTTTTTGAGCTTCTTGTATGGCGGCCTGCATAAACTTATTCATTCAATCTTTCTCCATTGTTTTCACTGTGCTGTGCAGCAAGTTTTGTAGAGAATAGACTAACTCTAACGTCTTCAAGTGCCAATTGAGTTTCTGTAATATTGGGAGAATGAAAGAATTTAGCAAAAAGCGGCATAACTCTTTCTGCATAAGTTGAATGACTATTTCGGTCAAAAAAGTGCGCGACTTCTTGCGCATTCGCTATGGTTTCATAGGCTTCTTGAACTAAAGATGAGCTGCTTGGTTGCACTGCTTTATGCGGTGATAACACGCCTAAGGCATCATTAAGTTTTTGTTGATTATTAGGTTGGGCGACAAACTCTAAAAAGGTGGCAGCTAGCTTTTTTTGTGGTGAAGAATTGGCAACCACTAATACGTCTAACGGAGTGGTTTCGTAATAACCTTGATTAGGCGAAAATAGCGGGAATTTGTAAAAGCCAATTTGATCTTTAATGGATTCGGGTATGTCTTGGGTGACAAAGTTACCTACCAGTGTCATGCCAGTTAAGCCTCTATATAACAACGGCAATCCCTGTTTCCAATTTAATTGGTGGTGGTTGGCAATAAAATACCCTGCTTGACTTAACTGCTGTAATTTTTCTAATACCTGACGCATTCTATCATCTAAAAATGACGCCTTTCCTTGCATAAGTTCAGAGTGGAAGCTTTTGCCATTAATGCGTAGGTTCAAGTAATCAAACCATGCAGTGGCGCTCCAGTGCGTTTTAGTTCCTATATAAATAGGCGGAATTCCTTGGTTTTTTAGGGATTTGCATAAGTTTAAGAAGTCTTGCCAATTATTGGGTTCTTCGAGTTCTAACTTAGCAAACAAAGACTTGTTGTAGTAAAAGCCAATTTGATAATAAGACAAAGGTAAGGCGTAGGCTTGATTAGCAAAGTTAACCGAGTCAATTAACTTATCATCAAATAGCCTTTCAACTCTTTTATGCGGAACGACAGACTGTAAAGGGGCTATTTTCCCTTGTTGTATAAATTCTTTTAAGCGAAGGCCAGAGTGCCAATATAAAACATCAAATTGCTGAGCGTCTAACAGGTAAGGAAACTTGTTTTTATATATCTCGCTAGAATAAGAGGTGAGGTTAACTTTGATGCTAGGGTAAGTGTTTTCAAAATCTTCAATTAAGGTGTAATAGGCGGTTCTTTGCGAACTGTTAGAAATAGACAGCGCAAGCTTAAGTTCTTGCGTTGGTGTCGCAAATGCAGAATGTACACAAACTAAAAAGTAGAGCAATACAGCTAAACGCATAAAGTAAATCCTCAGTTACTCATTTAGGGGTAACACAATCCTTTATCCCTATAAGAACTAAGTATAAATATTAAACACCTTTTGGATATTCACCTTTAGTATAATTTTTAGTTAAACCTTCAGTTGAGAGTAGGGTTATTTAGCGCAACACTTTTTAAACTTAAGGCCGCTGCCACAAGTGCAAGGTGCGTTTCTATTTGGCTGCTGGGTTTTATTGTGGGTAGTAGGAGTATTTAATATGGCCTGTAGCTGTGCAATATCTTCTGGTTGTTCAGAGTCTATTTCAATTTTTGCCACTAGTGAGTGTTGTTCTAGCAAGCGTTGAATTTCCTGTTCGCGTTGCACTGAGTTAACCACTAAGGATAGCGGCATGGCAGCTGTACCTAGCTTAACCTGACGATTAGGGTTGTAACCAAAGCGTTGATATTGTTCGCGTGGGTCGATGCGGCCTTTGAAGAAAAATTTAGACAAGAGTGTAACCTTTAAGAAACTTGAAATGATTTAGCATAGACATACATACCGTTATGCTAAGTTGGTGGCTGGTATTGTATAACGTCTTTATAGATAAAAAATTTAAAATTTAGGTTTAATTGGCTAGCTTAACCATTCACTAGATAAGCTAGCCAAATAAAGTACCTAAACTAAGCAGAGTTAATAATCGTATTTATCAAAAATGGCTTGGTAATGTGGACGTTGCATCAGTTTAGCTAATTCTGTGTTAAATAATTCAAGCTGTTGTTCTGTCACACTGGCTTTGCTAAACATCACAAAGGCATCGCCTGTGGTAATTGTCATACCCTGTTCTGTAATAAGGTAGGATAAACCTTTACGCCTGATCATAGAGGCTCCAACAAAACTGTCTTCAATGTATACATCAATATCGCCATCTAACAATCTTGCAACGTTTAATTCGCCCATAATAGCATTGACAAAATATTTTGATTTATCTGGATCCTCAAGCAGCTCGGCTACTTCGGGGCCATAATAAAAATCTTCAATTATGCCAATCTTATGTCCATTTTGAATAAACTCATCAAAGCTGGTGTAAGTGGCTAAGTTGGCGTCGTTTTTACGGATATATAAAGAAAAGGTTTCTTGGCGATAAGCGTCACTAAAGTACGCAAACTCTTCTCTTGCTTCAGTTTTAGAAGCACCTAGAAGAATGTCTACTTCGCCTTCTTTTAAGCCATTTAACAGAGAAACCCAAGTACCTAATTTAAACTCTAGGGTGCATCCCATGGTGTTTGCTACTGCTTCTACTATTTCAATATCTAGTCCAGAAACTTTATCTCCCACATCTTGGTATTGGTAGGGCTCCCAAGCATCAAAGCCTAAGGTAAATACACAACTGTCTGCAAAAACATTCTGTTGGTCTACAAATGACACGGGTGGCGGCTTAACCGTTTTAGTGGGTTCAGGAGGGGGAGGTTGGCAGCTTAAAAGGCCAAAAGTAGTTAAAATTATAAAAAGTGAATAAAGGTGTTTCATACTAAGTCGTCCATAATATTATTCACTTAAGTGTAAGATACAAATAGAATTTTGCGAGTTAAGTTAGTCTAGTTAAATACAAATTTTGATAGCAGAATAAAAGCCTTGACCTTAGACTATGCTCTAAGGTTTATCCTAACACTAGATTTTAGGAGGCAAGATGAAAATAAGTGCATTATCTAACCAGTCTGGTGTTAGTACCCACACCTTACGTTATTACGAAAAAGTCGGTTTACTTAGCGCTTCTGGTCGCAATGAAAATAACTATAGAACCTACAATCAAGACGATTTAACCACAGTAAAGTTTATTAAACGCAGTAAAGAATGCGGTTTTAGCTTGTCAGAAATCAAATCGCTTTTAGCCATTAAACACAATAAAGGTCAGCATGTGTGTGCAGAAGCCAAGTTGATTACCAGTGATAAAATTGCTCACATTAGCCAGCAAATATCCAACTTACAAAACATGCAAAAAACCTTACAAAAAATAGAGCAATATTGTTGCGGAGGCAATGAAAGTGCCGAATTCTGTAGCATCATAGGCGCATTGGAGCAAGGTGATTAATATGCAATTTATTGAACAATTTATTTTACTTTTCACTGAATCTGCACCCTATTTGTTACTCGGCATGTTTATCGCTGGTGTGATCCATCAAGCTGTCCCTAAAGCCTGGGTTGAAAAAACCTTAGGCGGCAAAAATTCCATTATAAAAGCGGCCTTAATTGGTGCACCTTTACCTTTATGCTCTTGTTCGGTGATCCCTGTGGCTATGGGCCTTCGCCGCAGTGGAGCAAGCAAAGCCAGCACAGCCAGTTTTTTAGTGGCAACCCCAGAAACAGGGGTAGATTCAATAGGTATTACTTACGCCTTGATGGGGCCTATCATGGCTATTGCGCGACCCATAGCCGCGATATTCTCGGCCATAATCACTGGGCTGTTTGTAGCCATTTGGGGGCAGAAAGAGCTAGCCCAAACATCACAATCAAGCACTCAAAGCAGCACAAGTTGTTGTCAAAAGTCTCAGAAAAAATTAGATAGTTGGGAAAAACTTAGAGGGATCTTCACTTTTGGTTTTGGTCAACTTTTACGAGATTTTATGCTGTGGTTTTTAATAGGGATCTTTTTTGCGGCGCTGATTACTACCTTTGTACCCGATGGCTTTTTACAACAATATACCAATGGGATCTTAGCTATGGTGTTGGTGGTGCTAATTTCTATTCCTATGTATGTGTGTGCTACTGCCTCCACTCCTATAGCTGTGGGGTTATTAATGTCGGGGATCAGTCCTGGTGCAGCCTTAGTCTTTATGTTAACTGGACCAGCTACTAATATCGCCACCTTAATTGTGATAAAAAATGAATTAGGAAAACGTGAACTTGCTTTGTATTTGCTGGCTATTATTAGCAGTGCAGTGTTTGCAGGGCTGTTGCTAAATTGGCTATTTGCGCAATTTAACTGGCAGTTGCAATTAGCTCATGGTGACCATTCAGATATGGTGAATAGCCTGTATCAAATCAGCGCATTGATATTAGCGCTACTCATTGGTTATCAATTACAAAAAAAATACCTTTCAGAGTTTTCAAGCAAGCTACTTAGCTGGCGTAGCTAATATTGTTCACCTAGTGGGTTATGTTCTCACTAGGTGTTTGATTCATCTTTAGTTACATATTCGATTGTACAATTTTTTGCCTATGGTGTGTTGGTGATGTATAACACTATAAAGCTAATTGATTGAGATATGATTATGGCCAAGCAATGGGATGTTGATATCCCTATTTATGTGCAGTTATACCAACAGGTGTTAACTCGCATTCTCGAGCAGCATATTCTTGAGGGCGAAGCTCTGCCTTCAGTAAGAAAGGTGGCGGCTGAATATCAGTTAAATCCCCTAACTATTTCTAAGGCCTATCAAATGCTGCAAGACGAAGACTATGTTGAAAAACAGCGAGGCAAAGGTTTGTTTGTTAAAGCAGGGGCTGTACTACGAATTTTAGCCAATCAAAGGGCAGTGTTTTTATCTACTGAATGGCCAGCCGTTTTACAAAAAATCGAACGTCTAAAGCTTTCTATCGAACAGTTGCCGCACTCGTTAAAGGAGAATCAATAATGTCAGCGATGTTAAATGTGACAGCACTGAATAAGTCATTTAAAAATAAACAGGTGTTAAACGACATCAATTTTTCCCTTTACCAAGGGCAGATATTAGGTTTAGTCGGCCCCAACGGAGCTGGTAAAACCACTTGCTTACAGTCTTTGTTAGGGTTGATACCTTACGAGGGCGAGATTAACGTTTTGGGTTACAACCCAAATAAAGCCCGCGACAAAATGCTTAACCAGGTAGCCTATATTACCGATGTGGCAGTACTACCTAAATGGATTAAGGTGAATCAATTGCTCAGCTATGTAGAGGGTGTACATACAAAGTTTGACCGTAGCAAAGCTGAAGCATTTTTGGCTAAAACCAATATTAAGCATTCGGCCAAAGTTAAAACTTTGTCTAAGGGTATGGTAACCCAATTACATCTTGCGATTATTTTAGCCATAGATGCCAAAGTTTTAATTTTGGACGAACCCACTTTAGGTCTAGATATTCTAACTCGAAGACAGTTTTATACTCACCTTCTAGAAGAGTTTTATACCGAAGAAAAATGTATTTTAGTCACCACTCATCAGATTGAAGAAATAGAGCATATTTTGACTGACGTGGCTTTTATCAAAGCCGGAGAGGTGGCCTTGCACCAAAGTGTAGATGACATGCGCGAACGTTTTAAATTACTCGCAGTAGATAACGAGCACCTCGAACAAGCAAAGGCTTTAAACCCTATCGCTGCCAATAGCATGATGGGCATCACTAGTATGTTATTTGACAATGTTGACTCACAAACCCTTGGGCAACTAGGCAAAGTTTCTACCCCCACTCTTGCCGATATTTTTGTCGGTGTTATGACGCAGGAGACACAATCATGATCTATTCGCAACTAACTAGTGGTGTTAAAAAAGAGCTGTGGGAATTCAACAAAACCTTATTTTGGATGCCGTTAATCATTGCTTTGGTGATTATTGCTACTCCACTTCTAAAGCTAAGCTTAATGGAGAGTTATCAGATAGAACGATTATTTGAGGCCATAACCTCGTTTCAAGGCTCTGATAGTTTTACTCATTATGAAAAAATTTCGCATATTTTTATGGCGGCTGTGATGGCGATATTTGCGCCTTTTGTGGCGGTATCTTTGATTATTCAATTATATTATTTCACCTCTTGCATGTTTGATGAAAGACGCGATATGTCGGTGTACTTTTGGCGCTCTATGCCAGTTTCAGATGCCCTGTCTATTGCGGTGAAATTAGTCACTGGTGCCATTTTAGTACCCGCTATTTTTATGCTGGGAGCCACAGCTGTGGTGTTAGTGTTTTTAATACTGCTATTTATTTTTAGCCTGATTTTGTCTTTTGGCTTTGATGTCTCTGTATGGGCATTTTGGGGCCACGCCGACATTCTCTCTAATTTAGCCTCAAATTGGTTAAACCTATTGCCTTATGCAATTTGGATGTTGCCTGTATTTGCATGGTTAATGTTGGCGTCAATGTTTGCCAATAAAGCGCCATTTTTGTGGGCTGTGTTGCCTGTCATTGGCGTATTGCTAGTAGAGGCCTATTTAGTTGAATATTTTGCCTTAGATAAGCTTTTTATACTCTCAACTCTAGTGCAGTATTTTAGCTTCACCCAAGATATCATGCCCTTAGATCTGCACTCAAACAGCGCACCTCAATTGGCGTTATTTTCGCTTATTGCCAATAAAATTAGTGTGCTGGCTACATTTTTGGCTGCGTGCTTTATTTATTTGGTTTATTGGTTAAGAGTAAATAGAGGGTGAGTAAAATCATCTATTAATAAAAATCGATTGATTTTAGCAAGTTGTTAACGGCCTTCAATTGTTGTTAAATTGTTGGCCGTTAAATAGACGTTTATTAGATTATCCCCGCAATATTTAGCTTTTTACCTACCAAATTAGCGCAAGTTCTATATCATGCCGCTCTGTTTTTTATCTAGGCCGACAGTTGCCTTTCAATTTGAGTTGTTTGAATATGAAATTTAAGTCTTCTTTATTATCTATATTGGTTTGTGCACTGCCAATGCAAACCTTTGCTGCTGCTTTTCAATTAGCCGAACACAACGCTTCTGGTCTTGGTCGCGCTTTTGCGGGCGAAGCCGCCCTAGCTGACTCTGCCGCGGTAGTTGCACGTAACCCTGCATTAATGAGCACTTTTAAGCAGTCACAATTATCTATAGTCGCCACTTATATTAAGCCAGACGTAGCCATGACTGGCACTAGTGCCCCAGCTTATTCAAATGTCTCGGCTTTAGATGACGATAGTATTGCCCCTGAAGCGTTAATCCCAGCCACCTATTTTGTTACGCCTATCAACAAAGCTTGGTCTGTAGGTATGGGCGTGTTTTCTAATTTTGGTTTAGCCACAGAATTTTCTGATACTTATGCAGCAGGACAATTAGCTGGTACCTCTGAAATTACTACAGTGAATTTTAACGTCAGTTTAGCTTACAAATTCAATTCGCAATTTAGCCTTGGTTTGGGACTCAATTACATTTATGCCGATGCAGCCATTGAGCGTCACTTTGGGGCAAACCCTTTGGGACTGTCTGCTGAAACTGTGGCCGCTAGCCTAACGGGCGACGACCATGGATATGGCTGGAATTTAGGTGCTAGTTACGCATTTAATAAAGATTCGCGCCTAGGCTTACATTACCGTAGCAAAACCACTCTAAACTTTGATGGTGAATATACCAATCAATTACCACAAGCATTTGGCGGATTAGCAGGTGCTACTTTACCAGGTGCTTTAGAGTTAACTTTACCAGCTACAGCAGAGTTGTCGGGTTGGCACCAGTTAGACAAAAAGTGGGGACTAAACTACAGCCTAGTATGGACCCAATGGCAGAGTTTTGATGCTTTGCAAGCCTTTGTTCCAGTAAGCGAAACGCCAGTATTTTATAAAAAGGAAAACTTCTCTAACAGCATGAGATATGCGTTGGGAGGCAGCTACCAGTGGAGTAAGGTATTAAAATTACGTGCAGGTATTGCCTATGACGAATCACCAGCCGACGCGCAACATTTGTCTATTTCTATCCCTGATTCTAATCGTGTTTGGTTAAGCTCGGGTGCAAGTGTAATACTAGATAAGCGCTCAAGTGTAGACTTAGGGATCAGTGTGATTGAAGGGCAAACTCGTGAATTTACCGAAACTGATAATCTTGGGGCAAACTGGGGCTTTAACAGCCAAGGCAACGCCTTTTTATTAGCAGTTCAGTACAACTACTCTTTCTAAAATCTGCTTTTTTAGCCTTGCCCAGCTTTAAACTGGGCAAGGACTATCAATTAATACCTAGGCTCGTTACCTGGCTTCCACTTAATATTACAACCAATAGAGGGCGCTTGGTTTTGACTAATACTTTGCCCATTAAGTAGTGCATCCATAGCCGCTATTAAATCTTGCCCTGTTGCCATTTGTGCTGAAGAGTCATAGTTACCCGAAGAAATTCGGTGGGGTCTAGTGTGATCAAATTGGCCACGATAAACCAACTTTCGTTCTTCATTAAACAAGTAAAAATCTGGTGTGCAGGCAGCTGCATAGGCCTTAGCTACGTCTTGGCTTTGGTCTAATAAGTACGGAAAACTATAATTGCGGCGCTTTTTTTCTTGCACCATGGCGGCCAAATTATCTTGCGGGTATTGCTCTGTATCATTGCTGTTAATGGCCACAAAGGCGATGCCTTTTGATTGATATTCAGCTGCCACTTTAGCTAATTGTTCGGCAATATGAATAACATAAGGGCAATGGTTACAAATAAAGGCAATGACCAAGCCTTGGCTGTGAGCAAAGTCTTGCAAAGACACATTGTTGCCTTGGGTGTCGGGCAAAGTAAATGCTGCTGCACTGTGCCCGAGTTCGAGCATGGTAGACGCTGTTTGAGCCATGTTTTTCTCAATCTGATAAATGCTTGAGCTTTAGTTTAGCGCGCAGGTGCTTGGCAAGGTATAATTTTATGCAAACTCATTCATTACTTACATTTTGATGACTCAAGAACTAAAAATTGAAGATTTGCTCATAGGCACAGGCAAAGCCGCCGAGCGTGGCGCGTTAATCACTGCACATTACCGAGGTTGGTTGGAAGATGGCAGTGAATTTGATTCTTCATATAAAAACAATGCTCCATTTCAAACTGTATTAAGCAACAAGCGCGTGATCCAAGGGTGGATTTTAGGTTTACAAGGAATGCGTGTTGGGGGAAAACGTAAACTTTGGGTACCAGCACATTTGGCCTATGGCGAACGCCAAATAGGCAAGATGATCCCAGCGAATTCAAATTTACAATTTGAAATTGAGTTGTTAGAAGTATTAACTCGCGATGATTAAGGTTTTGAAAAGCTTTTAAAGTCTTACCTGCAATAAGTCTTACGTTAACTATCACTATCATTAAATATTGATATAAGACTTGATAGGTAACTAAAAGCGAATTTTAGACAGTCACCACCGCGAAGGTGATGGTTTCCATGGACTGATTAGCAGCTTTTAAGGAAATACATCTAATTGTCAGGAGTACTGAGAAAGCAGACTTTTCATTGTTTGAATAAGCATGCGCTATCGCTTACCGACTTCCGTGTCGGTTTTTCACACAGAATCCCTTCTGTGCGACTTACTTTTTGTCTACAGCCACAAAAACTAAGGAAAAAAGGCCGCTCTACGCAATGCTCTTCATCCACTTATTTGCTGCTTTTTGCAGGTCGTAATAAATCGCTCCAGGCGAACTATTACTCAATCGCCCATCCCGGCGATTGCCCTGCAAAAAGCACCAAATAAGTGGCGAGCCTCGAGTCGAGGGTAAATCAAAAGACAAAAGCAAAGTCGCTCCGCGAGCTCTGCTTTAAGCTTTGGTGACTCCGCCACTGCTTTCCCGCCTTTAAAGTTTCAGCAAAAAATGGCTTATTTTAGGGGCAAATGGCAGGACGCCATTTGAGCGAAATCTGGAGGGACTCATTATTTCGCGACCTTAAAATAAGCCATTTTTTGCGGTTAAGAACTTTAAGCGGCGGCGGCATCTTTTTGGTTACTTTTTTCTTTGCTGCTGAAGAAAAAGTAACTGGCTAGAAGGGATTCAAGACAAAACTGGCAGGACGCCAGTGAGCGTAAGCGAATGCTTTTAGAACAATAAGCCAACGACCGCTATCTACTAAAACCAAACAAAACAGCAAGTTGGCAAGATAATTGATTGTTTAGTGAAATAAACTCATCAAACACAATAAATTGACACTTATGAAACTCCCTACAAAAAGTTTAATTGCTAAGATAGAATCTTTGTCTGCACAAATGTCACCTGAACAATTAAGAGATTTTTTAGATGTGCTTGATTCTATGACCATAATGGTTGCAGAAGCCAAAGCTTTGCCATCTAAATCAGAAAAACACACTGGCAATAGGCTGAAACTTGCTTTGCATTAACAAGGCTTTTTAGCACCTAAAATCTGCTGCGACTAGCTTGAAGAGGCTAGCCACTTATACATGACTAATGCATCTACAAAACCCAAGCTCTGGTGATTGAATGCTTTGGGTAAGGTACCAACAATTTGGTAGCCAAGTTTTAACCATAGTCGTACAGCATGTTCATTACTTTTAGCCACAAAATTAAATTGCATGGCTTTAAAGCCTAGGTCTATGGCTACTTGTTGGGAGTGTTTACACATGGCTGTGGCCAATCCCTGACCACTGGCTTGGGCGGCCACCATATAGCCGCAATTACACACATGCTTGCCAGGGCCAGCTTGATTGGTTTTTAAATAATAACTTGCCAGAATTTGCCCTTGTTGTTCTACCACATAGGTTTTTAAGGGTTGAGAAAACCATAACAACTTAGCTTGTTCTGAATTAATACTAGCCTCATAGGCATAGGTTTCGCCGGCCTGAGCTATGGGTTGAAAAAACGCCCAAATTTGTGGCCAGTCTTGTTCTGTGGCGAGTCTAATTTGCATGTTAGTTAAATTCATCAGTGCTAGCCTAAGCTGTGATATACCAAAAAAACCATACTCAAATAAATACCTTTAAATTCAACCATTAAAGTCACTTGAGCAGAGTCACCTATACAGTGAAATAGCATACCATTTACCTAGCATTCTGGTAGGCTAAAGGCATATAGAAATCTATAAAAAGTGAAAACAATGTTGGCTTATTTACTTCAAGCAAAGCTACCTAAACTTACTTGTGGACTATTTAAATGGCTTGCAGTTGCATTGCTATTGGTTGGGTGTAGCGAAGCTCCTCAACAACTAGAAAGTAAAGCACTGAAGGATTTTAGTTTATTCACTGAGTCTGGCGAGTCAGTGAGTTTGCATCAGCAAAAAGGCAAAGTGGTGTTAATTAACTTTTGGGCGTCTTGGTGCGCGCCATGCTTACAAGAATTTCCATTTTTACAGCAATTACAGCAAGAGTATGCAGCACAAGATTTGACTGTATTGGCGATAAATTTAGACCAAAATAGTGAAGATGCGAAAAGCTGGCTAAATGAGGTTGAGGTAGATTTTACTATACTTTTTGACCCTCAATCTAAGGTTAGCCAGAAGCTTAATGTGCAGGTTATGCCCACTTCTATTTTGCTAGACAAAGAAGGTAAGCAACGTTTTATTTTTAAAGGCTACAAACCAAGTTTACAAAAACAATATCACCAAGCCATAACACAGTTGCTTAGTGAACAAGCGTCAACGCCATAAGTTTTTCAGACAGGCAAAACTAATTAGGTTAAATTGATTTTTTACTTTAGGTTTTTTTATGTTCACTGCAATTCGGTTAGCAAAGGTTAGCGATATACCTTTTATTAAACAGATTATCGAACAAAATCAGATGTTTCCTGCCGAAATGCTGGACCCTATGATTGCCCCCTTTTTACATCAACAATCAGAAGAACTTTGGTTTGTGGTCGAAGCCGATAAACCCATTGGCCTCGCTTATTGCGCCCCCGAAAGGATGACAGAAGGCACCTGGAATATGCTGTTAATTGCCATAGACACTGAATATCAAGGGCAAAACATCGGCGCAACACTTATGGCCTATGCTGAACAGGTAATAGCTCAACAAAATGCAAGAGTATTGCTAGTAGAAACCTCTGGCTTAGCAGAATACGCTCGAACTCGCGCTTTTTACCCTAAATGTGGTTACAAACAAGTCGCTCGAATTCCAGATTATTACGCTGAAGGCGATGATAAAGTGGTGTTTTGGAAAAGATTGTAACTGAGCGCTAATCTGTGTAAGATCCGCCGCGGAGTTGGCCAGGCAATCGCCGTTTAGTTTTCACTTGTGAATTTCTAAAGGGAGGAAAGTCCGGGCTCCATAGGGCAGGGTGCCAGGTAATGCCTGGGCGGCGCGAGCCGACGACAAGTGCAGCAGAGAGTAAACCGCCTAAGCGCGTAAGCGCCGGTAAGGGTGAAAGGGTGCGGTAAGAGCGCACCGCGTTGCTGGTAACAGTATACGGCAAGGTAAACTCCACCCGGAGCAAGACCAAATAGGATCTCATATAAGATGGCCCATCTTGAGATCGGGTGTGTTGCTAGAGCCAGTGAGCGATTGCTGGCCTAGATGAATGATTGTCCACGACAGAACCCGGCTTATCGGCCAACTCCACTATTCTAACAACCAATTGAATTTTTCGCTTTTTCAAAGCAAGAGAGCTCAAAATATTACAATTCCTACTGTAAATATTAGTACTGTAAAGTATAACGCTTTTAACATTGAAAACTTTAAAGCATAAGCAAAAATTTAAAAGGACGCTAATGTGAGCAAAGTCATAAAATTAACACAGGCTCATTTAGACATTTTGCGTGAGTTTAGAATCTTCACCCGATATCATCCTTCGTTCGCACATTTTTTGAGTAACAATGGAGCAGGTTGGTTAAAAGTTGGCAGCGAAATTACCTTTAAATCAAAAATTGAATTAGAGCCTTATTGTGCGGTTTATAAGTCTCCATATGTTGGAGGTAAAGGAACGGTTCCATCGCACGGTCTATGTTCAATGGGCTCGCAAAGTTACTCAAATTCTGCTTTACCAGAAAAAATGCAAATTGGTCGATATTGTAGTATTGGTGAAGGTTTAACAATTTTAGATAGTTACCACCCATTAGAGCGGGTTTCAACAGCACATTTTACTTGGAAGCCAGGGGCTGCGCTTGTAGAAGCTGCAAGGTCTGATCGGGGGGCAAAATTCTATGACAAGCCAGTTTTTCATATAAAAGGTGGCAAAGCTTATCCTGTCATCGGAAATGATGTGTGGATAGGTCAAAATGTGACTTTATCTATGGGCATAAAAATTGGAGACGGTGCGGTAGTAGCGGCTAATTCTACCGTCACTAAGTCATTTCCGCCTTTTGCTGTAGTTGGAGGAAACCCAGCTAAGATATTGAAGTATAGATTTACAGAATATCAGCAAAAAGAATTATTAAAAATTCGTTGGTGGGATTATTTATTTACTGATTTTGATCACTTACCTATGGACGATATGTTTACCTTTTTAAGGAGTTGGAAAGAGCAAAGTGCCTCGTTTAGTTTGTACACCCCGCAAAAATTGACTTTGCCTGATGCATTTCTTTGTTAAGTAATTTTTATTTGTTTCACCATCTTCTATGTCCAGGGGCCGCTCTGATTTGTGAAAGCGGTATATTATTTTGCTTTTGATTAAGTCGTTGCTAAATCTATGATAAATTAATTATTCTTCACATTAATTTTATTGAGAAATACGCTCTAATTTCTTATTTTATGGGCCAACACCATTGATTTCTTTTGCATTTATATACATTTACGAATCGCAATAATTTAACGCATGCATTGTTGCTTAGACCTTCTTATACTTGAGCTTACTTGTTGTTAGCGAGCAACTCATGTGGCTTTAATACGGGATGATTACATTGTTAGGAGTGCCAGATTATCAGTAAGAAGTTAAATTTAACCCAAGTAGCCAAACAATTGGGTGTTTCTACTGCGACTGTTTCTAATGCGTTCAATCGCCCAGATCAATTGTCGGCTAAACTCAGAGATCGTATTTTGTCTGAAGCGGCAGAATTAGGCTATCACGGTCCTAACCTAGCTGCTCGTCTGTTGCGCAAAGGCGAATCAGGTGTGATTGGTGTAATGATGGTGGATTCTCTAAGCTATTCTTTTTCCGATCCTGTGGCCAGCCAGCTATTGCAGGGCATAGCCGAAGTATTAGTAGAAAATCGCAAACAAATGTTGTTGTTATCTAGCGCATTAGATTCAGCCGAGCAGAGCAGTGCAGAATCATTACCTGACGGGTTTATTTTGTACGGTGCGTTACAAGGCAATTCTTTCGAGCATATCAAGCGCTTAGGTAAACCTATAGTTAAAGTTGACTTTCAATCAGACACTACTCATTCGGTTAATATAGATAACGAAGCCGCGGCTTTTATAATTGCCGAGCATGCCTTTAAAAGACAAAAACAAAGTGTGGCGATATTGGGCTTAAGATTGGTTGAGTCAGATAGGGTGTGTAGATTAACTCCTCAAGATTTATTAACTGAGTCTCAAGACGTGGCACACAGCAGATTAAAAGGTTATTTACGCGCTGCAGATGCAGCCAATATAACTGTGCAGGCCAATCAGATTTGGCATGTGCCTATTAATAATGCCGAAACCGCAGAAGTGGCAGTGAGAGAGGTATTAGGCCAATCTGAATTGCCTAAAGTGATACTTTGTATGAGTGATGTGATTGCGTTAGCCGCTCTTAGAGTGGCTAGCGAGTTAGGAGTAAAGGTTCCAGAACAAGTGCGAATTACAGGTTTTGACGATACCCCAGAAGCGTCTAGGGCAATGCCAGCGCTAACTACCATTTGTCAGCAAAGTATCGAAAAAGGCCGTGTTGCCGCTAAATTATTATTGAATACCCCGCAAGGTGACAACACAGCACAAAAAATCGTTTTAGATACCCGCTTAGTTATTCGCCAAAGTTGTCCGTAAATATTGCCAATAAATTAGTTAGCGTCGGCCATTAACCACATGGTTTGGTATGGCAAAAGTGTCAGCTCATTGGTTGAACACTTTATGTCTTTGTGACTAATTAAATCCTTTACTTTGTCGGCTTGTAGTTGAGTTAATACTCTTGGATCAAGTGGTTGTTGATCTTCACTAAAGTTCACCAGCGCCAACAAAGTTTGGCCTTGCACATTGCGCCTTGTATAGGCGAACACATGCTGATTGTTCACTTCAATAAAGTCAGTATCAGCTTTGCCAAAAACAGCATTTTGTTTGCGGATAAGAATTAAATGCTCAAGGCCTTTGGCAATACGATGACTGGGTGTCGCTTTCTTCTGAGCCTGTTTTAACTCGCTGTCTTTTATGCTTAACCTATGTACCCATCTGCCGTCATGGGCTTTGCTAGGGTCGTGTTGATAATCGTAGTTATTTAATAAACCTAATTCGTCTCCTGAGTAGAGTAAAGGTATGCCGCCTATACTTAATATAATCGAATGGATCATTAAAACTCGGGCAATGGCATAGTCAATTAATTCGGGATCATTTTGTTTTATGGCTTTTTCTAGACCCGCTAAAGACGCTAAAGATCCACAAACACGACAATCACCGGTTTCTTGGTTTTCGCCAAATGCCACACCAGTCGCAAAAGAACCTTCAAATCGGCCAGTATAAAACTGGTTTAAAAAATGCCGATGATCATTGCCATTAATACCTAACTCAGCGGCTACGGCATCATCAAATGTCCAGCCAATGTCATCGTGACAGCGGGCGTAGTTAACCCAGGCACAATCTGGTGAAATCTCGAAGCTTTTACGCATTGACTGAGTTAATAATTTAGTTTTGCGGGTGGCTAAACTATTCCAAATTAACGCCATTAAAAGCGGATTGTAGGAAAGCTGGCATTCGTCTTTATCAATATATTTAATCACTTCGTCTGGATGCACTATGGCTTCTGATTTAAATACCACGCTGGGCGCGACTATTTTCAGGCAGCTGTTAAAGGCTTGGATCAATAAATGCGCTTTGGGCTGATTTTCACAGCTAGTGCCCATTTCTTTCCAAATAAACGCCAGTGCATCTAGTCTTAATGCATCACAGCCTAAATTAGCTAGAAAAAACATTTCATCTGCAATGGCATTAAATACCGCCGGGTTTGAATAATTCAGATCCCATTGGAAATTATTAAAGGTTGTCCAAACCCATTTATTGGCCTTGGGGCACCAAGTAAAATTACCTTTGCGCACCTGTGGAAATATTTCTCTGAGGTTTTGTTCGTACAAATCGGGGACGGTTTTATCATCAAACATCCAATAATATTCTTGATATTCAGGGTGACCTTTTTGTGCCTCTTTAGCCCATTGATGTTCATCAGAAGTATGGTTAAAAACAAAATCTAATACTAGGTTAATCCCGGCTTCTGATAATGCATCAGAGAGTTTTTTAAGATCTTTTATACTGCCAAGTTTTTCATCTGTTTGCCTATAGTCTGATACCGCATAGCCACCATCACTGTCACCTTTAGGCGATTTATATAAAGGCATAAGATGCAAATAAGTAATACCTAACGAACGTAAATAAGGAATTTTTTGTTCAAGGCCAGCTAAATCTCCGGCAAATAAATCAACGTAGCAAGACATACCAAGCAGGTTCTCTTGTTTAAACCAATCAGGCTGAGCAATACGTTTTTTATCTTGCACTTTAAGTTTGCTGGCGCGTTGTTTAAACGCTTTTTTCATACTGACAACCAGCTGTTGTACAAAATAATAAAAGTCATATCGTTGGCCATAGACTTGGTAGAGCAACTCAAATAACCCTGCAAAATTTGTATCTAAGCGTTGGATAAATAGTTGTTGGTCTTTTTTGCTCAATTCAGAAAGATCTGTGTGGGCTAACACTCTTTCTAATGTGCGTTTACCTTCCATTTTTACATTCATAAATAAATCGCCAAGTTAAACGTTTAAGAAGTTCGATGTTGGGTAATATAGGATATGGCCGCCTATTTGACAAGTTTTAAACAAAAACTTTACAAAAATAATATCATCTGCTAACTTTTAACTTAATCGTTTAAGCAAGCTTGTGATTCGCTTAAATAATTTTACTAAGAAAACAATAAATTTGATTACGCCGGCTAACGATCTCTGTAGTTTAAATATTATTTGATGAGTTCTGTGCACCGTCTAAAATTTAAATGACATATCTGGAGAAACGCATGAAAAAAATATTTACTCAATCAGCTATATCAATTGCTTTGGCAATTGCTACGCAACCTTTGGCTTATGCACAAGCAGAGCAAGAAGCCGAAGAAAAACAGTCGTGGGAACAAATTGTTGTTACAGCAAGCCCAACCGGTGCAACTCAACAAGAAACCAGTGTTTCAGTGAGTTCTTTTGATGAAGAAACCATCTTTAAGTTAGCCCCTCGTTCAACTGCTGAAGTATTTAGAGCCTTACCAGGTATCCGTGCAGAATCATCGGGTGGTGGAGGTAATGCCAATATCACTATTCGTGGCATTCCTTTGGCCACAGGTGGCTCGAAGTTTTTACAATTACATGAAGATGGTTTACCCGTTTTAGAATATGGTGATATCAACTTTGGTAATGCAGACAACTTTTTACGTTACGACTGGTCAGTAGGATTAGTGGAAGCAGTGCGCGGTGGTTCGGCTTCTACTTTTGCAAGTAATTCTCCAGGCGGTGTCATTAACCTTATTAGTAATACTGGTGAGACTAGTGGTGGAGCAATAGGTACATCTTTGGGTTTGGATTACGATGAATTTAGACTAGATTTTGCCTACGGTGGCGAAATCAACAATGACTTGTACTTCCATATAGGTGGTTTTGCCCGTGGTGGCGAAGGTACCCGCGATACAGGCTACAACGGTGACCAAGGTGGCCAAGTTAAATTTAATATTACTCAAGTTTTAGATAACGGTTATTTACGCTTTCACTTTAAACAACTAAACGACAAAGTTACCACTTACTTACCTGCACCTGTTCGTGTAAATAGCAATGGTGATTTTGGACCAGTAGATAATTTTGATGCTAGCAGCCAAACCATGCATTCGGCTTATACTACTAATGTGTCGACTTTTGATTCATTTGGTAATCCGGTAAATCGTGACTTAACTGACGGCATTGAGTCCAATGTAACCTCATTTGGTTTTGAAGCTAATTTAGAAGTTGCTGAGGATCTAGTCTTTTTAAACAAGTTTAGAACTTCAGAAATCAGTGGTGGGTTTATTTCGCCTTTCACTGACACATTTGGCGCTTACGGCCCGCAACCTGCCAACAATATGGCTGCGGCCATTTGTGACTCAGCACGTGATGGTGAAGGTAATGCCTTTAACTGCGCATCTACAAATGTGACTTTGGCCAATGGCCCTAATGCAGGTAGTGCTTACAACGGCTTAGCCTTTTTGAATCTATTGTTTGATACCTCTATTAATGATTTGGGTAACCTAATCAACGATATGAACTTACGTAAAGAGTGGGACAACGGTTTGTCTATCACAGGCGGTTATTACTACTCAATGCAGGATATCGCCACTAGTTGGAATAGTTGGAATACTTTTATTCAAACAGTAGACGGTGAAAATTCACAGTATTTACATATTGAAGATGCCGATGGTGAAGCATTAGTGAATAATGGTTTGTGGGCGCCAGGGTTTTTATCTTGGGAATGGGATTTGCGCTACACCACTACCGCCCCTTATTTTAACATCGGCTACGAAGCTGGTGATAACTGGTTATTTGATGCCAGTGTAAGACGTGACACAGTGCAGGCCAACGGCGAATTAATTAATGCTTGTTGTGGCGGTAACACTGACTTTGACCTTAATGGTGATGGGGTTATATCGGGTAATTCTGAAGATGCCTCAGCAAGCAATGGTTTTGGTTTTGGTGGCGGCGTGATTAACCTTAATCGTGCTGGTGCAGCTAGCCAAATTGTTAACTATGAAGCGAGTATGACTTCATACTCTTTTGGTGGTTCATACATAATGGACAAATCTAAAACAGTATTTGCTCGTTACAGTAAAGGCGGTCGTGCTATTGCGGATAGACTTTTACAAATCGGTGGCACCCTCAACTCAGACGGTTCATTAACCAGCACAACTTCGGGTTTTGACCAAACAAAACAACTAGAAATTGGCTTTAAATATGCCACTAGTGATTTGCGTCTAAATGCGACCCTGTTTGATACTGTCACAGAAGATACTCAAGCAGAACTGACTAGCGGGTTAACCTTTATTCGTGAATATGAAGCTTTAGGTTTAGAGCTTGAAGGTAACTATGAATTTGGTTCAGGCTTTACTCTATCGGGTAACGCAACTTGGACAGATGCTGAAATTAGTGGAGATAAGTTTAATCCAGCCTTAGTTGGTCAAACTCCTCGTCGTCAAGCTGATTTTATCTATACAGTGACACCACAATATCAAGCAGATGAGTATTTGATAGGGGCATCAATCCAAGGTTCAACTGAATTTTATGTGGGTGACACTAACCAGCTAAAACAAGACGGCTACAACTTAGTTAACTTGTTTGCTACTTGGTATATTTCAGAGGCATTCTCGGTGTCGTTAAATGTAAACAATTTAACCGATGAGTTTGTTATCACCGAATCAGAAGAGACCAGCGCCAATGCCGGAGATATCATCCGCGCAAGACCATTAAACGGTCGCACCTCTTCTTTATCGGTTAAATATATGTTTGACTAAAAAAATCCAAGGCCCACTTAGTCACTAAGTGGGCTGACGTATTGTGCAAGTATTAGTAAGGCGAAGATCAGATGACAACTCCCCAAACCAATGAAAGAAACCTCGCGCTGGTTAGATGGTTAACCTATCTCATGTTTATGATGTTTGCTATGACGTCCGATTCGGTAGGGGAAATCATCAAAGAGGTCAAACGCGAATTTGAAGTGAGCAATACCGAAGCCAGCTTAATGCATACCTTGTTTATGGTGGGCATTGCTTTTTCAGGTTTGTTTTTAGGATTTTTAGCCGACAAATTTGGGCGTAAAAACACCATTATTTTAGGCCTGTCGTTATTTGCTATTTCTTGTTATTTATTTTTAGTCGGCACCAGTTTTTCTTTTATTCTTGGCTTAATTACCTTGTCTGGCATTGCAGTTGGTATTTTTAAAACCGCAGCACTGGCCTTGATAGGAGATATTTCTACTTCCACCAAAGAGCATACTGGCACCATGAACGGCGCCGAAGCCTTTTTTGGTGTAGGCGCTATCATCGGCCCATTGTTAGTGGCTTGGTTAGTAAGGCAAGGCGTTGATTGGAAATGGCTTTATGTAATTGCTGGTGGTTTGTGTACCTTGCTAATTGCCATGGCTTACAAAGTGAATTACCCAGAATTTAAGACCAGCACCAATAACGACAAAAAAAGCAGTAATTTTGCTAGTAGTTTAAAATTATTAAAAAATCCTTATTCAATGGGGTTTTCCATAGGCGCGTTTTTATATGTGGCCGCTGAAAGCGCTATTTATGTGTGGATGCCAAGTTATTTAGTATGCGACGCCGTTAGCGTTAAAGACACCTTTGCTTGTTACACCTCAGATGGTAAACAAATGTTAGCTATGTATGCGGTATCGGTATTTTTCTCGTTACGGGCGGCAGGCAGATTTGTTGGTATTTGGATGATGCAGCATTTTAATTGGGCCTTAGTGTTGATGTTATTTAGCGGCGCAATTTTATTGTGTTTTATCGGTGGACTGGTTGGCGGTAAAGATGTGGCGTTATATTTGTTCCCACTTACCGGAATTTTTATGTCGGTTATTTATCCCACCTTTAATTCTAAAGGCATTAGCTGTTTTCCTAAATCAGAACACGGCAGTGTGGCAGGGATCATTTTATTTTTTACTGCGGCAGGTGCAGCAGCAGGACCACTGATTATGGGCATGGTGAGTGATGCCTATGGTGGCGATGCGAAGTATGGTTTTATGGTTGCTACTGGGTTCGCTGTAGTTTTGTTTACAGGTTTGCTTTACAACTATTTATTTGACCCCACAGCAAAGCGTTTAGCCGAAATTGAAAAATCGGAATACCTTTAAGCTTTTAAGCCCAAAGGTTTTGGTGTTTGTTTATGCTGAAGTACCTATAGGTGTTCCAAAACCCAGCTTCTAATTCGGGTAATTTAGAATCTTTAAGATCACGCATATGGGTTTCGCGTAAGGTTTTGCGTTTTTCAATGGAGAGATTAGACAGGTTTTTTTGTACCTCGGGATAAAACAAATTATTTTCTGGAAGCAAACTAAAGTTTTTAGTGTCGGGGCAAATTTCACCTTGATCGGTAATTCGTCTACAGGTTGGTGCGTCAGGACGCGAGGGATTAAGTTGCGTCACTATGCCGTAATAATAGTCTTCAATTTTATCTTCTGGTTTATGTGGTTTTAGATATAACACCCCAAACCCCATAGGAAAATGCCCAACTAAATTAATAAAGCTTTGTGCTGCTTCTGAGCATATCGCTTTATTTTTGGCGGCATTGTTTAATACTGCAACCACTTTTGGTAAGTCTCTAAAATTGTAATCAGGCTTAGTCGATAAAATAAAAGAGGTATAAATTTGTGGGATTTTTATGATATTACCAATACTGCCTTGAGAGGGTTTAACTGCATCTGTTAATAAGCCCAATACAAATTTTAAGCGATTATTTTGTTTTTTCTCAAAACGCAGCTTTTTATCTTCATCGCCCCCTTCATACTCAGATGTTCCTATACCATGAACCACAAAGTCTTGGGTTTGTTCATGATTCATTATTAATAAGGGCACACGTGTACCTTTATCTAAAACCCTGAATTCATCCAGTGAGCCATCTGCCCCTTTTAATAGACGTTGAATTTCGGGATGCTGCATGCCTATATCTTGGGTAATTGCCGCAATAATCACAGGTACAGCTACATCTAATTGAAATTGGGTAAAGCGCCCTAAGGTTTTTGGAAAGCGAGTTTTGGGATCAAATCTATCAACTATGTATTTATTGGTTAGGTTATTATCTACTAACATTTTATCCAATAAACGTAAGGCTAATACAGCTTTATATAAGGGTTTATAAAGTTGGTGCATTTGCTTGCGGTTGTCTGTTTCAGTGCTTGATAACATAAACAAAGTGGCTAGCAATTTAGCGCTTTTTGTATGGGTTTGTTGTTGGTTTACCCCTTCGCTTAGTTTCAAAATATTTAAGCAAATGGCAGACATGCATTTATAACGAACTTGCTGAGCCTTAAATTGCTTGTTTTTTTCGTCTTTTAACGCTTTTTCCATTTTTTTCATTTGTTGGTAAGCGTCTTGCTTTTTACTTTCGGCAACCGTTTGTTGATATTCTTTGGCGGTTTTAAGGTTCTCTTCGCAAGATTTAATGACTCTGGCATCACTGTCGTGTGAGGTGAAAAACAAATTGGCTAATTCGAATAAAGAATTTTGCCCAGAGGAATTTTGTTGAATTTGATTGACAAGCGATTGCACTGATTGGGTGTATTCAGAATCGGTCAAATTTGAAGCCATTAATACAATTCCTTGCTGCTAGCACTACATATTAGTTGTTAAGTAAACCCTTTGTATAACAGTAATATAGAGTTACATTCTAATGAATGCAATGCGAATCCTAAAGTAGGCAGAATTTACTCAGGCTAAGTTATTTTAAATTTACACTAATAGCTTGTTTAAAGTCTTTTGCTGATAAACGATTTCCATCTAGTAGGTGAATTCACTAGGCTGGCAAGGATATTTCTACGCTTGTCAATGTTTAGCTTTAACGGCTTTTTGCCCCTGTCATACAGTGCTTTAAATGCATGAATTTAAGACACCCTTAGCTTAACTCTTAGGTCTTTTAGGACTAAGTAAATGTTACAAAGACCCTGAATTTTTTGTCCATTAGTATTTCACTTTACTCCATTATTTTACCTTACTTAGTGTAAGGAATTTCCGTAACCATATGATTTTTAATGAATATATTTTTTGTTGAGTAAATGGAATAAATACTGCTTTACCTTAACCACCTTTATCAGAGTTAGGATTACAAAATGAAAAAGACCTTTATTGCCATTAGTTTATCAAGTTTGATAGTAGTGGGTTGTGCTTCTAATACTAGTAACACCCAAAAGGGAGCAGGTATAGGCGCAGTGATTGGTGCGCTTGCCGGAAAAGGCACGGGCGACAATGACAAAAGTCGCTACGTGTGGGGCGCTGCCTTAGGTGCTTTGGCTGGAGGCGCTATAGGCAGTTATATGGACAAACAAGAACAGGAGTTTCGTGATGAGTTGGCCGATAGTGGCGTGCAAGTGCATAGAGAGGGAGACAATATACGTTTAACTATACCCGGCAACATTACCTTTGCTACCGGCAGTGCGTCTGTAGTCAGTGGTTTTTATCCAGTGCTGGAAGATGTGGCCAAAGTGTTAAATCGTTATGATAAAACCAAATTGAGCATTACCGGTCATACTGACTCTGTTGGTGATGCCATGTATAATCAACAATTGTCAATGCAACGGGCTAATAGTGTGGCTAACTATTTACAAGGCGCAAAGGTAAATGCAGCTCGTTTACAAACGTTAGGAATGGGTGAAAGTCAGCCCATTGCAAGCAATGATACGCAAGAAGGCCGAAAACAAAACAGGCGGGTTGAGCTACAAGTTATACCGCTAGAAAACTAATAAACCAAAAACCTAATTAAATAGCCGCAGTAAGCGGCTATTTTTATTTTAAATCAATGTTAAAGGCTTGTGTAAAGTCCTTGATTGGCAAGCGGTCTTTGTCTTGTTGGCGAATACGCCAGGCCTGTACTGACATTCCAATAGAATTGCTGTTTTTATGGAAGCTGACGGTCATAAAGTGTTCGCGGGTGCGCTCTTTCCAATAGGCGGAAAGAGGGAAGCCTTTTTTAGTGCCAACATGAAAGCGTTTATCGTAGCTTACCGTTTGCGCAGTGAACCCATTAATTTGTAGAGATTTAGGATCTGGAAATTGTTTTGGTGTTGTTTTAGCTTTATCTGAAGCCAAGCTATTTAGGCCAGTTAAGTTTGACATAGGTGAAGATACCACTTCTATTAATCGACCGCCTTGTTCACCCATTTTAACTTGGGCAATACGCCCAAAATGTACATCGCCCGACATCACCACTATATCGTGGCCAGTGCTGGCCATGGCTGTTATTAGTTGTTCATACTGCTTTTTAAAGCTTAATAAGTTGCGTTCTAAAGGGTTTTTCTCGGTGATCAAAACCTGAGGAATAACTAGCACCCCAGGCTGAGTTAAACCTTGTGCCCAATTGATAATTTTCTCAAATCCGTCTTTGTCAATAAATTGAGTTTTGCTGCGATAGGAACGTAGATCAGCCACACAAAAACTTAGATCTGTACCAATATCGAATAAATCTACTTTACTAGATTGTTGTACCTTCATTACCCCATCGCGAGATGCGGCTGTCCAAGCATGGCGAATTTTATTGATTTTTAACATAAACAAAGTAGGCAGCAAGCTGTCGTAAAAGGGGTAATCATTCCAGTATTCGTGGTCGTCGGGCAGCATCCATGCGCCCCCTCTAACTAACATACTGCCTAGAGCCTGCCAATGCTTTGCATAGTCTTCAGCTACCCTTTGGCGCACTTCATTGGTGAGTGGAGACAAAGAATCTAAACCTATGTCTAAATACACTTGGTCGCCTACCATAAACTTTATGTCTGGTTTTAGTGCCTTTTCGCCTCTGTCATACAGCGCTTTAAAGGCACGAGCGGCCTGCCCACAATCTCTATGTTCGTAAAAACAACTGCTCAATGACACAGTAAAGGCTTGGCTTTTGGTCTTGGGTAAACTATTGGGTAACGTACTAAAACAGCCGCTACGTAATAGTTGCCATTGGTCTTTGCCTTGGTGTTCTTCTCCCTCAAGACGTTGATAAAAATCGACTTTATACTCGCTACCAGCTGCTAAGCCAGAAATTAAACGGGTGTCGTAAAAGCGTTGATTGAGTCGATTAAAGGGGCGCTTCCATTGGTCTAAACTGATGTCTTGCTGACTGATTATTTGCTCTTGATGAGTCAAAATTAGTCTGGCTAATTTGGGTTTACGTAAAGTACCAAAAAGTGTGCCTGCCCAAATTTCTACTGAGCTTTGGCTAACTTTGTGAAACACTAAACTCCATTTTGAGGTATTAGTAGGTAAATCGAGAATGTTCATTGGCTTGTCCCTAAGAATTGTTTGGGTGTTTAAAGCATAGAAGGCAATGTCATGATTTTCTGCTAATCCACACAAAAAATAGGATGAACCTAAACCAAAATAATGGTCTGGCTGGTAAATTAATGGCTAGCAATTACCACTCTATTGATTAACAAAATAGGTAAACCATGAAAATAAACTGTCTATTACTGGTGTTGTTACTTTGTGTAAGCTCGCAGGGATTGGCCCATCAAGGCGAGGCAAAGTATTTAGCTAACGAAGCTGTTTTGGCGACTTTTGGTGATACAAAAGTGTTGTTTGACCCATTTTTTCATGAAAGTTTTGGTACCTACCAATTGGTCCCTGAACATATTAAGCAAGCTATATTGGCCGGCACCCCTCCTTTTGATGACATAGACGCCATAGTGATTAGCCATGCACATGATGACCATTTTGCTGCAGATGAAGTGCTCAACTACTTAAAAAAGTTTTCTAAAACCAAGCTTATTGCTCCACAACAGGCAGTTGATCAATTATTCAATTTAGAATCAGGCCATAGTGTAGCCAACCAAATTACCGCTGTAGATTTAGCTTTCGAGCAAAAACCAATATCTATAGAACAAGGGGGCTTAACCTTTGAAGCTTTACGTATTCCACACGCCGGCTGGCCAGCTAGGGCAGAGGTTGAAAACCTAGTATTTAGAGTGACCCTAACTAAGCCAGAGTCGCAGCTAACTGTTATGCATCTTGGTGATGCTGATGTAGATGATTCCCATTACTTAAAGCATAAAGCCCATTGGCAAAAACGTCTTAGCCACACCGCTTTTGTTCCCTATTGGTTTTTTTATTCTGCCGAAGGCCGAGATATTTTGGCTGAAATACTGAATATTGAGAAAAGTATAGGTGTACATGTGCCAGTTAAGATCCCTAAAGTGCTTACTCAAGGAAAAGCTGACTATTTTTCTAAACCAGGTGAAACTCGCATTATAAATGCGACCACTTCGCAGTAAGTGCTTACTTTATGCTTAAAGATATAAGGAGTTAACAATAGTTTCCATGACCCCTACCGAACAAGACTTGTGGTTTTTACCTTTAGGAGGCACAGGCGAAATAGGCATGAACATGAATTTGTATGGGCATGCCGGACAATGGTTAATGATGGATTGTGGTTTAACCTTTAATGCCCCTTTGTGCTCTGAAGAAGAAGCCAAAACCTCTGATTTGTTTAAGCATGAATTAGTGGCTGCCGACCCAACTTTTATTAGTCAACGTAAAGAACGATTAGTTGGCATTGTGATTACTCATGCGCATGAAGATCATATAGGGGCCTTGCCATTTCTGTGGCGACGTTTTAAATGCCCGGTTTATACCACTGCCTATACCGCTGAAATATTAAGGCGCAAATTGGCTAGAGATGGGCAAGCAGACGCCATTCCTATCATAGAAGTACAAAGTGCTGAGCGAATAGATATTGGCGAATTTAATGTGGAATGGTTAGCCATTACCCATTCGTTGCCCGAGCCCCATGCCTTTGTGATCAGAACCGCGGCGGGTAACGTTTTTCATACTGCTGATTGGAAAATCGATTTACAGCCTGTAACTGATCAGGCTTTTAACGCCTCACTATTTAAACAACTGGCTAAACAGAATATTTTGGCCATGGTTTGTGACTCAACAAACGCCGATAGACCCGGACACTCAGTATCAGAAAAGCAGTGTTATTTAGGCCTTAAACAAGCGATTGAGGCGGCATCAGGGCGGGTTGTAGTGGGCTGTTTTAGCAGCAATATTGCTAGGCTTATTAGCTTAGCTAAGATAGCTCAACAAACTGGCCGTTATTTTGTGTTGTTGGGTCGTTCGCTTCTCAACACAGTTGGGGCGGCAAAAGCTACTGGGCATTGGCCCGATGATTTACCTATTTTAGATGCATTTCATGCTGGCTATTTGTTACCCGAAGAGGTGTTGGCGGTAGCCACAGGCAGCCAAGGTGAAACGCGCGCAGCGTTAAATCAAATGGCTAAAGATACATATCGTGACCTAAGTTTAGATAAAGGTGATTTAGTGATTTTTAGTTCGATAGTGATCCCAGGCAATGAGCTAGCCATTCAAAACTTGATTAAGGCCTTCCATGCTAGAAACATTAGTACCTTATCAGCTGAAGAAACTGAGCTTGCCATTCATGCCTCAGGGCATCCTTGCCGTGAAGAATTGAGCCAAATGTACCACTGGGTTCGACCTCAGGTTGCTATTCCTACCCACGGCGAGCATAGCCATATGCAAGCCAATGCGCAGATTGCTAAAGCTTGTCACGTACCTATTAGTTTAACCGGGGAAAATGGCGATCTTTTTACTTTAGCCCCGCATATTGGAGTACAAAAAAACGCAGTAAAAGCAGGCAGAATAGCCTTACAACAAAATTAACCTTTGCCTTCAATTAGGTTGATTTCATTGGGATTTAATCTTAATAACACCTCATCACCATAAGCAATACCATCAATTTTGTGAGATAAAATCTCGAGTAAACTGTCGTCTTTAAAGTGCCCAATTTTTGTTTCTGGGTGGGGGTAATATAGGTATGCGGCAAAGCTTTTATCCTTCACTATTATTTGGCAAGGCGATAAAGAAAAGGTTTCGGCAGCATGTTCTTCAGACCATTTTATATTTTTCATGGTGAAGCTTGGGTTATGTAACTCAAAACGTTTTGGCGCAATATTAATATTTAGTGTGCCGGTAAAAAAATCATCTAAGTTTATTCCCTGCGCTTTAAAAAAGGGCTTTTGCATGGCAATGGTGCCTGCAGGAAATGGGCTATCTTTGGCTTTCCCAGATGCAACCTGATGGCCTTTTACTAAGGTACCTGGCACTTGAATAGAGTTTTCAAACCTAGCTTGCATAGTTTTCCTTATAAATTTGAGTGAATTATTGGCCTTAACTAGTTTGCTAATGGCAAAACAGATTTATGTAACTCTAGCGTTTTAAAGCGAAGAATTTAACAGCCCAATCAGTATTTATAATCTGTACCGTTCTGCATCAGGTTTATCGCAGGCACACCTAATTTGGCAAGTGGAATCATATCTGGTCCACCGCTGGTGTTGCCGCTGCGACGAGTTACGCCTAATTCACCCATAAGTCCTGCCATAGTATCCACCACATGTATGGCCTTAGGTGAGATGTTGTCTGATGACTGCAGCCCATAGACTGGGCAGTACTAAAAACAAACTGACTATGACAAAAATTGTAGGCAATAAATTACTTTAACTGACTATCCCCTGATCTATGATGCTAACTAATTGTTTAACATAAACTGGATCTAAGTCTGAATCCTTAAGGTCATTCAAATAGATTAAAGCTTTTTGTTGCTTACCTAACAAATGATAATGCATTGCCAAAGCGGCACTTTCTTGTAGTTTTAACCGTGCAATGTCTTTATTCTGAGTTTTACTCGGCGGAGTGTTTAATTGTGTAGTAAGGCTGATATTATCGATAGAATTTGAAGCTGAGCATTGTTTTCTTGAGTCAAGTTTTACAATTGGGGAAGCTTGATTTGCTAAAGGGAAAACATGTCCTAACCATTGGTTATCAAGAAAGCCTAATAAGTTTGCCACCGAAGGTAGAAAGTCATAAACCGTCATCTTTTGGTCGAATAAGGTATCCTTCGGACAACTATTGCCTACAACAATGGCAAAAGGAGTGGGGCCGGCACTAGTTACAACTATGTAAGCATTCGAGTTAACCAAGCTAATTAGCCGACCAATCATTTGATCAATAATTGTGGCTGCAGTCACAAGTACGCCATCATTGTTAAGATGGTTTTTACTTAAATGCATTGCGATTTCATCCAATAAAGGGTAGCGGACAATATTAAGCCCCATATTAATCTTTTCGGCATAATGTGTGGCGACGCTATGTGCGATAGAGGTTTCCGTTAACATTCGTGAAAAGTGTTTTGCCCCAAACCTGTCCATGTCCTGTTGATCATTATTAAAGTAAGGGAGCAAGTCTGCATTACTTAAAATCGAAGGATGCCAACGCAAGTTAATTAATGTGTCTATATCACTAAGGAGTGACACGCTACCTAACGGAACTGGCCACCGCGATGGGTTTGGGTCAGTTACTTTACAAAATCTATCGCTAACGAGCACGCCATTATCTAATTGCCCATAGTGGGTAGCGAGCATATTAGTTACACTACAACTAATACCAAGTTTGTCTAGAGTGTCCCACACAAAAGGTCGTGAGATGTTCGCCCTACAGTGATCAAAAGTGCCATAGCCATCTGGTCTTACGGCCTGTGAGGTAATTAAGCCTGACAGTTCAGGAGCAAAACCACTGACTAAAATTCCTTCTGTTAAAGTCATGTTGCCGACTCGAGGAAATTGCCCTGATATCCCAGAATTAATTAAGCTCATTAAGGTAGGAAAAGCACCGTTTGTGTCATCATCCATTAGCCAACGCCAATTAAAATAAGGAAGATGAACCCATGCACATTCAGCTATTTTCATTAGTCAATTCCTTAACTATGGCTGCTTGCCTAGAGAGGACATTGCTTTTGAGTTTCGAAATGAACCGCATCATTTTGTTATCTGACTCTAATATATGTAGTTGAAGCTTTTCAATGTTGTGGTTGTGTAAAATTTTCAGGCAGTGGTGGATAAAGTAAGGAAATACCCAAGTACTGGTAAATTCTTTGGCGATTATAAAAGGGTCTAAATGAGCAATATTGCCATCTGTACCATCTGTACCAATCCCTAACGATGCAACGATTTGGTCGTTTAGCCACATCACCTGAGACAATGAATAGTCAAACTTTGACGGATATTCACCGATTGCAGCTAAATGCTCATGAGTTAATTGTCCTAATCTACTTTGGCAAAGAGCACTGACCGCCTGCTTATTTTCTGAATATAAAGTTATATTAATGCCAGCTAAAATTTTGCTTGAAATCGTTAACTTGGTCATTGCCTTTTGAAAGACAGACAGAGCATGATGAGTTTCAACAACAAGCTTTCGACTCCGGTGCCGCACTTCATAACCATTGCGTTGAAAATTCTCTAAGGTGGTCAAACAATCAATCGATTCTTGTTTCAATAATCGCGTAATTCGGTGCTTTTTACAAATATCCTCTAAAGTTTGAATCGCAAAATCAAACACTTGGCTATCTGAATCATCTACTTGTAGTTTTATATCAAACTGGTGGCTGTCATCACCATGCGATTGAACCCGGCATAACATTAAGTAAGCTACAATTTTTTGGTCTTTTGGAGTGTATATTGCGATAAAAGTCGGTGGTGATAAACAATCACGCGTACCCATAAACAACTTACCTAATAGTTGACTGTGAGAGTGCGTGATATCGATAGCTGATAGTATTAGTGACATAAAAAAACCGAGTTATTACTCGGTCCTTGAACTTACTGGGCAAATTATAAAGCTAACAAGATTTACGACGTCCTGCAACCACACCAGCTGCCCCTAAAATAAAGAGCGACAAAGTTGAAGGTAATGGTACTGAATTCAGTTGTTGCTTGTTTGATGTCTGAGATTGGGTTTGGCCGGCTAAAATTTGTTCATCAGCCACTGTGTTATAGGCATAGCTGTTAATCTGACCTAGCCCGCGCTCGTTAACACTTAAATTTAACCAACCAAAATGTTCGCCATCCGATTCATTAAGGCTAAATCCGACGTAGCCTTCGAATAGACCGACAATACCTGATGGGTTAGCAGAACCCGCGATATTGAGAGTGTTCACGGCTGAAGTTGTAGACCAAGCGCTCCATTCACTACAATCGTAAGGGAGACTGAATTTACCTCCAGTCCTACATGTTTTTGGCGGTTTATTACGCCAATTATATTCGCCTCTGAAATAATCATCATAACGGGTTAATTCTGTGCTGCTTGACACACTAAGGGCAGAGTCAATAACAGCATTCTGGTCAATCAGACCGTTAGAAACTAAAGATGAATTTAAGCCAAGCAAATTAAGGGTGCTGTATTCCTTGGATTCGGAATACATAGTACGTTCATAAGTAGGTGAATAATATGAGCTTACTAATCGCCCTGTATATAATAAGAAATTATGAGAAACTTGTAGGTCATCTACACCATCCAAATTTACGTCAATAGTAAAATCACTTGTTTGGTTTATATTCAGAACTGTATTGCTATGAATAATTCCAGATATGGCAGGTAGACTTAAGGTTGCAGAGGCAACCAGCGACAATGTTGAGGTAGCTTTTTTCATTATCAATTCCTAATACGACAACTGCGTGAAAAACCGCGATAATATATTTTCACCTCCTAAGCATAAAGTGTACCAGTTTGTAGGTGATTGAATTATTTGTTTTTTTTAAAAGGCTCTAGTAAACGTTGTAAAAAAAATCGACACTTTTATTAAAGGTTATGGGCCAACCAATTAGTTGGCAAACCATTAATCAAAACTCGTTGTTTGCCTATTTAGTGTGGGTGATTATTTCCCCGCGAGAGAGTGGATGTAGGATGTAAGACTGTCATACTTTTTCCTATTGATTACGCAATCAATGTGCTAACGTTTTTTTTCTAGTGACGTGGAAAAGAAAAAGGCCCTAAAACTAATTAGCTAAAGGGCAGAATTTTATGCGTTATTTAAACTTTCCTGGCCATTCTGCGGCGATATAAGTAAATACCGCCCAAGCCGTGACGTTTTGACGCATGTGCTCAGGATTGACCTTGTCAAAGGTGTCGTCTGGGGTGTGGTGTAGGTCAAAGTAGTCTGTTCCATCTTGCATTAGGTTTATCGCAGGCACACCTAATTTGGCAAGTGGGATCATATCTGGCCCACCACTGGTGTTACCGCTGCGACGAGTTACGCCTAATTCACCCATAAGTCCTGCCATAGTATCCACCACATGTATGGCCTTAGGTGAGATGTTGTCTGAAGACTGCAAGCCATAAACTGGGCCAGCGCCAAAGTCTGATTCTGAGCCAATGATATGTTTTTCAATTGTGCCATCAGCTTGGCGTGCTTTGGCATAAGCTCTGGCGCCAATTAATCCTAACTCTTCTGCTCCCCATAGAATTACACGTATAGTGCGACGTGGGCGGATTTGGGTATGGTCTTTAATTAAGGCTGCGGTTGCCATGGCAATGGCCACACCAGCTCCATCATCTACTGCACCAGTGCCCAAATCCCAGCTATCTAAATGACCGCCTATCACTACAACTTGGTCAGGTAATTCACGGCCAGTGATTTCACCAATTACGTTTTTAGTGACTATTGGACCTAAATCTTTGGTTTGAATATTTAACCTAATTTTAGGGCTGTGACCATATTCCATCAAACGCATTAATTGATCAGCATCTGGGTTAGATAAAGCAACGGCAGGCACTTCTGTATAGCCCATAGCTACATTGGTCGCGCCTGTATGTGGATTACGATGATCGTCTGTGCCAATAGAGCGAATAAGCAACGCCTCGGCACCTTTTTGTGCGGCTAATGCATGACCTTTTGAGCGAGAAATATTGGCCGGGCCATAACCCGCGCCGTTTTTAAACCTTTCCATGCGTTTGTTTATAAAGGCAATTTTGCCTTTTAAACTGCCATCAGCGGCGTTTTCTAAAGCTTGATAACTTTCAAAATGCACTATGGGCGCTTCTAAGCCACCTTCGGGGGTGGATTTAGAGCGACCTAGGGCAGTCACCACCATTGTTTGATATGAAGGCAAGATAATTTCTGCGGTTTCTACTTCACGTATCCAACCATTCATTTGCACATCTTCGGTATAAACTTTATCAAAGCCAAGCTCTTTGAATTTTTTTACACCCCACTCAATACCGGCTTTTTCACCTGGTGTACCTGGGTGACGTGCACCTACTTCTGTGGTGAGTGATTTTAAAATTTCATAGGCCGAATCATCTTTACTGGCAATATCACGCAAGCTGCTGGCAGTGTCTTGGGTTTCTTTGGCGACGGGAATAATGGTGTCATTGGCAAAAGTGGGTGAGGAAAATATAAAAGCAGCAGCGGCTGCCAATTTAATTAGTTTCAAAGTATCTCCTTTGGTGTCGATTATTGTAGCCAGCAGCTTATAGATAAGCCAAAGCGCCACTAGTTTAAGTGTTAAACCAGTGGCCTTTACAGCATTTTAATGTTTCAGAATATTTTTTTAAGTTCATTCATCTTCAATAAATATATCTTCAACGCGTAAATTAAATAAGCGGGCAATTTTAAAAGCCAAAGGTAAACTTGGGTCAAACTTGCCCTTTTCAATGGCGTTAGCCGTTTGTCTGGAAACCGCCAATGCATTGGCTAAATCGGCTTGGGTCCAGTCTCTTTCTGCACGCAATACTTTTAAGCGGTTTTTCATTGATACTTCCTATTGCCAATAATAATACTAATGATGTAAGTCACAGCCATAAGCATTATTAAGTGACTAACTTCAGGCTCGAAAGTGATGAGTTTTATATCTTCAAGTTGTTCGTAGGCTATGCCAGCAATTAAGCCTATACCTAAAGTGATACCCATGGCATCCATAGTGATTTTTCGTTGTAACTCGTCAAGGCTAGCTAAGTGTTTTATGTTGACTCTAATCATGGCTAAGCCAAAGGCTATATGGGTGAGTAATACCATCACAGAATAGGCTGGTTGATAATTCCAAATGTATTCAGCTCCAAATCTTAAACATGCTGTACTTGCCAGCCATGCCAAAGTCCACAAAGCTAAGGGTAATAAGTAATGGTTGTTGTGTTGACTACAAATTGTTTGGCTATCTTCAGTTTTAGTCATATGTAAAACCCTCAAGTCATAAAGTAAAATAAGCTTTACTTTTGAGTGAGTATAAATCCCTTGAGTTTAATGTCAAGTGTATTTTACAAAATGAAAGGTTTACATGACTATTAAGAAAGTTTGTCTTTAAAATCTTCATAGGTAAATTTGCGCACTAATTCAAATTCACCGTTTTTACGGATAATGCCAATAGAAGGGTGTTCCACCCCATTAAAAAAGGTGGTTTTAACCATAGTGTAGTGGATCATATCTTCAAAAATGATGCGCTCACCAATTTGTAATTCATGATCAAAGCTATATAAATCAATAGCATCACCGGTTAAACAGGAGTTACCACCAAATCTATAGGTGTAAGCTTTTTCACCCGCTTTGCCTGCACCTGTGACTTCAGGTCGATAGGGCATTTCTAATACATCAGGCATGTGAGCAGTAGCCGACATATCCACTATGGCAATTTTGTCGCGGTTTTCGACTATGTCTATGACTTCACACACTAATGAGCCTGTTTGCCATGCTACTGCTGAGCCAGGCTCTAAAATTACATTGAGGTGAGGGTAGCGAGCTTTAAAGGCTTTTAAGGTGGCGATAAGATGTTCTAGATCATAACCTTTTTTAGTCATAAGGTGACCGCCACCAAAGTTGATCCACTTAAGCTGTGAAAAGTACTGGCTGAATTTCTCTTCTACGGCAAGGATAGTGCGCTCGGTGGCGTAAGAGTCACATTCACATAAATTATGTATATGAAAACCTTCAATGCCGCTTAAGTCAGCATCGACTAAATCTTTGGCAAGAATGCCAAAGCGTGAGCCTGGCGCACTTGGATCATAAAGCTCTGTTTCCGCTTCTCTATGTTCTGCGTTCAGACGAATGCCCGGCGAAACTGAAGAGTTTAAAATTTGGCTTTTATAACGTTGCCACTGGCCTAGACTATTAAAAGAAATATGATCGACTAAATCGACTAGTTGATCTATGTCGCTGGGTTTAAATGCCGGCGAAAACGCATGCACCTGTTTACCTATTTCTTCTTTGCCAAGTCTTGCTTCCCATACAGCGCTAGCGGTAGAGCCTTGCAAATATTGTTTGACCAACTCAAAGGTTGACCACATGGAGAAGCCTTTTAAGGCTAAGATGATTTCTACGCCACTTTGTTGCTGAACGTATTGCATTAACTTTAAGTTAGCTTCGAGGGCTGCTTCGTCACACACGTAACAAGGGCTAGGAATAGCTGGATTTAACATTGGATTTGTCATAAGAAAGCAATTTTAATGGCAACAATTATTAGGGCGCTAAGAATATCGTTGGCTGATTTAGAGTTAAAGCGAAACTTAGCTAGATTGAGCAATTTATGCGTTAGGCACAGGCATATTTAGCCAGAATAAGCTTTAATTCATCTAGATTGACCGGCTTTGTTAGGTATTCGTCCATTCCGACCTCAAAACACTTATCTCGTTCTGTGTCTATGGCATTAGCCGTTAATGCCACTATAGGCAGTTTTTTTCTGTTTTCTCCTGCGTCACCGGCGCGGATCCTTTGAGTGGTTTCATAACCATCTAAATTAGGCATTTGGCAATCCATAAAAATAAGATCACAATGGTTTTGTTGTTTATCTGAGAGCCATTCTAAGGCTTCGATACCATCGTTAGTAATAGCAACTTTTATGTCCATGCCTTGCAATATAGCTAGCATCACCTCTTGATTGATTAAGTTGTCTTCAACCAATAACACCTGCAAATTAGAAAAATGTGGTAAGTCTGACTTGTCTGTCGCGGCCTCGTTTTTAGGTAAGTCATCAGAGGCTGGAGCAAGCATCACCGAAAAGTGAAAGCGTGAACCTTGACCTAATTGACTCGTAACTGAGATTTGCCCACCCATTAATTCGCATAACTGTTTGGTAATAGCTAAGCCTAATCCTGTTCCTCCAAATTTTCTGGTAGTAGACATATCGGCTTGAGAAAAAGAATCAAATAACGTGGATTGCGCTTCAGGAGCTATACCTATGCCAGTGTCGGCCACCATTACATTTAGCTTAAGTTGCTTATTTAACTCAACAATTTCGTATTTAATTATGATGTCACCAGATTCGGTAAATTTAAGAGCATTGTTGACTAAGTTGTTGAGAATCTGAATTAGCCTGTAGGGATCCCCCACTACTATGTTTGGCACATTTTGTGGTTGCACTAATTCAAGCTTAAGCCCTTTGCGCATGGCCTGTAATTGCATGTCTTGAGTAAATTCATTAAATAAATTAGGAAGGTTAAAATTAATCTGCTCTATATTGAGCTCTCCATCTTCAATTTTGGAGAAATCTAACACATCATTAATGATTTTCATCAAAGCCTTAGCACTGCGTCTTGCTGATGCAATAAATTTTTCTTGTTTTTCATTGAGTTGAGTCCGGGAAACAAGTTCGATCATGCCAATCACCCCATTCATTGGGGTGCGGATTTCGTGGCTCATGGTGGCTAAAAAGGTGCTTTTGGCTTTAGTAGCGGCTTGCGCTTGTAGTTCGTGTTGAACTGCCAAGTCTCTTTCAGCTTCTAGCGCGCCTTGTTTTTCTACCAGTTTTTTACGAGTTAGGTGGGCAAACCAACTTAATAATGTACTCATAGCCATGGCAAAGAAAAAGTGTTGGGCTAATGCTATCTCTAAAGTCCAAGTAATATAGCCCCAGCCTAGCCAATTAATTAACACAGCGATTAACCAATGTTTACGGCTAGATAACACTATGCCAGAGGCTATAACACAGACAAAAATATTGGTGGATTGCTCAGGTGCAGCTGAATACCATAAGTGCAGCAAACTGTTGGAACTGGCCAGTATCAACATAAATAAAATACACAGACTTTGGCTTGATTTAAAAATGATGGCGGTAAGTTTGCCTATCAAAAAACAAATGATAGTGGTTGAACCCGCTGTAACTATTAAGATCCACTTAAAAGAATCTTCTAATAAAAAAAAGTGCGCAAAGCTAAGCATTAAATATAAGGCTGCAAAAAAATACGCCACTGTTCTTAGTAGTTCTTGTGAGTCTTGGTGATGCTGTAGTTTTATGCCTTGTGGATTCAAACGATATCCTATTTAAGTCAACACAATTTAAGTTACTGTGAGTCAGTATAGCTAGATTAAGTGGCTTTAATAAAAAAATCTAGCATTGGCGGCTGTGGTTAACTAATTGTCAGGCTTAATTATTTGTTAAATGCTCTTGGGGCTAATTGGGATATTAAAAAAGGCAAAAAAAAGCGCCTTACATAAAGGCGCTTAGTGGATTATTTTTTAAATGGACTCTGGTCGCATTCTATTACATGCCATGGTAGGCCATGAATATTCAGCATGTCCATGAAAGGATCTGGATCAAATTGCTCCATATTCCATACCCCTGGTTTTTTCCATGTGCCATTAAGCATAAGTGCGGCACCAATCATGGCAGGTACGCCTGTGGTGTAGGATACCGCTTGTGCACCCACTTCTTCGTGGCATTTGGCATGGTCACAGTTATTGTAAATAAAGATGGTTTTTTCTTGGCCATCTTTTATCCCGGTAATGTAGGTACCTATACAAGTTTGCCCAGTGTAACCGTCGGCTAATGAGCCAGGATCAGGTAACACAGCTTTTAAAAACTCTAAAGGTACAATTTCTTTACCTTGGAAGTTAATAGGCTCAATACTGGTCATGCCTATGCCTTCTAGCACTTTTAGGTGTGTAAGGTAAGCGTCACCAAAGGTCATCCAAAAACGCGCACGCTTAAGGGTTGGGAAGTGTTTAACCAAAGACTCTAGTTCTTCATGGAACATTAAATACGAAGCACGTACCCCAATATTTTGGTAATCAAGATCTTCACGCACACTTAATGGGTCGGTTTCTTTCCATTCGCCATTTTCAAAGAAACGCCCACGCTGAGTGATTTCACGAATATTAATTTCTGGATTAAAGTTAGTGGCAAAGGCTTGACCATGGTCGCCACCATTACAATCTACTATGTCTAGGTAATGAATTTCGTCAAAATAGTGTTTTGCCGCATAAGCGGTATAAACATTAGTGACACCTGGATCAAAACCACTGCCTAATAACGCCATTAACCCGGCTTTTTCGAATTTATCCTGATAAGCCCATTGCCAAGAGTATTCAAACTTGGCTACGTCTTTGGGTTCGTAATTGGCGGTATCCATGTAATGCACACCTGTTTCTAAACAAGCATCCATTATGGCCAAATCTTGATAAGGTAAAGCTAGGTTAATCACTAAGTCTGGCTTTACTTGGTTAATTACCTTAACAACTTCACTGGCATGATCAGCATCTACCGCAAACACACCTTTTACCCGATCAATACCCACTTCTTTTTGTAAGGCTTCGCACTTAGATACTGTGCGACTAGCAAGGTAAATTTCGTCAAAATGCTCAGGTAAACGGGCACATTTTTTAATGGTAACTGCAGCAACACCGCCAGCACCAATGATGAGAACACGAGACATAGGTTATCCCCAATAATTTGAAATTAAAATTTAAAGTGCGAATGCTAGCAGTAATTGCTTAGGGTGCAAGTTGAATCTTAACAGAAGGCAATTAACCACACAGGTCTGGCGATTTTATCGCCAATGCCGCTAATACTAGCTCTACTCTTTGGCTTACATCGCCAGACGCTACTATGTAAGGAATAGCATGTTGTTTTAGGTAAGCTCGATTAAAGGCTTGAAACTCTTGACGATTGGCATCGCCTGAACGCTCCCAGGTATTGTCGTACGGAATATCTTCATCACATAACACCACTAGGTCGTACCTTTGCCAGCTTTGTTTGGCCAGCTGTGTGAGCTCGGGTAACGCATCACCATGGTAATGCAAAGCAAAATGCCAAGTAGTAAAGGCATTGGTGTCACACAACAAATAGCGGTTGGCTTGGCTTTCGGCTTGATCTTCCCATTGATTTTGGGTGATAGCTATGTGTAATAGTTGCTCGGCGGTTAAACGTCTATTCACTTGATGATTTAACCAATATTCGCGCCCATATTCGGCCACAGTCACAGTATTTAACGTTTTTGCCAATGCTTGGCATAAAGTGGTTTTACCGGTAGAAGGTGCCCCTAGAAATACTATTTTTTTAATCACGACTGTTTGATACCTCTAGGTTTTTATAATCTCTATACCACTGCCATTGACCAATTGAGGCCATGATTAAAAAGCATGCGTATAACGCAGAAGTAGGATACAAACCTTTTTGCCAATATATACCTATGGCAACTATGTCTACCAATATCCAAAACGACCAATTGAACAATCTTTTATGCGAAAGTAACAATTGTGCGATTAAACTAGCGCTAGTAGTAAAAGCATCTGGGTAGGCAAAACTCGCATCAGTATAATGAAACATCACACTGCCTAGTATCCAAGTACTAATTAGCACCACAAAAAAGCAAAAAGCGTATTCTTTGAGGCTACCTTTGTTAATGATAACTTGGCCTTGATCATCACGGGCGCTACGCCAAAGTAGCCAACCATATACTTGAAAGCCCATATAAAAAACATGCAAAATTACATCAGAATAGAGCTTTACTTCATAAAAAATCCAAGTGTAAATGCTGACTTGAACAAAGCCAAAAGCGAAGCACCAAATATTACGTTTAATCACTAAATAAACGCAGATAAAGCCACACACTGTGGCTAGCCATTCTAGCGGTGATGCCCCTGCAAAGCCTTGAAGCCAGTCAGACAAGTTCATCTATTGAGCTGACTTAGTTGCTTGAAAACTGAATTGCTGAATTTCGTCTAAAGTTGCCCCTGCTGTACCAGTAGTACCACCAATAACATAGATAGTATCATTCAAAGTGGTGGCCGCGCTGTGTCTTGACGGAGTAAAACCTATGTCTAATTCTTGCCAAGTACCAGTGTTTAAATCCAAATGATAATGCACATTGAGTTGACGATAATCACCAAAGGTAAAAATATGATTGCCCAGTGAAGCAACTGAGTGTGCACTCATTTCGCGTGGTAAAGCAGGCAGTTTTTGCCATTGGTTAGTGGATAAATTAAAACGCTCTAAAGCTGGCAAAGTTTGGCGCATATTGTAGCCGCCTAAGGCATAAATCAAGTTATTCACCATTACCGTTTTAGTTTCTTTTTCAGTAGGCATATCTGCCCCTTCTAACCAGCGGTTATTTTTGCTGTCATAAATACCCACAGTAGAAGTTGCTAACATCTTTTTAGAACGCTTACGGTCAAACTTGCTACCGCCACTGATGACCACATAATGGGCTAGCATATTGGCTGAAGCTGATTTTCTTGGCCAAGGCATTTCGGTCACTATGCTTACCTCAAAAGTTTGGGTATCAATTTTTTCAACCCTGTGCTCTAGGGTCATGGCTCGTTTAATACGGGTAGTACCACCAAATAAATAAATAGAGCGATCGCCATCAAATACCGCTGTTGCATAGCGCCTTCCAATTAACTTGTCTTCTAAAGTAGTGACAGTATTGGCAACTGGATCTATTACCTCTATATCGGTTAAATAAGCACCATCTAGTGAGCGTCCACCCATAACAAAAATACGCTTTGAATCATTCACTGCCACATGACCGAAGCGCGCAGTATTAAGTTTTATGCTGGATGGCTTTTTTACCAATTGAGGAGGGGTATAGGGTGCTGAACTGTGGCTAAATGTACTAAAAACTAACAAACTTAAGGCAACAGTTAATGCGCGATATGGTGAAAGACTAAACAAAGTGAGGATTCCTTTTAGGAGCTAAACCCAGAATTTACTGTAAAACTTTGTATGGGATCAACCATTGATTACCTAGCGCCTTGTAATCCACCAGTATGCAAAGCTAAAACAGTGCTGCCTGGGGCAAAGTTTTGGTTGGCGATTAGGGCCTGAATTGCAAAGAACATTTTACCGCTGTAAACAGGCTCAATAGGCACCTGAGTGTTTTGGGTAAAGTCAGAACAAAATTGCTTTAACGGCTCTGGGCTTTTGCCGTATCCGCCAAAGTGGTAGTCGTGCTCTATATGCCATTGCGCAGTTGTTGTGTGTGGATTAGGCAAAAGCGCTTGGACTAACGACTCTAAATAATCTTGACCTTTTAACACCCCAATGCCAATTAATTGATACATTGGATTGTTAGTGTTGGCTACTAAACCCGCCAAGGTTCCACCGCTGCCAACAGGTAATATTAAATAGTCTATGGGCTGGGTAATTTCTTGAAGTATTTCGCCAACACCTTTTAATGCAGCTTGTTGCGAACCACCTTCTGGAATAATACAGGCCTTAGGTGAATGTTTAATTAGCTGCGACAAATAAGCAGGGCTATTGCGCTCTTGATAAGTTTGCCTATCGACATACTGAATATTGGTTTTCCATTTTACTAGGTCTTGCAGCATAGGCGACAGGTTGCTGGAGTAATCCCCTCTGACAATAGCGGTAAATTGAATATTTAACTTATGGCAGCAATATCCCAAGGCATGTAAGTGGTTAGAAAAGCCACCACCAAAACTGATTATATGTTGAGTCTGTTGTTGCACGGCTTGCAATAAAGCAAATTTTAACTTGCGCCATTTATTGCCTGAGATGATGGGGTGCAACAAATCATCGCGTTTCACCAGTAAATTGATGTTCTCTATACCTTGCCAATTAGGACAAAGTGGGTGAATAGGCGAAGGTTGATTAATGCCTAATAGTTGAGCCAACTGTAGTTCATTCACTGGGTAAGCCCGTATTTATCTAGTCGGTATAAAAAGGCTTTGTAATTCAGGTTTAAAAATTTGGCAGCTTGGGTACGGTTACCATGATGTTTTATTAGCGCTTGGCTTAAGCATTGTTTTTCAAAGGCTTCCCAATCCAGACCACCTTCAGGTAAGTTAAACCCTTTATCGTGGCTTAATGCGAGGGCATGTGAGTCAACTAACAATTCTTGTTCGTCTGCCAATAAGACAAAACGCTCAATACGGTTGCTTAATTCTCGTACGTTGCCAGGCCAACTGTAGTCAATTAACTGCTTTAACGTGGACTTGGTTATCTCTGGCAAAGCAACGCCATGACGTTGACTCGTTTTGGCCAAAAAGAAGGAGATTAATCGGCCTATGTCTTCTTGACGTTCTCTTAGCGCTGGCATGTGTAAGGGCACAATATTCAGTCGGTAAAATAAATCTTCTCTAAATTGTCCTTTAGCCACCATTTGAGCTAAATCTCTGTGAGTGGCTGCTATCACTCGAACGTCGATTTTGACTTCTTGATGGCTACCTAAAGGGGTGACAGTTCCTTCTTGTAAAAATCTGAGCATTTTGGCTTGAATGGCCATTGGCATTTCACCAATTTCATCCAAAAATAAAGTGCCTTTATCAGCGCTTTGTAGTTTACCCATTTTGTCTTGATAGGCACCCGTAAACGAACCCTTCAAAGCCCCAAAAAATTCTGCTTCAGCTAACGATTCGGGGATCGCTCCGCAATTGACTGTGATAAATGCCTGCTGATTTCGGTTAGACAATTGATGCAATGCTCGGGCGGCCAATTCTTTGCCAGTGCCACTTTCTCCACTAATTAACACACTGACATCAGTATTAGATACTCGTTTAATACGTTCGTAAAGGCGTTGCATGCATGGCGCATTGCCCACTAAATCCACTAATTGTTGTTGCTCGGCTAAAGCTTGGGTTAGTTGTTTATTCTGACTTCTTAACAGTTTGGCTTTGGTAATTTTATCAATGCACAATAATAACTCTTGGCGCTGAAAAGGTTTGGCTAAATAATCATCTGCCCCGGCCTTGATGGCCTTAACTGCATGCGCTATGGTGCCGTAAGCCGTGGCAATGGCAAACCCAAGCTCTGCTTGATTTTTACGGACATAATTCAGTAAATCTAAACCACTTAATTGGGCCAATTTCCAATCAGAAAATACACAATCAATGGAATGTTTTTTTAGTACTAATATTGCTTCTTCAACGTTTGCGGCCGCTGATACATTGTGTCCCTCTGATTGTAAAATACCTTGGATGAGTTGCCGTTGTTGAGGATCATCTTCCACCACTAAAATATTTGCTGCGGTATTCACTTTTTTGCCTCCCAGCCAGCATTTGCCAAAGTTAAGCTGGCAACACAGCCAACAGGTGATTGGTTTTTTAGTTCAATATTGCCTTGGTAATGAAGTTGGCAAATACGTTGGGCAATATACAAACCCATCCCAGCCCCTTCGGGTTTATTGGTGATATGGGGCTTAAATAAATTGGTGTGAATAGCAGGGTCGACTCCTGGACCGTAATCCGTCACCTGCACATTGATCCAATCTGTATTTTGGCAAACCTCAATACTCACTGCTTGCTTACTATCACTGGCTTCTATGGCATTGACCACTAAGGTATGGATCATCGCTCTTATTTCCACCTCAGCACCTAATATTTGTATCCTTTGTTTGGGGAAAAAGTGAATTGTGTGTTGATAGCTCATGCTCATTTCTAACACTATATCTTGAATCACTTGATTTAGATCGACCGGCTGGTCTCTTTGGATGTCTTGAGCAGTTAAACTCAGTAAACTTTTTATGCTGGTATCTAAGCGTGAAATTTTATCCCGCACTTGTTTTGCTAATTCAAGGCGTTCACTTTGTGGCATGTTGGTCTGGCTTATTTGCTCCACAGCTAAACCTAAAGTATTGATAGGATTGCGTAAAGTATGGGCAACGCCTCTAGCCACCTCACCTAATTCAGCCAGTTGCTGCTGTTGTGCAAAGCGTTTTTCCATTTGGCTTAAGGCGAGTAACTTATTACTCATGGCATTAAAACTATCCATAGTCTCTTGCATTTCTTGCACGCCAGAAGGCGTAACTTGATGACCAAGTAACCCAAGCTGTAACTGGTGAAAGCCCTGTGACAGGGCCTGCAAGGGGCGACTAATATGCCGAGCTAGCCAATACGCTAATAATAAAACACAAAAAGTGAAGATTATTGTGCCAAAAATTAGACCATTAAAATAATGATGTATGGCTGAATCTTGTTTACCAAATTGCACTATGTGTTGGGCAATGTGCCCACCTTTTGATTGACTAAGCGAAAAGGCGTAATTGTCGTTAAGAGGTTGAAATTCAAATGACTGTAATTGCCCGACTAATTGTTCTTTTAATTCGATAGGAGCAGAATAATAAATGGGCGAAACCTTCAAGGTCTGAGTTCGTTCTCCGCTGACAAACCGATAGCCATCACCTAATTCAATAGATTTATTGGGCGTTGATTTTAGGCTAATTTTAAAGCGTTGGGCTGGTGCTTTTTCGCGATTACTTGTGGGATTTCCATAGTATTGTGGGTGGTCCACTACCCGTTGTTTATCTGGTAAGGTATCGACTAACAACTTTAAAGCTTGTTTGGAAAGCGCGCGGCTTTTGTCTTCTACTTCTTGACTTACTTGTTGTTGAATATAGTGAATAAAGAGTAATTGAGTAGATGCCAGAATTAAAACCAGCAAAGCCATCAACATAAAAACGTAATGCTTTAAAGACATATTAAATGTGTGATCCAGTTAAGTTGGAGAACCTTGGTTTAATTAATATTCATTTCAACATCAATATTTAGGCCAAGCTAAAGGTAAATTTAACTTATTGATTAATATGTACTTATTCTTCTGCGTAGGGAGATCTAACCACATAAATATCCCCATATGGGGAAATCATATCCTCATATGCAGAAAATTGTTAGGTAAATTGCAGCGCGCAAAACCGTAGAATATTTCAACCTATTGATAAACAATAAAAAATTAATAATGGTACAAGATTTGATAGTTAGTGTGAGTGACAAAAATAATGATGGGTCTTTAATTTTTAACGGAGAAAGATAATGAAAACATTAATCAAGCAAGTATTGCTTTGCAGCATATTGAGCAGTTTAGCTACTTTGGGTAGCGTTTACGCCAAGGAAGACGTCAAGCATAAAACCATAGAAATAAAAGCTGAAAAAGGTCAAGACGTTAATGTTTGGGTGCAAAATGATGATATTGAGCATTCGGTAGTAGTGACTGCCGAAGAACTCGCAGATAGCGAATTATTAGCAGCTAAACTAGCCGATTTAGATCCCGAAACGCGTAAAACGGTACTAAAAGCACTTCAAGGTCTTAATAAAGGTGAACATAATGGTCAAGTTGAAGTAGAAAAAGTTTTTGTGCTGAATAAAGGTGAGGGTCACAGAGTTGAGTTTATGGGTGAAGAAGATCACGACTTAGATATTGAAGTGATTAAAGGTGACGGTAAAAAGGTTATTCGTAAACATATCATTCATGCTGATGGCAAAGAGATGGCGCTTGAAGGGCACAGTGATGTTATAACTAAACTAATTAAAAAAGGGAAGTTCTCACAAGCTGAGCTAGATAAAATCCAAGCCGCGCTTGATGCTAAACGCTAAATTTAAATTCAAGAAAACTGGGTTAATAGGCGGCTTAGGCCGCCTATTTTATTGTTTTATTTAAAATACATAGTGCCATGATAAATACTCAAATTAGCTAGATGGCTTTGGTTATGGTGGGCAACTAGGGCAAAAAGCATAATCTTTTTAAATTTTAACATGGTTATTTTCCTCTTTAGGTTAAATTCAAAGGCAGAATAAAACCTCAGGTTAACTTGAGGTAAACAAGTTTTTGCGTATAGTGAAAATTTTTAAGGAAAATCTTATGTTAGATGCCAACCTATCTGTGGGGTATGTAGCAAAACGCACTGGGGTAAAAGTTTCAACCTTACATTTTTACGAACAAAAAGGGTTAATTAGAAGCTGGCGTAATCAAGGTAACCAAAGGCGTTACAAACGTGATGTTTTGCGTAGAATATCGGTAATTAAAGCGGCTCAGCGTTTAGGCATAAGCTTAACTGATATTCAGCAAACCTTAGCCCAATTACCTAATCAAAGAACCCCAGACAAACAAGACTGGGCCGCGCTTTCGGCGAGTTGGCAAAGCCAACTGGATCAACAGATTGCTGCGTTAATTAAGCTACGAGATTCACTCGATGCTTGTATTGGGTGTGGGTGTTTATCTTTGCAAAGTTGTCCTATATACAACCCAGACGACACTTTGGCTGAGCAAGGGCCAGGACCGGTCATTTTATTCAAGTCAGAAGCAAATATTACAGCAAAGTGACAGAGCGGAATATCAAATAACAAAACATCTGAATCACCTTGTTGACTTATAGACGTCTATACGGCAAATTGGATTTATGAAAAGACGCACAAGCAACACCACCAGCATGATGATTACCACCCTCGATGAGGTGGTCGCTGGCTAGTGCAAACGCATAACACATTAAAAGCCCGCCACCTAAGCGGGCTTTTTTGTTAATTGACTAGCAGAAAGTTAACTAACAACACATTATTATAGATGGTCAGGGCGAGGAGCAAAAAAATGAAAGTGTTGAAGTTTGGTGGGTCGTCGTTGGCAGACGCACAGCGCTATTTAAGAGTCAAAGATATCTGTTTAGATTGCCATCTAGACACAGGCGCGGCTGTGGTGCTGTCTGCTCCTAAAGGGGTGACCAATGCATTATCACTTTTATGTGAAGAAGCCGCAGCAGGCAAAGACTACGGCGAATTGTTTGCTAAGTTAAATATGGTGCTTTTTGGGATTTTAGATGATCTTGAGCAACAGCTTGATAACTTTTCTCAAGAAAAACTAGCAGGTTTTATTCAACATACCCTCAATGATCTTAATCAACACTTAGAAGGCTTTTCTTTGTTGCGTTGTGCACCAGAACAAGTGGTGGCTAAGGTATTAAGCTTAGGTGAATATATAAGTGTTAATATTTTTAGTGAAATTATTCGCTCCTTTGGGCACGACAACCTGATCATTGACCCAGTTAACTACATAGTGGCTGAAGGGGATTACCTAGATAGCATAGCCGATGTGACCGCCAGCAAAGAACGTTTTAGTGAAGTGGATGTTTCAGGCAAACAACTTTTGATCATGCCGGGTTTTGTGGCGGTAAACGAAGCAGGCGAAAAAGTCACCTTAGGACGCAATGGTTCTGATTATTCTGCGGCCATTTTAGCCGCTTGTATCGACGCCGAATGTTGTGAAATTTGGACAGATGTAGATGGGGTGTATAACGCCGATCCCAATCAAGTTGATGGGGCAGTGTTGTTAGACAAACTTACCTATCAAGAAGCCATGGAGCTGTCTTATTTTGGGGCCAAAGTGTTACATCCTAAAACTATCGGCCCTATTGCCCAACATCATATTCCTTGTTTAATTCGTAACACCTTAAATCCTGCCGCCCCTGGCACCTTAATTAGCAATCAGGCCAGTGAAACTTGGACCAGCGTAAAAGGCATTAGTCACTTAGATAATATGACTATGTTTAACGTGGCTGGCCCTGGTATGAAAGGCATGGTGGGCATGGCGAGTCGCGTGTTTGAAGTGATGTCGAATGCCAATATTTCAATTAGTTTAATTACCCAATCTTCGTCTGAATACAGCATTAGCTTTTGTATTCACAGTAAAGATGCCACGCGCGCTCAAGATTTATTAGAAGACTGTTTTGCCCTAGAGCTAAGCAATCAATTACTCGATCCGATTGAAGTACGCCATGAATTGGCCATAGTCACTTTAGTGGGTGACGGTATGCGTCATTCACAAGGGCTAGCGGCCAAGTTCTTTAGTTCACTGGCGCAAGCTCGAGTGAATAATGTGGCCATTGCCCAAGGGTCGTCCGAACGTTCCATTTCTACCGTAATCGAAGCGCGTAAAGCCAAAAAGGCAGTCAAAGTAGTGCATCAGAACTTTTTCTCAAATTTACATGCTATTGATGCGTTTTTAGTAGGGTGTGGCAGTGTTGGTAAAGAATTATTAGCACAAATAGCCCGTCAACAAGCGGCCTTATTAGAAAAAAACATCAGCCTTAAAGTGTATGGCATAGCCAATAGCAAAAAGTTGCTATTACAACAAAACGGCATTGATTTAGATGCCAATTGGCTTGAGCAGTTGAATCAAAGTGAACAAGCTTTCAGCATTGAAAGGGTTCAAAACTTTGTGCATGACAATAGTTTGGTGAATCCAGTGATCATTGACTGCACCAGTAGCAGTGCCGTGGCTGAGCAGTATCCAGATATGATGCTTAACGGTTTTCATGTGGTCACACCCAATAAAAAAGCCAATACCGCCAGTGCTGAGTTTTATCAACTATTGCGCGATACCGCACAAAAAACTAATCGTCAGTTTTTATACGAAACCACAGTAGGTGCGGGTTTACCTGTCATTGATAACTTGCAGAATCTATTTTATGCGGGTGACGAGCTTTTACGCTTTGAAGGCATATTATCTGGGTCTTTGTCTTTTGTTTTTGGAAAATTAGACGAAGGATTAAGCTTATCCCAAGCCACAGAAATTGCTAAAACCAATGGTTTTACTGAGCCAGATCCAAGGGATGATTTAAGTGGCATGGATGTGGCGCGTAAATTATTAATTATGGCGCGTGAGTCTGGTCTGTCTTTAGAGTTAAGTGACATCACCATAGAGCCTATTTTGCCCGCCTCTTTTGATGCATCTGGCAGCATAGAAGAGTTTATGCGACGCTTACCTGAATTAGACAACTATTACCAAGAGAAAGTGGCAAGAGCCAAAGAAGAAGGTAAAGTATTGCGCTATGTTGGCTCTATAGAGCATGGAAAATGCGTGGTGAGCATAGAAGCCGTGGATGAATTTCATCCCTTGTATATGGTAAAAGATGGTGAGAATGCCTTGGCTATTCACAGTCATTATTACCAGCCTATACCTTATGTGATTAGAGGTTATGGCGCAGGAGCATCTGTTACGGCTGCTGGCGTATTTGCCGATGTCATGCGTACAATGCCATGGACTAATCACCTTTAATGTCAGAAATTAATATGTCAAAACAATGTGTAACCGCTTATGCACCTGCTTCAATCGGTAATGTTAGCCTAGGATTCGATTTATTAGGCGCCGCGTTAAAGCCTGTTGATGGCAGCCCGTTGGGCGATCAAGTTTCGTTGGAAATAGCAGAGCAATTTAGCTTAGAAGTGAAGGGGCGTTTTGCTAATAAGCTCCCCCCAGATGCAAATAGCAATATAGTCACTCGTTGTTACCAACACTTTTTAAGCTTATTAATAGAAAAAGGTTATCAACAACTAGCAATTCCAACGCTTAAAATGACCTTATATAAACACTTGCCTATAGGCAGTGGTTTAGGCTCAAGTGCCAGCTCAATAGTCGCGGCTTTGCATGGCTTAAACGCGTTTTATAGCCAGTATTTTGAAACAAAGATTTGCACAGACAACGAGTTGCTCTTGGTGATGGGCGAGCTTGAAGGGCAAATTAGTGGCAGTATTCATTACGATAATGTGGCCCCATGCTTTTTAGGCGGATTGACCTTAATGGCAGAGCATAGTGAGCAAGTTGCATTAAGCCTACCTATATTTGAAAATTGGTATTGGGTAGTGTGTTATTCTGGCATTAGCGTATCAACAGCGGCTGCCAGAGATATATTGCCTACAAGTATTTCTATGGCCGACACCATTAGTTTTGGTCGACAATTAGCGGTATTTACCCATGCGTTATACAGTCAAGATGAGGCATTAGCGGCGGCTATGATGCAAGATGTGATAGCTGAACCTTATCGCAAGTCGTTGTTGCCTAAATTTGATGAGTCGCGAGCTTTTGCCAGCCAAAATGGCGCGCTCGCTTTTGGCATATCGGGGTCGGGACCAACGGTATTTGCGGTATGTAACAATCAGGCAAATGCAATTAGTATTAATCAATGGTTAACAGACAATTATATTCAAAATGACAACGGCTTTAGCTTTGTTTGTCAATTAGACACCCAAGGAGCAAAGGTTGAATTTACGCCTAAGGCTCCAAAGTCTAACTAAGCGTTAAAAGGACGTAATAGTGGAACTTGTAAATTTAAAAGATGCTTCTGACCTCGCTACCTTTGCCGAGGCAGTAAAAAAAGGTTTAGGTAAAAACCAAGGCCTGTATTTTCCCAAACAGCTACCTAAATTCGATAATATTGACGCTTTGTTAGCTATGCCTTTTGTGGCTCGTAGTACCGAAATTTTAAGTCGCTTAATTGGTGATGAGTTAAGTCAGGCTACTATTGCTGGCATAGTTGAACGCGCTTTTACCTTTGAAGCCCCTTTAGCCAAAGTCAGTGACAATATTTATAGCTTAGAGCTGTTTCATGGCCCCACACTAGCCTTTAAAGACTTTGGTGGGCGTTTTATGGCACAGTGCCTAACAGAAATTTCTGCTGGAAAGCCTATTACCATATTAACCGCTACTTCTGGCGACACGGGTGCTGCAGTAGCTCACGCTTTCCATGGCATTGATAACATTAATGTGGTGATTTTATATCCCAAAGGAAAAATCAGTCAGCTTCAAGAAAAAATGTTTACCACTTTAGGTGGCAATATTCACACTGTGGCAATTGAAGATGATTTTGATGCCTGCCAACAATTAGTGAAAACCGCCTTTGACGACCCAGAAGTACGAGATGGGTTGCATTTAAACTCAGCTAATTCAATTAATATCAGTCGCTTGGCGGCACAGGTTTGTTATTACTTTGAAGCCATAGCGCAATTACCTGAAGAAGAACGAAGCCAGGTAGTGGTGTCTGTACCTAGTGGTAACTTTGGGAATCTAACCGCAGGTTTAATCGCAAAAATCATGGGCTTACCTATTGCACACTTTGTGGCCGCGACTAATTTAAACGATACCGTGCCGCGTTATTTAAAAACCGGAGAATGGGCGCCTAAAGATACGGTCGCAACCTTATCTAATGCTATGGATGTCAGTCAGCCCAATAATTGGCCCAGAATTGAAGCCATGATTGAACAAGGTTTAGTAGATAAAGCCAGTATATCTGGGGCAACAGTAGACGAAGAATATACCCAAGTAGCCATGCGTCAATTGGCACAGCTAGGTTATGTTAGTGAGCCGCATGCTGCCATTGCCTACAAAGGTTTAGTGAAAAAGCTCGAAGAAGGGCAAACTGGCATATTTTTAGGTACAGCTCATCCGGCCAAGTTTAGAGAAACAGTAGAAAACGTGTTGGGGCAGCCTATAAGTTTGCCGCAGCCATTGGCTGATTGCGCCGGCAACGAAAGCTTATCTCATGAGTTGCCAAACGATTATCAAGCCTTAAAACAGCATATGTTTAGCTTGCTTAAGTAATGCTAGGTAAAAATTCGTGGCAAAGCTTTATTGCCCACGAACAACAACAAAGCTACTTTAAACAGTTAACCGAGCGGGTTGAGCAAGAAAGAGCAGCGGGAAAGTCTATTTTTCCCGCTGAGCAAGATGTGTTTAATGCCTTTGATATTACCCCCTTAGAACAAGTAAAAGTGGTGATTTTGGGGCAAGATCCTTATCACGGTCCAAATCAGGCCCATGGTTTGTGTTTTTCGGTATTGCCTGGTGTCAAAACACCCCCTTCACTTAAAAATATCTATAAAGAACTGGCTCAAGATATTGAAGGCTTTGTCATACCCCAAGATGGTTGTTTAACTCAATGGGCTGAGCAAGGGGTATTTTTGCTCAATACTGTGTTAACCGTAGAGCAGGGAAAAGCGCACAGTCATGCCAAACTTGGCTGGGAAACCTTTACTGATGCGGTGATAGCTAAAATTAATCAAGATTGCCAAGGGGTAGTGTTTTTGTTGTGGGGTAGCCACGCTCAAAAAAAAGGCGCAGCAATAGACCGTTCTACTCACCATATTTTGAGTGCCCCCCATCCTTCTCCGCTTTCGGCGCATAGAGGCTTTTTAGGCTGTCAGCACTTTTCTAAAACCAATCAACTACTTAAACAGCAAGGTAAACAGCCTATTCAGTGGCAAATATAAAGCTGCCGCTTAACTCAAAGCAATGAGGCGCTGCCCTCAACTTTTAGCTTGAAAGCTATTCTGCACTATGTTCATCTAAAACTCTTGTATGAGTGAGTATCACTAAATAAGGGCATATATGAGAGCACAATTTATTTTGTTTACTTGCGCACTATGGTTGCTGGTGATGGCCATAAGTGTGTTATGGCCTGCCGTTTGGTGGATAAGTTTAGTATTAGTGCCTATTACCCTGATAGGCGCATACGATATGCTGCAGAAAAAGCATGCGCTAAGACGTAACTTTCCTTTTTTTGGACGGGGGCGTTGGGTGATGGAATTTTTTCGGCCATTTTTACGCCAATATTTTTTTGAATCTGAAACCGACGGCGTACCCATTAGCCGCATGTTTAGAAATGTTATCTATCAAAGAGCTAAAGGTGCTGAAGATGCGGTACCTTATGGTACTAAATACGATACCCAAGCCGTAGGTTACGAATGGATAGGCCATTCTTTAGCAGCTATTACGAGTCATGATGAAAATCCAGCTCAACGGGTAAAAATTGGTGGACCAGATTGCCAACAACCCTATGACGCCAGTGTGTTTAATATTTCTGCCATGAGTTATGGCTCATTAAGCGCCAATGCCATTGAAGCCTTAAATAAAGGGGCCAAACTTGGCGGGTTTTATCACAATACTGGGGAGGGCAGTGTTAGCCCCGCGCATTTAAAGCATGGCGGAGATTTAGTCTGGCAAATTGGTACAGGCTATTTTGGCTGCCGCGATTCAAAAGGTCAGTTTGATCCCAATAGCTTTGCTAAAACTGCCCAGCATAGTGCCGTAAAAATGATTGAATTAAAATTGTCTCAAGGGGCAAAACCTGGGCATGGGGGGATTTTACCTGCACATAAAAATACCATAGAAATAGCCCAAATAAGGCAAGTAGAGGCGGGTACTAGAGTAGACTCTCCGCCAGTACATTCGGCTTTTTCAACGCCTTTAGAAATGATGGATTTCATTCAGCAGCTTAGGCAACTAAGCCAAGGCAAACCTGTTGGCTTTAAACTTTGCATAGGACGCAAAAGTGAATTTGTAGCCTTATGCAAAGCCATGGTGCAAAGCAAAATCAAACCAGACTTTATTACAGTAGACGGTGGCGAAGGTGGCACAGGTGCCGCACCGCTGGAATATTCAAATTCTGTGGGTATGCCATTAAGAGATGCCATAGTTTTTGTGGTAGATGTATTGGTTGGTTTTGATTTAAAAAAAGACATTAAAGTTATTGCCAGTGGAAAAACCTTTACCGGATTTCATTTGGTTAAAAACTTAGCCCTTGGCGCCGATTTATGTAATAGCGCCAGAGGCATGATGGTGGCGTTAGGGTGTGTACAATCGTTAATTTGTCATACCAATGAGTGCCCCACAGGTGTGGCCACACAAAAGGCATCTTTGGCCAAAGGTTTAGTAGTAGGTGATAAAGCCACTCGTGTTGCTCGTTATCATCAGGAAACTGTGCATGCCACTTTTGATTTAGTCTCGTCTGCTGGCTTAACTAATCCAAATCAGTTAAATCGTTCTCATATTTTTAGGCGGGTAAGCCAGACTGAAGTCAAACGCTTTGACCAAATTTACCCTAACCTAACCGCTGGGTGCTTGTTAGATGAAGATTGCAGACCTGAATTATTAGCACAAGAAATGCAAGAGTCTTGTGTAGATAGTTTTATGCCTAAAGACTATGTAGCCGAAAGTGACCAAGGGTTGTCTAAAGTTGAGGCTGAATAAGCGAGCAACTTAAATCGTTTAGTTAATAGTGTGTTTTTTGCCAATTGTAGGTACGTCAAATTCAAAAAGGCGAGGGGCTTCTTAATGCCTACTAACGTCATTCTCAACTTGATTGGGAATCTCTGCTTGGTGCCAATTGAAGACTCTCTAGGACTCGATCTTAAACAACTGCTTTATGCCTAAAAACAGACGCTTCATCGGCTGTGACCCCGCAGGTTTATAGTCTGTTGTCACAATTATAATTTATCTCCCAGATAATGTGAAAACCACAGCTTATCGACAATGGAAGTTTCGATATCAATAAAAAAGGGCCTAGAGGCCCTTTTTTATTGATGAGTACTAATTTGGATTAGTTGTCAGATTGATAAAACAACTGCCCTCTAATCGCACCGGCGGGATAATCTGGGTTATGCACATTGATGTAGTATTCTTGCGGATTTTCGAGAATTTCGCTTACCCTAATTCCACTAGGAAATTTACCTGCTTCACCTTCGGTCAAACAATCAGCTGCATTGCCGTCTTCTGGCCCAGCCAAAACCGCCACTACTGGACCATTTTCACCTCGATTACCCTTGTGAATGTGAGCAGCCATACCACTGCCAACAGGAACAAGCTGAATTTTATCAACAGTCAGCACGTAGCATAAGGTAAAGGGATCATTGTCAATGCCAAAAACATAAGCTTCACCACGACCATTAGGATCACCAGAAATACGCTTATTGCTTTGATCACTTGCTACTTCTTGCCTGCCATCCAGCGCAGCTTCAAGCAAGTTGTTTGTATGACCAGCAAAGGTCAGTGAACTTATTAAGCTTGAAGTTACCAATAAACCGTATTTTGCTTTATTAAAAAACATCATATTTCTCCGTTTTCTTTGGTTAAACCGATTGGCACCATTATTGGACAACAGCTATCGGATAAAGAAGTAACGATTAACTCAAAGAATTGGATGCAGTTTATTCGCCTTTATTTTCAAAGTCCGCCAATACAAAGCCCCACTAAATTATGAATGTTTGAACGGTGAGTTAACTATAAGTCAGCCGTTGTCAGAGCTGATGAAATGTCTCCTTTTGGCAAAAACTTCCCCATCAGGTTTACCGGTCGACTGTCCGGTTTTCGCTCTTTGCAGAGATTAGTTAGTATTAATTTGTACTGGAACTTTTAGCAGTAAGCGGTCTTTGAGGATATCTAAGATATTACATCTCGCCGACGGCGCAGATATTGAAGATATTACACGTCATTCCCTCGGAGGAGGGAACCCACTAATAGTTACCGTACAAGCAATTTAAGTTCTGTAAATCAGTATGATAGGAGTGAGCTTTAATCCATTTTAACTCTGGAAACAACATACTTTTTTGACTTCACAGATGTTGCAGGAGATTCCTTCCTCCGAAGGAATGACGGGGGATAAACGGGAGGGGGCAACGACCGCTTTCTGAGTAAACTTGTCATACGCCTTAGCCAAGACGTTTGAGCGTTTCTCAACAAAAGCTAGCCGTCGAGTACTTTCGACACTAATAACCCTAAGTGAATAAATTCAGATCAAAAAGGCCCTGAATAAACAGGGCCTTTTGTGATTATAAAAATTCTAATTCGTCTTCTGGCGACATACCTAATTCGCGTAATTCTTGCCTTAGCCGGTATCTGTCGTGAATGGCTTCTATTTCTCGCCATTTTCTTTTGCTGTTTTTGGTTTTAGATGTTTTGGTTTCTGAACCTAAGTTAGACAATAAATCGGACTTATCCATTTGTATCCCCTTTATTTTTTTTATAGCGCATTTACTACAATAATTGTCATGCAAGTAAGAATTCTTGGTTGAACAAAAATTCTACTTATAGTCTATTTACCATACAGCTGACCAAAATAGTACAAAAATATTAATTTTTTGTTAATCAAAACTCGGGAGGGAAAGTAAAATTTCTTGTTAAAAAGGGGCAAAAAACAAAAGCGCCAGAGTGATTCACCCTAGCGCTTTTTGGTTTGAAGTATTCACAAGCCTAGCTAGTTTTATTTGCTATTGGCCTGTCTAAATTTGCTAATTAATTGGTTGGTAGAAGCGTCAAAGTTAAGTGCTTCTTGGCTATTAACTAGTTTATCTAAAACCTGATTGCCTAATTCTTTGCCTAGCTCTACGCCCCATTGATCAAAAGAATTGACTCCCCAAATGGCGCCTTGCACAAAGACTTTATGTTCGTACATGGCAACAAGTGCGCCTAAGGTTTTAGGATCAAGTTGTTCAAACAACAAAGTATTGCTGGGTTTGTTGCCTGGCATGGTTTTATGGGTAGCCAGCGATTTTAGTTCGTCAGCATCTAAGCCTTTGTTAGCTAAATCAGCTTCACATTCTGCAAAGGTTTTGCCTTGCATCAATGCTTGCGTTTGACCAAAGCAATTTGAGGCCAACATAGCGTGATGGGTGTCATCTTGGTTTGGTACGTTTAAGGGCAACATAAAGTCAGCTGGGATCAGTACCTTGCCTTGATGTATAAGCTGGTGGAATGAATGCTGGCCATTGGTACCTTCACTTCCCCAGATAACTGGGCCGGTTGCATAATCAACTGGGGTATCTGCGCCTGCAATACACTTACCATTGCTTTCCATATCTAATTGTTGCACATAAGCTGGAAAACCACGCAGGTAGTGGTAATAAGGTAAAAGTACATGGCTTTGAGCGCCAAAAAAGTTGACATACCACACACCTAATAGCGCCAATATCATAGGTAAATTCTGTTCTGCTGGTGCCTGCACAAAGTGTTGGTCCATGGCATAGGCACCTTCTAATAACTCACGGTAATTTGCATAACCTATAGTTAGGGCAATGGGTAAACCTATGGCTGACCATAGTGAATAACGCCCGCCAACCCAATCCCACATTGGGAATATATTGGCTTCGTCCATACCAAATTCTGTGGCAGCTTTAATATTTGATGACACCGCAATAAAATGTTTGGCAATGGCTTGTTGGGTGCCCCCTGCTTGTAAAAACCAGTCTTTAGCGGTAAGGGTGTTTTGCAAGGTTTCTTGAGTAGTAAAAGATTTAGACGACATCACTACTAAGGTTTCTTCGTGGTCAACTGTGCTTAATACGTCTTTTATATGGCAACCATCAACGTTTGCCACATAATGCACTTTCACCCCTTTAAACCAGTAGGGTTTTAGGGCTTCAGACATAATTTTGGGCCCTAAAAATGAACCACCTATGCCTATGGCGACTATTTCTCTTAGAGGTTTGCCTGTATAGCCTTTGCGCTCGCCATTATGAATACTAGTGACAAATGCTTCGATTTTTTGTTGGCAGGCCATTACCTCAGGCATCACATCTTTGCCATCAACCATAACAGCTTGGCCAGAAAAGTTACGTAAAGCGGTATGTAATACTGCGCGTTTTTCGGTGTGGTTAATAATCTCACCAGCAAACATAGCTTGCTTTTTAGCTGCGACTTGGCACTCTTCAGCCAATGCATGTAAGGCTTGCATGACCTCTTGGGTGACTAAATTTTTTGAAAAATCGATTTCGATACCGCAGGCCGATTGAGTGAAAGACTCTGCGCGCTTAGGATCTGCGTCAAACCAATCTCGCAAGTGTTGACCTTTAATGGTTTGCGCTAAATTAGTTAAAGTCTGCCAAGCAGGTAAAGAGGTCAGTGCACTCATATTCTTTTCTCAAATAATGTTGATTAGAAAAACAAAAAGCGCCACCAAGGACGCTTTTAATGGTTTGTTTATTTACAAATAGCTTTTAAGCATAGCTTCTAGCTTAGCTTGGTCGGCGGCAAAGTTACGTATGCCTTCAGACAGCTTTTCGGTCGCCATGGCGTCTTGGTTCATTTCCCAGCGGAATTGGACTTCAGTTAAAGGGGCACCAGGTGTTTTAGTGGCACCTTTGTCAGTTAGTTTAATTGGTAGTGGGGCATTAGATTGTGATAACTCTTCTAATAAGCTTGGGCCAATGGTTAAACGGTCACAGCCCGCTAATTCAGTGATTTCGCCGGTGTTACGGAAGCTTGCGCCCATCACTACAGTTTTATAACCATGCTCTTTATAATAATTATAAATGTTAGTGACTGACACTACCCCAGGATCTTCAGCTGAGCTGTAGTCAGTTTTACCTGTGCTCTTTTTGTACCAATCTAAAATTCGCCCAACAAAAGGTGAAATTAAATACACCCCTGCTTCAGCACAAGCTTGTGCCTGAGCAAAACCAAACAACAAGGTTAGATTACAGTTTATGCCTTCTTTTTCTAACACTTCGGCAGCGCGAATGCCTTCCCAAGTCGAAGCTAATTTGATCAGAATACGACTCTTGTCTATGCCAGCCTCTTTATACAGGGCGATTAATTTGTGGGCTTTATCTATGCTGCCTTGGGTATCAAAAGATAAACGCGCATCGACTTCAGTTGAAATTCGGCCTGGCACTATGTTGACTATATCGGTGCCAATACTTACCGCTAGTTTATCGCCCGCATCAATAATTTGTTGTTGCTCGTCAGTAGATTGTTGTTTGGCCCAAGCCACAGCGTTTTTCAAATGCGACTCATACTGAGGCATTTCAGCGGCTTTTAATAACAAAGACGGATTAGTAGTTGCATCCACTGGCTGATACTTTTTGATCGCTTCAATATCGCCTGTATCTGCTACAACAGTAGTGATTTCGCGTAGTGCTTGTAATTGGTTTGACATAGTTTCCTCGGTAAAAGCAACCAGATTGATTGTTGCTGTGCAATGCCAATAGCTTGGCAAATTAGTTTTAAAATGCAAAGAAGTAAGCTGACTAAGTTATGTTTTTTCTGCTTATTCAATTGCAACTGAAAAGTTGAGTAGACACAGGATATAACCGTTAAAAAGCAATCGCCAGTAAAAGACTTTAACTGAGTAAGAATTAACCATTTTTAATGGCTGAGTTGTTCAAATGTCCAGCAAAGCCAAGTGTTTGTTTAAAAAACTGGCGGTGAGTTGAAGTCTAGCTAATTTGTAAATAGAGCAAAGTTCAGAGCTTGAGTCAGTCGCTTTTTAGCCGTCATTTGATTACCATACACCCTCAAAGGCAGGACAAAAGCTTGCTTTTATTTAGCGATACCCCATATAGGTTGTTCTCTTTGTTAAGTTATTCATACAGGTTTGTGTTTGCATGTTAGTTGTTATTTCTCCCGCCAAAAATTTAGATTTTGATACGCCCGCTACCACTCCAATTTTTACCCAACCTGAAATGTTAGATGATGCCAGTAAGCTAATTAAACACTGCCAAAAACTTAGTCCTGCAAAGATAGGGTCATTAATGAAAATCAGTGACAAATTAGCCGGTTTAAATGCTGACCGCTTTGCAGCTTGGCATACTCCATTTACCCAAGACAATGCTAAGCAAGCTTTGTTAGCTTTTAATGGCGATGTCTATGCGGGCCTAGACGCGGCAACCCTAAGTGAGCAAGACCTAGAGTTTGCGCAAAACCATTTACGTATATTGTCTGGATTATATGGCGTGTTGCGTCCACTTGATTTAATGCAGGCTTATCGTTTAGAAATGGGAACCAAATTAGACACAGGCAAACACAAAAACTTGTATCAATTTTGGGACGAAGGTATCACCCAAAGGTTAAATAAGGCGATTGATCAGCAGGCAGATAACGTAGTGGTTAATCTAGCTTCAAACGAATATTTTAAAGCGGTCAAACCTAAAGCCCTTAACGCGCAAATTTATACACCAGTATTTCAAGATTGTAAAAATGGCCAATATAAAGTGATTAGCTTTTTTGCCAAAAAAGCCCGAGGAATGATGGCCAGATATATTATTCAAAATCAGTTAACCGAAGTGCACCAGCTAAAAGATTTTGATAGCGCTGGATATCGTTTTTCAGAAGCAAAAAGTAAAGGCAATGAATTGGTGTTTGAAAGAGATGAGCAAGTTTAGCGAGTTAACCATTTCACTCTAGCAAAGACATTCCGGTAGTTTATTAGTCAGAAACCCTTTGGTAAATATTGTAATTTTTAAAGGCTATTAGTGACACTCTCATATAATTGGATTTAAAGGATAAACCGAAACAGATTCCGGCTAAAAGCATGCCGGAATGACAGGCCGGGGGAAGGCAGGGTTGTTGAAGGAATATATGAGAATTATGAAGATTAAAAGTAGCGAAATAATGCATTGGTTTGCGCTACCTTAGTCATAGCGGATTTTACTTTTGAAAACAGCAAAACTTAGGATTTCAGGCTGTTTAGTGGTGATTTAGCAGTAAATCCTTAAAAAACAGCACTTTTAAGGGCTTAAAGCCAAATAATCCTTGTACAAAAAGCCCAGTTTATATACAATCCGCGCCGCTTAAAACAGTCACTAACTTTAGTTCCTTGTCTCTATATAGTTTGACTGTGCTATCGAGACTACAACCGTGAGGAGCAATATGATGCGTCATTACGAAATCGTATTCATGGTTCACCCTGACCAGAGTGAACAAGTTCCTGGTATGATCGAGCGTTATACCGGAATTCTTACCCAAGAGGGTGGTCAAATTCACCGCTTGGAAGATTGGGGCCGTCGCCAGTTGGCTTACCCTATCGACAAATTGCACAAAGCACACTATGTCTTAATCAATGCTGAAGCGACTGCTGAAGCTGTTGAAGAGCTAGAAACTGCTTTCCGTTTCAATGATGTTGTTCTGCGTAACCTAGTTATGCGTACCAAAGCTGCTGTAACTGAACAGTCGCCTATGGCTAAAGAAGAGCGTCGTGAAAAGCGTGAAGAAAAATCATATGACAAGCCTGCCGCTGCTGCTGAAGAAACAGCTGCGCCAGCTTCTGAAGAATAAGGGAGACACATAATGGCTCGTTTTTTTAGACGTCGTAAGTTCTGTCGTTTTTCTGCAGAAGGTGTTGCTGAGATTGATTATAAAGACATCGCTATGTTGAAAAATTACATCACTGAAAGTGGTAAAATTGTACCTAGCCGTATCACTGGAACTAGCGCGAAATATCAGCGTCAGTTGTCAACTGCTATCAAGCGTGCGCGCTTCTTGGCGTTGCTTCCATATACTGATTCTCACAAGTAATCGTAGGTAGCAAAGATGGAAATCATACTATTAGACAAGATCGCAAACCTAGGCGGCTTGGGTGACAAAGTCACTGTAAAATCAGGTTACGCGCGTAACTTCTTGTTCCCACAAGGTAAAGCAGTTCCCGCTACTAAAGTTAACGTTGAAAAATTTGAACAGCGTCGTGCTGAGTTGGAAGCAAAAATTGCTGAGCAACTTGCTGAAGCACAAGCTCGTGCAGATAAAATCGCTGCCTTAGGCGAAGTGACTATCGCTTCTCCTGCTGGTGACGAAGGTAAATTGTTTGGTTCTGTTGGTACTCGCGACATTGCTGAAGCAATTACTGCTGCTGGTGTTGAAGTGGCTAAATCTGAAGTTAAATTACCTACTGGTACTTTACGTGAAACAGGCGAATTCGAAATTGATTTGCAAGTTCACTCAGACGTTACTACTACTATCAAGTTAGTTATCATTCAAGAAGCTTAATTTAACAGCGCTTAGCGTAGGTTAATTAAACTTTTTATAAAAACACCGCATTATGCGGTGTTTTTTTATGGGTAAACTTTAGTTACCTTGCCTCTTGATAGGCTTCAGCAATCCAAGCCAGCAATTCTGCATCTACTTGTTCAAGTTCAGTAATTTGTACTCTGTGCGTGCACATAGTGCCAAAAGGGCCAGAGGTAGCTAATCTATCGCCGTGGGCTTTATGGTTAAACTTTAAACCTAGATCAATACGCTTTTTGGTGGAGGGTTGGATTAAAGCAAACTGCCTTTTGACTCGCATGCTAACGGAGGCTTTTTTAGGCGCCACTTCTACATCATCACCAAGTTTGACTATTTCCTGATGTAATTTGTCAAAAATAGGTTTAAGGGTTTCTTTACCTTGATATTGTTGACTAATAAGATCGCTAGGCTTTGCTGAGCCTGAGTTGCCTTCTCTAAACTTTAGGGTGATAAAGTTGGCATAACCATAGGTAATACCCATTTCTTGTTTTAAGAATGCCATATATTCGCTGTGTTTAGTATAAGGCAACTCCGCTAACACTGCTTTCCACTGGTCTAATGTTTTACCGGTTTTTTCTAGTAAGTTTTGTTCCATAAAAATGCCTTTTTAGTTCAACTTATATTGGTTTATTAGCCGTTGCTGCCATTGTGGATCTAGCCCCTCTGCATAAGCAGCTTGGCGGGCCAACTCTGGCTCTGTCTTGCCCTGTAAAACTTTAAGTATAGTATCCATATTGAGCTCAGGATTAGGGCGCTGTTGTAACTCTATGGTGTCTGTTAATTGAATTTTGCCTGCTTTTAATACTCTATAATACCAACCCGATATGCGGCGCTCTGAAATCAATTTATGTAAATTGGGCTGCACAAACTTGGCATCTATCTTCCAGCAAGGCACACGTGGTGCGCTTACTTGCAACACTACTTCGCCTATTTGATATTCATCACCTATACACACATTAAGTTCATGCATGTCATTAACAGACAGGTTTTCGCCTATTGAACCTGGCAGGGCTTTTTTGTGTAGCAGAGGATAGGCTTGAATAATTTTTTGATAAGCATAATGAGAAAATTGATGTAGGGCTTTTTCAGGTCCGCCGTGCACACGAGTGTCTATTTGCAGATCCCCCTGGATACCAAGTTTATCTATATAGGCAGAGTCTATAGGTTGCTTATTTATGCCTGTAGGCCGACCTTTATCGCCAAGTTTGCAGGGGCTAGCGGCTGCATATAAACCAATGATTTTCATTTAAATATTTCCAAGCTTAGGGTTTATTTTTTGGTGCTTTAAACCTTTGTGTTTTATCCTGCGACATACCTTTTAACTCAAACAACATAAGACCTTAGTTTGAATAAAACAACCAATGTCGTAGAAGCTCAGCATAAGTTTGCCACTAAATCTCAGTGGGACTTAATTAAAGCGGTGCAAAGTGGAGACAAACAGGCTTATAACACACTGTATCACCAGCATATTGGCCAGGTCTACGGATTGTGTTACCGCTTAACAGGTGAGCGTGGATTGGCTGAAGACGCGGCGCAAGAAGTGTTTATTCAGCTTTGGCGAAAAATAGGTAACTTTAAAGGAGACAGTAAGTTTTCAACTTGGCTGCATACTGTGACTACCCACATTACGATTTCCTATTTGCGTAAACAAAAGGGTTGGTTGCAGAAAATGTTTAACCTAGAGCAAAGCACAGCTATGCATGAGGTAGCGGAAGTGTCTAGCAGTGAAATTGACCTGGAGTCTTATATAGTGAAATTACCTGAGCGCGCCAGAGTGGTGTTTGTATTGCACGCTATTGAAGGTTATAGGCATGAAGAGATTGCAAAAATGACGCAAATGGCAGTGGGCTCTAGCAAAGCTCAATTTCATCGTGCTAAGCAGTTATTAAAGGAGTGGATGGGATATGAATAAGCCCAATTTTGAAGAAGATTTAGCCAACCACATTAATCAGCTAAGTCCTGAAAAACAACCACAACGAGATTTATGGGCGGGCATTGAGCTTGCCATTAGTCAAGAAAGTGAAGCGCAAGCAAATACATTATTAACAAGTGCTAAGAAGTATTACTTGGTTGCAGCCACTGTCGCTATGTTTGGGGTACTTGGCTGGATGAGTGTTGGTCAACAAGCAACAGTGCTTAATGGCGACGATTTAGTTGCGTCTTTAACTGAGCAGCATCAGTTACAAAAGCAGGCTTTGTTGGTGAGGTTTGAAGATCAACCTGCGCTTACAAAAAACTGGCAAGGGCAATTGGAAGAATTAGACGAGGCAGCAGATGCTATCAAAAAAGCCTTGAGCAATGAGCCAAATAATATGGCCCTGTTAAAAATGCTACAAAACGTACATCAGCAACAAATTAATTTAATTGAACGTGTGCATTCACCTAAGTGGTCACAAATTTAAACGCTTTGCGTTGAGGAGAAATAAAATGAAGTCAGTATTATTAGCCATAGGCTTAGGGTGTTTAAGTTGGCTAAGTTTAGCCAACGAAAAAGTTGACCAGAGCATGGACGTTTCGGCCACCCCTTATGTGGTGATTGAACATGTGAATGGCTCGGCCAAAGTCACTGCATGGGATAAATCCCAAGTAAAAGTTATGGGCACCTTAGGTGAAAAAACCGATAGGTTTATATTTGAACAAGACGATAACGAAGTCATCATCAAAGTAAAAGTGAAAAAGTACAATGTTTGGAACAGTTGGGGCGCTAATGAAGGCGACAATTTAGAAATATTTGTGCCTCGCCAAAGCAAGCTTTTTTACAGTGCAGTGAATGCCAATGTTGAAGTTGAAAATGTTAAAGGCGGTGCCAGAGTTGAAACCGTAAACGGAGAAGTTGAGGTTAAAGCCTTAGCTGGGCGTATTCGATTATCATCAGTAAATGGTCAAATATCGGCAAAAAACTTAGAAGGTGATGTGAAAATTGAAACCGTTAACGGTGGCATAGAATCGCGTAGCTCTAAAGGTAAAGAAGACGTTTACGAATCGGTAAATGGCAGTATAGAAGTGTTTAGCGAAAGCGCAGAGGTGAGAGTTGAAACCGTAAATGGTGATATAGAATTAGCTTTAGGTCAGGTTAATAAACTTAATATGGAAACCGTTAATGGCTCGATCCGCGCCAAGTTAAACCTTGAAGATAACGGTGAAATTGACGCATCTTCTGTGGGTGGCTCAGTGCGCTTGTACTTGCAAAGTGATGTATCTGCTAGGTTTGATATTGAATCTCATGCAGGGGGCTCTATAGTCAATAACCTTTCGTCTGATAAAGTGCAAAGAGCTAAGTACGGGCCTAACCGTTGGTTAAAATTCTCGTTAAAGGATGGCAGTGCTAAAGTGAATGTTTCAACAGTCAGTGGTAGCGTGAAACTTAATAAAAAATAATCTTCGGCTTAACTAGAAGCAAATAAAAACCAGCGCCATAGCCGCTGGTTTTTTTATGGGGTTAATTTGCTGATTGACTCAAAGGGTTTTAAAGCATGACTGAATCACTGATTAACCCGTTTCACTTAATAATCTTAAGGCAAAAAAAAAAGCTTGGATAACAATCCAAGCTTTTTAATATTAGTTGTGCATGCTTACATGCTAACTATCAAGTTCTTAGAACTTAGTAGTGAAACCAACATTGATTGATTGACCGTAAGTCCAACGACCAACAGAGTTTTCTTTAGCAGAAGGCTCCCAATCTAATAAGTTAGTTACACGTGCTCTAACGTTAGTTGTTTCAGTTAGAGAGTAATTCATTGATAAGTGTACTAAAGTACGAGCTTCAATGGTTTTGTACGGGTTACCAAATTGATCAATGTATTGTAGATCATTTGCTTGGTTAACGTTACGTACACCTTCACCGTGGTATTCAATGTCAACCAAAGTAGTTAGGTCGCCAATTGAGTGACGTAAACGGATGTCGCTTCTCCAATCTGGGTTGTTGTGCTGACCAGTAGTGTCAGTAAAATCGAAACCAGTGTTTGAAGTAGCATTTTTCTTCAGGTTATATGCTCTAACAGCCATATCGAACGAACCTGCTTCACCAAACATATCACCAACGAATGGGATATCTTTTACTTCAGTGCTGTAGCTAGCAGTATATTCGATAGCGCGGAAGCTTCTTAGTGCCGCGTTTACGAAACCAGAAGTAAAGGCATTGTTAGTAGGTAATTGACCGTTCGGTAATCGTGTGAATGAATCACAGAATTTATTCGGGTAATCAGTACCGTCGTAACATGCTTCCATGATAGAGGTTAGTGAGAAGCTAACAATCGCATTGTTGATATCAATTTCTACGTAATCAGCAGCAACCTGGAATCCTTCGAACCAGCTAGGGCTGTAGATAATACCAAGGTTCTTACTTTTCGCTTCTTCGTTACCAAGTTCAGAGTTACCACCAGTAAAGCCACGACGTGAAGCATTTTGCGCGATACTTGCAAAATCAGCTGGGATACCTTCGGCATCACAGTTGCGTTGTCTTACTTCTGGGTTAGGACCTGATTCACGGTTACGTGCATCACAAGGGTCAGTTGCAAACTGGCTAGAGTCAACTACAGGTAAGAATAATTCTGATACCGCTGGCGCACGAACTGTACGTTGAACGTTACCACGAACCATTACGTCTTCAAGAGGACGGAAGTTAACACCTAATGCCCAAGCAGTATCTGCACCTGAACGGCTGTTGTCCATAGTTCTGAAAGAAGTTTCAACAGAAAGTGAATCAACAAAAGGAATGTCCATGTCTGGAGAAACAACTGGTGCATATAATTCAACATAAGCATCAGTAGTATCGTAATCACCGTCAAGTGAGTTACTAGAAGTACCAGTGAAAGAACCTACAGCGTCATCTGCGAAAGATGCAAATTCTTTACGGTGCTCAAAACCTACAGCCATACCTAAATCACCAGCAGGTAAGCTCATCAAAGTACCTGATAAGTAACCGTTGAAGACTTCTTGCTCAATACGGGTTTTACCCATTGAGTTGTATAACACATAGTCTTTAGCAGCGTCAGAAATTGGACCAAATGGGTTTAATGGAGCACATTCAGCGCCAAGTGGGTTATCGTCAGCAGTTAGACCAAAACCAGTTGATCTGTATTGCTCGCCGTAGCCAGCTTCATAGTTATAACGACAATCGATTTCGCCAGTATCTGGGTTAACACCCACATCCATAGCAGTTAATAGTCTTAAACCATTAACCTGTGAAGATTGTGAATAAACTGAACTCCAACCTTTTTGATAGTTAAGTTCCCAAGTCCAGAACTCGTCCATCATTTCAAATTCACCGTCTAGGCCAAATTTGTAGCTGAATACGTTAGATTCGTTGATAACTTCACGTTGACCTAAATCAACCCAACCTTTATGCATGTAGAAAGCACCTTGACCGCCCATTAGGCCTTCAAGTTGTGTACGTGCTTGATCATTTAAGTAAGGGTAGCTTGTATCAAATCTAAGGGCGCCACTTAAACCACCAAATACACCAGAGTTATACTGTGCAGATTGGTAACCAGGGTTTTTCGCTTCTTGATGGTTAGCAAAAGCTAAGAAGTTAAGGTTAATGTTATCTGTTAAAGCGTAAGTAGACATAGATGTCATGTTAAAACGCTCATAACCTTCAGTTGCAGTGTTAGTTGCACCTAAGTCAAGGCCGTCACCGCCTGAAGACCATACTACGTTACCAGTAGGTACACCAGTATCGTAAGGTACTAGGTTACCTGAACCAGAAGGGTCAACTTGGTAGAAGTTACCGTCAGACCATGCACCTATACCTAAGTTTGTGATGGCTAGACCACCAGGAGTGATTAGACCACTGAATGATAAGATACCAGCACGTGAATCTTCGTATAAACGAACCTGACCAACAAAACGCTCGCCATTTTCATCTAATACTGCGTCAGCAGCAGTAGGAGTGAATGAACTCCAAGATTTAGCTAAGGTAGGTACGTCACGAGCTAGAATGTTGTCTAACTTGTTGTATTCTACAGCTACAACAGCGTTACCTTTACCAGAGTCAAAGTTACCACCAATAAGGCCACGAACTGAGAAGTCGTTACCAATGTCAGTACCAATAAAGTTATTGTCTACTGATACTTCAGCGCCTTCATAATCTTTTTTCAATACGTAGTTAACAACACCGGCTACCGCATCGGCACCGTATGTGGCTGCACCACCTACTTTAACCACTTCAACGCGGTCGATAAGTGAAACAGGGATGTTACTTACGTCTAATTGGTTACCGTCGGCAGAAGCACCGCCAACTGGAGAGTTACTTGATACAAAACGGTTACCGTTAACTAGAGTAAGGGTACGCTGTGAACCTAAACCAAAGATGTTAATAGTACGTTGACCAACACCTTGACTCGCTGCACCAGTGTTACCACCAACAGTTGGAGATGCGGCTGCAAATACACCTGGGATATCAGTAACAGCAGACTGAGCGTTAGTGATACCACGCTCTGCAATGTAATCTGAATCAACAAAAGTAACTGGACGAGTGGTTTCTAGATCAAGTTTTTTGATACGAGAACCGGTGATTTCAATTTTTTCCATTGCCTCTGCTTCAGCACCAACTTCGGTTTCTGCTTCAGCTTCTTGAGACATAGAATAAGGAGTAACTAGGGCGGTTGCTCCAAAGAGCATCGCTAAGCGAATAGACTTAGCTAATTTAGTGTTATTAAACATGTGTTATTTCCTGGTATCTAATAGTTATTATTAAAATAATCTTAGCTTTATTGTGGAGTGACCACTTATTAATCCAGCGGATAAAAATCCGACAGGTTGCCCCTAATCTAAAGCATTCAACTTATAATTGCGACTACTTTAGTGGGTTAAATGTTAATTTTTTGGAAGCTTTTGTTTACTTGTTGAGCATTTTGCTGGTTTTTAGCGCATAAACTATAAAGCCCAGTTTTAATGAAGGTTTTGTGGCTTAGTTAGGGAATAAACTGAATTAAAATTGGAAAATGAAGTACTTAGCCAAATTATATACTTTAGTCTTAGAGTATTTAGTTGCCCTAGAAGGGGGGAGTTGCATTAAATTTATACTGAATGGCATCTTTACCCTAAAAGCCAACAGGGTAAAAAAATAAATGTTCAGTATTTAATTCTTAGCAGTTAAATAGCTCGTTCAACTGATAAATGTGCCAAGCTGATTAAGGCTTGTTTGTATTTTGAGTCTGCCACAGGACTTAGCGCCTCAATAGCTTTTTGTGCGGCTTTTTGCGCTTGGTTTTTAGTGTAATCTAAGGCACCGGTTTGTTGCATGGCTAGCATAATCTCGTCGAAGTGAGCTAAACCATTACCATTTTCTATTGCGTCTTTAATCATATGTGTTTGCTCAGCATTGCCATGCCACATTGCATAGAGTAAAGGTAAAGTGGGTTTGCCTTCGGCCAAGTCGTCGCCTACATTTTTGCCCATTTCATTTGGATCAGCAGCGTAGTCTAAGATGTCATCGACTAATTGAAAGGCAGTGCCTAGATACTTGCCATAGTCTTGCATGGCTTGTTCAATTTCTTGAGGTTGGTCAGTTAATACAGCAGCAAGTAAAGTGGCGGCTTCAAAAAGCCGAGCGGTTTTGCTGTATATCACCTGCATATAACTTGCTTCGCTAGTTTGCGGATCATTACAGTTCATTAGTTGCAATACTTCACCTTCAGCGATCACGTTGGTGGCGTCAGACAGAATCTTCATAACGCGCATACGCTCAAGACTAACCATCATTTGAAATGAACGGGTATACAAAAAGTCACCTACTAACACGCTGGCCTGATTGCCAAACACAGCATTGGCGGTTTCTTTGCCTCTGCGCATAGTGGACTCATCAACCACATCGTCATGTAATAAAGTAGCAGTGTGGATAAATTCTATAATAGCAGCCAAGGTGTGATGCTGATTAGATTGAATATCAACCGCTCTGGCAGCCAGCACTGTTAATAGTGGGCGTAAACGCTTTCCGCCACTATTAACTATATAAAATCCCAATTGATTAATGAGTGACACATCTGACTCAACTTGCTGCTGAATAAGCTGATTAACGGCTTGCATGTCTGGGTGAGCAAGTTGGTTGATGGTATCTAAATTCATACTGCCTGTATTACCTTCGGGTTTATCGATACAAAAATAAGGAGACGCAATCTGAGGGTGGATTTTACAGAATTTTGCTCGGGTATCCAGTCAAGCTGTAGGCGCTTTTTGCAAAAAATACTCAGTAAAACTGAGGCGTGCGATATTTAACCAAATAAATTAATATTTAAGCTTGCTTGGTGTTAGCTGTTCACGTACAATTCGCGCCCTGTTTTTGAATATAGCGTCAAGAGACGTAGAGCGGAGTTAATTATGTACGCGGTTTTCCAAAGTGGTGGTAAACAACACCGTGTGGCTGAAGGCCAGACCGTTCGCCTTGAAAAGATCGAAGTGGCTCCAGGTGAGTCAGTAGAATTCGGTGATATTTTAATGGTGAGCAATGGTGACGATATTAAAATTGGTACACCCTTTGTAAGTGGTGGAAAGGTTACTGCTGAAGTAGTAACTCATGGACGTGGCGAGAAAGTAAAAATCGTTAAGTTCCGTCGTCGTAAGCATTCACGTACCCAAATGGGTCACCGTCAGTGGTTCACAGAAGTGAAAATCACTGGCATTAGCGCTTAATAGGAGTAGTTACAAATGGCACATAAAAAAGCTGGTGGTAGTACTAACAACGGCCGTGATTCAGAAAGTAAACGCCTAGGTGTTAAGCGTTACGGTGGTGAGTCAGTTTTAGCTGGTAACATTATTGTTCGTCAACGTGGTACTAAATTCCACGCTGGTAACAACATGGGTATCGGTAAAGACCACACTTTATTTGCATTGTCTGACGGCAAAGTACAATTTGAAGTGAAAGGTCCTAAAAATCGTAAATTTGTGAGCATTGTTGCTGAATAAGCACAAGTGAATAGATTTTTAAAAAGCCCCGCTTTAAGCGGGGCTTTTTGTTGATATCCAAAAAGTGCAGCGGCACTGCCTATTCATTTTTGAACAGGCTATACTGGATTCAATTGCGCAACGTTTAAGGTGTGAGTAAGTAATGAAATTTGTAGATGAAGCTGATATCCGGGTAGAAGCGGGTAATGGTGGCAATGGCGTAGTAGGTTTTCGCCGCGAAAAATATGTACCTGATGGTGGACCTGATGGTGGTGACGGCGGCGATGGCGGTAGCGTTTTTTTAGTTGCTGATGAAAACCTTAACACCCTGATCGACTACCGATTTGAACGCTTTCATCGCGCCGAACATGGTAAAAAAGGTCAAAGTGCTAATTGTACGGGTCGAGGTGGGGTAGATTTAGAAATTAAAGTCCCAGTTGGTACCCGCGCAACAGACATAGATACAGGCGAAGTGTTAGGCGACTTAACCAAGCATAAACAACGCATGAAAGTGGCACAAGGTGGCTACCATGGTCTTGGTAATGCGCGTTTTAAAACCAGTACCAATAGAGCCCCAAGACAAAAAACCGATGGTACACCTGGTGAAATTAGAAACTTACGCTTAGAACTTATGTTGCTGGCCGACGTAGGTTTATTAGGCATGCCTAATGCTGGTAAATCGACTTTTATTCGCAGTGTTTCTGCGGCTAAACCTAAAGTAGCCGATTATCCTTTTACTACCCTAGTACCAAATTTAGGCGTAGTACGATTAGACGCCATGCGTAGCTTTGTAATTGCCGATATTCCTGGATTAATTGAAGGCGCGGCTGAAGGTGCAGGTTTGGGTATTCAGTTTTTAAAACATCTAGAGCGTTGCCGAGTATTGCTACACTTAGTTGATTTAATGCCTGCAGACGGCTCAGATCCAGTTGAAAATGCCAAAGCTATTATCACAGAGCTAGAAAAATACAGCCCTAAGTTAGCGGCTAAACCAAGATGGTTAGTCTTTAATAAAGTCGACCTAATGTTAGAAGAAGAAGTAGACGAGTTATGTGCTCAGATTGCCGAAGCGCTAGAATGGCAAGGCGAGTACCATAAAATTTCTGCTTTCCAAAAATTAGGCACTCAAGACTTATGTTTAAAAGCTATGGACTTTATTGAAGCCTTACCTGAAGAAGAGCCTGAGCAACTTAACGAAGATGAGTCTGGCTTTAAATGGGATACCCCTAAGCAAGATAGTAATGATCATTATGATGACGACGATCATGATGATGACTTTGACGATGAAGATGATGACTTTGAGGTTATTTATACCAAAAGGTAAAAAGCCTAAAAGACAATAGATGGACAATGAGCAGACCTTGGGGTTTGCTCATTGTTTTGCATCTGCCTAATGTCTTTTGCTGAATCTTGTAAATTGTTGTTATCTGGAGCTAAATTAAGCGCCTGCGTGATGAGTTGGTTGGCTTCAATCAAGCAACCTTGATTAGCTAAAGCATAACTATAGTTGTTCAAATACTCTGTATTGTTTTTGGCTAGTTTAAAACCCCTCTCGAACCAAGTTATGGCTTCTGAGCTTTTATCTAAATAATAATTTCCTAATAAAAAATAACTTAACCACTGATTTGGCCAAAGCTTAGTGGCGTTTTCTAAATGGGCAAGTCCTTGCTTTTCGTATCCTAAACTTAATAAATCGTAAGCTGCGCCTATATAGGTAAAAGGCTCAAGAAATTCATAGTCTTGCTCGGGGGGGAGTAAGGCTAGTGACCAATAACCTGCTCTTTGCCAGACTCGCTCAAATAAATCATAAGACATACTATGCTGGCGAGTTACACCAGTGTGTAAAATAACTTGTTGCTGCTGTTGGTCAAATCCAATCACCACAGCGTAATGCCACATAGGGATCCAAGTGGTGCCAAGGTTTTGAAAAACAATGACAGGCACATTGTGCTCAACTAAGTAAAACAACTCAGTAAGGCTGGAAGGTTTTGCATATGCGAGCATGCCAAAAGTCCGTGCCGCCGATACCATTTCAAGCTGTAAACTGCCTTCTCGACCTGGAATAAATAACTGAGGTGCGATCTGTTCAGGGGCAGTATCAAAGCCATTAAAATTTAGAACTTCTGATAAAGTAGTTGGCCCGCAATAGAAAGCTTGCTGGGGATAAAAAGGTACATCTTGAATGGTTTTAGTGGTGCTTAACTCAGTCAAAGGCGACTGCTTAAGCTGTTGTGATTGCGGTAAGCTTTGGCAGGCTTGCAGCAATAAAAGTGATGCGAGCAAAACTAGGCCGCACCACTTGTTATACCAACTCAAAGATTAACCACCAATTGGGCGAATAAAGGGGTAAACATCAGTTAGGCCCATTAAATCTAATACGGCTACCACTACTAATACAGTGACCACTGTACCCACAATACCACCCGCTGGCGCATTGGTTAATTGTTGATTTAATTCGGCTAGTTCACTTGGGGTCATGGCATTGATTCGTTTTTCCGCTTGTTCTTGGCTGACTCCTAAAGCAACTAATTTTTCTTGCACTTGGCCTTCGCTTAGTAAACCTAATACCTGCTGTTTGCTGAGCTTAAATTGTTGTGCTTGGATGACTTGCTCAGAACTATACACACCGGCTGAAGCAATTTGGCCAAAGCCTAAGGTTAAACATGCTGCAACACAGACAGTTTTTAAATATTTCATTTTGATCTCCAAGAATTGAGTCGATTAAGTTTGTCACTTTAACAAATTGTTTAAAGTGACGCCTATAACTTAGCACTAATTAGGCCAAGTTCACTAATTCCTTTTTCTAAAAGGCCCGCTGGCCAATATAAGACTTAACAAACTTAGCATTGGCTTAAATAGTGTGAAAATTTTACTGCTTAGGTCTGCCTTTTTTACACAGCTTTACATGTGATACTCATATCTAATTGTGTACTATTAACATTATTTAATTGGCGATTTAGATAACACAATATGCAAATTTCAATGATTGCTGCTATGGCAAACAATAGGGTTATAGGGGCAAAAAATGCCATGCCCTGGCACTTGCCGGCAGATTTAAAACATTTTAAAGCCACAACACTGGGTAAACCTGTGGTTATGGGCAGAAAAACCTACAAATCAATTGGCAAAGCCTTACCCAAAAGATTAAATATAGTGATCACCACAGATCCTGCCTATACTTTGCCAGATGCAACTGTAGTAAATAGTTGTGAAGAAGCGCTCAAAGTTGCGCAGCAATATTGCCAACAGCATGAGTTGGCATGTCCAGAAGTAATGATTATTGGTGGTGGCAGTATTTACCAATATTTTTTAAGTCTGTGTCACAAACTTTATCTAACTTATATTGATTTAGAGGTTGCAGGAGATACTTATTTTCCTGACTATGAAAAGGCATATAGATGGACTACAACCCAAAGTGAAAGTCATCTGGCTAACGATGCTAATCCCTACAATTATCAATTTGTTACGCTTGAAAAACAAAAAGCGTAATTTTCACCATAAACTCAAAAGGAAATAACATGGCTACAGTAACCTTAAAAGGTAATGCATTTAACACTTTAGGAGCCTTGCCTAAAGTGGGTGACAATGCGCCAGACTTTAGTTTAGTAAAAGTCGATTTGTCGAGTATAAGTTTGCAAGACTTCAGTGGTAAAAAGTTAGTACTGAATATTTTCCCTTCTGTGGATACAGATGTGTGTGCCACTTCAATTCGCACTTTTAATAAAGAGGCCAGCGAATTAGATAACACCCATATCTTATGTGTATCGGCCGACTTACCTTTTGCCGCAGCGCGTTTTTGTGGTGCTGAAGGTATTGAAAACGTGGCTACAGGATCAAGTTTTAGAAGTACATTTGGTCAAGATTATGGTGTTGAATTTGCTGACGGTCCTTTGGCTGGATTATTGTCACGCAGTGTAGTGGTAATAAATGAGCAAGGAAAAGTGGTATACACAGAACAAGTGCCAGAAACCACTGATGAGCCTAATTATGCAGCTGCTTTAGCTGCTTTATAATAGGGTAAAAAAAAGCCTGATTATAAAATCAGGCTTTTTAAATGGTTTTTATTATTTAAGTAAATTTATTAATCTAATTTATTAATCTAATTTATTAAATAAGGCCTCTAAATCTAAGCCTTTGTGGCCAAGCATATCGCGCAAGCGTCTTAGCGCTTCTACTTGAATTTGACGCACACGTTCCCGTGTTAAGCCAATTTCTACCCCTACATCTTCTAAGGTAGATGGTTCATATCCAAGTAACCCAAAACGTCTGGCTAATACTTCTCGTTGTTTAGGATTGAGGTCTTCCAACCATTTTACTATGTTTAGTTTGATATCCGAGTCTTGCAGATCTTCCTCTGGACCATGGCCTTTGTCATCGGCAATCACATCAAGTAATACTTTGTCATTTTCGCCGCCAATGGGCGTGTCAACTGAGGTGATCCGCTCGTTCAGACGTAGCATTTTAGTGACGTCTTGTACGGGTTTATCCAGAGACTCGGCAATTTCTTCGGCTGTGGGTTCGTGATCGAGTTTTTGAGCGAGTTCTCTAGCGGCTCGCAAATACACATTTAATTCTTTTACTACATGAATAGGCAAACGAATGGTGCGGGTTTGGTTCATAATCGCCCGTTCAATGGTTTGTCTAATCCACCAAGTTGCATAGGTAGAAAATCTAAAGCCTCGTTCAGGATCAAATTTTTCCACTGCACGAATGAGTCCTAAATTACCTTCTTCAATCAGATCAAGTAGAGCCAGACCTCGATTGTTATAACGTCGAGCAATTTTTACCACTAAACGCAGATTACTGACTATCATACGTTTGCGTGAGGCTTCGTGGCCTTTTAGTGCTCTTCGTGAAAAATAAACTTCTTCTTCGGCAGATAAGAGTGGGGAAAATCCGATTTCTCCAAGATACAGTTGTGTAGCATCGAGGTTTTTAGGCGTGTCTTCTTGATTAGCTAGAATATCTTCTAATTGTTCTTCGGCTTGTTTTTCGGCTTTGGCAAGTTCTCGCTCAACAGCGTTTTCAATGTCGCTGAAAGGATCCACTTCAACCACAACTGACTTTTCTTGACCCATAATAATGACTCCTTAACGGTAATATTTATTCAACATCTCCTCATTCATTATTATTCTTTATTGTTATTATCTTTTAGGTAGAAATCGCAAAGGATCAACGGATTTTCCTTTGTACCTTACTTCAAAATGAAGCTTAACCTTGTCGGTTCCGCTTCTACCCATAGTGGCAATTTTCTGGTTTGCCGTTACCCACTGCTGTTCTTTGACTAAAATTTTGTCGTTATGCGCATAGGCCGTTAAATAGGCTTCTGAATGTTTAATAATGACTAAATTTCCAAAACCACGTAATGCATTGCCCGTGTATACTACTTTTCCATCAGCCGCCGCCAAAATTGACGAACCTAATTTTCCTGAAAAATCTAAGCCTTTATTGCCCGCTTCAGCTGCTGAAAATCCTTGAATTACCGCGCCTGAACTTGGCCAAACCCAACTTTTAACTCGGTCAGGAAAATAACCGATAGAAGACCCAACTGAGTCTTGTTTAATTTTTAACCTGCTTTCACCATACTCCTGCTTTTTTGCTGGGTCAACAGATTGATTTACAATTGTTTTCGAAGTCTGACCAGTTTTGTTTTGAGATTTTTGATCTTTGTTTTCAACGGTTTGAACTAACTGTAAAAGCTGCCCAGGATAGATATGATAAGGCGCGGGTATACGATTTATTTTAGCCAGATCCCTATAATCATTGCCCGAATACCAAGCTATTGAGTACAGAGTGTCACCTTCTTGCACTTGGTAACTTGCGCCTGAATAGCCTTGAGCATCAAAATCTCTAAAGGTTTTTCCCTGATATAGCTCTGTTACCGGAGCAGGTTGGCTACGTTGGCTACATGCTGAAAATAAAATTAACGCAAAAAAACTACTGACTAATAGCCAGATGTGTTTTTGTCTTTTAAATACTTCAATCATGAAGTAACAGCATGCCTTTCACCCACTTTCTCTAAGCCCAAAACTAAAAGCATGCCTAATAGCATTAAACCTATAGCATAAAGCACTAAAGAGGGTTGATTGTTGAGTGTGGAAAAGGTGCTGGGCAAAATGTTGTCTTGCACCAAAGGAATGGTTTTTCCATGTCTATCTATCACCACTTCTATGGTTTCTTTCCAGGGCCAAACTTTATTTAACGAGCCCAACATAAAACCTCCTAGGAGAGCCAAAGTTTTGGTTTTGTGATGGGCGAACATCCAGCTTAAAACATGCGAAAAGCTCAATAAGCCAGCCACACAACCGCTAGCAAATAAAGCAATGGTAAATAATTGAAAGTCTTTTATGGCATTCAACATTGGGGCGTACATACCTAGCAATAACAAAATAAAGCTGCCAGAAATACCGGGTAAAATCATAGCGCAAATCGCTAACATGCCAGATAAAAATACCACAAGAGGAGTTGACTCTATTTGAGTAGGGCTAATTAAAGTTATGTAGTAGGCACTTACTACGCCTACTAAAAATGTGATCATAAGCGGTACATTCCAGTTTTCTATATGTCTGATCACCGACCACACTGCGGCAAGGATTAAGCCAAAAAAGAAAGACCATAATAAGATCGGGTGATGGGCCATAAGATACAGCACCACACGCGCAAGGGTTAAAATACTGAGAATGACACCACTAAATAATGTGAGTAAAAATGCGCCATTGATATGCTGCCAAGTTGCCTTAATACCCTGGCTAAATAACATTTTTAAAGCACTAAACCCACATTGTTTGAGTGAAAAAATTAGCTCTTGGTAAATGCCGGTGATAAATGCAATGGTGCCGCCAGATACACCTGGCACAGCATCGGCTGCCCCCATTAGTGCGCCCTTAGCTGCTAAGCCAAGATATTGGCTTTTTCGGGTTCTAATTGACTTCAAATGATATCTCCGGCCACTAAAGGAACAAAACGTACTGCCTCGATTATTTTTTCTTCGAATTCATCACCTTGTCGTGTAATGCAATGTAACTCTTGGGTTTCTTGGCCAACAGGAATAATTAAGCGTCCACCTTCTTTTAATTGTAAGCGCAGTTCCTCGGGCATAAATTTGGCCGCTGCAGTGACTATTATGGCGTCGTAAGGACCTTTGCTGCTCCAACCTAACCAGCCATCAGCATGTTTCATTTTTACATTGTGTAAATCTAGTTGATTCATACGGCGCTTAGCCTGAAATTGCAGAGTCTTTATTCGTTCAACAGAAAATACCTGAGTAAAAATTTGCGCAAGAATAGCGGTTTGATAACCCGAGCCTGTACCTATCTCTAATACTGATAGGGTAGGATTTTGATTCTCCAGCAATAACTCTGTCATGCGTGCGACTATATAAGGCTGAGAAATGGTTTGTCCTTGACCAATAGGCAGAGCGGTATTCTGGTAGGCTTTATGTTTTAAGGCGTCTGGTAAAAACAATTCTCTAGGCGTGTTGGCAATTGCGCTTAAAACTTGAGTGTTGTTAATGCCTTCTTTGTGCAAAAGGTGTGCAAGACTTTCGCCTTTACGAGATGCTGCTCTCATGTTGTGCCTATTTTTCTTATTTTTAGGGTTTAGGAATAAAGTTTATTTTTGTTTTTTATTGGTCAGTATTAACGTCAACTAGCTCACGAATAACCGAAGTTGCAAAAGTTCCAGCTGGCAGTGAGAAACAAAGATTTAATGTATCATCTGTACGAGTCCATTCAAGCTCATTTGCAAATAATTGTATCGCGCGTCTTTCTTGCTTTAGCCCCAATTTTACTAAGCTTTGGGTAATTTGACCATGGCTTGTGGCTAAGTTGTTTTCAAAATTTAAGGCATCTAACTGGGAGGCTAATTGACCTTGTCCCCAAAGAGGCGCAGTGAGAAAAATATCTCGCTCAGCTAGGCGCTGCATAATACTTGGGTGTTGCTCAGTCATACAGAAAAAACTTTGACTGCCAGCGAGTTGCAACACTTCACCAAGCATGGGAGTAGAGAAACACTCTGCTTGAATGCGACTATGCACACATTGGTTAAAAAACCATGAACGTAAAGCAGAAATTGCCATTGACCGTTTATTTCTATTACGTATTTCTTCACCCATAAGCATTTTTTCGGCTAAGACTAAATTTCCCCCTCTGGTGTCGTACTTAGTATCACCAAAACGCTGTTGACCATAATAATTAGGCACTCCTAATTGTTTAATAAGTTGTAATCTCTGGTCTAATTCAGCTAATTGTTTGGGGCTTCCTTGCAGATCTCTTAAGGTGATCTCAAAACGATTGCCTTTTAGCACCCCTGTTCGTAACTTTTTATTGTGCCGAACCGCTTTAATTATCTCAGCCCCTGGCAGATTAAATGCCGACCAATCAAAGTCTTTTTTGCCGGGACAATGCACACTAAACCATTGCTGAGTTTGGGCATGCTTATCTTTACGCCCTGCATAGGTTACAGACCTTAAAGGTAAGCGGGTAAACTTGGCAATTTGCTCGGCTAAATAGGCGGTATTAAGCCCGATTTTTTGTACCCAAAGGTAGATATGTTCACCTTCGCCTATAGGGTGGTAACCTAGTTGTTCAGTGACCTTGAAGTCTTGTGGGCTTGATTTGAGCTGGGCACTAATGCCTAATTTGGGATACAAATGTAACCAATGAGAAGTTTGCATTAATTAGATTCAGTTTTTTTGTTTAGCAAGACAACAGCATAAGTGGCAATGCCTTCTTTGCGCCCCGCAAAACCGAGTTTTTCGGTAGTAGTAGCTTTTACATTAACTTGGTCAATATGAGCATTTAAATCAGTCGCTATGTTTTCGCGCATTTGTTGGATATGCGGTGCCATTTTAGGGGCTTGGGCCACTATGGTTAGGTCTAGGTTGCCTAATTCATATTGATGTTGTGAAACTAATTTAGCCACATGCCTTAATAAATTTCGGCTATCTACATTAGCAAAAGTGGCATCAGTATCAGGAAAGTGTTTGCCAATGTCGCCTAAAGCTAAGGCACCTAATAAAGCGTCACATAAGGCATGCAAGGCAACATCACCGTCAGAATGAGCTAACAACCCTTGTTCGTAGGGGATGCTGACACCGCCAATGATGATGGGGCCAGCCCCACCAAATTTATGTACATCATATCCTTGTCCAATGCGAATACTCATAAGGTTTTACTTGATTCCTAAGTTAAATGGGTAAGATAAAATTCAGCTAAAAGTAAGTCTTCTGGCTGAGTCACTTTAATATTCGAAGATTGGCCCAAAACCAAACGCACCTCTTCACCTATGGCTTCCATCGCCGAAGCTTCATCGGTCACTTGGGTAGAGGTTGCTTGGGCCTGCTGTAAGGCAAATTTTAATTTGGCCAGTTTAAAAAACTGTGGGGTTAATGCATGCCATAAGTTTTCTCTAGGCTCTGTTTTTTCAACTCTTATGGCGCTTTGATTATTAGGCTTAACACTTCTTTTCATGGTGTCGCGTACAGGTGCAGCTAATATGCCCCCTACATGCCCAGTTTCGGCTAAGGCAAGCAAGGCTGTTAAATCAGACTGACTAAGACATGGTCTAGCTGCGTCATGCACTAATACCCACTCTTCATTCTGCTCAACACTGTGTAAACCGGCTAACACAGAATCGCATCGCTCTTCGCCACCTATTACGGTTTTCACCTTGGACTGCTGAGAAATCGCTAATTGTTTAAATCTGCTATCTTGCGGGTTTAATACCACTATGGCCTGTTTGATCTGCGGATGACTAAGAAGGTTTTCCAAAGTATGTTCAATTATGGTTTTACCGGCAATCTTTAGGTACTGCTTAGGGCATTCTGCTTGCATGCGGCTACCAATGCCTGCGGCAGGCACAACTACTGTAAATTGACGCATAAAATCCATAACTAATTATTGGCGACTAGGTAAAATACGGTAAAAAGTTTCGCCTTGTTTGATTAGGCCAAGCTCGTTTCTAGCCCGCTCTTCTACTGCTTCTAGGCCTATTTTTAGATCTTGGATATCGGCTTTTAATAGACTATTACGTTGGCGTAAGTTGGCGTTTTGCTGGGTTTGCAAGGCCACATCTTGTTTTAGTTTAAGGTAGTCTGGTACGCTATTTTTACCAAACCAAAGTCGATATTGAAGCAAACACAATAGCGTAAATAAGACTACTACCGCCCATTTCATATTGTTTGCTCCTTCGACCTAAAAAAGCCCATTATGCCGAGGTTTTAGCACTAGGGCTAGTGGTATCATCAAGTAACCCACAAGCTGCATCTTTGGGCATAAGTTAGTTAAACAGGTTGTTTAATAACTTATCTTTAAGTTTGTCTTTTTGTTTATCAACTAGGCTAGTGAACTTAGCCTCTATCAATTTATTTACTTGGCTCAAATCACCTTCTGCTAGCTCTTGCCAATTGTTCCATTGGGTTAAATTAGCTTGTTGTTCACCTAACAGACCTTGGCTTTTGGCTGCTAACTTTTGTTGTAACTCAGTTAGTTTACTTTGTTGTTCTGGACTGAGATTATTTAATAGGGCTTGGCCTAGTTGTTTATTTAAGTCTGAGCTTAAAGATAAATCAATTGCACCTAATGTGCCGCCAATATCAGTGTTAATAGTCAGTTGCTTAAGGTTATTTAAGCTCTGAGCAATGAGTTTGGTTAAGTTGTTTTTACCTTCGGCAGAAATGCTAAGTTGGCTTAAATCTATGCTACTGCTGCCTTGCAGTTGTGCTTTTTGAATGCCAAGCTGGCCCCGACTAGACAACTGCCCTTGGTGCAAAACACTGGCTAGTTTGTCTTGCTTAATTAAGGGGAGTTCAGCAAGTCTAAGGCCAAGTAACTGCCAATCTTGTTGAGCTTGAATGCCAGCCTCACCCAACCAAAAATCGCCAGCTAATTGTAGTGATTGCCAAAGTGCACTTTGTTGTGATTGCAGGGTAAAAGTGGTGGCTTGTCCAATTTTGTCATGTTGATGTGTAATGTTTTGCCAATGGCTTACTACTTGTTCTTGTTGCCAATTAATCGATAATTGTGCCTGTTTAATCCAAAGGTCTGGCAGTTTTGAACTATCGTCAAAGGCTATCCATTGACCTTGTTCAGCATTTTGACTTTGCTCATCTTGTTGTTGCTTTTTCAACATTGGGCCCACTATGTCAAACGCTGCTAAGGCATATTGACTCCATTGGGCTATTTGTTCACCAAAAACTAATTTTGTAACATTCTCAATGGCTTGTGCATCACCGGCAATAAGCGCTTGTAAGTTTTGATAGTCTTGCTTTGGTGCGGCTTTAAGTTGCGCAATTTGCGGGCCTAACTCAGCTTTAGCTTGCTTAACCGCTTGTTGAAAGGCTTTGAGTTTTTGTTGTTGCTCTTGTACTTCTTGTTTTAACTTTTCGAATTCCTGCTTGGCTGCAAGCAATTTTGCAGGATCTTGATAATCGGTTTCGGTTAAGGCTTTAAAGCGCGCTTGAAATGCTGCTAGTTGTTCTTTGCTAGGTAAATCAGCATATTGCTTTTTTAATATTTCGCTATGTTTTTCATACACAGCTTGAGTGTCTTGCACGGCTTTGGTGGTTTTGAGCGGTGAATTAGCTAAAATTTCGTCTACGCTAGGGATCTTAGCGTCTTCACCTAAAAAAGGTGCGCTTAAAGATTTTGATAACTCTATGGGCTGATAAACTTCACCTTCAGATTCGCGTAGTGTGGCAAAGGCTAAGCCTTGTATTTTAAGTTCATCAATAATAACTTTTCTGAGCAACAAGGGCGCCAGCTGAATATTGGCTGACACAGACTGTGCCGCCACTTTGTTATGGGTAGGCTGACTGGGATCAGTTAGCTGAAGATCAAAAAGCTCAACCCCAAAAGGTGAAAAACTATGTTCTACTCTGGCAATATTCACCTCGGCCCCATGGGCTTGGCCTAGGCTTTTTTCAGCAATAATTTTTATCCAAAAGTCTAAAAATAATAAAGTGACAGCGGCGATTAAGGCGACTATCCCAATAAAGGCCAAGACACCTGGGAGACGGATCAGTGAGCGCATGTTTAGGCTCCTAACGAACGATAAAGTTGATAAAAATTGCTGCCTTTTAAAAATTCCACAATGCGCCATTGATTTACCCACAGCATAAGGCGCTGGCGATACTGGTCAACGAGCTTTTTACTGCCAAGCAGTAATATAGGAAATAACAACAAACTGGCCACTAAACTGCCTAAAGTCAAAGTGTGATAAAACTGACTAAGTTGCCCTAGGTAAGTGCTGTATAAAAATGTCCATAAACCCTGCAATGAAGGTAGCATTAACAGCCAATGGCCTAGTTCGGAAAAGCTAGCGTTTAAGGGCAGGGCCAATAAAGTAAAACCTGCCCAAGCCACGATAAAAGTCGACAGGTTTATCCGAAAAAACAACACCACAAATAACAATATTAGGCTGTGTAAGCCTAACCACGGGGTTAAACCCATAATGGCACCTAAGGCAATGCCAAAGGCCAATTGCCAGGCAGAAGATTCAGAATTTAGCGCTTTAAATAATTTAGCTAACATACCCATGTAAAGCCCCTCTTAATAAAATGCAGAGTTAAGTAAAGCTCAACTGAATAAATGGTTTACATCCAGTTGTCGTTTCTGCGTCTTTTCTTTGGAAGGTAAGTAATAATGATGCCTAAAATTAAGCTGATCAAGGCCACAATTCCGCCTCGTGTAAACCATTCCATTTGCGCAGTTTGATCGTAGTCAGCTAACGTTTGTGTTAACTGGGCATTGGTATTTTCTAATTCTTGCAGCTTGCGTATATGACTGGCATTTTGTGATTTTAGGTCGACAATTTGTTGATTGAGTAAGTCATTATTGCGACGCTGTTGTTCAATAGTTTGCTGAAATTCTTGAACTTGTTGCTGCAAGCCAGGCACCAGTTCCCGCACACTGCCAGTGGCGTTGATAAAATCTGCATCAACCCAACCCGTTCGTTGTTTGTCATCTATGATTTCAACAAAGTTTTTTTCAAGGTTTTCTTGTAATAAAGTGACGCGAGTACCGGCAACCACCGAACCTAATATTCTAAAGTTTCGACCTGGTCCTGCATGTAAATAGGTATAAAGATCGTCAGAAATATAGCGAATTTCACCTTCGCTATCGTTTGGCTCTTGAGCTATAGCTGGAAACCAACAAAGACTGCTGATAACCCAAAATAAAATTGAAATAAATGGCTTGCGCATAATTAATAAACTTACTGCCTTAAACTGGCTACAAATGGTATGGGTTGGTGTAAGGAAAGGCAAGTATCTATTTAGCTAAATGTGATCTTGGGTCTAAGTCTAATAGCTTATTTGTGAGTATTATTGCAGGTCACCCTGTGACAAAATACTTGCATTAATTGATTAAACATTTGCACATTTTATGGAATACGAAATCGAGCTTAAGTTGCTCACTCATGCTCAGGCTGGCCAAGTCATCACTGATCAACTATTACCTCAACTAAAGGCTCAGGTACATCATCAAAGATTAGTGTTAACTAATCATTATTTTGATACCCCTGACAGAGTGCTCAGGCAGCACGATATAGGTTTAAGGATCAGAGGGCATAATCAGTCTTTTGAGCAAACCCTTAAAACTGCCGGTAAATCTGTAGCGGGCTTACATCAAAGACCAGAATATAATGTTGACCTAGGCTCAGCCCATGCTGAACAAGCTGCACTTGTTCCCAGATTAAATTTATTTCCAGCCTCAGCTTGGCCACAAACATTAGATGTTCAAGCCACTCAGTCGCAACTTGAGTTGTTGTTTACTACTCATTTTACCCGTGAAAGCTTTTTACTTGAGTTGTCTGAAGAAGAGCATGTAGAGCTAGTTTGGGACTTAGGTGAAGTACGCTCGGGCAAGCAAACCCAAGGTATTTGTGAGATAGAACTAGAGCTTAAAAAAGGCCACACCAAAAGCTTATTTGAACTAGCCAAAAAATTAGTCCAATTATTGCCCACTAATATTGGCATAGACAGCAAAGCGGCCCGAGGTTATAAACTTTTACAAGCAAGCCAAACTGTAAATGCAGCTAAGTCTGATAGGCAAAATCAAGCTCAGGATTTACCAGCCAATGGTGAATCGCTAGAAGTCTGTTTGCAAAGCTGGCAGCGCTGTTTAATTAATCTAAGAGAAGGGTTTGACTTAAACTTAGCCCAAGATGCTCTACAAAAATTAAAGCAACTAGTAGCGCTTTGGCAGCAATTCTCTGGTCAGTTTGATGGTGCTGAATATTCAAATTTAACGGGGCAACTAGAACAGTTTTTAGACGCTTATCAATTCACCCTAAAGGCTCAACACCCTGATGACTTATTGGATTTAGTTAGCAGCCACAAGGCCACAATTTGGCAATTGGAGATGTTGCAACTCTTGTTAGAAAAACCTTGGCTTGACTAGCCCAATATAAAAATCAGATTTAACTAATCGCTTTTTTACGCTTTACCCTTAAGTGCGATACAGAGACTATCTTTAACCTAATGTAATTGGCTAAGTTATTGTTTCTTTTTAGTAATTTCATACTAAAGTGTAACGGGTAACTAGATATTCTTAATTGTAAAGGAGCGTCCATGAAAGCGTCTGATCTTTTTGTAAAAGCCCTAGAAGCTGAAGGTGTGGAATATATCTTTGGCATTCCTGGTGAGGAAAACCTCGACCTATTAGAGTCATTACGTCACTCTAAAATAAAACTGATTTTAACTCGTCATGAACAAGGTGCAGGTTTTATGGCGGCGACTTATGGGCGCTTAACCGGTAAAGTTGGCGTTTGTTTATCAACTTTGGGGCCAGGTGCCACCAATTTAGTCACCCCCGCTGCTTACGCGCAATTAGGGGCAATGCCCATGTTAATGATTACTGGACAAAAGCCAGTTAAAACCAGTAAACAAGGGCGCTTTCAGGTGATAGATGCAGTAGATATGATGCGTCCTATTACAAAATACACCACTCAGTTGGTGAGCGGTGATCGTATCCCTTCGGCTGTCAGAGAAGCTTTTCGTCTAGCGTCAGATGAACGTCCAGGGGCGACTCATATTGAGCTACCAGAAGATATTGCCGCTGAGCAGACCCAAGCTCATTTATTAACGCCCAGTATTACTCGTCGCCCTATAGCTGAGTACAAAGCTATTAATAAAGCGGTGCAAATGATAGAAACCGCTAAATCACCCTTGCTGTTAATTGGGGCGGCGGCAAACCGTAAGCTCACTTCTAAAATGTTAAAGGCCTTAGTAGATAAAACTGGTATTCCTTATGTGACCACCCAAATGGGCAAAGGGGTGCTAAATGAAAGCGACAAATTATTTATGGGCAATACTGCCTTATCTTCAGGGGACTTTGTGCATCGCGTGATTGAGGCTGCAGATTTAATTATTAATGTTGGCCATGATGTTGTAGAAAAGCCGCCGTTTTTTATGCACCAAGGTGGACGAGAGGTGATCCATATTAATTTTGAACCTGCCGCAGTTGACCCAGTGTATTTTCCGCAACTAGAAGTCATTGGCGATATCGCCAACACAATCTGGCAAATTAAAGAGCAAATTAGTCAAACTACAGATTGGAATTTTGATTTCTTTACTACTGCACATAATGCCTATTTAGCGCATAAAGCAGAAAGTGAAAACGACGACCGTTTTCCTATTTTACCTGAACGCTTTGTTAATGATATACGCACAGCCATGCCAGATGATGGCATAGTCACCTTAGACAACGGGGTGTATAAAATTTGGTTTGCACGTAACTACCCAGCTGCATTACCCAACACCTTATTGTTAGATAACGCATTAGCCACTATGGGCGCAGGATTGCCTTCTGCTATGGCGGCCAAAATGGTAAATCCAGATAAGCCGGTGATTTCTGTATGCGGTGATGGTGGATTTATGATGAATAGTCAGGAACTGGAAACCGCAGTACGATTAAAGCTGCATATAGTGGTCATTATTCTGCGTGACGATGCCTACGGTATGATTAAATGGAAACAAGCCAATATGGAATTTGAAAACTTTGGTTTAGATTATGGTAATCCAGACTTTGTTAAATACGTTGAAAGTTATGGTGGACAAGGTTGGCGCATTCAATCGGCAGGTGAGTTATTGCCACTAGTGAAAAAATGTTTAGCCGAGCCAGGGGTGCATTTAATTGACGTACCTGTGGATTATTCGCTAAACGATAAAACATTAAATCAAACCCTGCGCCAACGTAGCCAAGCGCTTTAAACTCATACAGTAACAGGACACCTTCTATGTTAGAAAAATCTTATCCTTATTATCTGGCAAACCAAGCTGTGTTTGCCAACCAAGATTTAGAAGTCACCAACAAGTTTACTAATCAAGTGGCTACGCGGGTGGCATTAGCCGATGCCACAGTAATAGATCAGGCCATAGCGGCAGCCGAGGCTAGCCAGCCCAAGTTAAACAAAATGGCAGCTTATGAGCGGCAAAACATTTTAAATCATTGTGTAAAACGTTTTGAGCAAAGGTTTGACGAATTGGCTCATGCCTTGTGTATAGAGGCGGGTAAGCCAATTAAAGACTCTCGTGGTGAAGTCACGCGCCTAATAGATACATTTAAAATTGCAGCGGAAGAATCGGTACGTATGCATGGTGAAGTGTTAAACCTAGAAATTACCCCTAGAGCCAAAGGCTACACTGGTATGTATAAAAGGGTTCCTATAGGTCCTTGTTCCTTTATTTCACCTTTTAATTTTCCGCTTAATTTAGCCGCACATAAAGTGGCTCCAGCCATTGCCAGTGGTTGTGCCTTTGTTTTAAAACCTGCTAGTCGCACCCCATTAGGGGCGTTAATCATAGGTGAAATATTGGCCGAAACCGATTTGCCTAAAGGGGCTTTCTCCATTTTACCCTGTAGTCGAGACGGAGCAGATTTATTTACCACAGACCCAAGGTTTAAATTATTAAGCTTTACTGGCTCTCCACAAGTGGGCTGGGAGCTAAAAGCCAAAGCCGGTAAAAAACCAGTGATTTTGGAGTTAGGTGGCAATGCAGCTTGTGTGGTGGATCAGGATAGTGACATTAATGATGCGGTTGAGCGTATTGTATTTGGTGCCTATTACCAGTCTGGGCAGAGCTGTATTAGTGTGCAGCGCGTCATAGTACATGAATCCATTTATCAAGAGTTTAAGCAAAAGTACACAGAAAAGGTGGCTAATTTAGTTCATGGCGATCCATTAAATGAAGACACCTTTATTGGCCCTATGATTTCTGAATCTGAAGCAAAAAGGTTAGAAACTTGGATACAAGCAGCGGTATCTGCCGGCGCTACTTTGTTATGTGGCGGCAAGCGTGATGGCAATATGTTACAAGCTAGCCTGCTGGAAAATGTGCCTAAAGACGCGGATATCAATACCCAAGAAGCTTTTGGTCCAGTATCTACCTTAAGTTCATTCAGTGATTATGAGCAAGCCTTAGCTGAGGTAAATGACAGCCAGTTTGGTTTACAAGCTGGGATATTCACACGGGATATATACAAAGCCCACCAAGCCTGGGATACCTTAGATGTGGGAGGCGTGGTAATAGGTGATGTGCCCAGTTGGCGAGTTGATAACATGCCCTATGGAGGTGTCAAAGAGTCTGGCTTAGGCCGTGAAGGCATTACCTTTGCTATGGAAGATATGACCGAAATTAGGTTAATGGTGTTAAGAACTCCAAGCTAAAGTATCGGTTAAGAAAATGGCCATAGCCCAGTATGTTGGGCTATGGTCAGTGTTAAAACATCGACTCTAATACTTTTTGGGTAAACTCTTTGCGTAAATAAAATCCCCGTGGGCGTGAATGAATAACTTGCCCATCTGGCCCTATGGCTTGGGTTAAGGCACTGCCATTTGCCGCTTTGGGGCGCAATTGTAGATATTGACCATGTTTGGCGGTAATTTGTTCGATTTTACCTAAACTGATCATTTCCATTAACTCTTCCCAATCGTTTTTTAGTTGTTGATCTTGTTCTATTGTGGGCGACCATAAAAATGGGGTGGCTATGCATCTGTCTTTAGGTGGCACCTCTCGCCTTCCATCTAATGGGACCCACAGCACTTTTTGTAATTTATTTCTAACACTGCTGGTGTGCCATTCTATTCCTGCTATGTGTTTTAAAGGCGCATAACATACATAAGTGGTTTCTAGTGGTCGCGCATTTTGGTCAATGGGAATGGTTTTTAATTCAACCCCTAAATGGGCAAAATCTTGTTGGGTTTTGGCACCGGCAGTGGCACCTAAACATAGTTCAAGGAGTTGTCCACTCCAGCCTTTTTCGCGCTTAAAGTTAGCCGGTACTTTTACCTTGGCGATTTGGGCGATTTCACCTAAGGTTAATCCCGCTAAGGATTCAGCTCGCTCCATCAACTCAGCAATTGAGTTGGGTTCGTCTTTAGGTATGCGTAATTGTTTCATTTTTAGCGCTACAGATAGTGATATTGCTTTGAATACACCCTAGTTTATGGAAGAATGCATGACATTAACAGAATAGAGTTATCTGGAGTCTAAGTGATTGATGCTGAAGGATTCCGCGCTAATGTTGGCATAGTGATTTGCAACGAGTTAGGACAAGTTTTTTGGGCAAGGCGCTATGGGCAACATTCATGGCAGTTTCCGCAAGGCGGAATCGATGAAGGTGAAACTGCCGAACAAACCATGTATCGCGAACTCCATGAAGAAGTGGGATTGTTGCCAGAACAGGTAAAAATCTTAGCTGTCACTAAAAATTGGTTGCGGTATAAATTACCTAAACGCTTGGTAAGGCAGGGCAGCAACCCTGTGTGTATTGGGCAAAAACAAAAATGGTTTTTGTTGCAACTTGTTTGTAAAGAAGAAGATGTAGACGTATTGCAATCAAGTCATCCTGAATTTGATGATTGGCGGTGGGTGAGCTTTTGGTATCCTGTACGTAATGTGGTGTCTTTTAAACGTGATGTGTATCGTCGTGTGATGAAAGAATTTTCGTCTACAGCTATGCCGAGTAATCAACAACCTAATCAACATACTTCTCAAAAACCAAAGCGGCGAAGAAAAGCCTAATCTAGCTAGATGTAGATAAATTTTAAAGGTATTAAAACCTAATGTTAACTACGCTCAAACGCATTGTTCAAGAAGTGAACCAGATCCCAGTTCTGGACGATGCGTTAGCTTGCTTGGCGACTCGTTTAATCGAAGCACTAAAGGTCGATTCTTGTAGTATCTATTTGGCTGATTACCAACAACAACATTTTTTGTTGGTTGCCACAGAAGGCCTAGCCAAGTCTGCAGTGGGGCAGGTTTCGGTGGGATTTTCCGAAGGGTTAGTTGGACTTATAGGTCAAAGAGAAGAGCCGCTAAACATTAGTGATGCGCCTAGCCATCCGCGCTTTAAATTATATCCCGAAGTTAAAGAAGAAAATTACCATGCATTTTTAGGTGCCCCCATTATTCACCAGCGCAAAGTCTTAGGGGTATTAACCTTACAACAAAAAGACAAAAGGCGCTTTAGTGAAGACGAAGAAGCCTTTTTAGTCACCCTAGCCATGCAAATGGCCGTTGAATTGGCAAATGCCAAAGCCAGAGGGGCGATTACCCTACTTCAAGAAAACCTTCCTGCTGATTGGCAAAAATCTTTACGTGGCATTCCAGGCTCTTCGGGGTTAGCCAGTGGTGTGGGTTATTTACAAAATGTCATGGTTAATATTCATAACCATGCACCTAAACGCGCCACTAATTTAGCCCAAGAAGTGCAAACCTACAGACACGCGGTTAGGCAAACCCAAGCAGATATGGCAGTTTTATCTGAACGCATTCAGGGTGAAGTACCAGAAGATGTGCGTGCCATTTTTCAGCTTTACCATCATCTGTTAGATGCCAATAGTTTAGGCAGAGAAGTCGAAGAAAAAATCAAACTCGGTTGGGATGCCCCTACTGCATTAAAAATGGTAGTAGAAACCTATATTCGCCAATTTCAATCTATGAATGACCCCTACATGCGCGAGCGTGCTGTGGATGTAGAAGATATGGGCAATAGGGTACTGGCAAACATTCTAGGCCTTACCAGTAATAAAACCGAAAAGCGAGATCCCCCAGAGCATACCATTTTAATTGCCGAAGAAGTCACAGCTGTGATGTTGGCAGAGTTTCCGGTGGAAAAACTCAAAGGCATAGTTTCGATGCGTGGCTCGCATAATTCTCATGCCGCTATTATGGCAAGAGCAATGGGGGTGCCTGCCGTAATGGGGGTGGATAATGTACCTATTGCGTTTTTGGAAGAGCAAGAGATTCTGTTAGATGGTTATACCGGTGACGTTATAGTGTCGCCTAACCAAATCATCAGACGCGAATTTGATCAGTTAGTATTAGAAGAGCAATTACTGTCTGAGAAAATTCATTCACAAGACACCTTGCCAGCGATCACCACAGACGATTGTAAAGTAGCATTGTTTACCAATGCCGGCTTGTCTTTAGATGTTGAAAAAAATGATAATCCCTATTCAGATGGGGTGGCACTATTTCGTACCGAAATTCCTTTTATGATGCGTGAAAGGTTTCCTACTGAACAAGAGCAAGTGGAGTTATACCGCAGCTTGTTAGCCGCTGAACCGAATAAACCTTTTACTATGCGAACCTTAGATGTAGGGGGAGACAAACCCTTACCTTACTTCCCCATTACTGAAGAAAACCCGTTTTTAGGTTGGCGTGGAATTCGATTGACCTTAGATCACCCTGAAATATTTTTGGTCCAGATCCGCGCCATGCTACGCGCCAGTATTGGCTTTGATAATTTGCAAATTATGTTACCTATGATCACTTCAGTGAGTGAAGTGAGTGAAGCTAAACGCTTAATTAGGCAAGCATTTTATGAAGTTGAAGAAGAAGCCAGCGAAATAGGTGAAGAGCTTAACATGCCCAAAATTGGGGTGATGTTAGAAGTACCTGCGGTGATTTATCAATTGCCACAATTGGCAAAAATAGTTGATTTCTTTTCAGTGGGTAGTAACGATCTGACCCAATATTTGTTAGCCGTTGATCGTAACAATGCGCGCGTGGCTGAACTATACGATAGTTATCACCCAGCAGTATTAAGTGCACTCCATACCATAGCTAAGCATTCAAATATGCTGCAAGTGCCTATTACCGTATGTGGAGAATTAGCGGGTGAGCCTGGCGGAGTGATTTTATTATTGGCCATGGGCTATCGTAAACTCAGTATGAACAATCATAATTTGCTTAAAGTAAAATGGATCATTCGAAATATCCATAAAGGCAGTGCAGAGCAGCTTTTAGCCAAAGTGTTAACCTTAAATAATCCACAAGATGTACGAGCTGAAATCAATAGTTACCTAGAGTCGGTAGGCTTAGGTGGTTTGGTTAGGGCGGGAATTTAACCTATAAAAGTAGGCTGAATGATGGCCTGCTTAATGTTATTTTGTGGATTAATTGATAAGGTTCAAGGCTGCTTAATATAATCACTTTAAAAATTAACTAAAAGCCTAGGGCTAGCGTGCTTGGCTGAATTAGATGTAGATTTTAAGAGAAATAAACATGCAACAGTATTTATCTCTAATGCGCCATGTATTAGAAACCGGCACCAAAAAAGAAGATCGAACTGGCACAGGCACACTTAGCGTATTTGGCTATCAAATGCGTTTTGATTTAAGCGCTGGCTTCCCTTTAGTGACCACTAAAAAATGTCATCTGCGCTCTATTATTCACGAGTTGTTATGGTTTTTAAAAGGCCAAACCAATATTGCCTATTTATCTGAAAACAACGTTAAAATTTGGGATGAATGGGCCACTGAAGAGGGAGAGTTAGGTCCAGTTTACGGCCAGCAGTGGCGCAGTTGGCAAGGTGCAGATGGGCAAGTGATCGATCAAATCAGTGAATTGGTTGAGCAAATAAAAACGAATCCAGACTCACGCCGCTTGATTGTTAGTGCTTGGAACCCAGCGGTTTTGCCTGATTCATCTATTTCACCAAAAGAAAACGCTAAATTAGGTAAGCAAGCTTTGCCACCTTGTCACACTATGTTTCAGTTTTATGTGTTAGACGGCAAACTATCTTGTCAGCTATATCAACGTAGCGGCGATATCTTTTTAGGTGTGCCATTTAACATTGCAAGTTATGCTTTGTTAACTATGATGTTGGCTCAGGTGTGTGATTTAGAATTGGGAGATTTTGTGCATACATTTGGCGATGCTCACTTGTATGTCAATCATATTGAACAAGCCAAGTTACAACTCAGCAGAAAACCCTATCCCTTGCCGAAAATGCGGATCAACCCTAGTATTAAAGATATCTTTGGTTTTGGTATTGATGACTTTGAATTAGTTGGATACCAAGCTCATGAACATATCAAAGCACCAGTGGCAATTTAACTTTTATGCCAAAGCAATTAATTAAGGTGATTTTGTTAAAATGACAACTCCAATTCTAATTTGCGATGATTCAAGTTTTGCTCGTAAACAAATGCAAAGGTCCATTCCTGATGGTTGGGATGTTGACATTAGCTTTGCGGAAAATGGACAACAAGCTTTAGAAAAAATCCGAGCAGGCAAAGCTGATGTTATGTTTCTAGATTTAAACATGCCTGTAATGGATGGTTATCAAACCATGCAGGTGATTAAAGAAGAAGACCTGCCTACTTTGGTCATAGTGGTGTCTGGTGATGTGCAACCCGAAGCACGTGAACGCATGTTAGCTATGGGGGCATTAGAGTTTATACGAAAGCCTACAGATAACGCCAAGCTAGTAGAAATACTCTCGCAGTTTGGATTGTATTCGGGAGAAGCCACAGCCTCAAATCGAGCGAAAGCCGTCACTAAAGTCGAAAAGTCCTCAACCACAGATAAGCTCGATGCTTACAGAGAAATGGCCAATGTTGCCATGGGGCAAGCGGGGGAGAGTTTAGCTAAGTTATTAGGTGAATTTATTGATTTACCTATTCCTAACGTCAACCTTATCACCAATACTGAATTACATATGGCCATAGCCGATATTCAACGCAACGATAGCGTCTCGGCTGTTTCTCAGGGATTTATCAGCGCTGGTATTAATGGTGAAGCTCTAGTGATTTTTAATGATTCTAATTTTGAGAACATGATTAAGTTATTAAAGTATTCTGATACAAAAAATTCTGAATCCTCAGAATTAGAAGCTTTAATGGATGTATCAAATATATTAATTGGAGCCTGTCTACGCGCTTTATCTGAGCAGTTGCATTCAGTATTTAGTCATAATCACCCTATTATTTTGGGACGCCATTGTGATTTAGATGACATCTTAAAAAATACCCACAATGATCAGAAAGACATGTTAGCTATTGAAATTGCTTATTCCATCAAAAGCCAAAATATTAACTTTGATTTGTTATTACTTTTCCCTAACAAATCCATAGATTTAGTCTTTGATAAACTGATTGCTTCACAATCATAAGGCCTGTTGCTGATGACAAAAGATGAAAGCTTGGCAGAAATGCATTGGAAACACGATCTTCTTGGCTCAATAGAAGTTGGCATAGTGGTGTTGAATAAAGACTTTAGTGTACAAGTGTGGAATCAGTTTATGGAAAACCACAGCAGTATAGTGCCGGGTATGATCCAAAATAAAAATCTATTCGATTTTTTTCCTGAAATAGATAAAGACTGGTTTTCCCGTAAGGCTGCACCCGCATTTTCATTAAAAAGCCCAGTTTTTATTATTTGGGAGCAACGCCCTTACTTATTTCGTTTTGACTCAAACCGGCCTATTACTTCACAAGCCAGTTTTATGTACCAAAACATCACTATTTTCCCGTTGGCGTCACTCACTGGAGAAATAGAGCAAATTTGTTTGGTGATCTACGACGTGACAGACGAAGCAGTAAGCCGCTTAGGCATGCAATCACTTAATGCGCAGTTACAAGAAATCAGTCAGGTAGATGGCTTAACAGGTTTGTATAATAGGCGCTATTGGGAAGAGCAGTTTGTCCGTGAATTTAAGCGAAATAAACGTAGCGACGGGCCCACTTCGTTAATTATGTTAGACATAGACCATTTTAAAAAGGTTAACGATACCTACGGGCACCCTGCAGGCGATGATGTAATTAAAGCCCTTGGGCGTATTATTCAAAAAGGGACTCGCGAAACCGATGTACCTGGACGTTATGGTGGTGAAGAGTTTGCCATACTCTTGCCGGATACGCCGGTGGAAAACGTCGAATTTGTGGCTGAAAGGCTCAGGCGCTTAGTTGAAAAATTTACTGTGGTGCATGATGAAATAGAAATCTCTTTTACTATTAGTATTGGAATAGCAGGATTTAATCAAGATTTTCTAGACAGTACCCAGTGGTTAGAATCGGCAGATAAAGCCTTATACCAAGCAAAAAAATCGGGTAGAAATCGGGTTATTGTTGCCCAATAGCCATTAAAATAAAATCACATAAGGCTTTTACCGCCTTTATTAGCTGTAGGCGTATTTAAGATGTCGAATAAAAGTATTAAAGAAGCGCTATTAAATAAGCGCATGCTTATCTGTATTACCACTGGTTTTTCTTCTGGCTTACCTCTCTACTTACTGATCCAATTTGTTCCTGCTTGGTTACGTTCGGCCGACATAGACTTGGCAACCATAGGGCTGATCAATTTAGTGTTATTCCCCTATACCTGGAAGTTTTTGTGGTCACCCATTATGGATCGTTTTGTTATTCCATTTTTTGGGCGACGTCGCGGTTGGATGCTACTAACTCAGTTAACTTTAATCTTTTTGATGGGAATTTTGGCATTATTTGATCCCGCTACTCAACTCACACAAATTATAGTTATTGTATCGGCTATTTCGTTTTTTAGTGCTAGCCAAGACATAGTCATAGATGCTTATAGGCGCGAAATCCTACCTGATGAAGAGTTAGGGGCAGGTAATGCATTTTATGCTCAGGCCTATCGAATTTCATCTTTTATACCCGGTTCTTTGGCCATGATTTTAGCGGGTTTTTACCCTTGGTCTATTGCCCATCTCAGTATTGCGGTGTTTATGTTAGTGGGTTTAGTGACCACTTTGTTAATTAAAGAATCGTCTAAACCGGGTGACGAACCTCAAACCTTAAAAAGTGCAGTGATAGATCCCTTTAGAGAATTTTTCCAACGTAATGGTTGGCAAAATGCACTTTGGGTGCTGTTGTTTATTGTGCTGTATAAATTGGGCGACAGCATGGCGACTGCGTTAGAAACCCCATTCTTTTTAGATATGGGTTTCTCTACTGTGGAAATTGGCTCAATAGCAAAAATATCCAAAACTATAGGAGCTACTTTAGGCACAGTGTTAGGCGGTATTGCCATGATAAAACTGGGAATTAATCGTAGTTTATGGGTGTTTGGGTTTTTCCAATTGGTATCAATTTTAGGCTATGTGTTGTTGTCTATTGTTGGTTACAACCACTTAGTTTTAGCATTGGCCAGCGGTTTTGAATATTTTGGTGTTGGTTTAGGCTCAGTGGCCTTATTAGCCTTTATGGCAAGATCGACGAGTCGACATTTTACTGCCACTCAATTAGCTTTATTTTCCAGTATTGCCGCTATTCCGCGCACTTTTGTTAGCGCCACTACTGGTTACGTAATTGAGTCAGTGGGCTACACCCAATTTTTTATTATTTGTTTTGTGTGTGCCTTACCCGGCATGCTGATGTTAGCCAAAATCGCTCCTTGGCATGCCAGCAATGATAAACTTAAGCAGGGTAGTTAATTAGGGTCTAATGCCAATACAATCTAATGGAAGCGGATACGAGCCTTCGCTTTCAAGGCAATCTAAACACATTTCTAATTCACCTCTTAGGTAAGGGTCTTCTCTTAAGGTGTTTTTAGGCCAGTAATGAATTTGATGTAATAAATGCCAAAACACATGTTCGGTTTTTTCGTAAGGTGATTGTTTGCCATCTGGTACTTGCGCCCATTCTTCCATGGTATCCCAAAAAAACAGATCTAATTCAGAGTAAGGAAGTTGGTGTTCTAAAAAACCACGCACATAAAAAGCTAATTGCTTAGATTTACGTTGGACGAATTTAGAGACAGTGGGCACGGATAGAGTTCAACTAAATTTATTACATTAATGTGACAGAAGTATAGTCAATAAAGTAAGTTATTTCAGTGGCAGTGGCAAATTGTTGATAAAGTTTTATAAAAATTGGTTAGAAAACTTGGCGTTACCAACCCATAAAACTTAACCAGCCATAAATTTCTTTGCTTAAATACTGACTATTTTGACGAGATAACTCTACCCCTAGTATTTGCCTTTGACGATAGTGCAATTTTAATGCTCGCACTGCCGCTACTGCGCGTTGCTCAATTGTGGTTTTCGACCACTCATTGTCCCATTGGCTGTATAAATCTAGCACTGGCATAGGGGTGGTGGCTAACCATTGGGCAAGTTTTGGATTAAACCTTCGGTCTGGCCAAAAAGGGCTAATAGCTACAAAGGCATCGGGTGGCTCCAGAGCATCTTGCGCGTATAGTTTTGTTAGCCATGCGGCGCTAGTGCCTTGACTTATAACCAGAAAAAATCCCGGGTAAGCGGCGGATTTTTGCTTTGCCGCTTGTAATAATGCCATCATCAGTTGTTCATGCAGAATAAAACTTTGATCATCGATACTACTTACAAAGGTTTGATTCAAATCGTCATCTTGACGCATTGCTGCTGGACTATCAGTTGGATTGTCAGCTTCTTGAGTTTCGGAATTTGTGCTTGATGGTTCGAGGTTGTCTTGCTCTGCTGTAGTCTCTGATTCGGCTATAAGCGGGGTAAAGGCACTATCAGGCGCTGGAATCACTAAAGTGACCCAGCCAAGTTTATTTAATTCTTTAGCTAAAGGCAGTAAGCCATGCTGTGCCGCCACAGATTGCCCTGAGTCGGGAACCAATACTGCTACACCTCGGGTTATGGCGTTAGTATTTTCACTTAGTAAATACAGATAGCTCTGATTTGCTATGTCGAAGCTTTGATATTGTTCAGTGAAAAATTCACGTTGTAAGTCGATTTGCTCAAGTACTTGGCGAGCAGGTGCCGCTAAAGAGGCTTTAGTGAACAAGAGGGCTAGGCAGGTACAGAACAAAATCTTAATGGTTTACACCTAATAAAGCTTACAAGAATAAGTTGTTATCGGTACTAGCTAAGTCGATCTTTAACCCAATACTTATATATGACTCGCCTTAGAGCTAAAAAGGCACAGTTGCAGTAAATTGCATTGGCTGTTCTGTTGTTGGGTGAGCAAAGCCTAAGCTTTGCGCATGTAAATTCAGTCTATTAGCCATGCCCAAAGCTTCGGAGTGCGCATACAGCCGATCGCCAATTATAGGATGGTTAATACTTAACATATGTACCCTAAGCTGATGGGAACGCCCAGTAACCGGACTTAATTCTACCCTAGTGCTATTGGTATATTTGGCCAGCACTTGCCATTTAGTTAAGGCTTTTTTACCGCGCTGGTGATCGACCATTTGTTTGGGTCTGTTAGGCCAGTCACAAATTAGTGGCAGATCTACTTGGCCTGTTGATTGTTCTACTAACCCATAGACAATGGCCTGATAAGTTTTACTGGTTTGGCGTAATTCAAATTGTTTAGAGATATGCCTATGCGCGGCTTTATTTAAGGCCATCACCATTAAACCTGAGGTGGCCATATCTAATCTGTGAACTACAGTTGCGCTGGGAAATACGCGTTGTACTCGAGATTGTAACGAATCTGCATGTTGTTTGGCTTTGCCTGGCACACTTAATAAGCCACTAGGTTTATTTAACACCACTAAATCTTCGTCTTGATAGACAATTTCTAAGTAAGGATTGGTGGGCGGTTGATAATTTAAAATGGCCATAATTTATTTAGGGTTATTCACTATTAAACGCACTGCTTCTAGGCTTAATTTAGCCCCGTCCATAACCTGATCTAATTGTTCAATTTGCTCGGCTATATGGGTGATTTCTTCATCGCGAATAGCAGGGTTAGCTTTTTGTAAGTTAACTAAACGGCTGTGCTCGTCACCCAATAGGCTATGCATTTGCTCTTTGCGCTGGGCTTTAACCTCTTGGGCCAAACGTTCTGCGTGCTCTTGCGCTTGGGTTAAACAATTAACTAATTGTGTTTTTAACGCGTTAATTAATTGATTGCCCATTTTAGGGCGTACTGTATCTAACTGAATAAAGTGTTTATCTGTTAGCTGCGCTTTTGCGTCAAGACAGACTTTCACTGGTGTAGGGGGTAAAAAGCGTGCAAGTTGCAGTTGTTTTTCTGCTTTTGCAGACAGCACAAATAAACATTCTAATAAATAGGCACCGGCCGCTTGGGTTTTGTCATTACAAAAGGCAATAGAGCTTTTACCCACCATATCTGTGGTTAACATGTCCATGGCATGTTGGATCATAGGGTGATCCCAACTTAAAAAGGTTACATGTTCTAATAATGTGGCAGTTTCGCGCTCGTAGGTAACTGTCATACCTTCTTCATCTAAACCAGGTAAGGGGCTGATCATAGTTTCGGTAGGACGCAGCAGATAGCTACTTTCACCATTATCTTCTTGTAATACCCCTATGGCATCAAAAAGACGAGTCATAAATAATTCTAGGGTTGGTGATTGTTCGGCTTCTAACATTTGTGCTAAAAACCCATCTATACGACCTTGACCAGAAGAATTTAACTCCAGCAGTTTATCGCGCCCTTGCTCTAATTTTTGTTTTAGACTTTTGTGCAAACTGGCTGTTTGATTGATCAGGCGTTCACAAAACTCAATATCTTCAGGATCTTGAATGCAAGCATGCAAGGTTTCCATGGTTTCTTCGTATACCGTCATACCTGTTGGGCAAGTGTGTTCAAATGCCCCTAATCCAAGGTGGTACCAGTCTAACAAGACTTGTTGCGCACTCATGTCAAAATATGGAACATGAATGCAAACATCGTGTTTTTGCCCTATGCGATCTAAACGTCCAATGCGTTGTTCAAGCAAATCAGGCACTAAAGGTAAATCGAACAAAATAAGGTGATGAGCAAATTGAAAGTTTCTACCTTCGCTGCCAATTTCACTACAAATTAATACTTGGGCGCCGTCTTCTGTTTGGGCAAAATAATTGGCGGCTCTATCTCGGTCGACTATGCTCATGCCTTCGTGAAATACAGTGGAACGGGTACCCGCTTTAACCCTTAGGGCCTCAGAAAGCTGTAGTGCTGTGCCAGCATTGGCACAAATAGTAAGTACTTTTTCACCTTTCAGAGCTTTTAATTGCTCAATAAACCAATCCACTCTAGGGTCGATATTGACCCAGGTATTAACCACATCTGGATGACGCTCTGGGGTTAATTGCAATTGTAAATTACTAGGGTCTTCAGAAAGTAACAGAGTGTATTCAAGTGGCTGAATTAGCGGATAACTAAATAATTTTCGAGTAGGAAAACCGCTGACACCGGCACGACTATTTCTAAACAATAAACGCCCAGTGCCATGCTGATCTAAAAGGCTATGCAATAGCTTAGTTTTGCTTTCTTGACTGGCTTGGTTAATTTGAGTTAACTCATCTGACTGGGCAAATTCTGCTATGGCTTGGATGTCTTCTTGGCTTAAGTCTTCGCCACTTAATAAGGGGTGAATGGCTTGGGCCAATTGACTGTAACGTTTTTCTTCTTCTACAAAGCTATGGTAATCATGAAAACGCGCCGGATCTAACAGGCGCAAACGGGCAAAGTGACTCTCATGGCCTAGCTGGTCGGGAGTAGCGGTAAGTAACAGCACCCCTTTAGTCACATCAGCAAGAGACTCAATCACTTGATATTCTTGAGATGGTTGACCTTGGGACCAAATTAAATGATGGGCTTCATCTACCACCATAAGATCCCAACTCGCCTCAAGTGCTTGTTGATAATAACGACTGTTGTGGGTTAAAAAATCTAAGCTACAGATAATTAATTGCTCAGCTTCAAATGGGTTACTGGCATCTTCTGACATAGCTTCGCAACGTTCTTCATCAAAAACCGAAAAAGCTAAATTAACCCGGCGTAACATTTCCACTAACCACTGATGCACTAAACTAGAGGGCACGACTATCAGTACCCGTTGCGCCCTACCTGTGAGCAGTTGTTGGTGAATGATTAAGGCAGCTTCTATGGTTTTGCCTAACCCCACTTCATCGGCAAGCAATACGCGCGGTGCATAACGCCTGCCAACCTGAGAAGCAATGTGTAATTGGTGCGGAATTAAATCTACTCTGGCGCCAACAAAGCCTAAAAGAGGCGAGGTATTATGTGCAAATTGATGGACTAAGCATTGCTCACGTAAATCAAACCATTTGGGGTGATCAAATTGACCGTTTAATAAACGTTTTTCTGGTTGATTTAGTTGAAAATGATGGTCAACAAAGGTTTCTTTTAAACTGACTGCTTGGCCGTTATCTAAGCGTGAACCAAGATAAATCAGTTGATTGTCTTTTTCTTGTACCTGCTCAACCTCTAGCTCCCAGCCCTCATGGCTTTTTACTGTATCTCCCACGGCAAATTCAATGCGGGTTAAGGGGGCCGTTTGGCTAGCATAGACGCGACTTTCGCCTGTTGCTGGAAAAAGCACTGTTACAGTTCGAGACTCGATTAACACTATTGTGCCTAACCCTAAGTCAGATTCTGTGTCGCTTAGCCATCGTTGCCCAAGTGCAAAGAATTGTTGTTTTGCCATGATTTTTCTCCGCCTGCGAGATAAGTGTTATGAATAATAGCCCAAAGATTCAGGGGGTAAGCCGCATACTTTACGCCCTTGGCTAAAATGCGGCGCGCATTGTAGCAAAATTTTTACTCAGTACTGTTTAAAAGTAGATGATTGTCATAAGAAAGTGTTTTATTGTTGTGTCTAAGGTTAGCAATTTTTTTGATTGATTAACCTAAGTAGACCTGTAGTTAAATATGATTTGAGCTCAGGCGTTTACAGGGCAAAGGCATGATTTAGCTGGCAGGTTAATTACTTGTGGCCTATAGGAGCGCCGGATGCCCAGAAGAAAAGCACCAAGTCCAAAAATATACGTTTTAGATACGAATATACTGCTTCACGAACCTCTCGCCTTTTTATCCTTTAAAGAAAACGACGTTGTTGTCCCCATGACAGTGCTCGAAGAATTAGATCATATAAAAGACAGTAAAAAAGATGTAGCTCGCGATGCCCGTGTGTCCATTCGAGCGATGGAAGACCTATTAAGAGACGCCACCCCAGAACAGTTAATGCAAGGTGTGTCTATGCTCGGTTTAGGTGCAGGTGAATCTGCCCCAAGTGGCCACTTATCTATTTTTGTTGATCAAAGCATGCCGGTATCACAACAAGTGTTTACCAGTAACGAAAACGATAATCGTATTATCAACAGCGCATTGTTTTTACAAAAATCTCAGCACCCCAGACACGTAATATTAGTGACTAAAGACATAAATATGCGCTTAAAAGCCAAAGGCGCAGGCTTAGCCCATGTTGAAGATTACCGAACCGACCAACTTGTTTCAGATATTAAGTATTTAACTAAGGGTTACCATAAATTTTCTGGAAATTTTTGGGATCAAGTTAAATCTGTGGATAGTCGGGTAGAGGGGCGTGACACTATTCATACGATAGATCGTAAAGTCTTACCAGAAGCCTATGTAAATGAATTTTTATTAGACGATAGTCAGCACTTTGCTGGCATAGTCGAAACCGCGAGTGACGAACAATTAGAGGTTTTAGACTTAGGTTATGAACGTTTAATGGGGCGCAGGGCCTGGGGCATTAGTCCTAAAAATATTGGTCAGGCCATGGCCTTTCATGCCTTGCTCGACCCGCATATAGATTTGGTGATTTTAACTGGCCCAGCTGGAAGTGGTAAAACTTTGCTGGCTTTAGCAGCCGCCCTAGAAATGGTAGTTGAGCGCAATATGTACGATAAAATTATTGTGACACGAAGCACCCCAGAAATTGCCGAATCTATTGGATTTTTACCTGGTACCGAAGAAGAAAAAATGGCGCCATGGTTAGCAGCCATAACCGATAGTTTAGAAGTACTGCATAAAAACGATGAAAACGTCAAAGGCAGCATGAGTTACATAATGGAAAAAGCCAATATTCAGTTTAAGTCGGTTAACTTTATGCGTGGTCGCAGCATTCAAAATGCCATAGTGATATTAGATGAATCACAAAACTTAACCGCTTCGCAATTAAAAACCATTATTACCCGTTGTGGTGAAGGCACAAAATTAATTTGTAGTGGCAACCTAGCGCAAATCGACAGTAACTATTTAAGTGCTTTGACTTCTGGTCTGACTTATTTAGTGGAAAAATTTAAAAACTTTTCGGGCAGTGCCACCCTTAATTTAGATGGAGTAGTGCGCAGTCGCTTGGCAGAATTTGCTGAGAAGCAGTTATAACTTTAAAAAGTCGTCTAACTAATAGTTCGTTATGAAGACTAACAAAAGTTAATAACAAACTTGAGACTTTGCGCTGCTTTCTTAGGCAATTAACGTTAAAATACCCAGCCATGTAAAGTTATAAAAAACTGCACTTTACTCTAAAGCTAGTTGTTTAACTAAAGCAGCTAGCACGCACCTTTAATTAGGTAGTATTTTTTTAACCAAATAAAAATTGGAATGTTATGAAAACTTTATCTGATATTGGCTTGATCGGTCTGGCAGTCATGGGTGAAAACCTGATTTTAAATATGGCCAGTAAAGGATATACGGTAACGGCTTATAACCGCTCTACTGATAAAGTAGAAAGTTTTATTAATGGTCGTGCTAAAGGAGAATCTATCCGAGGCGCATATTCCATTGAAGAATTAGTGCAATCTTTAGCCAGTCCACGCAAGATTATGATCATGGTTAAATCGGGTGCGCCAGTTGATGCCACTATTGAACAGCTGCTGCCCTTATTAGACAAAGGTGACATTATTATTGATGGCGGAAATACCCATTTCCCCGATACCATTCGCCGCGAAAAATACTGCGCTGAGCATGGCATTCATTTTGTAGGAGCAGGGGTGTCTGGTGGTGAAGAAGGTGCGTTAAAAGGTCCATCTATTATGCCTGGTGGCTCAGCCGAAGCATGGCAAGCAGTTAAGCCTATCTTTCAAGACATCTCAGCTAAAGTCGAAGACGGTTCGCCTTGTTGTGATTATGTGGGTGAAAATGGTGCGGGTCACTTTGTTAAAATGGTGCATAACGGCATTGAATACGGCGATATGCAGTTGTTGTGCGAAGCCTACCAAATTATGAAAGAAGTATTGGGTTTGTCGGCCGACGAAATGCATCAGGTCTTTAAAGAGTGGAACACCACTGAACTGGATAGCTATTTAGTTGAAATTACGCGGGATATCTTGGCCTTTAAAGATGAAGACGGCAGCCCACTAGTTGAAAATATACTAGATACTGCAGGACAAAAAGGCACAGGTAAATGGACTGGGGTAGTGGCCCTTGATTTAGGTGTGCCGCTTACTTTAATTGCTGAGTCTGTGTTTGCTCGCTGTATTTCTGCGTTAAAAGAAGAAAGGGTTGCCGCATCAAATGTATTATCTGGGCCGGTTAAAGGTTTTGATGGTGATAAAGCCGCCTTTATAGAAGACTTACGTCAAGCCGTATTGGCAGCCAAAATTGTTTCTTATGCTCAAGGTTATACCTTAATGCGTGAAGCAGCCAAAGAGTTTAATTGGAATCTAAATTATGGTGGCATTGCGTTAATGTGGCGTGGTGGTTGTATTATACGTTCGGCTTTTTTAGGAAAAATTAAGGAAGCCTTCGATAATAACCCAGAGCTCAATAACTTATTGTTAGATGATTATTTTAAAAATACCGTAGAAGCTGCCCAAGAAAGCTGGCGCCGAGTGGCGGTTAGTGCAATTACCAATGGTGTACCTGTACCTTGTTTAACTGCAGCGCTAAATTATTTTGACGGCTATCGTACTGCTCGTTTGCCAGCCAATTTATTGCAGGCGCAGCGCGACTATTTTGGTGCCCATACCTACGAGCGTACGGATAAACCAAGAGGTGAGTTTTTCCATACCAATTGGACAGGCAGAGGCGGCAATACTTCTTCTTCAACTTATAACGCTTAATTCTTATAGTGCATATTTAAAGCCGATAACTGCTGAGGTTATCGGCTTTTTTTTTATGGTTATAAGCAAGGTGTTGTAATACTTAGTTAACCTGCATCATCAGCCCATGCTTTTTTCAATGGACTTTTTGTTCTAACCTTAACTCATTGATTTAGCTAATCATTAGCAATAGACTGATTAAAAAATAGATGACAAAAGGCAGGACTATGGAGAGTTTTTACCAATCAGGCTATTTTCATTTACCGAGTTTTAATTTAATAAAACGCGGAATTAAATTTAGCGGAGACAACTTTGAATGGAGTTTGGTTGCACTCTTGTTAGTGTGGCTAATACTTTCACCTATACACAATAAATATCGCACCCAGCAGATCATCGATTCACCTCAACGCAACGACTTTTATTTTGTCGATTACTTCGCCTTAAATGACTCTTCCGACGCAAGGTATCGCTACATACCCATGCGAGTAGTCGCTGTAACAGAAACTTCAGTGGTAGTAAAAGTAGGAAATATTGCCCACACCACTAAAGCTACACCCAGAGAACATCTAAAATCCGACCGTGCCATGCAAAAAAACTTTTATCGCAAAGACACGATAGAGATTCCGTTGAGAGATTTACCCAAATTGCTAGCGTCAAAGGTAATCTATAACGCCGCTCGACCAAACAATATTTATATTAATGGTTGGATTGTGATGCACGAGCGAGAGCTTTGATTGCGAATTGTTATATTAACTAAGGTAATCAAGCCAGGCATTTAATAAGTATAAAAGATCGGTTAACCCACAACCTGTAGTGTTATCTGAGCCTAGATGCTCTTCTTGGTTAAAGTTAGGATCACTAATTTGTGTATTATTCAGTGATAATTCTACTTCGTCAGTATCTAACTCTAAGTGATAGTCTTTACCTACATGTTGATAATGATTGAGCTCTTGGTTTTGTAACTTATTAATGATCTCTATCAAAGCCTTGATTTGGGTTTTATCACTGCCTAAATCGTTGGTTAGCCAATCACCAAAAGCTTCACACTCGAGCTCGCAGGTGGCTATCGCTTGGCCTAATAGATTGCGAGAAAACTGATAATCCATGGGGAAATCCTATTAGCCGTTAGTTACTGGCGGTTGCCAAAGTTTAATTGAATATTAGGTAATTCTAGTGCAGTTAAATAGACCCGCACTTCAAACTCAATTTGTTGGTAATTGGGAAGCATGTGTTCGCAGAGTTGGTAAAAGGCTTTGTTATGATGCTTTTCTTTTAAATGTGCGAGCTCGTGTACCACTATCATGTTTAAGAATGCTTCTGGGGTACCTTTAAATAACGTACTAATGCGTAATTCGTTTTTATTTTTAAGTTTGTTGCCTTGTACCCGAGAAACATAAGTATGTAATCCCAAAGCTTGGTGAGCTATATGTAATTTATTATCAAATATAACTTTGCTAAGAGGTTGTGATTTTTTCATATAGTTTTGTTTAATCTGCAAAACATAATTACGCAGTTCTGCATCACTCACAATATTATGCACCCCTTGATAACGGCTTTGTAGCCAAGCAGCTAGCTGGTTGGATGCGATCAAATGCTGAATTTGCTGCTGTATTTGTTCGGGATAATGAGCAAGATAAGGTAAACTGGGTAACATGCAAGCGCCTATACACTAATTAACTGTATTCTAATACCTAAGGCGTTAGCCGTCTTGTGAATTCTAATTAGTTTGTAAATCTATTGGGGAAAAATGAATAAACTCTGGTTAATTGCTGTGATTTATATAAGCCCTTTATGGGTTATGGCCGATGAGCAGCTTGAGCAAAATACGGTAAACCAAGATGCCTGCTTACTGGATGCAATTAAGCAAGCCCAACCCGAGCAAACCGTTGCTCAACTTAAACTTGCGTGTAAACCAGATAATCCCACTTTATTCAAACAAAGGGTGGCGTTAGAAAAACAAGCCTCGAAAAATCGCTTTGCTATTTTACCGCATAAACCAAACTTTGTGCTGCCGATCAGTTTAGCCAAGGCTAACAGAGAGCCTTATTCGGCCCTGCCGTTAGATTCTGAATTAGATAATATTGAAGTGAAATTTCAGGTATCGCTAAAGTATTTAGCCATGCAAGATCTGATTTTTAACGATTTAGATTTACAGTTTGCTTTTACTGCAACAAGCTGGTGGCAGGCCTATAATGGTGACATCTCTGCGCCTTTTCGTGAGTCTAATTACGAGCCAGAAGTAATTTTAAATTATCACCATTCTTGGTCGTTATTTGGTTTACCTGTTGAGCAAACCTCTTTGTCTTTTAATCATCAATCTAATGGTCAAACTGGAGAGCTCTCGCGCAGTTGGAATCGCCTAATTTTAGGTTTTGCCTTTGCTCCTACAGATAATATTTTATGGGGTTTTCGTACTTGGTATCGACTGCCAGAGCAGCAAAAGCTCAACCCCTTAGATCCTAAAGGCGATGACAATCCTGATATAGAAAAGTACATGGGATACGGTGAGATAGGGGGCTTGTGGAATTTAGGTGATAAACAAACCCTTGAGTTTATGCTTAGAAACAATTTTCGTAGTGACAATAAAGGCGCAATTCAACTAGGATGGACCTTTCCGCTTAATAAGCGTATTCAAGGTTACATTGAATATTTTAACGGATACGGAGAAAGCCTGATTTATTACAACCAGCATAGTCAGCGTTTAGGAATTGGTATAAAGCTAACAAACTGGTTGTAATTTCCTGAGTTTTTATTTGTATAACATTTGTTCTCTGGTATGGATCATGGTGGCTAACACTTGATTTTGCACCTGATGGGGAACCTCAGCTTTATCCATAGCCTTAATAAATAAATCTACCCCATGGTTAAATACCGACTCGCTAATATCCATACCAGCATGCACTTGTTCCATGCTATCACCCGTGTATTCACAAGGTCCGCCCGTTAAGTGACACAAGTGTTCAATGAGCTTTTCTCTAAATCGATTAATATTTGAGTCTTTAAAAAACTCAAACATAATTGGATCATATTCAATTTCAGTAATGAAATTATCCACAATTTCAGCCACTTTGGGCTCACCGCCTAACTGTTGATAGGTACTTAGTTGAGTATTGGCACAAGCGCTAAGGCACAAACCAAAAATTAAAATAACTAGAATGTTTTTCATTTGCTCACCACAATTGTCCGTTTAGAGAAAGATATAAGCCTTGTTGATCTTTTGCTCCTGCAATACTACCCAGGTTGGCCCAAGCTAAAGTAAAGCTAAGTCTTTTGCTGGGAATATAGGTAGCAAAAAAATCAAACCAATCTTCTTCACCTAGTCCTAAGTTATCTGGCTTTTGGCGGTATTCCACCCCCATAGCAAAGTGACGGCTAAAGAGTATGCCAGCTGAGGCTTCTGCCATAATTTCATAGCTATCGTTATTGGCCCCGCCAAACCCTAACAGGCCCAATTGGTTGGCTTTGGTTGCGCGAGCCGTGAGGTTCCATACAGCATTAAATCCACCAATGGCACCTAAATGCACCTTAGTGGCAGCTAAATAGATGTCGGTACCACTAGAGCTATTCGCTGCTCCTACTGCTCCGGCAATGCTGCCATCGTCAAGCTTTTTATGTTGTACACCTAGGCTAATTTGTGGCCAGGTTGAATACACCACATCGCCATATAAGCGATACTTTGCTCCGTAAACGGTTTGTTTTATATCTCCACCTAAGGTTTTTAAATCGAATCTATGCTCGGCCACACTTAGTTCGAGGCGATCGTAAAATGAAGCGCTAACCCCAATGACATTTAGCCGATAATCATCAAGATTAACTTGTGTGGTAAAGGCATTAACAGATATTTCTTCGCGGCTATCGTATCCGGCTAAGGTGGCCCAAGGTACTATGCCGCCACCGCCACTGCCTTCTACTTGATTTAACCCCGCCGTACCAATTAATTTGCCTTCACCGGCCCAAACATTTAGTGTGCTTATGCTAAGTAAAATGCAGGCCAGTTGCTTAGCGAATTTGCTCATTTTATCTCCTCACTTATAGCCAGCTGGTGGTTTGACTGTCTTTAAACCATTCAATTAATGTATCTGCTGGTGCAGGTTTGCAAATATAGTAGCCTTGGGCTAGTTCACAGCCCCAATCGGCTAATAGCTGCAAAGACTCTCGGTTTTCAACGCCTTCAGCCACTACATTCATAGCAAAACTATGGGCTAAATGAATTACGGTTTTAACAATCTTTTGATCACCTTGTTGTTCATTGAGTTTGAGCACAAAGCTCTTATCGACTTTAAGGGTGTTGATGGGCAGATTTTGTAAATAGGCCATTGACGAGTAACCTGTACCAAAGTCATCAATGGCTATTTCAAAGCCTGCGTCTTGATAGGCTTGCAGATGAGTGATGGCTTTGTTGTGATCTCTAACCAGATCACCTTCGGTAATTTCAAAGGATAAACTGTTAGTTGCTAAACCTTGTTTAGTTTGTAAACCCAAAATAAGAGGTAACAAAGAGGGGTTCATAATATCTTTTGCTGATAAATTTATGGCTATATTGACCTCTATGCCAGCGGCTTTAAATTTAGCTGCATCGTTAATCGCTTGATTCACTACCCAATGAGTGATTTTTTCAATAAAACCGGCTTGTTCGGCTATAGCAATAAAGTCTTCTGGTGATACAAACCCAAGTTTGGCATTGGTCCACCTAATTAATGCTTCAACATGGGTGACTTGGCCTTTTTGTAAATCTAATTTAGGTTGGTAATTTAGGCTCAGTTCATGACTCGCATTGCTTAGAGTGTTTTTTAGCTCGGTGATTATGGCTAAGCGTTTTGAGTAGCGGGCTTCTAACTCGCTGCTATAAGGCAGAATAAATTGACGTGTGATTTGTGCTTCGTCTAGCACTATATTTAAACGTTTAAATAACTCTTCAGCATTTTGCGCGTCTTCTGGGCAACGAATTAGGCCAAAAGCGACTTTTAAGTTGATACTGACGTTTCCTGTATCAATAGGGGTTTCTAAGGCTGACTTAATAATTTTAATGCTTTCTTCAGAAGGGGGGGCTAGCGGAATCCATAATAACTCGCCACCTGTTAGTCGTGCCGCTATTCCTTCAAATTTAGTTAACCTTTTAGATAATTCTTGTAGGCATAAATCACCATTGTGATAGCCAAAAATGTCATTGATGCCTCTAAAGCCAAAAATATTAATACCAATGGCTAAAAATGACTCTTGGTTGGCAATTTTTTTCTCAAGAATGCTTTTTACATGTTGCCTATTGAATAATGAAGTAAGAATGTCGTGGCGAGCTTGGTAGATGATTTCTGCTTCGCGAGCCTGAATATTATTCTGCATGGTATCAAAGGCTTCAAATAATACACTGACTTCTTTAGTATTAGTGGGTACCGACATTTCTTTACTGTAGTTACCCACTGCAATACGCTCGGTAATATAGGCTAACTTACCTAGGGGTCTAGATATTTTCCCCGAGAACAATGCGGCTAAAAAGGTGGCCAAAATAATCACTATCACTCCAATGGCCACTATATTAAATTGCAAAGAAGTAAAGTCGGCGAACAGCAACTCGGCGTTTTCGGATAGAGTAATAATAGTTTGGTGATCTAAGCTGTCGCTAAGTACAAATTGTTGCGAAACAAAAGGGATGTCTTTGGTTACTGTAATAGATAACCAAGACGGCAATGAGGTCACATTATTTAAGGCTTGATTGACCTGCTCTTTGGGCAATGTACTAATGGTAAATAGGGCTTGCTGATCGTGGTAAACCTGAAGTGTGGTTTCTAGCTGGGTGATTTCTTTAAGTTGCTCTAAAGTTGGGTTGCCCAGTTTAAAACCTACTAAGGCTATAGCAATAGGGGTTGGAGCATCAACAGTTAACATAATCACCTGATAAAGCTGTTGATTAAGTAACATCAGCGAAGAATAGCCGCCATTTTGTAAAATGCTTTGCATGGCCTGTGGATAGGGAAAGGCTTGCCCCACTTCTAAAGCTGCCGGAACGCTAGTGATAGTGTTACCTTCTAACGAAACTAAAGCCATAAGGTCGGCTTCTATTCTTTGTCCATGATTCGATAAGGCACTACTAATTGTACTTTGGTCTTTTGATGCAACCGCTTGTTTAAAACCAAAGTCAGCAGTAAGCACATAAGCAGAGTTATACAATAAGTCATCTCGGCCTTGTAATACTCGTCTCAGTACGTTTTCTGCAACCACTAAATCGCGATTTAGTCGCTCGCGGGTTTGTTCGTCTGTGGCTACCCAAACATTGGCAAAAATGGCAATGGCAGTTAAAACGACTAAGCCAACAACTAATCGAAAAATACTTTGATTAAGGGTAGGTTTAGACAATTAGTTAAATCCTCGGCTGAATTTTTTTGACTTAAAAGTGTTGTTAACTGGCTGTTTAACCTCTGGCAATAAGGCCAATTCAATTTTGTAAGGCTGATTAGGCATATCTTGGGGTAGTAGCGCATCTACTCGAGTCACTTTATCTGATGATAATTTAGGGTGCCAAAGCTGGATAGCTAACCCGCTAGGTACTTCAGCTAAACCTTGAGCATCTGTCATAGCTGTGTTGCTATTTTCGGCAACATAAATGTAACCCACCATTTGGTCGTGAATGTTACAACCTAACACCACTATGCCGGGCTGCTCAAAGGCCAGTTGCTTAGACTCTCCCCCTCTAAACATTTTTATTTCAAAGGGTTTGGCTTTTGAAAAACTATAAATATGGTGACGAGTGTTGTCGCTATTTGGAAATTTGACCATTTGATTTTTTTGAATAACCAACACTTGGGGCAAAAACTGAATATTCACTTGATCCATAGTGGCTGTTTCTGAAGAAGCTGAGGCTGGTGCATCTTGTTTAAAGCTAATGACTACATTTTCTATTGGTTGGCCATTTTGGTCGACTATTTGTACAGTTTCAGCTCGTAAACTGGTGCTGTAAAGCAGACTTAAAGCAGTACTTAAACATAATATGTTAAGTGCGGCCGAGAGACTTTGATTTGCCCAATGAATGACAAAATTTATGTTGTTTTTTAACTTGTTAGCTAAATTGTACATACTTTAAAAAAGCCTGTTTAATTGACCTTATCGCTAAACTTAGCATAATTTTTGATTGATAAAACCTTACTCTGCTACTTATGCCAAATTAAAAGTAATTGTTGTTTAGAGATTTCAATTTGATCAGCAGCTCGGGCACGTTCAAGTTGGGTAACAGGGCCTAAATCAAACAGCACTAACTCTCTAAAATCATTAATTAAGCTTTGTTTAATGGCTTTAATAATTTGACTGGAGTCGGAATAGGAATCTTCTGCAATTTTAAAGCTATCAAGTTTTAAATTTTCAAATAAATAGGATTCAGAAAATCCGTAAAAACGCATATCACCAGTAAAAATCAAATTTACAACCAAACTTTGTTGTTGATCGGTTGAACTGGCTGTTAGGGCCAGCTTAATAGATTGATCTAGCACATCTATTAATATTTTGGGTTCGGAAAATGTTGCACTGTATCCTTGAAAAGACTTTTCCTGAGGAAACTGTTTAGCTAAGGTTTTGTTGATGCTTTTAGCTTTAACAATTTCGATTACTTTGTCGACTTGAGCTAGGCCATGAGGCATAGGAAATGCCAAAAAAGCACCTAGCAGGATCAATTTAAGGTTCATTTTTATTACTCCCTAGCCTAGCTTTAAACCTAAGCTGTCAATAAATTGCAAATAATACTACTCAATGACGCGCTTATAGTTGCGCTCACATGCAATGCTAGTGCTTAGCTCATTCCATCTCTTGAGAATTTGCACCTGGGTCTTTAGCCCTAACCAACTGCAATTGACCATCCACATGAATGTCCCGTTGTGGAAAGGCAATCACCACATTATGTTCGGCAAATAACTCATCGATTCTAAAACGAATGTTGCTTCTTACCACTCTTAAGTCGCGTTCTACTGTGGCATTAGTCCAAAAATAAGCTTCGAATAATAATGCGTTGTCGGCAAAATCATCAAAAATTACTACAGGCGCAGGGTTGTCTAACACGTCTTTTTGTTCTTCAACGGCTTGCATCAACAAGCTTTGTACTTTTTTACATGGCGAACCGTAGGCAACTCCAACTTTTACAGAGGTACGAGTTAAGCTATCAATTAAGGTCCAATTAATGACGGTATTTTCTAATAATTTACTGTTAGGTATTAACATGTGAACCCCATCTACTCGCCTAATTCGGGTGGAGCGAGTATTGATTGATTCAACCCGTCCTCTGGCATCTTCTACTTCTAAAAAATCTCCAATTTTTATGGGGCGCTCCCACATAAGGATCCAGCCGCTAATAAAGTTATTGATAATATTTTGGGCACCAAAACCAAATCCAATGGCTACGGCACCAGATAAAAATGCAAAGGCAGTGATAGGAACATTAAGAAAGTCGAGTAAGGTGACGGTAAGAATAACGATAGCCAAAACGTAAAATACCCGTTTGACTAAATGCACTACATCAGCATTTACCCCGCTATTGATTAGTTTGTTAAACACCAATTTGGCTAACCACTTGATTAACAGAGAGGCAACAATAAGAGCAATAGGCACGGCTATGACTTTGCCTAAAGTGTAAGTTTGTTCCGCTAGGGTAAATACCGGAATATTAAGAAAGTCGACAAATTTTTGCATGCCTGCTTACCTCTTTGATTAACCTTAGCTTAGCCCATTAAAACTGAGTCTTTACAATCTCACTTTGCCAGCTAGGCTAATTTAACTTTTTGTTTTAATCGAGCTTTTTTGGCTTTGCTCGTGCATAAATGTTATCACCGCATCTATGCCTCTTTGCCTTAAAATTGGCGCAAATTCAGAACGTTTAGACTGCACCATACTGATCCCTTCGGCAATTAGGTCATAGGCTTTCCACTGACCCTCTTTGTTGCGTCTTACCTGAAAAGTAAGGTCAATAGTGGGCTTGCCTGGCTCTTTTATATAAGCTTTTACCGCCACAGTTTTTCGCCCATCAAGGGCTTTAGATGGCTCAAACTCGACGATTTGGTTGGTGTATTGCTGTAGGGCCGAAGCATAGGTTGTGATTAGGTACAGCCTAAATTGCTCATAATAAGCGTCCAGCTTTTCTTTTGGGATATCTCTTGCTGGGGTACCTATTACGCTTAATGCAGCATAAACATGATCTATGTGCGGCATAAGTTGTTGTTCAACTATTGTTTGTATATGGCTAGGTTGAGATTGTATTAGTTGCTGATCTTGCTTTATTTGAGCAAAAGTTGCAGTGGCAACAGATTTTACAAACACATAGGGATCATCAGATTGCGCAAAAACAGGCGCAGAAACTAAGGCCCAAATCATTAATATATGAGAGATTAACCTAAACATGTAACACGTCCTTTAAACCAGGCTGGAAACTTGATGAGTTTGCATTGTACTATCCCAATTCTGTCTCTGATATAAAAAAGGGAAATTATTATTCCCTAACAAAAGGAAAACCCCCTTGTCGGCCATCAATCTAAGTAAAAAAAGTAGCTTAAGTCATCTGATTTATTGGTCGCTTGCCATAATGATTTTTAGCTTAGGTTTGTATTTGAGCCATATTGCTTGGATGGGGCTAGAGTGGTTTACACGGGCTGGCTGTTTGGTGGTGGTGCTAGGGGTATGGTCAAGTATAGGTGTGGTACTGCATGAAAAGCTCATCACTAGACGAGCCAATTGGTTGCGTAACAAAGAGCTTAGACAGCTAACGGCTAAAAAACTAAATGATTCTGATATTGCCCTAGGCATAGATCAAATTAATACTAGTCACGATCAGAGGTTGAGTGTGGCCATGCAAGACTTACGTTTGTCAGTTGGGGTTTTGGAAATGTCACTTTTGATCAGCGGCACTTTAGTCTGGGGGTTTGGCGATATTTTAGTGATGACCTGGTTGTACACACTTTAATTTAATTAAAATGATTTAAATCTGTGGTTACAGCTATAGTTAGTAGTGAAACTCCTACCTACTGGCCATGTAAAATTTGCAAAATTGCATAGGCCGAATTTACCTTTTATCTTTATGTAAATCATAAAAGCTAATAATATCAATGGCATAGTTGATTATTTGGGTTTGGCACAATAGTCGCATTGATTAGTTTGAACGCAAGTAATTGTTTAACAAACTAAGAGGATTTTATTATGTTGGGCTGGGCATTAACATTTTTTATTATCGCTATTATTGCTGCTGTTTTTGGATTTGGTGGCATAGCCGGTGCTGCAACAGGTATCGCTAAAATATTATTTTTTGTGTTTGTGGTGTTGTTGGTGTTATCACTGATTTCAAATGCATTGCGTGGAAAGGCGCCTAAGGCCTAAAAGCTTAGGTACAAACACATTAGATTTTACCCTTAACTATACGGAGATTATTATGAAATTTTTTAAACATATGACTACTACATTATTGGCTTTGGTTGCGGTATTTGCTTTGTCTGCTTGTGAAGGTGAAGCTGAAAACGCCGGCGAGAAACTAGACGAAGTCGTGACAGATGCAGGTAACGCAGTAGAAGATGCATGTGAAGAAGTAAAAGAAAATGCAGATGCTGAAGATACAGACTGCTAATTATCGTCAAAATTAAAAAAAGGGCTTAGGCCCTTTTTTTGATCGATGCGCAAAGCTTTAGTGTAATAAACCGTGCCAATTTGAAGTTATTCTTTGTCAAAACTGTCCACTATTATGGCTCCCAAAGAAGCGGGCATGGCAATGATAATAAGTCGCTTTATGGCAATTAGAGGCGTGTCATAAATAGGAAATTTATTCAGAGCGAGCAAAATTAACCCCACCACTATTAGGGTAATAAAATAAGCTAAGAAGATTCGCACACAATAGCTGGTTACTCGATGCTTAATATCGCTTTGAAACAAACTGAAATAGGTATAGTGGGTAAGAAAAAACAAGGATAATAGTGCCAGCAAAATTAAATTGGCTATAGGTAATGTCTCGGCCATTTTCCAAGCTTCTTGGGTAAAGGCAATAGGCATAGCCATGGCAAAAGCCCCAATGGCAATCTGACTGGCATCTTCGCTATTAAAATATAACTGTATTGACATAGGTACCTTCAATTTCGAAATAGAAAGGTTTTAGATTACTCGCTCGGTTTTTATTATAAAACATAAACTTAGCTAAAAGAGAGGCAAAATGAGGTTTAGTTATTATTACCTAATCAGCGCAGGGTTAATTTTAATTGCAGCTTGGTATACGCCAAACATTTTTCTAAGTCTGATATTGTTTTGGATAGGCGCCTCAGTAGGCGCGGTTGCTTTTGCCTATGTATTTAAACGTCCACAGATATTTAGAAAAAAACATGATGGCTCTATTCCTTTTTATATTCGCTGGTTATTTGTGCCATTTTTATTGGGCGCACAAGTTTACAATGCCTGGGCCCGCAAGCAGGACTCTGTGCCAGCTATTCAAAAAATTGACCACAACCTTTATTTAGCTTGCCGACTCTTTCCTGCTGATATAGAAGAGCTTAAACGCCTTGGTGTGCGTGCTATTTTAGACGTGACCGCTGAATTTGATGGCTTAGATTGGTCTGCTTATGAAGAAAACCTACATTATTTAAATGTGCCTGTACTTGATCATCAAAGCCCAACTGAGAAACAAATCCGGCTAGCTATTAATTGGTTAGATAATCAAACTAAAAAGCATGCGGTGGTTATTCATTGTGCTTTAGGTCGTGGTCGTTCAGTATTTGTTATGGCAGCCTATTTACTAAAAAAACATCCTCAGTGGAACGTGGCCAAAGCCTTAGAAACCATCCATGGGGTGAGGCGTACCGCGCGCTTGAATCGTAAACAACTCAGCAATTTAAAAAAAGTTCATCAAGGCTTAGTGCAAGAGCCACAAGCGGTTTTGGCCATTATTGCTAACCCTATTTCGGGTGGAGGTAAATGGCAAGTCAACAAAGATGAAATTGTGCAGCGCTTATCGGTTAAGTACTCGGTATTAGTGTTTGAAACCCAACAACACCAATCAGCCAAAAGTTTAACCCTTGAAGCATTGCAGCATAAGCCTAAAGTGGTAGTGGCTTGTGGCGGTGATGGGACCTTAGCAGAAGTGGCCGCCCAATTGTTAGATACCCAAGTGGTGTTTGGCATGATAGCCATGGGCACTACTAATGCTTTATGTCATGCGATTTATGGCACAGGCACTAAAGTTTACCCAGTGGCATTATGCTGCGACGCGATTTTATACGGACAAGTACAAAGTATTGATACCGCAAAATGTAATGACCAGCTAATGTTGTTGATGGCGAGCATAGGTTTTGGTCAACAAATGATAGCTTCGGCCGGCCGTGCAGAAAAAGATCAAAGTGGGCAAATGGCTTATTTAAAAGGCTTATTTAAGGCAGTGCAAAATGGTCAGATTTACTGCCTAACCTTAAGCTTAGATAATCAAGCTAAGTTTGAGGTGCAGACTACTAGTTTAGTGGTAGCCAATGCCGCACCTTTTTCAACGGTTTTAGCTCAAGGAGGAGGGGGCCCAAGTATGACGGACGGGCGTTTAGATATTACCTGGTTACCTGCAGAGCATGATGTTGCCAAGCAAGTATTCAACTTGGCAGACTTAGCAATAAGTGGCATAACTGGCGAAGCCGCCAACCCAGACATTTGTTTTAAACAAGCACAAAATATTCAGATCAGTAGCTCAAGCCCGATTAGTTACATGTTAGACGGAGAAGAGCGTCAGGCAGAAGCGCTAAACATTGAGGTATTGCCTAAATCACTTAAAGTCGCGACTCAAGCCACAATTAATTAAGGCTAAATACTTAAAAATAGGCCTCTAGCACTTGTAAAATGCCGTATAACTGCTTGACTTAAATTGTCACTTTTTACCCCTAAAGTGTAATTTTTGCGGTTGCATTGCACCAATTAACCATATGAGATCAACAAGGATGTGCTTGTGAGTACACAGAATCCATTGATAAACCGAGTCTCAGATGTGATTGAGGTGTTAAGTGCGGGCGCTGACTTTTACCAATTCGCTATTCAAAATATGCCAGATGAAGATCAAAGACGTGCGTTATTAGTGATGTACAGAGCCCGCAAAGCCGCCATAAATGAGTTAAAACCTTTTATTCAAGCTCAATCTAAACAACCTCTAAAGGGTGAGCATATTGCGGCTTTATTAATTGCTACTTACCAAGAGGTGGTGGGGCAAAATAAAATTTGTCAGGGTGAATCTTTCTGGCCCTTATTAATTGAATTAGAAAGTAAAACCTTAAATGTCATAGATTTAGCCATAAACCTACCGCAACCTTATGTGTGTAAGCAATATCTACAACGCGTGAGAGTGTCAATGCAAAGTTGTTACGATGCATTTAAACGTATCAATGCTTGGTTAAATAAAACCAAGGCCTAAAAACCTTAAATTTTATCTCAGTTATTTACTTAATAAGCTTTAGCTAATTGGCTTAGGCAATGGTTTAATATTAGTTGTCTACTCTGAAATATATTGGATGCTACAGTGGTTAAAAAACTTTCTTTACTTATGGCTCAAGGCTTATTAGCGCTCTTGCCTATTACCCTAACTTTGTACTTTTTAGTGTGGTTAGTCACCACCATTGAAACAAGTCTTACCCCTTATATTCCGAGTCAAATCTACTTTCCAGGACTAGGCCTAATTTTAGGTTTAGTGATTTTGCTTTTAGTGGGATTAGCGGTTAATGCCTACATAGTAAGTAGTTTTATTGGGTGGGGCGGGCGGTTACTTGAACGCATACCCTTAATTAAAACCATTTATGGAACCATTCAAGACGCGGTTAATTTAATTAACATTGGTAAAAAACAAAAAATGCAAAGTGTGGTGTCAGTGAAGATCACCGAGAACATTCACTTAATTGGTTTTGTTACCAGTCACGAAGGCGCTAAAAAACTGTTTAAAAATGAAGAAAAACTAGGGGTATATATCCCCTTAAGTTATCAAATTGGTGGTTATACTTTGTATATAGACAGCGACCAACTTACCCCCTTAGATATAGATGTTGAAACCGCAATGCGCATTTCTCTAACCGGTGGCAGTGCTAGCGGCAGTAAGTCGAATAAAAACCATTAGGTATAAAAAGGGGCGCTATTGTGCCCCATGTGGTTTGACAAACTTAACTAACAAGGCAGGTAACAGGGTTAGGTCAGTAATAAGTGCAAATAACATGGCCAGAGCCGTAAGCAGTCCAAACAGCATGCTGGGTACAAAGTCTGAAAACGCCAAGAGAGCAAAGCCTACACAAATGATAATAGTAGTAAATAACATGGCATAACCCACACTAAAATAGGCTTTTTTGACCGCTTCTTGTGGTTGTTGGTGACCGTATAAATAATGGTGCACAAAATGAATAGTATCATCCACCGCTATACCCATAGCGATTGCCGCAATGGTAATAGTCATTAAATCCAACGGAATATTAGCGTAACCCATTACCGCTAAAATCAGCAAAGTGCAGATAATGTTAGGGATAAGGGCAATGAGGGCCACAGTAAATCGTTTAAACAAGATCCACATCACTATTAACAGAGCTAGATAAACTATGCCCAAAGTTAAAATTTGTGAGTTAAATAATCGCTCTAAAATATCTTGATACAACACAAACAAATTAGTCAGTTGATAATCTTCAGGAGTAAAACCGTTAGCAGCTAAATCTTGGCGAATATCGGCTAAATATTGCTTGCGATTAAACTCTGGAGTGCTGTCTTTAACTCTGCTGCTCAAGCGTAATTGCTGGTGTTGATTGGAGAAGTAACTGCCAATTAGCGACTCTCTTAGATTATCGTCAACTAAATGATAAATAGCGGTTAATTCGTATTCTGTTAATGGTTTGCCCTGATTAAGCTGTTGGGCCAATTGTGTAAAGTTGAGTACTGAAGTGGTATTTCCTGTAGCAGGATATTGCTGCAAAATAGTCTGTGCTATTTGCAATCGTTGAACACTTTTAGCTGTAATGGCAAGCTCTGGGTGTTGTTCATCTGCGGGTATATTAATAATAATATCAAAAGGTGTAGAGCCCCCAAATTGTTGATCTATAAAACTAAGTTCTTGGTGTACTTGTGTATCTTTAGCAAAATAATTTAAAAAACTATTTTCTACACTTAATCTGAATAATCCCAGCACTGCAATAATTGCCACCCCTATAAAAACACTGATGGTAATATTAGATCTTTGCAAGGTGACAGCGGAAATCCACGAAATAATGCGATGGCTTAGTTTATTGTTAGCACTTTGAGTTTGATGCTTAAATAAACATAACAAGGCAGGAAAAAACACCAGAGATAGGGTGATAGACACTAACATGGCTATGATCATCATCCAGCCAAAACTCACCACAGGTTGTATGCCACTAAATATCAACGAGCCAAAGCCTACTGAGGTGGTTATGCCTGCATAAAAGCAAGGTTTTAGCTTACTTTTTAAGGTGGCGCTGACCAATTGGCTTTGACTTAACTCTTGTTGTTTTTCTGCTAGTTGACGATATTGCACTATAAGGTGCACACAAATTGCCAAAGTAAGAATGAGTTGCAAAGCAATAAAATTAGATGAAATGACAGTAGTGCGTAAATCAAAAATACCAAACAAGCCCATAGTCATTAACACGCTGGCCGCGCAACAAGTCACTGGAATAATCACCCAGCGCCAACTTCTAAATAGTACTAACAGCATTAAACAGATAGCCAGCCCAATGGCACTGCCAAATAGTTTTAGATCTGTGCTGATAATTTTGACTAATTGATGCCCTAATACATAGGAGCCACCTAGATACACGTTAGCATGATCGCTTACGCTATCTGCCACTTGATAAATTTTGGCAATCTCTTGTTGGCGTTGTTGGTTTAATTGTTGTTTTATTGGATCGGCTTGCGCTTTTAATTTTTGAACTTGTTGCGCGTCTTGCTCAGTAAATTCTCCGCTAAGGTGTTTTTTATTTAATTCAATTATTTGAGATTCTATTTGGCTAAGCTTGGGATGGGCTTTAAATACAATTTGAATGGCAGTAGCTGATACATTTTGATTAACCAGCAAATCAGTAAATAAAGGGTGCTGCTGAAAAATCTCGCGCATTTGCTCAAAACTAAATGCTTTGTTTTGCCAGGTCCATTGTTGTGGATCGATATTAGGGTCGAGCTGACCCATTTGTGATAATAAAGGCACGTTTAAAATATGGGTTACAGAGTTAACCCGAGTTAACTGGCCAATTTTTTCGCTTAAAGCCTGAATATCATCAAAGCTTTGCTGGCTAAATAGTGCATGTTTTTTGGGTTCGTAGGCCAGCAAAATAAACTCATCTGGGGCAAACCTTTGGTTCATTATTTGGCTTTGAATATAAAGTTGATTGTCTTTAACAAGCAAGGTGTCTGCCGATGCATCAATCTTAAAATACTGCACATACCAAGCTAAGCCTAAGGTTAAGATCAGTACTGCTATGCTAGTGATTAGTGGGTGGCGAGTAAGCCAAACAGGTTGTGCTTCAGTCATTTAGGCTTCCTTCAGCAGCATCAACACTAGAAGCATCTGATTCAGCAGGTTTTTCTGGGTAAGCGTCATCCCTAAACAAAGCTTGCATGTACATATTTCTAAAAAATAAATAAGGGTCTTCACTTTCTAGATACAGGCTTTGATAGCTCTGTGCTCTTGGAGCAAACTGATGAAAGCCGTTATAGCCCTGAATATACTGGGTTTGAGGAGACTCTGTGATAAAAGTAATAGGTGCAAAAGTATTTTCGGTAAAAGTAGACAAGCCATTACGTATATCGCTTTGGCCTAGTACAGGCAAAACAATAAATGCCCCATGTGACACATTCCATTGAGCTAAAGTATCGTTTAGGCTGGCTTTTTGAGGCTGTATGTCAAACCAGTTTTGCGCAGGATCAAAAATACCTAACACCCCAATAGTACTGTTAATTAAAAAGCGACCTAGATTTGCACCGGCAGGCTCGCCCTTGGCTTGCAGTAAATGGTTTAATGCATTTAAAGGTTCGCGCAGGTTACTAAAAATACGCGTGACTGCAGCTTCTGCGGGATCTGGCATAATAAATTGGTAGCCTTGGGCCAGTGGAATGAGCAGCCAGCTATACAAAATATGATTAAAAGAAAAGATTGCGCGGTTAAGGGATTCTAATGGATCGTCAAACTCAACTTCTGGATAACTCACAACTGTGGGAGCCACAGTTACCACACCTTGTTTGGTATTTATGCTTAAGGGTTGTTTTGCTGGTGGGGTGGGTGAATTTGACTGCACCACCGCGCTTGGCGGTGGTTCAGCCTGACTTGTGACGGGCGATTTAGCGCAGCCGACTAGTAAAACTAGGGTGCAAAGACTAGTTACCTTGAAGCAATGTAGCCCGTTAGGCTTCATACAGTTTTCCTTATTCTAGGTTTTTACGCATATTTTCGGCCAATTGCTTAGCGTCAAAAGCCGTGCTTGGATTTTGTGCCTCGCCGCTGCCCATAGAAATTTGTAGTCTGGTTGATACTTTACCATCTACTTTCTGGGTCTCAATTGCTACCCCTGTGTAACCTGGCGAAACATAAGTTGAACAACCCAATAGTCCACATTTTTGAACTACTCTATCTTGAGTGCTGGCTTGTACTGTGGTGCTGGGGCGAGATTTCACCTCTCTTTTAGTATCACTGTCTAAAATAACAAACCAATCATGGCCTTTTTGTAGGGTCAACTCTGCTGCACGTAACATAGCATAGTCTTTAATTCGAGCTTCATCAGAGTGACGATTACCTACAAAGTCAATTCGATAAACAGAATCGGTTAAACGAGTTTCGGTATAACCAAATTCGTTATCTCCCATGGCTTGTTGGTAGGCAGTGGGCTGAGATGATGCACAGCCAAGTAAAAATACACAAAAGGTGATAAATGTTGCTGATAGATATCGCATAATATACTCCTGTTAAAACGCTTTTGTCAGATTGACATTAAGTTCATTTCAATTTTCAGGCCAACATCTAAGTCTTTGTAATTTAGCAACTTTTTGTTTTTACAATCTGCTTTGTTAAATATCTTGGGAAAATATTACATTAAGCTAAGTGAATTTTACGCACTAGGCCAAGAACTTGTATAAAGTCAGTGGTTGCTCTTACTATAAGTGTCTCAAGTTTTTTAATGTTATTGCTTATTAAACTCTTACTAAGGTTTAAACATGTTGGATCAAATCCCGTTAGATTTTGGACTTATTTGGTTTCATTCTTACCAATTAGGCTTTGCTTTTGTTCTGGCCTTGCCAATTGCATTAAATAGAGAATCAAAAGCTAGGGGAGCTGGGCTTAGAACTTTTCCATTAGTTGCCATTTCCTGTGCAGCATTTATGTTGGTGGCCATGGATGTGTTTCCAGAGCCTGAAGCGCAAGCTAGGGTTATGTATGGGGTGATCACAGGCATTGGTTTTATAGGCGGTGGCTCAATTATTAAAAACCATGAGAATGTGCATGGCACTGCAACTGCCGCAGGTATATGGATAACAGGTGCGATTGGAGTCTCAGTGGCTTATAGCCGATATGAAATTGCTTTAGTGTTAAGTTTGATTGGATTTATGGTCTTGCAGTTTTTAGAGCCGTATAAAAAACAGCTTAACGGTGACAAATAACCTTTACCCAGCCCCATACAACTTTATATGGGACTGGATTTAAAACAGAATTAAAAGCAGCGACTGTTAGCCATCGGCGGCATCTTGTACTGCTTCACCTGCAGCTTCTAAATCTTTGCCCGCCCCTTCGATAGTGGCGCAAGCCCCTAGCGTTAACATTAAAAACACACTCATCAAAACACATTTTAACTTAGTACTCATCTTGGATAACCACATAGTATTTTCCTTATTTTTCATTTGTTTATTAACAATAGCCTAGGATTAAGATTGTGCAGCAGGATCTTGTTGCCCGGCTTTACCTGAGTCTTGTTTATTTTCAGTGGTAGCTTGAGAGTTTGAGTCTGCGCCACTGATTTTATGACTTAACATGCTGTTAAGTTTCTCACCACCTTTAGCCCCAAAATCTAGGGTACGAATTGGGAATGGTATTAATATATCTGCCTGTTCTAGCGCTTGTTTAATTCCCACCACAGCCTTGTGTCTGGCTTGCATAAAGCCTGTTTCTCCTGGGTAGTCAATCCAAAACCAAACCAGCAAATTCACACTGCTGTCTGCAAACTCTTTAGCAAATACAGAGGTTTCGTCTTTTTTGATCACAAAGTCGTAGTCATTGATTTTATCTACTATTACCTCAGCGGCTTTTTCTGGATCATCGGCATAACTAATACCCACAGGGATCTCTAAACGTCTAATGCCCACTGTGGAGTAATTAGTTAAGACATTTCTAAATAAAATTTTGTTGGGAACGACTTCTAGTTGCCCAAAAAAAGTTTCAATTAATGTATTGCGCAGGTTAATGGTTTTAACTGTACCAAAAACCTGATCGGCTTCGACCACATCACCTATCTGAAAGGGTTTACGGATCCCCATTGCTATACCTGCAATTAAATTTTCGGTCATATCTTGAAAAGCAAAACCAATGGCTAAGCCCACTATACCGGCACCCGCTAATAAAGAAGTGACCGCTCCAGTTAGCCCTAAAAAATCTAGGGATATAAATATCCCTGTAATTAACACACATACTTTAAAAATAGAGGCTAACAGGTTAGCAATTTGCTGAGAGTCCATGGTTTTAAGCAGCAAGTTTTTCATCATTCTGCCGGCTATTCTGGCTATGATGGAAAAAACAATTGCAATTAAAATAGCCACCACAAAATTGGGCAAATGCTTAATGCCTGACTCTAACCAAGTGGCGAGCTTTTCATTAATTAAATCCCAAAACTTTTCGATTCTTATTAATTCCATGTTTGAACTACCTCAGATTATTCCGCCATCAAAGACACTATTGATGAGCTTGCTATCAGTTAGCTAACACAATTCGTTCCATGTTCTAACTTGTTGATTTAAATGTAAAAAGTAGTTCTTGTGGGATGAGGGTAAAGCTTAAGTGTGTAAAACTTACAAACTTATATGTGAACTTTGCTTGGTGGTGGTTGGTGCCTAAGCAGAAATGTCAGACTAGTTATTTAGGTGCAGACTTTTTTCCCATTAACACTTGCTGTTGCCATTGGCTGGGTTGTTTATCTGTGCGATGAATACAACCTGGCCAACAACAAGGGCGCTTTTTGCCAGTTTGCAAAGACTCTATGGTACGAGAAATGCGTTTGGCTTTGGTCTTATCTTGTTTGGCACTTTCTATCCAACAAATAAATTCGTTGCGGCCAATAGCGGTTAATGATTCCCAAAGGCTAATGACTTGATGGGTTTCTAAGGCTTGAGCTAAGGCACTAGGCAAAGCATGCACTAATCCAGCTGAAATTTTTAATGACATAGTTAATACCTTAGGTTAGCGGTTAATTAAAGTGAGTGAGCTGTTAGTTAACCGTCTAAGCTTTGTTGCTTAGCCTTGTGTTGGTTTTTTAATATTTTCACTATTCGATTTATTACGATTTCAGATAAATTCCACTGGTAACCCTCAAAGTCAGTGGTATTTATAAATTGCACTACCACTGTGTCTATGTCTTGGTGGTATTCAACTAGGCTCTGGTAACCAGGCACTAAGCCTCCATGCTCGTATACATAAATCGACGAATATATTTGTTGCTCACCTTGATTAAATACCGAACCGTCTACTAACGCCCGTAAGAATTTGCCCACATCTTCGGCCGTGGCTAACATGCCATTTTCATTGGATTTAAAATCTGCATCTATGCCAACATAATAACCGCTCATTACCTTATCTAAATCGACTTCTTTTATGGAACTAAAGGTATTGTTTAGTCCCAATGGGGTTAAAATTTGCTCTTTTATATATTGATGATGGCTATAACCCTGAACTTTTTCGATGAGCTGGCGCAGTAATAAATAGTTAGTATTAGAATATTCATAACCCTGATTGGGTTCAAAGCTAACGGGTAATGCTAAAGCAAAATCTAGCGCTTTAGGGCCTTTTTGTTGTTCGTTTTGCCAATAGTCTGGATTGTCAGTGAAGTTTGCAATGCCGCTTCGGTGTTGTACTAACATGCGAACAGTTACCTGTTCAGCATGGGGGATTTTGCCAACATATTCAGGAAAATGCTCAGCCAGGGTATCGTCTAACGATAGTTTCTTACTACTGACTAATTTGGTGATAGCGACTGCCACATAAAGTTTGCTTATGCTGGCAATCTTAAATAATGCATGGGGATCGGCAGGAATTAGCTTACTACGATCTTTGTATCCCGCGGCATAAAATTGCGCAGGTTGGTTTGCTTGTTGTACGTACACAATCATGCCATCAAACCCATGATCTATGGCTTGCTCAAGTTGTGCTTGAATGGTGTTGGGTAGTGGTAATATCCAGGCTTTAACTAAAATCCATGGCACGTAAAATAACGAAATTACAGTGCCGGTTAATAAAATCAGTCTAAAAAGTGGTTTAAAAGATTTTTTATTCATACTAACTTTGGTTTTTGTCATTGGTAGTTAAATCAATTTGTTGCATGTCAAAATGGCCAACCCTTAAAGGTTAAGCCTAGTTGTTAATTTCTTGCCTATAACGGCTTTATTGGCGTGTTTGATAGCTGATCCACCCTGATAACCCTATAGGCAAAAGCGAAACAACTGCAAAAGTATAGTTGCCCGATGCCACTAAAAATCCTGTTGCTAAGGCAAATGCCAGAATTGCCATATCTGCGCCTATCCGTCTTGATCTTGGTAAGGTAATTAAGGCGCCGGCTAAAATTTGAAATAGTCCATAAAACACAATCATAGAAGTGGACAATCCAAAAGTTTGTAAAAAGGCGACTTCGTCAGGGGCCTGCAATAGTTTAGCTAAGCCAGCAAGCTCACTAATAATTGCCACTATGGCGATAGGTAAAAATCGTAAAACTTTTGGCATTTTGTTCAGTCCTAGGATGGCGGTTTGTTATTCGATGAATCTTTAGATGCAGCAACAAAGACCAACTCACTAAATAACGGGAAGTGGTCTGAATCTATTGAACTGAGCCTCTTTAGTTGGGCTAACTCAAAATGCGAACTATGAAAAATATGATCTAAAGGCCAGCGTAAAAATGGAATTTGGGCATGGAAGGTATTGTACATGCCTCGGCCTAGGCGCGGATCTTGTAGGCCACTGACTTGTCTAAATGCTCGCGTAGTAGGAGACCAAGCCACGTCATTTAAATCGCCCGTTACTATCACAGGGTGAGTGACATCTTTTAATGATTTGGCGACTAACATTAACTCTTTATCTCTTGGGGTGGCACGCTCGTTTTCGGTTGGGCTAGGTGGCGCAGGATGCAAAAAATGGCACTGCACTTTTTGCTGATTGGCTAGCACCAGTGAACAATGAATAGAGGGCACATGGTCTTCAATAAGATCTTTTACTTGTACGTCTAACAAAGGAAATTTGCTATACAAATGCATGCCGTACAAATTATCTAAAGGTCGACTAACTCGGTGTGGATAATCTTTAGCTAAGTCGGCCAAAGCATTTTGCCACCAAGTGTCGGTTTCTAAAGTGACTAATATATCGGGTTGGTATTGCTTAACTAAATCAAGCAGCTTGTTGGCACTGCGATTTGGCATTAATACATTGCTAGTTAAAATTTTAATGGATTGAGTAGCGGCAGTGGATTTGGCTTTAGGTACTTGAATTGGGTAAAACACTGTATATGGCCAAATCCAGATTAATTGGTACATAGTGACCGCCAAGTTTATGCCAACTAAGTAATTACTTAAGTATCCAGAGCCAAACACTAAAACCAAAAGGGCACATAAAAAAGCTAAACAGGCAATTTGTACTCGAGGAAATTCCCACACTCTGCAAAGCCAATGATTTGAAGGTAAAAAAGGCGCTAAAGTTATGCATAACAAAAAGCTAGTCGCGAATAATAAGCAGAGGTTTATCATTATTGCCGTCTTTCTCCAAATGAGTCGGTCAACTTGGCTAGCTGCTGAAGTTTTTAATTAAGGCTTAGCTTATCATTTTGCATGGCTAATTCATCTGACAATTTGAGTTTAATCAAGGCTGCCTGAGTGCTTGTGATGGTTGGCAGGTAAATATTGCAGCAGTATTGCAAGAATTACACAGATAGTGTCAGCAGAAGAATGTGATTACAATCTTTCAATTAATCTATCTTATTGATAAATAGTAAGTTTTAAGGAAACTCTTTAGCTGGCATAAGGGTTGCTTCAAACTAAGAGTAATGCGGAATTCCCCGCTTTAATGATTAGGAGAGCAAAGATGTCAAACGCTAAACAAGCTACAACCAATAGCCAAACTCATGCCAATGAATCTGCCACCCCTATTGCAGATAAAGTATCAGAAACCTTGCATTTATCCGTGGATAACTTAGCCCAACATGCTTCTATGGCAGAGGGCAAGTTGCGTCAATCAGCTGCAGAATCAGCTAAAACCCTAGGTGAGAAACAAAACCAAGCCAAAAAGTATTGGGACAATTCAGCTGTAGGTAAATATACCAAAGCGCATCCTGTCGCTACTGCAGGCATTGCTTTTGCAGCAGGTATGTTAGTGACTTCACTGTTGAAAAAGAAATAGATAGATAGTCATGAAAGCATCAAATTTACACCCAGATGAAGAGCAGGGACCAGCGCAAGCTGATCCCGCCTTTTCTGATGTGCTCTCAGCATGGGAGCAATATTTCACTAGTTTAAAAGTTAAGTATCGCACTCAGCTTGAGCTGTTAGTGGCAGATTTTAGGTTAAGTTTAAAAGCTGTAGTTGTTGCGCTTTTTTGTGTGTTAGGACTCACTGGATTGTTAGTCATCAGCTGGGCTATGGGACTTTACGCCATATTCTTAGGGTTACAGTTAGTGGGTGTACATTGGGCTTTAGCTTTACTCGGACTATTTTTTATCAACATTTTAGTGGCTTGGTTGATGTTAATCACGCTTAAATCAGCGCTGGTAGCCATAGAATTTAAAACCACTTGGCAACACTTGTTTTCATCGCCAAACAAAGTTTGAGAGGTCAATTATGTACGACTTTCTACACAGTCAAAAACAACAACTTTTGCAAGCTAAAGTGCATGCTGAGTTAGCCCAAAAAATCACAACAAGGCGATTAACTCAAGCCACTCACCAAAGTAAGGCGCTATTAGCCTCACCTCAAGGTATTGCTAGTGCCTTTGTATTAGGCGCCCTGAATGGAACAAATCAATCTAGCCATGCATTTTTTCGCGTCTTGCCAGAACTGTTTAAATTGTTCTAGGCACACTCCCAGCCGAGTCTGACTCGGCTTTTTTGTCTTGCACTGTGGAAAGTGTCCCAAGCACTTCCACGGTGCTTTTTTTGCCTGGTTATAATTTAGTTGTTGGGTTTTGTAGTTATTTTTACGCTGTAGAAAATACCAAATAGCTCTGAAAATTTTACCTAAGTCATCTTTTATCCCTATGTAAAAAAGCACTAAGTTGAGCTGAATAATTCCAGTGGTGTTCATCTTAATGTCACATAAGGCCTTTAATAATAAGGGCTAGCAAGTTAGGAGAATAAGTTAATTGGGGTCGATTAATTATTGGTTTTTTTCTGCTAGCTAGGCGCTAGTAAGGTAAATTTACATTTAGGAGTGATGTGATGAAATCTAGCTTAATAAGTGTTTTAGGTATGCTGTTGCTAGCTATATTATTTTCAACTTGGGGTTATGCTCAGACCACGTGGCCGCAAACAGAGTCTAATTTACCTAAAGTCATACAACAGCTCAAACAAGCCATTCAAAATGCCGATCGAAGCCAGCAAGACAAATATAGTCAATTGCGCTTAGAGCGAGCATTATTTTATTACCAACACGCGCTTAGATATCATCAGGCAAAATGGTCGGCAAAAGCCAAAGATTACGCCCAAAGAGGTTTGTTATTAGTAGAGCTACATCAACAGGCCGTGGGTAAACCTGGCTTTTATCGAGCTGATAAACCCCAAGCTCAAACCGCTGGCATAAGTTCGCAATAAACTTTGGATTTTTTGTCGCATCGTTTGATGCCATCTATGCCACCTAATTTTAGAAAATAAGGAACATAGAAACAGGCGTGACCCACAACACATCTTTGTCCAAAAGTAGGCTTGATATTTGATTGCTAGCAAGAGCGCAATTAACGCACCCATTGTTATTATTAACGATTATTTTATGCATAAACTTTCAGTTTATTCTCTGCCCTAACCTAATTTACCAACTAGAACAAAGTCATAGGTCAAACCACTGTAAAAAGATTAGTCCTGATTTTTATTCAGCCAACTAGTGTGAATTTTTTACATTTTGGCTAGCAAAGCTTACATAAATTTCAGTTAACCAACTTTTCCGGGAATTTAATTTTTCAATAAAAATCAAAGTGTTACGTATTGGCATCGATTTAGCATTAGAGAAAGTGAACTTTTAACAGGAGATTAAGTATGAAACGTACAACACTTTCAATTTTTATCGCCGCTGCTATTAGTACCGCAAGCTTTAACGCAAGTGCTCAAAACACTTGGAAAGATACTGCCAAAGATGCATGGATTGATGGCAAAGCCGAATCAACCTTGTTGTTTAACGGTAATTTAAATTCGTTCGACATCAATACTGATGTGAAAAACGGCACGGTAATTTTAACCGGTAAAGTTGATACCTCAGTAGACAGTGCTTTAGCCGAAGAGTTAGTGCGCAGTTTAGAAGGAGTTAAAGACGTAGAAAATAACTTAACTGTTGTGGCTACAGATAAGCCCAAGCAAGACAATCAAATGATGCAACAGTTAAAAGACTCAAAAGTTGAGACTGTGGTTAAAACCCGTTTGTTGTTTGAATCTGAAGTTAGTGGTTTAGACATTGACGTAGAAGTAGAAAAAGGCGTAGTGACCTTAAAAGGTGAAGTGGCTTCTGATTCTGAACGTCAGTTAGCTCAAGCTATCGCCGAAAATACTGACGATGTAACTAAGGTGGTAAATCGCCTTGAATTACAAAGCTAATAAAAATGCATGATCTACATGCCGCGCTTTTGAGCGCGGCATATTTTTTAACAAGTGAAGGCGTTATTTTATGAAAAAATATTTTACTGTTTTAAAAAACAAAAAGTCTGACTATCAGCCTGATGTACTTAAGGTATCAGCGCCCAAGTCAATCAGCCATTTTAATTGGTTTGCTCGTTACCAAACTGCAAATAATTCGAATTAGGCTTTGTTATCACTAAGCTGGTTCGCCCCAAGTGTTTAAAGGAAAATGTCTAATGTCTGCTAACTCCAATGCTTTTTTATTACCTGCTGAAACAGAATACCTTGGCAATGTATTGACAGAGCAAGAGCAAAGCATTGTTATAGTAGGTAAAGGGCAACCCAGTGCCTTACAAGCTAAAGCGCTCAGCGAACACTATGAGGTTTTTAGGGTAGAAAATGTTACTGAGTTGTTTTCTTTAGCCAATCAAAATAATGTTGAGTTGATCTTATTTAACGCAGCCAGTGAACAAAATGCATGGATAGCAGATTTAGCTAAAATTCGTAGCCATTCTTTACTTAATTTTATTCCGCTCTTGGTACTAACACAAAGCCATGCGTTAAATGAACAATTGGTTGCCTTAGAGTTAGGCGCCTTAGATTGTTTAAAAATGCCCACTCACCCGGCTTTATTGCTAGCCAAAATTAATAACTTGATGAATTTAATTAAGAGCGTAAAGGAAATAGAGCAAATCTCTTGTACTGATGGACTAACTGGCCTAGCGAATCGAATGCAACTTGATACTACAATAACCAAAGAATGGTTTAGGATGCAGCGCTGCCAACAAGCTTTCTCGGTTTTAATGATTGATGTGGATCATTTTAAATTATTTAACGATAAGTTTGGTCATTTGCAAGGCGACGAGGCTTTAAAGAAAGTGGCCAAGGCGCTTAGAAGTGTTGCTAATCGCGAAGCTGACTTTGTTGCAAGATACGGAGGCGAAGAGTTTGTTATTTTGTTGCCTTGTACCGACTTGGCTGGAGCAAAAAAATTAGCCGAGTCTGTGTTAGCAAAAGTGCAGGCACTAAAGCTAGCAAGTGCGCATCTTGAGCATGAGTATTTATCGGTAAGCATAGGAATTGCAACTTGCACGCCGCATAAAATTAAAAGCCAAACATTTGATTCAGCATGGCTGTTAAATCAAGCTGATAAGAAACTATATAAAGCAAAAGAAGCGGGGCGCAATCAATTCGCTGTTTAATTTTGGGCCTTTACTTTAACCCAGAGCACAGAGATTAATTGAATAAGCTAAGTAACTTTTCTTTATTCAGGGGTTTTAATAGGGCAGATTGGCAGCTATGTTTTTCTAGCTCACTTTGAGCGACTTGTTCACCACTAACTATATGCACTTGAGTGTTTGGACTATGAGTGGAAATGAACTCAGCTAGGGTCCAACCATTTGCATCTGGTAGGTGTAAGTCTAATAAAACTTTATGCCATTGTTGTTGGCTATTTATCTGATTTCTGCACTCGGCTCCTGAGTTGGCTAGGGTTACTTCTGCCCCTAGATTTTCTAACATTAATTTAGTGATCTCAGCTGCGTCTTGGTCGTCTTCTACCAATAAAAAGTTTGGACGCTGAATTTGTGCATTGGTTTGTATAGAATGCTGTTGTTTGTCCAGTTTTAACGCATTAGCAAGGTTTTGATAGAGTTGATTTTTTTCTACCGGCTTTGCAATAACCTGATCAAAACCTAAGGCTTGCAAGTCTTCTTTTACACCTTTCATATTGGCCGCTGTTAGGGCCAGAATAGGTTGATGAAAGCCCAATTCGCGCAAGGCTACGACTGCTTGCTTACCATTCATTTCTGGCATGTGAATGTCCATAATTAACGCATGGTATTGAGTGGCGAAATTTAGCTGTTGTTTTACTTTTTCTAGTGCTTGTTTGCCATTTTCAGCAAAGTCTACGGTTAACCCAAAGCCGCGTAAAAAGTGCCCAACTAATAATCGAATATCGGCTAAATCATCTACCACTAAAATTTTGCCAGTTAAGGGCTTAAGCGCAGTTTTAGTATTTTGCATGGCTGTTTGGGTTAATGATAAATGAGTAGGGGCTTGAGTATTGATTTGTTGGCAAGTGATGCCCAAAGTAAAGCAACTTCCCTGACCCACTTTAGACTCAACTTTAATCTCACCTCCCAGTTTTTTGGCTAGTTCTGACGAAATAGCCAGGCCTAAACCTGCCCCTTCTTCTTTACGTGAAATCATTTCTTCAACTTGTTCAAAGGGTTGGAAAATTTTAGCTACTTTTGCTGCTGGAATGCCCTGACCAGTATCAGTAACCGCAAAACTCAAGCGGCAAGTTTGCCCTTGGGTTTGGGCACTGACAGAGACTGATACCTTACCTTTTTCGGTAAATTTTAATGCGTTATAGATAAGATTGATCAGAATTTGCCTTAGGCGCGTGGGATCGGTATCTATGTATTGAGGTAAAGGGGTGGTAGATTGCAGTGAAAGTACCAAGCCTTTGTCGTCTGCTTTAACCTGCATTAAGGTATAGAGATCGACTAAAAAACTATTTAGCTCAATTCTTTGGTTAATTAATTCGAGTTTATTGGCGGCTATTTTAGACAGATCAAGCACATCATTTAACAAGCTAAGTAGATGTTTGCCATTATTTAAAATGATGTTGAGCTCTCGGCTAAGGGGTTTCGCTTTTTCGCTGTCTAATAATAATTCGGTGTAACCTAAAATAGAGGTTAAGGGGGTGCGCAGTTCGTGACTTAAATGAGCTAAAAACCTATCTTTAGAGCGACTTTGAGTTTCAACATTGATTCTTTCTAGACGTTCTTTTTCTACTTCCTGGCGGGCTAAGGCATATCGAATGGCGCGCGCGAATCTAGGGCTGTCGAGCTCACTTTTAACAATAAAGTCAACTGCCCCAGCGTCAAGCGCTGCCTTATCTAATACCCTATCTGATTGCCCAGTTAACATTATGATGGGCACCCGCGAGTATATCTCTTTGGCTTTTTCTAAAACACTTAAGCCAGTTAACGCACCTAACTGATTATCCAACAAACAAATGTCATGTTGATTTAGCTTGAGTTGAGCTAAGGCCGCATCTGGTGTGGTACTCCAATCTATGGTGAATTGGTATTCGTCTAACTCTTCTAAACAGTCTCGGGCAATAATAAAGTCGTCTTCGTCATCTTCAACTAATAAAATGCGCGCGGTTTTTTGCAACATTATTACTCTATCCTTGCTACTGTTTAGGCTGGGTTGGGCAACTCAACAAATTCTATCCAATATTTTCCTAAGGCTTTCATTAAATCCACTAGGCCTTCAAAGTTAACTGGCTTAGTAATAAATGAAGCCGCCCCTAGGCCATAACCTTTAACCATATCTTCTTCTTGTTTTGAGGTGGTAAGGATCACCACAGGTATGGCTTTTAGTTTAGGATCGGCTTTGAGCTCTTTTAATGCTTCACGCCCATCTTTGCGTGGCATATTTAAATCTAACAAAATTAAGCCCGGCCAAGGATAGGCTTGGGTATCAGCGTATTTGCCTTCCCTTTTAAGGTAGCTAATGAGTTCTACCCCATCTTCTACACAATGTAGATCGTTAAGAACTTTACTCTCAGTTAAGGCTTCGCGGGTTAATAACCTGTCATCTTCGTCGTCGTCTGCCATTAGAATAGTGATGGGCTTTTTCTTTAATGCATTCATGTCATTATCCATTATGAGTAAAAAGTTCGGCATCCACTGGAATGCGGATGGTAAAAGTTGTTCCTTGATCTAATACACTTTGGGCTAAAATTGTGCCGCCATGCCGCTCCACAATTCGGCGACATACAGCTAAACCAATGCCTGTGCCTTTAAATTCTGTGCGACCATGTAAACGTTGAAAGGGGATAAAAATCTTGTCGGCGAATTCTTGGTCAAAACCAATGCCGTTATCTGCAATTTCAATTACGTGCCAATTAATGGCTAAATGACTAATTTCATCTTGAGTGCTGTCTTGGCGGTAAACAATACTGATTTTTGGCGCCTTATCTTGTTTTCGAAATTTAATGGCGTTAGACAATAAATTCAGAAAAAGCTGATACATCTGCCCCTTGTCTCCCTGTATAACAGGTAAAGGGTCAATATTTATCTGGCTGTGGCTTTCTTCAATGGCAATTTCTAAATCCCCTAGAATGTCTTCTAGAAGTTCTTGTAAATTCACCTCTGCAAACTCTTTACCACGTGTAGTTATGCGTGAGAATTCAAGTAAGTCATTGATTAAATTTGACATTCTCTCGGCAGCCGATTTCATACGCTGAATATAATCAACTCCTTTCCCGTCTAATGCTTCACCATAGGTAGACATTAAACGATCGCCAAAGGCGCGAATTTTTCGCAGAGGTTCTTGCAAATCGTGCGAAGCGACAAAAGCAAAGTCTTCTAGCTCACGATTGCTGCGAGTTAACTCTTCTGAATATTGGGTAAGTTCTTGGGTGCGTATGGCGACTTGTTCTGTGAGTTTATCGTTTTGTTTTTCTAATGATTCTCTCAGCTTGGCTTCATTGCCTATGTTAATTCGGGCTAATACCAACATGCCTAATAATAATAAGGCGCTGGTAATACCTGAAATAATAAAGGTAATTTTGGCCTCTTTTTGAATAGCCAGTAATTCGTCATATTGACTGTCGCGAAACAATATTTCTGCTTGTTTTAATTCTTGAATCAACCCTAACATCTCTTGATATAAGTTTTTACCTCTGCCGGTCATAACTAAACCTAAGGCTCGCTTTTCTTTATTGACTAAGGCCAAACCTACAGTGGTTTCTAACTCATTAATTTTGTCGGCACTAAGCGTCAGTAATTGGGCGATTTTATCCCTTGATTGAGCATGATGAAAAGTTGAGACTTTTACTTTATCCATATGATCGGCTACTGCTTCTAAGGCGCTACGATAGGGCTTTAAGTAGTCGTCTATTTCAGTTAATAAATAGCCTCTTTGGCCTGTTTCAGCAGAGAGAATTGATAAATGTAAATTGTTAAGTGCCAACAAGGATTCTGAGGTTTTATAAAGTTGCTCTTGGGTAGTTGATAGCTCACCTATAGTACGAATTGCCAAATAAGCATTGCCGCCAATTAAGCACAGCACAATCAATGCGATTAATAGCCAGGTAGGCAGAGAGTTGTCTAATAAGCGTTTTTGTCTAATTAACTCAACCATTGGCAGACTTACCATGTTGTTGGCTTATAGACTGCAAAATATCACTGCACTCTTGGCAGGCGAGAATGATTTTATCTAGGGCCTGTAGTCCTTTTTCTTTTGGTAGATCGTTTTCTAAAATCATTTTAATCAGTTCAGCATTCATCGACATTCTATTTAATGGGGCTCTTGCATCATGCACTAACTGATTAATTGATTGATTTTCAGTAGATGACATAGGGTTCTCCACATCCTGTTAAAACGTTACCTAAGAAAAGGCTTTTATTCAGAAAAATCGCCATAAGCATGTAAACGGTTGTACAAGGTCTTGGTACTTATGCCTAACATTTCAGCGGCGGCGGTTTTATTACCTTCTACTTTTTCTAAGGTGATTCTTATGAGTTCTTTTTCAACATCTTCTATGGTTTGCCCAGCAGTCACATTGTTACTAGGTTTAGCGGTACGAGAAAAAGGAGAGGCAAAGTTGTCTGGTAGCACAATTTTGTTGGTGTCTGGCGAACTCATAATAAAAGCTCTATGCACTGCATGGCGCAATTCACGCACATTACCCGGCCAGTCAAAGTCAGCTAACCTGTCTAATTGTTCGGCTGACCACTGGTAGTGACAAGCATTTTCTTGATTTAATTCTTCAAGAAACGCACGAGCTAGCAGGGGAATATCTTCTTTGCGCTCTGCCAGGCTAGGAACAGTGATAGGAAACACAGCTAAGCGAAAATAAATGTCTTCACGTAACACTTTGTCTTGTGCAATGGACTCCATAGTGCGGTTGGTGGCAGACACCACTCGGCAATTAACTGGGATTTCTTTGGTGCCACCTACCTTGATGACTTTTTTATTTTCTAATACGCGCAACAAATTGGGCTGCATATCTAGTGGCATTTCTGTTACTTCATCTAAAAATAAGGTGCCATTTTCTGCTCGTTCAAATACCCCATCTTTACGCGCAATAGCGCCAGTAAAGGCGCCTTTTTCATGGCCAAATAATTCGCTGCTAATTAATTCTTTAGACAGTGCACCACAATTGGTTGCCACTAAAGGCCCAGTGGCTTGACTGGCTTTATGAATGGCTGTGGCTACCACTTCTTTGCCTACTCCACTGGCGCCCATCAACATAACGTTGGCTGGGGTTTGGGCTACTCGCTCAATCATTAAATACAAATCTTGCATCACTTTAGATTCGCCAATTAAGCAACCAAAATGCCGTGTGATTGAAGAACTGGGGGCTGCCTGACTGGTTTTAGGCTGATTAGATAAAACCCTTTCTATATCTTCACGTTGTAATGGCTTAACCAAATAATCTATTTTGGGTCCACTGATACTGGCGAGTATGCCTTTTACCGCTGGATGGCCGGTAATAAAAGTCACCTTACAATCATTACCGGTTTTTTTGAGGTGATCAACTAAATGTAATCCACTTCCATCAGGCAACATAAAGTCTAATAGAATATGCTCAAATGGTTGGCTTTCTAGCCACTGGTAGGCTTCTTCTAAGTTGGCTGCTACAGATACATGATGGCCAAGAAAGTCGATAATGTTTGATGCTACCTCGGTAAATTCGGCGTCATCATCTACAAGCAGAACGTTTAACAATGGATATCCTTATTTAACGAAAAGTTATTATTATTTTATGCGCTTAGCGTACACCCAAAAGTGGTTAGCTTAGCGGTTATTTGGTTACTTTAAGCTCGTTACTGATGTGTTTATACATTCAACGCATAAAAAGGATCAATAAAACTAATAATTTATTAATAATAACAAGCTATTAGCTAAAAAAGCTAAGCAAATTAAAGGTTAAGATTAACCTTAAACTTGGGGGATTTACTATCCGCTAGTCTAAGGTTTAGCGTAACATAGCGTCTAACTGATCAACTATCTCTGCCCAGTCGGCGTCTTCTTCTTTCATTTGTTGTAAAAAACTTTGCTGCGAACTATTCCAGAATTCTGCCTGATATAACTTTGTTTGCGCGGGTAAAGGTGAGTGTTTGGCAATAAAAGCCTCGATCGCCTGATCGGAACTGTCTAGACCTAATTGTTCAAATAAAGCGTTAATTGTATGAATGGGTGAATACATTTGTTGCTCCTATGAATGGCTTAAGGCGTTAAGGTAAAACATGGGGCAGATTGTGATTTAAATCAATACTAGCAAACCAATTAAGCTTAATTTTTATAATTTTTTGACTATCAATAAGGCGCATGCACAACTTCACATAGGTTTTATTTAGAATGTGTTATGTATGTGCCCTTGTACTTTCTTTATGGTTTTGCCGATTTAAATCTAACGTAATGGTCACTGTATGTGACTCTGCAGCGACCTAAGCCATAGTGCTAATTGCTATCCCGCTTTTGATACAGACCTACGGCATTGTGCCTTGGCCACTATTGTTGGGGTATGCGTTGAAGTGCCAGTGTTGTTATCGCTAGTGTGCTTTGCTAACCGAACCACTCTTTGCTTTAGTCGCAGTAACTAGGCTTGGATAGATTTTGGCTTCCACGTCGTGGAAGTCTAAAATCTGTTGTAATCTACCATTTTGTTTAATGGTTGTGATAGCCGCATCTATTGCTGGCAATAAAGCTCGATTAGGTTTACGTAAGCGCATCAAAATATTTCCAGAGGTATGTTGGGCAGCAAAGCCTATTTCAGTGTTGTTTAACTTGGCCCAATATTTGGCTGTTTCTCTTTCTAAAATAATCACTTGAAAGCGATCGTGCTTTAAACCTTGCAGCAGTAAATTTTCGTTTAAAAAGTCGGCACGGATAAATTTATTGTCATCATAATAAAAATATCCAGCTATGGTTCCCACCACTTTGCCATACATGGCATCACTGGTGGGGAATAAGTGAGTGTTGTGTTTTAAGGTGATTAAGTATTCATTGATTTCGAACATGGGTTGAGTGACCACAAAAGCCTTGCCAGGATCGCGATTTGTAAACCACTCTAAACAGACAAAATCAAAATCTACTATGCCGTCAATTAAGGCTTTCTCGGCACGTTTTTGTGGCATATACACTGCAGTAAATTTTATTTCGGTTAATTCACCAATGGCTTTGGTTAAATCGCTAAACACACTTTCACCACCGGTTTTGGCACTGTTGCGATAGGGCACCCAACCGCCATCTTCGCCTAAGTCGTAATAGAGCTCAGGAGTAGGGGGAGGTTGAGCTTGCGACATGGGGGTAAATGCAAAGAATGTGTAAACCCACAGCCAAGCAGCCAAAGCTTTCATTTGAGAAAAAATGCCTTGGGGAAAAGCAATCATGCTTGAGTTAGCCATTTTCACTCATACTCTCCTCGTTAGGCTCGCTGCTCAACATGGAAAATACCTCTTTTTTCTTGGAGATACGAGCTTCTATATCGGATAAGCGCTTTTGGTTTGATGGATTAAGCTCTCGGTTTTGCAGTTCATTTAAAAACTCTAGAGTCTGCACCTTTTTGTATTCAAGTAACTCACCATCCACCATGCTTTGTAATAAGTTTAGGCTAAATGCAATCTCCCGAGGAAATAAACAATAAGCACGATAAAAATCTTGGGTGGCGGCAAGGAAATCTTTTTGTGAAAATTTCTCTAAGCCAGTTTTGTTGAAAGCTAGGGCTTGTGGGCGAAGTTCTCCCATGGCGCATTCGCTTTGTGCGATCATTATATTGGCAATGGTTTTTTCGTTGCCTTCTTCAACCTCTTTAATCTTTTGCTGACTTAATTGTAAAAACGCTTGAGCCTTGTCCATGTCTCCTGCAATCCGCCATGCTTGCACCGCGTCTGCTATGGTGGATACTTCGGCATTTTGTAACTGGCTCATACCAGGGCGAGATAAAATTTCTTGAGCTCTCTCAGGGTTGTCTTCTAAAAATGCCACTAAAGCATTCATATAATCTTTTTTCACATTTAAGCTAGGGTCGCCATGTTTGCGGCCAGCCGCGCCAATTAGAAACTTGGCCACTTGTAGATCTGAGTTGCGAGTTTTATTGCTACTAGACTCCGCTTTTTGCATATAACATCGTGCCAAATCGAGGGAGATTTCCTCATAATTTTCCCGGATTGAGCGATTCGACTCGCGTTTTTTCTCCAGTAAAGATATGGCTTCTTTATCACGGTTTTGTGCTTGCAGAATAAAAGCTTTTAATCGAGCGGCAGAAATCGACAATTGTCCATCACGAATTTGTTGCAGGTATTTTTCGGCTTTACTGTACAGATTATTATCTACACTAATGCGCGCGAGCCATTCGCAAGCTTTGTCGTTGGTTAATTCTGAGCCTGTAAGTTCAGCTAATAAAGCTTGGCTTTCCGCTATTTTATCGTCTAAAAATAAATTTTGGATCAGCCCCCATTTAGCCCAAATTACTTTGTTTGAGCGGCTAAGGATATCGCGGTAGTGGTCGGCAGACTCAGAGTATCGACCTAGTTTAGTTAGCAATCTGGCGCGAAGTTTAAGTAGTGCCGTGCGCTTTTTAGGGCTTAGGTCTTGTTCTAAAAAATGATTTACTAAGACTAAAGCTTGTGGAAAATTTTCTTCATCCATCAACTCATAAACAGGCATTAAAAAGCGTTGTAAATTCAAACAGTTTTTAATGTTTTTCATCAAATTGCGAATGGTATAGGGCTTAATTACTAGGGCTTCGGGGTGCACGTCTACAATTTGGCCAATAATGAGTGGCATTCTATCTGAGGTGATAAACAATACGCAGGTGGTGTAGCTAATAAACTTTTCTTTAATTAGATCTTGTACAACTTCCACCCCATTTTTGTTTTGACCTAAGTGAAAATCCATCAATAAAAGATTGATTTGTTTGCCTTTCATATTGGCTTTTAGTTCTCGGCCATTACTAAAACAACTAATTTGAGTGAAGCCCATATCTAGCAAGTGGTTGCGTATGTTTGCGCGGGCCATGCCATTATCTTCAACAACAGCAACTTTAATTTCAGAAAGAGACATATAAAAAGATGAACTTTACTACCATATCAAGAGCATAGCAGACCCAAATAATAAAAAATAATTAACTTTTACTTGGGGCTTTTAAAGAATAGAAAAAGCTAAATGTATAGCTATCGCAACACTCCTTATGAGTGAAATTTATGTGGTTAACGTTAACGTAAAGGTAAATTTTTGTTAATCTGCCTTTAATTGAACTAACTGGATCTTTTTATGCAACGTGTTCCTTCACTCATTAACGGCGAAATGACGGTTTCGTCTTCAGAGCAAACTATTGCTGTCACTAACCCTGCTAACAATCAAGTGATAGCAGAATTACCTTGTAATTCAGATGCCGAATTAGCAGCGGCTGTAGCCAGTGCCAAAACGGCCTTTGAGACTTGGAAAGAAGTGCCTGCTTCAGAGCGTGCACGTGTGATGATGCGTTATCAGGCTTTGTTAAAAGAGCATCACGATGAAATCGCTACCATTTTAAGTAGTGAAACAGGTAAAACTTTTGCAGATGCAAAAGGTGATGTATGGCGTGGCATAGAAGTAGTTGAACAAGCCATGAATATACCATCAATGATGATGGGCGAAACGGCAGAAAACGTGGCCCGAGGGATAGATACCTACAGCTATATACAGCCATTAGGTGTTTGTTTAGGTATTACGCCCTTTAACTTTCCGGCTATGATCCCTTTGTGGATGTTCCCTATGGCTGTGGCGTGCGGCAATACCTTTATTCTTAAGCCTTCTGAACAAGATCCGCTAACGCCAATGCGCTTGGCTGAATTATTTATTGAAGCCGGTGCGCCTAAAGGTGTGTTAAATGTTGTGCATGGTGGCAAAGACCAAGTTAACAACCTATTAAATGATCCTGAAATTCGCGCGGTATCTTTTGTTGGCTCTGTACCTGTAGGCCAACATATCTACAAAACTGCGACAGATAATATGAAGCGCGCTCAATGTTTTGCTGGGGCTAAAAACCATTCGGTAATTATGCCAGATTCAAATAAACAGCAAGTACTAAACAACTTAGTGGGTGCCTCTGTTGGTGCAGCAGGTCAACGTTGTATGGCGATTTCTGTGGCTGTATTTGTTGGTGAAAGCAAAGAATGGATTGCTGAATTAGCCGAGCTGTTAAAAGCGGTAAAACCTGGTCTTTGGAACGACGAAGCAGCCGGGTACGGTCCGCTAATTAGTCCACAAGCTAAAAGCAAAGTTTTGTCTTTGATCCAACAAGGAAAAGATGAAGGTGCAACTTGTTTGGTTGACGGGTCTAACTTCGAAATGGATGTAGACGGCTACCAAGACGGAAACTGGGTTGGCCCAACTGTATTTAGTGATGTGACTGAAGATATGGTGATCTACCAGCAAGAAATTTTTGGTCCAGTATTATGTTGTATGGTAGTAGACACCTTAGAAGAAGCCATTGCTTTAGTTAACCGCAACCCATACGGCAACGGTACCTCTATCTTTACTGCAAGTGGTGCAGCAGCACGTAAATATCAGCATGAAATCGAAGTGGGTCAAGTGGGTATTAATGTGCCTATTCCAGTGCCATTGCCGTTTTTCTCATTCACTGGATGGAAAAACTCTTTCTACGGTGATTTGCATGCTTACGGCAAACAAGCCGTGCGTTTTTACACTGAAACTAAAACCGTTACTGCCCGTTGGTTTGATGACGAAGTGGTTTCAGGCCCTAATATGACCATTTCTTTAAAATAGGGAAGTTGCTATGAACTTTGATTTAACTGAAGACCAAATTGCCTTTGCCGACGCGGCTAAACAATTTGCAGAGCAAGAGTTAGCGCCTAATGCAGCTAAGTGGGATCAAGAGCATATTTTTCCTAAAGAGGTGATCCAAAAAGCCGGTGAGTTAGGTTTTTGTAGCTTATATACCCCTGAAGAAGCAGGCGGCATGGGCTTAAGCCGTTTAGATTCATCGATTATTTTTGAACAATTGTCTATGGGTTGTACGGCAACAACGGCCATGATGACTATTCATAATATGGCCACATGGATGATAGCTACTTGGGGTACTCAGGCGGCTAAAGATCAATGGTGTCCAACTTTAGTAACAGGCGAAAAGCTTGCGTCTTACTGTTTAACTGAGCCTGGTTCTGGTTCAGATGCGGCAGCAATGCGCAGTACAGCCAAAAAAGACGGCAACCAATATGTGTTAAACGGCTCTAAAATGTTTATCTCGGGTGCCGGTGAAACTGACGTTTTAGTGGTTATGGCACGTACAGGTGAAGCAGGGCCAAAAGGCATTTCTGCTTTTGTGGTACCAGCCGATGCTGAGGGTGTGATCTACGGTAAAGCCGAAGAAAAAATGGGCTGGAACGCTCAGCCAACACGTTTGATTACCTTTGATAATGTGCGTATACCTGCCGATTATTTATTAGGCGAAGAGGGGCAAGGTTTTACTTTTGCCATGAAAGGCTTAGATGGCGGGCGTATAAATATTGCGACTTGTTCGCTAGGTACAGCACAAATGGCTTTAGATACGGCTAAAAACTACATGCAAGAGCGCACGCAATTTGGCAAACCTTTAGCGGCGTTTCAGGCTTTACAATTTAAATTAGCTGATATGGCTACCGAACTTGTTGCTGCTAGGCAAATGGTGCGTTTAGCTGCGTTTAAATTAGATAGCCAAAATTCAGAAGCCAGTGCTTATTGTGCCATGGCCAAGCGTTTTGCAACTGATGTGGGGTTTGAAGTGTGTAACCAAGCGCTGCAGATCCACGGTGGTTACGGTTATATCAAAGAATATCCACTAGAGCGTTATGTACGTGATGTGCGGGTACATCAAATATTAGAAGGCACTAATGAAATCATGCGCCTAATAGTGGGTAGACGTTTGCTAGCTGATAATGCTGGTGACATTCTTTAATCTCATTAGGTTAAGTAAGGATTTATATGTCAACTGACAAACCAGTAGTGGTATTTGAAGAATGGCAAACCTACTCAGGATTTAAAATCGGTCACGCTACTTTAGCAAAACCGGCCGCGTTAAATGCACTTGATTTACAGATGATTAAGTTGCTAACCCCGCAGCTTAAAAAGTGGCAAGCCGATCCTAAAATAGCCATGGTGTTATTAGACTCAGAAGGCGACAAGGCCTTTTGTGCCGGTGGTGACATAGTCACTATGTATCACTCAATGCAAGATGCGCAAAAAAGCCCAGCTAAAGCAGGCGAGCCCATGGCCCTAGAAGAGTTTTTCAGCAAGGAATATGAATTAGACTATTTAATTCATACCTTTGAAAAACCTTTTATGGTGTGGGGCAACGGTATAGTCATGGGCGGTGGTTTAGGCCTAATGAGTGGTGCTAGTCATAGAATAGTCACTCAAAGCTCACGTTTAGCTATGCCAGAAATCAGCATAGGTTTGTACCCAGATGTGGGTGGCAGTTACTTTTTAAATAAGATGCCAGCAGGATGTGGCATGTTTTTAGGCCTAACAGGCGCCAGCATTAATGCCACAGACGCTTTATATGTAAAACTGGCCGATTATTTTGTGCCACAAGAGCAAAAATCTAGCTTAATTGAGCAGCTACAAAAAGCTGATTGGCAAGCTAAAAACTTTGCCCAAACCCTAACTCAGATTTGTCAAAATCTAGATGCTGAACATGCCAGTGAATTGCCCCCAGGCAATATGCAGGCTAAACAGCCATGGTTCAATGAACTAGCCCAAAAACAACAACTTGAAGATGCCATTGAGTTTGTTTTAGCTGCAGATAGCGAGCAAGACAAATGGCTAGCAAAAGCCCAAAAATCCTTAAAGGCAGGGTCACCTTTGTCAGCTAATTTGTTGTTTGAACAACTAAAGCGAGGCAAAAACTTAAGCTTAGCCGAGTGTTTTAGAATGGAATTGGGTATGTCTTGCCAATGCGGCGAGTTTGGTGAATTTCAAGAAGGGGTAAGAGCTTTGTTGATAGACAAAGACTACCAACCCAACTGGCGTTTTAAAACAGTGCAAGAGGTGTCAAAAGACGCGTTAGACAGTTTTTTTGCAACCCTTTGGCCAGCAGATGCACACCCTTTGGCTCACTTAGGTAAATCTCAGTAGAGGATATTATGCAACAACACACTACCCAAATAGCCTTTATTGGCTTAGGCAACATGGGCGGGCCAATGGCTCATAACTTGGTTAAAGCTGGATACGCCGTATGTGTATTTGACTTAGTGCAAGAGGCCATGGACAAACTAGAAGCTGCAGGTGCCACTCAAGCTGCCACTGCCAATGAAGCGGTAAAAAATGCAGATGTGGTAATTTCAATGTTGCCAGCTGGCAAACATGTTGACGCTTTATATACCTCAGACACAGGCATAGCGAAAGATTTAAAAGCCAATGCTTTAGTGATTGATTCAAGCACTATAGATACAGCTACCGCCAAGCATGTTGCAGCCGCCTTGGCTAAGCAAGGTATTGAGTTTATTGATGCACCTGTGTCTGGTGGAGTGGGCGGTGCAACCGCTGGTACCCTAACTTTTATCGTAGGTGGCTCTGAACAAAACTACGCCACTGCTTTGCCTATATTGCAGGCCATGGGTAAAAATATCTTTCATGCCGGAGAAGTGGGTGCCGGTCAGGTAGCAAAAATCTGTAATAATATGCTGCTGTCGGTCTTGATGTTAGGAACCTCAGAAGCCTTACAAATGGCCATAGACAATGGCTTAGATCCTAAAGTGATGTCGGATATTATGTTACAAAGCTCTGGCCGTAACTGGACCTTAGAACTTTATAATCCTTGCCCTAACGTAATGGAAAACGTGCCATCATCCAATGGTTATCAAGGTGGGTTTATGGTGGATTTAATGAAAAAAGATTTAGGTTTAGCCATGGACACTGGGCTAAAAAGCCATTCATCTACACCCATGGGGGCATTAGCCCAAAGCTTGTATACTATCCACAGTCAGCAAGGCAATGGTCAGCTAGACTTCTCCAGTATTTTTAACTTATTTTCTAAGCAAGAGAAATCCTAATGAATTTACAAAATCAAGTGATTGCTATCACAGGTGCAGCGCAAGGTTTAGGTAAAGCCATGGCTGAAGAGTTTGCTAAACAAGGCGCCCATATTGCCTTAATCGATATGCAAGCAGAAGCGGTTAATGCAGCAGCCAGCGACATTGAAAAACTCGGTGTAAAAGCGAAAGGTTATGCCATTAACGTTACTGACGAGCAACAAGTTGAAACGGCTTTTGCTGATATAGTGGCGGATTTTGGTCAACTTAATGGCTTAATTAACAGCGCGGGCATTATGCGCGATGGCATGTTGTTAAAAGTCAAAGATGGCCAAGTAGTTAAAAAAATGTCGCTAGAGCAATTCCAGTCGGTGTTAGACGTTAATGTTACTGGTACTTTTTTATGTAGTCGTGAAGCTGCAGCGCAAATGATAAATAGTAAAAGCAAAGGCGTGATCATCAACATTTCGTCGGTATCTCGTGCGGGCAACATCGGCCAAACCAACTACTCTGCTACAAAAGCTGCAGTGGCTACTATGACTGTCTCTTGGGGCAAAGAGTTAGCGCGTTTTGGTATTCGTACTGGTTGTATTGCACCAGGGCTAGTTGAAACGGCTATGGCGGCACAAATGCGCCCTGAAATGCGTGAGATGTTTATTAGCACAGTACCTTTGCGTCGATTAGCCGAAGTAGAAGAATTGGCACATGCGGCTAAGTTTATCTTTGAAAATGATTACTTTACCGGCCGTACTCTAGAACTAGATGGCGGAACTCGCGTCTAAAGTTACAGAAGTGAAATACCCAGCGCAGCGACAATTTTTATCTGAAGTAATCTTTATACAACAGCCAGATCAGACATTAATTTTCGCTAGCGCTCTATCTGTGTTTTTCAAGCATGGTATTCGAATAATAACTACCTCAAACAAACAGTTAATTCTTGGCAAGCAAGGTTGGTAACTCTTGTTTAAACCATAATCGCAACATGTTTTTTTCGTATCGCAATTTACTGCTTTCTCGAAAGGGGTTAAACCTGTGCTTAAAGTTAGGATCTTTTAAGTTGATTTCCGCCTCTTTAAGCACAACGCCTTGGTTATCGAGCAACTGATAGCTAAAGTCTATTCGAGGCATATTCACCCGATTGATTACCCTGACATCCGAGCCACTACGGCCAAAACCCGCATAAGATGCTGAGGTAACCCTACCCGCTAAATCCAAATCTTTAACAGTTATGATCAGCTTTTGATCCTTTGGCAGTTTGGCCGCTAACTTTGCAAAAAAATTGCCTAAGGTATTAAAGGTTTTTTCCTCAAAACGTTCGCTGGAACTACTGGCATGTTTTACATCAGTGAAGTTTTCGGGCTGCTGCCAGATAACTTCTATTTCTGCCTTGGCCAAAGATGACAGGCTGTACAAGGCTAAAGCACAGATAAGAATGGCGAGATAAAAGTGTTTCACTAATTTTTCCATAAAAAATGAACTGGTGATCATTATACAGACGAATGATTATGCTGACAGCTAGCCTAATGTAAAGGGTGCTACTGGAATGCAATATAGTACTATCAAACTTAAGCAAAAGATTGAAGGCACTTATACAAAACCATAAGCACAAAAAAGCCGACTTTAAGTCGGCTTAATGGGTTAAAGCTTATTTAATAAAGTCTTCAGTCAGTTGAAGTGACATCCCTATTACTTAATTGGATTAGTTAAGCTTAGCAGTGATATTCAACTCTTGGTTATTTTTAGCCTGCATGAGATCAATCACAGCTTGTATGCCTTGTTGACGAATAGTAGAAGCAAATTCATTTCGTTTGCTCGATAACAAGCTAATGCCTTCGGCCTCTAAATCATAGGTTTTCCATTCTTGTGTTGACGCGCTTTTACGCATCTTAAAGTTAATGCGTATATCTGGGCGCCCCGCGGTTTGTATGACAGCTCTTATATCCATGCTTTTTTGATTTTGGTAGTCTGCCACTGGTGCAAATACCAGTTGTTGACCACCGTAGTTAGACAATGCCACGGCAAAATTTGAAATTAAGTAAAGCCTAAATTGCTCGATAAATTCTGGAATTTTATCTTGGGGTACAGATCGAAATTGGTTGCCCAACACCTTAAAAGCGGCAAATTTATGATCGACATAAGGCATGAGCTCTTGCTCAATTATGTCTCTAAGGTGATTGGGGTTGGCATTAATCTGGTGTTGCTCTACTTCTATTCTAGTAAAGGTCGTCTTTGTAGCCTGTTCAAGCAATTGCTGCGGGTTGGCTTGCTGGGCAAAACTGACGTTTGCCAATAGCGTGGCCAACACCAGCAGGCTTGACCGAACGAATTTGATAAAAAGTGCTGAATATTGTGTTTTCATAAACCTTAGTTACTTTGTGCTGAAACTTTCATGATGTGATTATGGCTAAGAAATTCACATAAAAATAATTATATTATGATATGTGACACATTTTATTTTGTGATGTATCCTGCTTCTATCATTCTTCTCGAGCAATTTGCCATGCGCCCCCAAGAACTTAATTTGTTAATGGTATTTGATGCCATCATGACTGAACGTTCCATTACTCGAGCCGCTCATCGGCTTGCCATGACACAACCTGCTGTATCAAATGCGGTGAGTAGAATGCGTATTGCTTGGAAAGACGAATTATTTGTTAAAGATGGGCGTAATATTCAACCCACTTTACATGCCCAAAATTTATGGAATCAAGTACGTGCGCCATTGAGTGCATTAACCGAAGCGGTTGATCCTCAGAGTTTTGATCCAGCCACTGCAAAACGCACGTTCAGAGTGGCGGTTAACGACATAGTGGTGGATATGGTATGGCCAAAGTTACGCGCGAAGATCGAAAAACACGCGCCAGGGATCAATATTCATGCTGTTCCCTATACCATAGTTAATACCGAACAAGTGTTAGAAGACGCTGAAGTAGATATGGTGATAGGGGTGACAGGTGTTATCTCGCCGACCTTTAGAGCTGAATATTTATTTGCCCCTACTTATGTTTGTATCATGGATCATGCTCACCCATTAGCCAAAGCCGATTTAAGTTTACAAGAGTTTGCCGAGGCGGATCACCTGTTAGTGTCGCTATCTGGTGATACAACTGGCTATACAGATCAAGTACTACTCCAACACGGCTTGTCTAGGCGAGTCGCTATGTCGGTGAATCATTTTTCTTCAGTGGCTAAGTTAATTAAACGCAGCAACCTAATATGTGTTATTCCCATTCCTGCGGTAGCCAACGAAATCATCGCAGGAGAAATATCAGCCACTAAGCCACCACTAGAATTAATGCCGCAACAAGTTTCAGCCATATGGCACAAAAGGCAAGATTCAGATCAAGGTTTGATTTGGTTACGCGAGCATTTTAAAAACATCGTTAGCAGTACAGTTGAACGCCAGACTCAACAAGTGATGGCGAGTTTATGTAAAACTAACCCCGCTATGTGCCAGAACTGATAACCGAAAAAATCTTGATTAGAATCAACAACAGCTTTAACTTGCAGAGCTAGATAATAAAAACAGGAAGCCAAAAATGTCGGCTAAATTACTCAAGTTCAACTTCATTCTGGCCTTTTTACTGATGATTCCTAGCCAAATAATTCAGGCAAAGATGAGCGATTTTAAAGATGGCCCGGTAATTGTGGGTTATGGAAAACACGCACCAGTAGCTTCAAAAAGCCCGCTAACCAAGCGAGAATTTAAGGTGGCCTTTGATGTGGGTAAAGCAGCAAAACCCGGCGAATTAAATCGACAATTCAACAGTTCAGCGCGTTTTATTAATATGCAAGCGGCAGCCGGGGTGCCAAAAGAAAATATTCACTTGGCTTTAGTGGTGCATGGCAAAGCCAGTTTTGACTTGTTAAATAACCACAATTATCAACAAGCCCACCAACTTGATAATAAAAACCAAGCTTTAATACAAAGCTTATTAGCCAATAATGTGCGGGTTATTTTGTGTGGGCAATCGGCTGCTGCTTACGACATTGCCCTCGAGCAATTAATAACTGGCAGTGAAATAGAATTGTCGGCTATGACGGCCCATGCTCTTTTGCAGCAGCAGGGGTATAGTCTTAATCCGTTTTAATTTTTGCTGTGACTCCTAAATAAAAAGTGTACTAGCTTTATAAAATTAAATAATCAAGACAAACTTGCGATGGCAAATAGCATCAGCTGCTACTTGCCCTAGACTAAAGGCAAGTGGCAAGTTTGTCCTGTTTCATTCATCGCTTTGTGTTTAATCTATCATTTAAGAATATCATCAGCGGCATGTTCCACAGCCGGAAAGTCTTTAACTTTCATAGCCTTAACTGGTTGCTTTTTGATTTTCTTTTGCAGAAATTTAATGGCTTGCTGTAGCTGAGCATCTTCACCTTTAAAGGTCGCATGAGGTAAATTAGTTACTTCAATATCTGGGCTAATGCCGCGCCCTTCGGTTATCCAGCGTCCATCCATGGCATACACAGGAAACTCTGCCACCCTTGCCAGACCATTGTCTGCTTGGCGGTTACGGCCAGACAGCCATACCCCAGCGCCGGCTGTTTGTTTGCCTATCACTGTGCCAAGTTTTAAGGCTTTAACACCAGCGGTGAAGGTTTCACCGTCTGAGTAAGTAAATTGATCGGCCAGTACCACTAAGTGGCCGCGAAAGGCTTGTTGCATATTGCTATAAGCGGGGCCACTTCTTGCTTTCCAGAAAGACCATGCACGTTTTAATAACTTTTCTATAATCCAGCTATCTATATTGCCGCCGTTATTGCGTCTTACATCTATAATTAAGCCTTGTTTGTTATTCTGTGCATAAAATTCTCTCGCAAAGTTTTCAACATCTCCTGCACCCATGGCGCGAAGATGTAAATAGCCAATCTGTTCGTCTGTTTTGAATACTTTTTGCTGATTGTGATACACCCAATCGTAATAACGTTGATAATAGTCGTCTCGTGTTGAGCCCGGCTTAACCACAGTTTTAATTTCTTCACCTTGTCTTTTTAAAGTGAGTAATACTTGTTTGCCCACCTGATTTTGTAGGGCCTTGGCAATATCGGCAAGCACTTTGATGGGCTGACCGTTTATGGCGTGGATAACATCTCCTACTTGGGCATTAACACCTGGTTTAGCTAGAGGTGATTGCATGCTAATTAATTCTGGATCATTGGCATAAATCTTTTCAATTTCTACCCCTTGTTGGTTTTGTTTGTATTGGGCGCCTAGAGTGGCAGGTTTAGCTTGCTTGTTATCTGTGGGTAGGTCGCCACCATAGACTTGAGAATGCAGGGTGTTTAGTTCGCCCATCATTTGTTTAAAAATATCGTTTAATTCATGACGATCGGTTAAGCGGCTAAGTAGTGGCTGATATTTTTGTTTAACCGCTGCCCAGTCAAGGCCACGCATGTTTTTATCAAATAAAGAATCGCGGTGCATTAACCAAGCATCGTGGAATATCTGTTGCCATTCTTGTTGTGGATCGATAAATAGCTTCCAATCACTGGTGTTGATTTTTATATCAGCTGCTTTGCTATTAAATTTAGCTTTGGCATCTACTAAGAACATGGCCTTTTTGTTGCCGGTTTGCTGCATGAAAAGGGTTTTCCCATCATCCGATAAACTGGCGTTTTGCACTTTTTCGGCAAAGGTTTCGACTTTAGTGTTGGCCTTTATCTCTATAGATTTAAGTGCAGGCTGACTGCCTGGTTCGGTAATTTTGTCTAACACATATAAGTATTTTTGATTGGCCAACAAATTACTGTAATTACCTGCAGGTACTGGGACTTGCCACAATCTTTTTTCTAACCCTTGCCAATCAACGACTATGGTTGCGGGTTCTTTGTTGGGCGTTGCTTTTTTGTTTGTTTCTGGCTCTGCAGAGTTTTCTTGCTTGTCACCTTTTTCGGCGGCAAGTTGGTCTAATTCAGTAGGTGACGCAAAAGGAAATGAGGCATCTTTGTTTAAGGCAATAGCGAAGATTTGTGCTTTTCGATCAAAGTTGGCGCCCATATTTCTGTCTCCCCAAGGCGAATTGGGATGAACATCAAAGTTACGGTCAGACAAAAAATATAGCCATTGGTTATCGGCCGAAAAAGCCGGTGAATAAGAAAAATACTTATCACTGGTTAATACTTTTTTATTGTTGTTTTGAATATCGATCAACAGTATTTTGCTGCGCTTTAGCTCAGTACTGTTCTGGAAATAATTGAGCGCAATCAGTTGGCTATTTGATGACCAAACTAATTCGCCAAAGTCTGCGCCTATTTCTAAATCCCCTAGCACTTTTTTATTTTGTTTAGATTGAATGTCTAACATCCAAAGATTGCCCTGCTTGTCATTGTGTGCAATGAATTTTCCATCTGGTGATAAAAATAAGTTAAAACGAAATACTTGCCCATCAAAAGTGAGTTGCTCTGCTCCTTCTGAACCATCGGCAGGATATTGCCAAATTTCTAATTCGCCGCTGTTGTCATTAATGGCATACACAAACTGATTATCATGGCTAAGTATGGCTTTACGGGTACGAGAATTGGCAGGTGTGGCAACTTCAACCAGTCGGCTGCCATCGGCTGTAGCTATGGCCACTCTGCCTCTGGCGGTAATCACGACTTTTTTACTGTCACTGGCTTGTTTTGCTGAGGTTAAATAGTTAATAGGGTTATTCACCCAATGTTTTCTTTGCTGAGCAAAGTCAGAGGTTAGCGCAATCTCGACTTTGTTACTTTGACCAGTGGTTAAATCTAAAATTTTGATATCTGCGCCCAGTTGATAAGCAATTTTATCTTTAAATAAACGGGCACTTCTGACTTCCCAATCGGTATAGCGAGTATGCTGTTGTTGATCGCGACCATTGAGTTTCATCGACCATATATTATCGCTGCCACTTTGATTACTAATAAAATACACACGCTGGCCAGCTACCATAGGTGAACGCACCGAACCTTGATGCTTAGCTGTGAGATGCTCGGCTTCTTTATCGTCATTTAATGAGAATTTCCAAATTTCGCCTTTTGCACCACCTTGATAATGCTTAGCGTTGTCGGTTGACACTTGTAGGCCAAACTGACTAAAAAACAGGGTGTTATCTGGCGCAAGGCTACCATCCACCGCATCGGCTAAGGGCAGGGTAGTAGTAGTGAGAGACTTTGGCTCGACTAATTTTAAGGTCCAGTTGCCTGCAGGCCCTACTCGACCATTGTAGCTATATAACACCTGCCCGTTTTGGCTCCAGCCGTGTAACTTAATCCGGGTATTTTCAAAGCTAAGTTGTTTGGCTAAACCACCATTTATTGGCATTACATGGACTTCTGGTGCACCAGTATAATTCGCCACAAAAGCAATCCAATTGCCATCAGGAGAAATGCTAGCTTGGCTTTCTTCTGCCACTTGGCTGGTAAGACGCTGGGCATATTTATCAGATAAAGCCATTTTCCACAGGTCGCCCTCAGCAGTAAAAACTAAGGTGTTATTGTGCAAGGCGGGAAAACGATAATAACCTTGGGAGGCAAAGGTTTGTTGAACAAACAAAATTAAACAGGCCAAGAATAATGAGCGCATAAGGCAATTCCTTTTAATGCTTTATTTAGGGTTAAATAAATTATCGAGCAAATCAGTGAGTTTCTATGGGTATTATGGGCTAAAGAAAACCACAAAACTCTCAATATAGATGTCAAAGTGCTACCATTCCACACTTGTATATTTAAAGTCAAAATTTGCTGAGTTTTTATTTGTATGTCTAATTGGATTTGTCCCGCTTGTTTTCTCCCTTTGTCGCTAGAGCAAAAATTGTTGGCTTGTGCGCAGGGGCATCGCTTTGATATGGCGAAAGAAGGCTATGTAAATTTGCTATTAGCTCAACACAAAAACAGTAAACAGCCTGGTGACAACAAACAAATGGTGAATGGCCGCAGAGCGTTTTTAGAGCAAGGTTATTATCAACCTCTGGCAGATGGTTTAGCGGGGATATTCGCCGACTATTTGGCAAAACAACAGGCGTCCAGTGGCAAGCACTTTTTTGATGCAGGGTGTGGTGAAGGCTATTATATCAATGATATTCGCCAGAGTATCGATAATCAGCATGTACATTATAGCGGCGTTGATATCTCAAAGTTTGCTGTGCAAAAAGCTGCAAAAAAATACCCTGAAGCACACTTTGCGGTGGCTAGTACCTATCAGATCCCTTTGCCAGATGGTCAACAAGATGCTGTATTACAAATTTTTGCACCTAGCAGTGAAACAGAAATTTTGCGCATTTTAAAAGCACAAGGTATTTGGATCACTGTTAACCCTGCTGCCAATCACTTACAGCAATTAAAACAATGTTTATACGATAATCCCACTGAACACAAAAGTGCGACAAAGCAGCCTGAAGGCTTTGAGTTAATCCTACAACAGCAATTAAGTTTTGATTTTGTATTAACAGAGCCACAACAGCGCGAAAACCTACTGATGATGACACCTTATTTTTGGACCGCCACAGAAGCCAAAAAACATCGTTTAATGGCGGAGTTGCAAGAAGTAACAGCTGACTTTGATATAGCGGTATTTGCTAAACGCTAGATAGGACGTATCGAACGTTTAGCAGAAAAATGACTAAGGTGTTTAATGCCTTGACTAAGAATATTAGTGTCGACTTGATTAAAGGTTTCGTCACCTGTCATTAAATCAAATACTCGCACATTGCCATTATTGAAAATTTCAATTCTTTGGCTTGGGGTAAGCAATACTACTTTACTGCCTTGAGTACTCACTAAATAACCACTGTTATTCTTTTGGGTTAATGATGAGCCAGTGCTGTAGGCACTCGCATTAGCACTGCAACCCAATAAAGATAAAGCAGTTGGCGCGATATCTTCAAAGCTAGAAAACTCTTTTTTAACGGCAAAGTTGGTCATAAGTAGGTCATGTTTACTGTCTTGAGAAGTAAAGGATGTCACTATGACTTGATATTGGCTAAGCACCTCATCTGTGAGTAAGGCAAATAATTGTGCCTTATCTACCATGCCCAAGGCTAGGTTACTTTGCCCTTGTAGAACTTGATTTTTAAAGGTTGCCCAGTCTTGTTGATATTGCGCTGTTTCACCCAATAGCGCTCCATCTTGGCTATACAAAGACACGGTTAAACCTAAACTGGCGGGTAGTTGAAGTAACACAGGTGCATAGCCAGTAAGACTAGAATGATAGAGTTCTGGCAGCCCATACAATAGAGTCGTAGCCGCGGTAGAGACTGTATCTGGCAATAAGTAGTGCTGATTAAAGCGGGTTAGTCCATCTATGCTGCTAGGTAATTTGCCATTAACTAAAGCCAAGACTAAGACTTTTTGGGTGTTATTGACCGAGCAATATACGGGTTCAGCAGGATAACGAATGCCAGAAATAGTTTGATCAAACTGCAAAGCTTTACGTTGTTGATAGTCTTCTAAATCTAATAAGCTGTAACGCGACATTAAGGTTTTGGCGGTGGCCGGGTAAGACAAAGGAAACATATTATCTTGTTGCACTATGGGCTGATACAAATTGGCATCTGCCCACACATGCAAAGCGTGACTTAGCACAAAACAACTCACAAAAAAGCTGGTTATAGGTAAGCCCAGTTTACGTTTTTGTAATCGATTAATGCGTTTCCACAGGGCATTAGCTAGGGTTAATTGAAATGATAACCACACCACAAATAACAATAATAAAAAGCCCCATTGTTGCCAGCCAAATTGTGCCATAGCGGTTTGGGCTTCAGAGCGAATTAATTCGGCAGAATTAAGGCTCAGATGCACGCCATATTTGTTATACAGCAAAGCATCAAAGGCCAATAGCGCTAAACCAGTGGCGGCTAAAATTGAACTAATGGCTTTGACCAACTTGGCGTTAGCCAGCAAATAACATAAAGGTAAAATTAAGATGACAAAGGCAAAAAAAGTTAAAAAACCAATGTGGCTTATCCAAGTCACAAATAAATAAAAGGTCCCTAACAAAGTACCAGGAGCAGGGGAGTTTAAAATATAAATCGCAGCTATGGTGGCCGCAATAACAATATTTAATAGAGCAAACCAATGCCCCCATGTCACTAATCGGGTGACTAATTTTCTGCGCGGAGTTTCGCCTAGGATCATTTAACTAATCGACCTTTTTTATTTTCCATTGATACTTTTAAGCAGCACTTGTGTAAACTGTTCGGCCATTTGTTGACGCTGACTTTCAGGCACTTGTTGTTGAAAGATATTGGTAATGGTATTTCCTAGCACCATAAGCGACAAATCGCGGGTAGCTTGGTGCTTTTCTAGGGCAATAAAAATGTCTTGGGAAATCGCATCAAATTGACTATCAGAATATTTAGATTGTTGTGGCATCTAGCGTGGCTCAAAAATTAATGGTCAGTGTATAAATGCGATAGTACCAATGGTCTGAATAAAATGCGAATAAACCCATAAAGCTGTAGCGAATTTAAATAGATTTTTGTTAAGGAATAAATGTGAGTGCTTTAATTCATCACTTTGTAGTTCATCAATTAGTGGTTAATCAACAACAAGAACTCAGCCTAGTGCCACGTAATAGTTGTTTTGATGTTAGCCCTGAAATTGAAAATTTGGCTCAACAAGTTAATCACGCCTTTAACACTAAACCAGGTAAAGGCGTGGGTGGCTTTGTGGCAGACAATGCAGAAATAGTCAGTGTTAGCCGAGAAACCGAAGAAGGTGAAGAAGCGCAAGTACTCACTCCGCACTCAGTGCCCTTTAAATCTATTTTGGCCGAAATGCAGAATGAGTCTATCGACTTTGTGGATTTTAGTATTCAAGCTAGCGAGTTATTAAAAAAATCCCTGATTGATACCGGCACTTTAGAAACCGGCTTTGTGTTATTTAGCCATTATCAGTTTTTAGCAACAGATTATTTAATGATTGCCATATTAAACACTAAGCAACACGTTGAGATTAATCGCGACTTAGAACTCACTAGCAGTGATCACTTAGATCTGGCAAAAATGCAGTTGGCAGTCAGAATTGATCTCACTCAACTGGCGGTGAGCCCAGAACAACAGCGTTATATTAGTTTTATTAAAGGGCGTATGGGGCGTAAGGTCTCCGACTTCTTCATGCACTTTATTGGTTGCGAAGAGTTAGTTGATATTAAACAACAAAACAAACAACTGCTGAATACAGTGGATGCGTTTTTATCTGCTGAGCAACTCGACCCAGTAGAAAAACATCAAGCACGTTCTACTGTATCCGACTATTACAAAGAAAAACTAGAAGCTGGCGAAGATATTCAAATTCAAGAACTTGCAGCTAAGTTACCCAGCGAACATGTGAGTTTTGAACAGTTTAACCAGCAAGCAGAAGTGCCAGTGGAAGAGCAGTTTCAAGCAGATAGAAGCGCTTTAAAAACCTTAGCTAAATTTAGCGGGCAAGGTGGGGGGATTTCTTTAAGCTTTGAACGAAAACTTTTAGGTGACCGTGTCAGTTATGATGCAGGCTCTGATACTTTAATGATTAGAGGCATTCCGCCTAACCTAAAAGATCAATTATTGAAATCACAAAGCTGACATCTGCCAGCAATTCTTTATACTAGTACAGATTAATAGAGGCCTGCAAAAGGCCACCCTAAGCCAAGGTAACGACTTATTTATATGCAATTATTTGTTAACGATTTAACCGTAATGGACTTCTCTTATTTATGCCCAGAACGAGGCATGGTGGGCGAAAGCTGGATTGTAGACGTGATCCTTAAGGGTGATTTAAACGAAGAAAGCATGGTATTAGATTTTGGTAAAGTTAAAAAACAACTGAAATATCTAATAGACGAGTACATTGACCATAAATTATTAGTGCCGGTAGAACATGCTTACAGCCAAGTGCAGCGTGATGATAAAACCGAAATGGTTAAGGTCGATTTTATGCGTCCTAATCAGCAATCTATTCATTTGAATTGCCCGGCAGAAGCTTATGCCTTTGTGTATTCTGAGCATGTCACTATGCCATCGGTGAGTGATTACTTAAAAGACGTGATTGCCACACACTTGCCAGAAAATGTAGCTGGTATAGAGCTTAATTTACGCGCAGAAGTAATAGACACCCCTTATTACCATTACACCCACGGACTTAAAAAGCACGATGGCAATTGTCAGCGTATCGCCCATGGGCACAGATCCAAAGTGGTGGTCTACGAAAACCAACAACCAAGTCTTGAATGGCAAGCTTATTGGGCAGATCGTTGGTGTGATATTTATATTGGCTCTAATGAAGATTTAGTAGAATTGACTGAGACCGCTTTTGAGCCATCTCTAGCTGATTATACTCAGCACTACTTGTTTGCTTATGAATCGTCGCAAGGAAGGTTTGAGCTGGCCATTCCAAAAGCCGAAACTGAAATGGTGGATACCGATACTACAGTAGAATGTTTGGCCCAGTTTATGGCCGATGAACACAAACGCATGAAGGCTCAAAGCGAGTTTACTGTGTATGCCTATGAAGGCGTAGGTAAAGGAGCCATTGCTTTTGCTTAAACTTTGGGCGGCTTTGATTAGCTTTGGTGTTTCCAGCACTTTGCTGGCGGCTAACATTGAACTTAAGGGCGAATTGACTCAAGGAAGCTTGGTACGCGGGCAGCTTCCCGCTAACTCCCAATTGTGGTTAAACGATAGCCCAGTCAAGGTGTCACCTGAAGGTTTGTTTGCTTTTGGGTTTGGGCGAGATGCTAAACTTGAGCATAGCCTTAAATGGCAAGATGCAAAGGGTAATAATTATCAGCAATCTATAGTGCTAACCGCCAGAGACTACCCAACTCAAAAAATTGAAGGGGTAGCCAGCAAGTATGTTAGCCCACCAGAAAGTGTTTCTAAGCGAATTGCCAAAGATAATCAACAAATTGCCCAAGCTCGAGCAACCTTCACCGCAAAAACCTTTTTTTACCAAGACTTCATCTGGCCTGCGCAAGGCCCAATTAGCGGAGTTTATGGTAGCCAAAGGATATTTAACGGTGTGCCAAAGCGCCCCCATTATGGCTTAGATGTGGCTGCACCTACTGGCACGCCTGTATACGCACCGGCAGATGGTATAGTGAGTTTATTTGAAGCAAATATGTATTATTCAGGCGGCACTATGATCATTGATCATGGTTATGGCGTGACCTCGACTTTTTTACATTTAAGTAAAGCCCATGTCAGTGTGGGTACAGAAGTCAAACAAGGGGATTTAGTCGCAGAGATTGGCGCCACTGGCCGTGCAACGGGAGCGCATTTAGACTGGCGAATTAATTGGTTTAAAGAAAGGTTAGATCCCGAACTGTTAGTACCAAAAAGGTAAATTCAGGGTAATTTGCGGATTTTTAGCCAAATGCTCAAAAATTACCCTCGCGTTTTTCCTTAACTTCTGTATAATTCGCGCCCTGCCCAGTTGCCCCCGCTTTGGGAAAGCGGATAAATCAATCGACTCGAAGGGGTCAAAGCATTGATTTTTAGCGGTTTTGTGTAGCAGTCGGTGGTTAAACTCCGAACACAAAACTAAGTAACGATTATTTATATATTTCGGGTATTTTTAAATGAAAACTTTTGTTGCAAAGCCAGAAACGGTAAAACGTGAATGGTATGTGGTTGACGCCGCAGACAAAACACTTGGTCGTTTAGCGACTGAGATTGCTATCCGCTTACGCGGTAAGCATAAGCCAGAGTACACACCTCACGTGGACACTGGTGATTACATTGTTGTGATCAACGCTGAGAAAGTCACTGTTACTGGCAACAAAGCCAAGGGCAAGATGTACTACTCACACACTGGTTACCCAGGCGGTCTTAAAGAGACTAACTTTGAAAAGTTACAAGCCCACAAGCCAGAGATGATCATTGAAAAAGCGGTTAAAGGTATGTTGCCTAAAGGTCCTCTTGGACGCGATATGTTCCGCAAAATGAAAGTCTTCGCTGGCCCTGAGCATAAACATGCTGCTCAGCAGCCTCAAGTCTTAGACCTTTAAGGAGCATTACAGATGGCAGATAATCAATATTACGGCACTGGCCGACGCAAAAGCTCTACCGCTCGTGTTTTTCTTCGTGCAGGTAGTGGCAACATTGTAGTAAATCAACGTCCTCTTGACGTATTCTTTGGTCGTGAGACTGCACGTATGATCGTGCGTCAACCATTAGAATTAGTTGAAATGACTGAAAAATTTGACCTTTACATCACAGTTGCTGGTGGTGGTATCAGTGGTCAAGCTGGTGCAATTCGTCACGGCATTACACGTGCCTTGATGGAATTTGACGAAACCCTTCGTCCAGCATTACGTAAAGCGGGCTTTGTTACTCGTGATGCACGTAAAGTTGAGCGTAAGAAAGTTGGTCTTCATAAAGCACGTAAACGTCCTCAATTCTCAAAACGTTAATTGTCAGACGACAACAACTTTTCAAAAACCCAGCTTTTGCTGGGTTTTTTATTGCCTGCTTTTTGAGCGATTTGCGATTTCACAGGTTAAAATTCAGAAAATTTTTGTTAAGTATCGGTTATTCTTCAATTTATTGACTATTTCCTTGTCTTTTATATGGGTTTTCTTTTATCATTTTCGGTCAATAATAAAACTTTATTTATTTCCAATAAGAAGTGCGGCAATAAAATTAAAGTGTCGGTCAAATTAACCCTCGGAGATTAGTGGATGAGCAATGTATCTATAGATGCGCATGATTCGTCTGAAGCCGAAAACCAACCAGATAATAGTAATAGACGTCGTTTTTTAACGGTGGCAACTTCTGTTGTTGGTGGTGTCGGTGTAGTCGGTGCAGCAGTGCCCTTTATTGCATCCTGGAACCCTAGTATTAAAGCGAAAGCTGCAGGTGCGGATGTGGAAGCTGACATCAGTAAACTCGAACCAGGTCAACTGATCCGGGTAATTTGGCGAAGCAAACCAGTGTGGATTGCACGCAGAACGCCAGAATTATTGGCAACTTTATCTGCCCACAACGATCAATTAAAAGATCCAGATTCAAACGAAGAGCAGCAGCCAGAGTTTGCTAAAAATCCTCATCGTTCGTTAAAAGAAGAAATTTTGGTGCTAGTGGGTATTTGTACTCACTTAGGCTGTTCTCCACAGCATTTAAAAGATGGCGCCTTTGCAGAGTATGTTGAAGGTGTAGAAGAAGGCTTCTTCTGTCCTTGTCATGGCTCTAAATTTGATATGGCGGGCCGCGTGTTCCAAAACGTACCTGCTGGATTAAACCTAGTGGTTCCGCCTTATAGATTTGTTGATGACAATACTATTTTGATCGGTTCCGAAGAAGGGGCAGCATAATATGTGGAAAAATTTCATGGATTGGGTGGAGTATCGTCTGCCCGTAATGCGTGTTGCAAACATGCATGCTATTCAATATCCCGCACCCAGAAATATGAACTTTTGGTATATGTTCGGATTTTTGGCCACCATAGTTTTAGTTAATCAGATAGTTACTGGTATTTGGTTAACCATGAGCTACACACCTAGCGCAGAAGAGGCCTTTGCTTCGGTAGAGTACATTATGCGTGATGTAGAATATGGCTATATTCTACGTTATATGCACAGTACAGGTGCGTCAGCCTTCTTTATAGTTGTGTATTTACACATGTTTAGAGGCATGATTTATGGCTCTTATCAAAAACCTCGTGAACTTCTGTGGTTGTTTGGTATGTTCATTTATCTTGCGCTAATGGCTGAAGCCTTTATGGGTTATGTACTACCTTGGGGGCAAATGTCTTATTGGGGTGCACAAGTTATTGTATCTTTGTTTAGTGCTATCCCTGTGATTGGCCCAGACTTAGTGATTTGGATCCAAGGTGACTATGTTATCTCTGGCGCCACCCTTAACCGTTTCTTTGCTTTGCACGTTATTGCCTTGCCTTTAGTCATTGTTATTTTAGTGTTTTTACACATTGTGGCACTACACGAAGTGGGTTCAAACAACCCAGATGGCACAGATGTAAAACGTAAAAAAGGCTCGCTAAGCGAAGACGAAAAAACCAAATATAAGATCCATGAGTACTACACCAGCAAGTACGACATTGTTGATGACATAGTGCCTTTCTTCCCGCACATAGTGTTAAAAGACTTAGTGGGCTTTAGTGTGTTCTTATTGGCATTCTGCTACATCATGTTCTTTAACCCAGAAATGGGTGGATACTTCTTAGAGCATCCAAACTTTGAAATTGCTAACCCGCTTAAAACGCCAGAGCATATTTTCCCTGTTTGGTACTTCACGCCTTTTTATGCCATTTTGAAAGCTGTACCGCATAAACTAGGTGGGGTTATTGCTATGTTTGCGGCCATTATCTTCTTGGCTCTATTGCCTTGGATAGACCGCGGTAAAGTGAAATCTTGGCGTTATCGTTGTGGCTTACACAGATGGAACCTAATAGTGTTTGCAATGGTATTTATTTTCTTAGGTTATTTAGGTGGTACGCCACAAGAAAACTGGAAAATAGTTGCTTCACAAATTGCCACTATTATGTACTTCGGCTTCTTTGCTTTATTGTTTATTTACAGCAAAAACGAACAAACTAAACCGGTACCAGCGAGGATCACAGAATGAAAAAGATAGTTTTTGTATTATCCTTGTTATTGCCTTTAGGTGTGTTTGCCGCTGGCAGCAATGTGCCTTTAGATAAAGCCGAATACGACTTAACCGACAAAGCATCGCTGCAAAAAGGTGCGCAATTGTTCATGAACTATTGTTTAGGTTGTCACCAAACTCAGTATCAGCGTTACCAACGTACTTTTGAAGACTTAGGTATTCCTGTTGAGCTAGGTCAAGAAAACCTACAATTTACTGGTGAAAAACCTGGCGAGCATATTAAAAATGCAATGCCAGTAGAGTCAGCGGCAAAATGGTTTGGTGCACCACCTCCAGATCTAACTTTGGTGGCCCGTGTTCGTGGCGCAGATTGGTTATACACTTACTTGCGTACTTTCTACCAAGATGACAGCCGCCCATTTGGGGTTAACAACTTAGTCTTTCCAGAAGTGGGTATGCCGCACGTGTTGCAAGAGCTTCAGGGGATCCCTCGCCAAGCCACAGAAAAAATGTTGGTAGATGGTGAAATGGTTGACCGTGAAGTGGGCATTAAAGCCGACGGCAGTGGTGAACTAAGTGCAGCCGAATACGATAAAGCAGTATTGGACTTAGTGAATTACTTGGTTTACATAGGTGAGCCTTCGCGTTTGGAGTCTGAAAGTATTGGCCGCTGGGTAATGGTATTTTTATTAGTACTGTTTATTTTGGTGTACTTACTGAAAAAAGAATATTGGAGAGATGTACACTAATTCATCACACTTTTGAAACGAATCTAGTGTATAATCCGCAAAATTTTTTAGAAGGGGCTTTAAGCCCCTTCTTTTCCGTTTTTATTCGATTATTTTAGTTTGAAGCAGTCGAACAAAACCGAAAATACGACACCTTAGCTAAGGCTTGGGTGTGAATAAGTTAGAAATTAGGAGATATTTAAATGGCTGTAGCCGCAAATAAACGTTCAATTATGACGTTGTTCTCAGATAACCTAGACATATACAGTCACCAAACGCGTATAGTGTTGGCGGAAAAAGGTGTGGGTGTTGAGATTTCCTATACCGATCCTAACAACCTGCCAGAAGATTTATTAGATTTAAACCCTTATGGCACAGTGCCTACTTTAGTTGATAGAGAGTTAGTTTTATATAACTCACATATCATTATGGAATATTTAGATGAGCGTTTCCCACATCCACCTTTGATGCCAGTTTATCCAGTATCTCGTGGTCAAAGCCGTCTTACTATGCACCGCATTCAAAACGACTGGTATGTGTTAGCTGAGCAAATTTTAGCGAAGAAAGGTGATCTTGATACTGCCCGTAATGAGTTACGTGAAGCTTTATTAAGCTTAGCCCCACTATTTGCTGAAACGCCTTATTTTATGAGTGAAGAATTCAGCCTAGTAGACTGTTATTTAGCTCCGCTGTTATGGCGTTTACCGGCTCTAGGTATTGAGCTTACTGGCAATGGCAGCAAAGATGTGCGCGCGTACATGAATCGAATCTTCGAAAGACCTTCGTTTAAAGCTTCGTTGACCGATCAAGAACGCGAAATTCTTAACCCTTTATAGTGAAGTTATGACACCTAATCAGCCTTACCTATTACGCGCATTTTATGAGTGGATTGTAGATAACAATCTTACTCCTTACATAGTGGTTGATGCGCATTATGCCGGCACCCAAGTTCCACAAGAATTTGTGCAAGACGGTCAAATTGTGCTGAATGTGTCGCCTGCCTCTACTGGCAAGTTACACTTAGGGTTACAAGAACTCACTTTTGATGCCCGTTTTGGCGGTGTGCCACGTAATATAGTGGTACCTTGCCCAGCAGTTTTAGCTATATATGCTAAAGAAAATGGTGCAGGTACTGTGTTTACTATCGAAGAAAACCTTGAACCCAGTGAGCCACAAAGTTCAAGTGAGCCTCAAACAAGTGAACAAAAACCTAAAAAAGGTAAACCAACTCTAACAGTAGTTAAGTAAGCTTACTCAAAATACTAAAAAGCGCCTAAATGGCGCTTTTTTTATTGGTATTCAAAGGCTTTGATTACCTGTTTAACCCCTTCTACATTGCGGGTAATTTCTACTGCAGTGTTGGCTTCGTCTTTAGTGACTATACCCATGAGAAAGACTTCCGCATTTTCAACTTCAATTTCAATGTGTAGGCCGTCTATGCGTTTATCGGCTAAGAGTTTGGCTTTCACCTTAGAGGCAATCCAGGCGTCTTTAGCAATCACGCTTGGTGGAATAGGCGCACCTAAGCGAATTTGATTGTGTAATTTTTTGATATGCTCAACGCTGGCCGCTAGTTTTTCGGCTTGGGCGATTAATTCTTGGGTTGGCGCTTGGCCAACTAATAAAGCCGTGCCATTAAATACTTGTACGGTAATGCTAGTTTGTTTATCTATGGCTTTATCTTTAGATAAGGCAACAGAAATTCTACTGGCAGTGGTGGTGTCGTCCACTTGAGTGCCAATTGTTCTTCTGTCATGGGCTAAGGATACTGCCCCCACGCCTGCGCCTATAATTAAGCCTGCGCAGCCTTGTAAGAACAAACTAGAGATGAGCAAAGAAGTGATCACGAGTTGATTGGGTTTTAACATAGACTATTCCTCAAAATTTTCTGGGAAAAGGCAATTATCAATGCCTTCACACAAACTATTTACCACTAAATAATGCACTTCTTGAATACGCGATGTGCGGTTAGACGGCACTCTAATTTCAACATCATGTTGACTGACTAAGCCTGCGGTTTTGCCACCATCATTGCCAGTTAATGCCACTATTGTCATATCGCGGCTTAATGCGGCTTCCATGGCTTTAATCACATTTTGAGAATTGCCACTGGTAGAGATCACCAGCAATATATCTCCGGCTTGGCCGAGTGCTCTAACTTGCTTTGAATAGATTTCGTCAAACTCAAAATCATTTGCAATAGACGATAAGGTGGCACCGTCAGCTGTTAATGAAAATGCGGGTAAGCTAGGTCTGTCTCGTTCGAATTTGTTTAATAATAATGACGAAAAATGCTGAGCTATTACCGCTGAGCCGCCATTACCACAGCACAATATTTTATTGCCATTGACTAAGGCATTTACCATCATATAGGTGGCATTAGAGATAGACTCTGGTAATAACTCGATAGAAGCAATTTTTATCTGAATGCTTTCAGTAAAGTTTGCTTTAATGTTTTCTAACATAATGCTCCAAAATTAATGGGTTAAGTCGTCCATTTATACGCTTTTTAGCCAAGTGATGTCTGCCTGCTGCCCTTGACCATCTATTCCTATTAAGTCAATCCGGTGAGGAACCACACTAGGGTTTAATTGTTGCTCTTGTAAATAGTGCATCACTGCTGATTCAAATTTACGTCTTTTGTGTAGGTGAAAAAACTCTATAGCTTGGCCATGCTGACTTTTACTACGGTATTTTACCTCTACAAAAACTAATTCTTGTTTATCCCGCATAATAAGGTCAACTTCGCCGCTTTTACATCGGTAATTTTGGCAGACAAAGTCTAGTCCTTGTTGCGTTAAAAACTGCCGGGCTTGTTGTTCGGCTCTGTTACCAATTACACTTGATAATGCTTGCTTAATCCAAGTCAAGAACCTGTACTCTGTCTTGCAAGACTTTAGCTAAAGGTAGGCGTCTATGAATCACTCCCTCGGGATCAATATAGATGTCGCCGGTTAATCCTTGGCTGGCCGTATGGCTTAAGGTTTTTAAGCGTCTTAGGTTAGGCAGTAAATGGTAAGCATCATAACCCATGGCAAATAAGCGTAATAAAGCATCGTGTTTTTGTGGCCATAATTGCTGGATTTCATCCGCTAAGGTTTGCCAATTATGCTCAGGTAGCATCCAGGGCATATCAGTAAAGGTCAGGTTGCGTAAATCGCGTATGCTGTTGTTTGACAGATTCAAACTATAACTACGAGAAGAAGCAAACACCGAAAACGCATTGCGAGCAAATGGACTAAGACTGGCTTCAATAATAGGGTTAAGCAATTCAGTTTGTTCAGAGTTGGCAAACAATACTATGGCGTCTATATCAAGTCTGTTGCGTTCTACCCCAAAGACTTCAACATCGGCTAGTCTTTCTATTTGACCTATGCGAGCTTTACTTTGGCTTACATCTAACATGTCAGACACTCGCTCTCGCATATCTTTATTATCGGTAAAAATACTTAAATCGGGTTGCATGGCATTAGCCGTTTGTTGCCATTTATTAATAAAAGCCTCGGCCATTCTTTGGGTAGCTTCAGAGTTGGCGGCAAAAATAACAGGTCTAATTAAGCCTTGTTGCTGAATATGTTCAGCAAGTTGCTCGGCTTCATCTTCAGGGGCTAAGGCAAAATAATACTGTTCTTTATGCACTTCAACTTTAGGCTCTGGACCTAAGGTTGCCAGGCTTGTTTGATTTTCGGCTAGTCTATTTAACGCGAGTAAAAGTTTGTCTGCGGGTAAAAGTTTACTTAACTCAGCTATTTTGTCTTTGACTAAAGGACCAATCACCACATCATAGTCTGCAACTAAAGTGTTTAATTCTGCAGCCGTTTTTAAGTTTGTATCAATAAAACTAATTTGCTTATCAAATAACATTCCTTTGTTTTCGGACTCTGATAGTTGATTAAAATAGGCGGCTAAAATCCCTTCTTTTACAGCTGTTCCTTGATTAGCTAAACGTCCTGACAAGGGCAGTAAAATCGCCACTTTTTGTGGCTCAATAGGGGGCAGTGCCATTAATTGCACTATATCTTCTGGCAGTGTTTCTACTAATGGATGGCCGCTGTGGCGCAATTGCCAATTAGCCAACTCTTGATTAAATTGCTCGGGTTGCAAGGCATACCGCTTGGTAATAATGGCCAATTGCAGCCAGGCTTGTAGGCTGCTTTCAGTTAAACGGGCTTTTTCTAACTCGGCAAGACTTAACCTTTTAATGTATTGCCAAGTTAACTGAGCTTGTTCTAGTGGTGGGGTATCGAGTTTTTGTACTGCACGGGCTGCGCTTAACCACATTTTTTTTAATTGATATATTTGGGTGGCTAATGCCGCTATACGTGCTGAATAGCCATAATCAAAGGATAATTGATTAAATAGCTGCTCGGCTTTGGCTAGCCCTTGATTTGATAATAATAAATAACATTCAGCTTGAATTAAGTTAGCTAGAGTGAGTTGTCGACTATCCTGAAGCTCAGGTTGTAACAGCGCTAACATTCGAATGCTCTGTTCGCACTCTTGTTCAGTTTGTAGGGCTTGTGCAGCTTGCAGTAATAGATCATTACGGGTGTAAAGGTCTGATTGCTGTTTAGCTTGAGCCAAAAAATAGCCACTGTTTTTTTCGGGCTGAGACACCGATTCAGAGTTTTTTACAAGGGGTTTCTGAGACGGCTTTTGGGCATTATTTGCACAAGACTGCAAAAATAATGTTGCCATACAAAAAACCAAAAAAGACCTAACACTCATGACACAAACCCGTAAAAGATAGTGCCGAATAGTTTATAGTAACGGGAATAAATATCTAGGCCTGCAAAGGTTTCTTAGCGCAAACTTATACATTGACGCGCCAAAGAAACATGGAGAATACACTGTGACCGAAACAGGAACACTTTATATCGTTGCCACTCCTATTGGTAACTTAGAAGACATGACCCAAAGGGCCATTCGTATTTTAGCTGAGGTAGATTTAATTGCCGCAGAAGATACCCGCCATAGCCAGCGTTTATTGCAACATTATGCTATTGATACGCGACTTATCTCATTGCACGATCATAATGAAAGTCAGCGCGCTATTCAGCTTATTGAAAAATTACAACTAGGCCAAAACATTGCCCTAATATCTGATGCAGGTACTCCGCTTATTAGTGATCCTGGTTATGGGTTAGTGAGTCAGTGTCGTGCTGCAGAGGTCAAGGTTGTACCTTTACCAGGGCCTTGTGCGGCTATTACCGCTTTATGTGCGGCTGGATTAGCCACAGATAAGTTTATTTTCTCAGGTTTTTTGCCAGTAAAAGCTCAAGCTAAACAACAAGCTTTGCAAACTTTATTGGCTGAGTCTAAAACCTCTGTGTTTTATGAATCACCACGCAGAATTTTAGACACAGTCAAAGCCATAGTTGAGGAGTTAGGGCCAGAGCGTGAACTGGTACTGGCTAAAGAGCTCACTAAAACCTTTGAAACTTTTTATTCAGGTTCGTCACTTGCCTGTGTAAATTGGCTAGAAGCCGATGCGAATCACCAAAGAGGTGAATTTGTGTTAATGATAGCCGGAAAAAAAGCCGACCAAAACACAGTATCCAGTGAGGCCTTGCAATTATTAACTTTATTAATGGCAGAGTTACCTTTAAAAAAGGCCGCAGCAATTACCGCCCAACAGTTTGGTTTAAAGAAAAATCAGCTCTATCAATTGGGGTTAAGTATGTAGTCGGGTGACAATGCGTGAACTAAGCCATTAGCAGCAATTTACCAAGCAATGTTACCCACTTTAATGCTTTTACTAAAGCCACTAGGGCTTTAATTAAACCCACAAATTAGATTGATTTATGTTGAACACAGCTTGTATTAAAGACCACACCATTGACCAAGTTGCCCAAGCATTGCAACAACAGGGCTACTTATTATTAAGTGACTTTTTGCCAACTGAATTGGCAGAGAGTTTGTTTGTGGAAGCCAAAAATAAAGCCTTGTCAGAGTTTAAACCTGCAGCTATAGGTCGTCAGGCTTCTGCACAGTTAGCCAAAACAATTCGCTCTGATCAAAGCTTATGGTTAAGCGGTGAGTCAGACCCTCAACAACAATATTTAGCTTATATGGACCAACTTAGATTGGGGTTAAATAGACGTTTGTTTATGGGGCTGTTTGATTTTGAATGCCACTTTTCTCATTATGCTAAGGGCAGTTTTTATAAAAAACACCTTGATGCCTTTAAACCCGATATCGCCTCAGATCGCAGTAACAGAGTGCTAAGTACAGTGACTTATTTAAACCCTAATTGGCAACAAACAGATGGCGGAGAGTTAGTTTTGTATGCAGAGCAACCAGATAAAGTGTTGCTAAAAGTCCCCCCTAAGTTTAATCAATGTATTGTATTTTTAAGTGATAGTTTTCCTCATGAGGTGCTAGCCAGCCAAACAGATAGATACAGTATTGCAGGTTGGTTTAGGGTGAATAATAATGCCTCGCAATGTATAGATCCCGCGCGCTAATTGGCGTTGCGCAGCTCAACAAGGGTTAGTATTCCAAACTAAGGTTGATTAGATATGCAAATAGATATATTTCAGGTAGATGCCTTTGCTACACGGGGATTTACTGGCAATCCTGCGGCAGTGTGCCCGCTAAAAAGTTGGCCCAGTGACCAATTGATGCAACAAATTGCCGAGGCGAATAATTTGTCAGAAACGGCTTTTTTTGTACCTAATAAAAGTGGTTTTGATTTAAGGTGGTTCACCCCTTCTAGTGAGGTAGATTTATGTGGGCATGCCACCCTAGCTACAGCCCATGTTATTTTTAAGCATTTGGCTTATCAGCAACAGCGCATTGTTTTTTACACCAGAAGTGGTGAGCTAGTGGTGACTAAAAGCGAAGAGGGCTTGGCGATGGATTTTCCTGGGTCTTTACCTTCTGCCATAGATGCCCCCGAAGCCTTATTAGCTGGATTAGGGGTAACCCCAATTGCCGTATCTGCGGCCTTTGATTACCTAATAGAACTAGATAGTCAAACCAGTCTCGAACAATTAAAACCTAACCTTAGGGCTTGGCAAGCACTTGATCTACGTGGCGTAGTAGTGACCGCAAAAGGTCAAGATTGTGACTTTGTTAGCCGCTGTTTTTTCCCTAAATTAGCGGTAGATGAAGATCCAGTAACGGGCTCTGCCCATTGTGAACTTGCCCCGTACTGGGCGCAAAAACTTGGCAAAAACCACTTAACCGCAAAGCAGCTATCTGCCCGCTCTGGTGCCATGCAGTGCCAAGTGCAAGGAGATAGGGTAATCTTAATTGGTCAGGCGCGTGACTATATGCAAGGTCAGATTAATCTGTAAGCAAATGCGATTGGCAAACGACTTATAAGGACACAGCATGAAAGCTAGCTGGTATATTTTGTTTGGGGTGATTTGTTTTCCCTTATTCTCTGGTTGTGTTACTAAACAAACACCTACTGCCCACCCTGTGATTGCCAGCTATTCTGCGGCTTGGAACAGTAAGGATCTCAAGGAAATGTCGGCTCTTATGCACCCAGATATTGAATGGGCTAGTGTAGTAGATGGTGCAGTTGTAATAGAAGTAGCAGGCAAAGACGCTTTAGTGGCTGAGTTAAAAACATGGTTTTCAGTTCCTAGTTTGCCCACAGGGTCTTTGCGAGACTGGAGTATCAATGGCAATTATGTAGCAGTAACCGAAACCGCGCATTGGTTAGATAAAACAGGCAAGGCGCAAGGGCAAAGTGCGTTAACTGTATACGAGTTGCAAGACGGACTGATCCGCCGAGTTTATTATTTTCCTAGTCAAAAAGTGAATTAGGGCAAAATAGTAGTTTAAAAAACTTACCCTAATCTTGCTGGACTTGTTAGATGTGACTCAAAGTTTGCAACTCTTGTTTAAGCTGATTCATATTTTCCACTATGTTTTCTAATCGCCACAAAAGCACTTGCTGTATGTGCGCTTTTTCAATCAAACTTTTGATTACTGCTGGATTTGAACGCATCTGCTTGAGTATATCTGGACCTAAGTTAGATAGTAAATAATGGGTATAAATAGAGTCCACTGAACTAAATTCAAAGTTAGCTTGTTCGGCAATCAGCCCCGACATGAGTTTGAGCATATTACGCCTTTCAATATCAATTGAAATACTGCCTTGCTCCCGTACTAAACGGGTGTATTTGTCTACCGCGCGACGAATTCGAATGCCATTTTTGTCATTGGCAGGAGATTGCAATAGCATGTCTGCAGCACTTAAATTTGCAACAAAATCAAAAGAAAAGGGAAAATTTACTATGATTTCAAATATTTCGTCTGGTGATTTTTCAGTAAGTTGAGATGGCTCAGTTTGTAAAAAGGTTTGAAGCCCTTTTAGAACCGATTTATGAGATTTAATAACCTCATTGGCCATGACCGTATTTGCCTCAATTTCAGAAACAACCGCTAAAATTATCTGTTTTTCTAGCGAGACTTTTTGGCGTTCTTGCCACCATGCATCAATAGCAAAAGCTAATAAAATACTGGCTACAATTACGGCTCCTTCTATTATGCGTGGCATCCATTTTTGTTTATTTAACACCCTAACTCCTTTAGTGAATGATTAGCTTGAGGGTTCTGTACGCAGCATAAACACTTACTAGAATTTATTCAATTTGGTTAGGTGCCTTGGTGGCAGTGAATTGACTACTAACAAAACAGGACAGTAAAAAAATTACAGTCCTGTTTTGAGTTCTTGATTATTCTTGAGTAAAGGTTAAACCTGCGTTTTGTTGCAAGCGCTTGATGAGTCTGTCGCCCATAGCTGGTGCGGTTGTCCAAATTCCGCCTTGAGTATCTTGGCAATCTTTGACTAAACAAATTGCGGCTTCGGCGATCATTTTAGATGTAGAGCCATAACCAGGATCTCTATCTCCTGTTACTGCGACTTTAATGCTGTTGCCTTGGCCATCTGAGCCAAGGTAAAGCATATCGTAAAAGCCAGCCTCTCGTTCTTCTTTACTTGGTCCTTCACCAGGTTTAGGGCCGCCATCGCCTCCTAGGCTTTTGTCATTTGCCATAGCTTGGGCAATGGCTTCGCCTTTTTCCCCTGGGCCAGTAATAAACATCTCGTCGTACACAAAATCTTCACCATAGGCTTGGTTTAATAAAAAGTTAGAACGTTGCACATTACGCGTATTGATAGCTGCCATTACAAAAGGGGTTACCCAAGTGCCAAGGTCTTCTTCGTAATAGGGTTTGTTGCCATAGGGTTGAGCAGCGCCAGTAAAACCAGGAGTTAATGAAAAGGGATTTAACAAAGCTTGCATTTTGGCTGGATCAATTTTGGCGGCAAGCAAAGTGGCTTTAAAACTAGCGGCAGTGCCACCAGAAAAAGTGCCTTTCATTTTTCTCACGCGGCATCTGACTTTTGGCATCACCTTACCAAACTGTTGTTTGGCCAATTGCTGCAAGTGATACACGCCTAAATCTGACGGAATGGAATCAAAACCACATGAAAAAACAATACGAGCGCCACTATTTTGTGCTGTTTGATGGTGAGCCTGGATCATCTCACTCATCCACACTGGCTCGCCACATAGATCAACATAATCTACTCCCGATTTTGCACACATAGCGACTAAATCAGAGCCATATAGTTGGTAAGGTCCTACTGTAGTTAACACTAATTTAGTGCGATCTAACATCTGTTGAATAGAGTCGAGATCTGCAGAATTTGCTACTACTAAAGGTGTGTTTTTAGGTGCTTGAATACTATCACGCACTTGGGCAAGTTTTTGTGCGCTTCTGCCTGCCATTGCCCACTTGATCTTGTTGTCACCTGTATAATGTTTGGCTAAGTATTCGGCAACCAGTCGCCCGGTAAAGCCGCTTGCGCCATAAATGACAATATCGAATTCTTTATTCTGACTCATGTGAGTTTCCTCTTTAGTATGTGGCTAAAGTGTAAAACGATAAGTAGATAATTTTACTTTATTTGAATAATGGCAAACTATAGTTGTGATTGATAAAAAAACGCGAACTTTAAAGTTCGCGTTTTTATTTTATGGTGATTTTTAGTCAGCAATTAAGGTTAGGCGGTGACTATTTTACAAGCGTTGATGCCACCTATGGTTTCCATCACGTCGCCATAGGTCATAATAAATTGGTCGCCTGATTGTAAAATGCCTTTTTCTAATAAAATCGCCACCACGTCATTTTTTAACTGGCCAGGATCACTGCCTCTAGAGTCAAAAAATACCGGTTTTACCCCACGGTATAGTGCCATTTTATTTAAGGTGGTTTCATGCCTAGAAAGGGCAAAAATCGGTAGCGAAGTGGTAATACGCGACATCAACAAAGGCGTACTGCCACTTTCTGTTAATGCAACTATCGCTTTAATGCTAGCTAGGTGGTTGGCTGAATACACTGCACTTAGGGCCACAGTTTCACTTACCGAAGTAAATTTTTCATCCATGCGATGTTTTGAAATGGTAACACTAGGGTGAGTTTCAGCACCCACACACACACGTGACATGGCTTCTACAGTTTCCACAGGAAATTCTCCCGCTGCGGTTTCTGCTGATAACATTACTGCATCGGTTCCATCTAACACAGCATTGGCTACATCCATAACCTCGGCACGAGTTGGCATAGGGCTAGTGATCATAGACTCCATCATTTGGGTGGCGGTAATCACTACCTTGTTTAGTTGACGTGAGCGAGAAATAAGTTTTTTCTGTACCCCAACTAATTCTGCATCACCTATTTCTACTCCTAAATCACCACGTGCCACCATCACCGCGTCAGATGCGCTTATAATGTCGTCTATGGCTGCATCTGAGGCTACGGTTTCTGCGCGTTCGACTTTTGAACAAATCAAGGCATGGCAGCCTGCTTCTTCGGCTAGCTTACGCGCATAACGTAAATCTTCTCCAGATCTTGGAAAAGACACAGCTAAATAATCAACGCCAATCTTGGCAGCTGTGACTATGTCTTTTTTATCTTTCTCGGTAAGCGCCTCGGCAGATAAACCACCGCCTTGACGGTTAATCCCTTTATTATTTGATAATTTGCCCGCTACCGTTACTTTGGTATGCACTTTGTTACCTTCAACTTGGGTAACCTTTAATTGAATGCGGCCATCGTCTAATAACAAAATATCGTCAGCTTTAACATCTTGCGGAAGAGCTTTGTAATCAATACCTACTGCTTGCTGATTACCTTCGTCGGTAGGCATATCTGCGTCTAGAATAAAGTGGTCGCCAACTTTTAAGGTTATGGACCCTTGCGCAAACTTTGCTACTCGAATTTTAGGTCCTTGTAAATCGCCTAAAATTGCTACGTATTTACCTAATTTTTTTGCCGCTGTGCGTACTTTCTTAGCACGTTCAATATGATCATCTGCGCTGCCATGGGAAAAGTTCATACGTACTACATTGGTACCAGCATTTATAATGGCTTCAATTTGTTCCACTGTATCTGTAGATGGACCTAAAGTAGCCAGTATTTTTGTTCGTCTTAACATTATTTATTGCTCTGTTGGGGTAACTCATTCAATGAGTGAGGAATTTGGGATGAGCCAAATATGCCTACATTATTTTAATTAAACCTATTGTCATTAGACAACTAATTGAAGGCTGCCTAATAAGAAACTGTGCTAAATTAACATTACTGTAATTTTATTACAGAAAGGGTAGTGCAAATCAGACTGAAAGTGAAATTTTTCTAGGAAAAAAACGCCATTTGCTGGTTATTTGAGCGAAATGGCGTGCTTAGATCATTTTATTTCGTATTTATCAAAACGCGAACCCCTTAAGGTATCTTTCACACGTTTTAGGTTTTCTCTAAATTTATTGCCACGCCTTAAGGTAAAGCCTGTGGCTAAAATGTCGATTAAAATCAGCTGGGCAATCCGAGACGCCATAGGCATATACATGTCGGTATCTTCAGGCACTTCTAAAGATAAAACTAAGTTACACTCTTTGGCTAACGGGCTGTTTGCTGAGGTGATGCCCACTACAGTTGCATCGTTGCTGCGCGCTATCTGAGCTACTTCAACTAAGCTTTTGGTGCGACCTGTATGTGAGATAAGTACCACCACATCATCTTCACCGCAGTTCATACAACTCATGCGTTGCATTAAGATATCTTCAAAGTAAACCACAGGCACATTAAAGCGGAAAAACTTATTTAAGGCATCGTGAGCCACCGAGGCCGAAGCGCCAAGTCCAAAGAATGAAATCTTTTGAGCTTGAGTCAATAAATCTACTGCTCTATTAATGGTATTAATATCTACCGATTGTTTGGCAACTTCGAGTGAGGCCATAGTCGATTCAAAGATTTTGTTGGTATATTCCTCAGGTCCATCATTTTCTTCTACATGGCGATTAACATAAGGCGTACCATTGGCTAAGCTTTGCGCCAAGTGCAATTTAAAGTCTGGGTAGCCTTTAGTATCTAGCCTACGGCAAAATCGATTTACAGTAGGTTCACTTACACCTGACATTTTAGCTAGGGTAGCTATACTGCTATGTATTGCGGTTTGAGGGTTAGCAAGAATCACTTCTGCAACCTTACGTTCAGACTTACTAAAGGCTGAATTATGTTGGGTTATTTTTTCTAGAATATTCATACGAGCTTAAAAAACTTCATTATAATGTGGCACTCTTTTACAAGGTTAGCCTTATTTCCAGTTTGTTTAGATTACTATAATTGTAATTTTTTAACAGGAAATCTTTCGATTTAACCCATGAATTAAGGGCACTTCCGCAATTTAAAGGCTGATCACTCAGTCAAAAGTTGTAAAATTACTACATTTAATGTTAAATTTTACGCATAACGTGGTTGATTAGCCTGATTTTTGTATTGTTAGCACAATGTAGATAATCTTTTTAACATAAGTAGGCATAGAAATGGTTTTAGAAAATTCATTTGAACCTTGTGACTTTGTGCTGTTTGGCACCCAAGGTGATTTAGCGCGTCGTAAACTATTACCCTCACTCTATCAGCTAGAAAAAGCTGATTTAATGCATGCAGAAACCAAAGTAATAGGTGCGGCCAGACAAGACATTAGTCTTAAAGAATACATAGCGTTAGTTAAAGAGAATATCATTAACTTCACTAAAGAAGAGTTATGTGAAGAAACCTGGCAAAGGTTTGAGAGCAAGCTTGATTATGTGGCTTTGGATATGAAAAATCCTGAAGCTTACAAAGCCTTTAAAGAGCATGTTGATCCTAAACGTATGATGGTGTGTTATTTTGCTACACCCCCTTCTATTTTTGGCGATATATGCCGTGGCTTAAAAGCGGCTAAAATTATCGATAAAAGTATGCGGGTGGTGCTCGAAAAACCCATTGGGCATGATTTAGCCTCATCAAAAGTCATTAACGATCAAGTGGCAGAATACTTTGACGAAAAACAGATTTACCGTATCGACCATTATCTAGGTAAAGAAACGGTATTGAACTTGATTGCGCTACGTTTTGCTAACTCGATTTTTGCCACTAACTGGGATCACAACTGTATTGACCATGTGCAAATTAGTGTGGCTGAAAGTGTTGGCATTGAAGGGCGTTGGGGATATTTTGACGAAGCCGGACAAATGCGTGACATGGTGCAAAATCACTTGTTGCAAATTTTAACCCTGATTGCCATGGAGCCGCCTGCCAATTTAGATGCAGACAGTATTCGTGACGAAAAACTCAAAGTATTAAAGTCTTTACGTCCTATCGACGCTTCCAATGTACGCCAAAATACCGTTCGAGGTCAGTACGTGGGCGGTTTTGTTAAAGGCCAAGAAGTACCTGGTTATTTAGACGAACCCGATGCCAACACTAGCAGTGAAACAGAAACCTTTATTGCCTTAAAAGTGGAATTAGATAACTGGCGTTGGGCTGGTGTGCCGTTTTACTTGCGTACTGGTAAACGCTTACCTAACAAAACCAGTGAAGTGGTTATCTTCTTTAAACGCCAACCGCATAACTTATTTAAAGATAGTTTCCCGCAGTTACCCGCCAACAAATTAACCATTCGTCTGCAGCCTGATGAAGGGGTTGAAGTGACTGTAATGAATAAAGTGCCTGGCTTAACTAGTTCGGGTTCAATGAATTTACAAAAATCTAGATTGAATTTAAGTTTTTCAGACACTTTCAGTGAAGAACGTATTGCTGATGCGTACGAAAAACTCTTGTTAGAAGTTATGTTAGGTAACCAAGCTTTATTTGTGCGTCGCGACGAAGTTGAAGCGGCATGGAAATGGGTTGATGGCATTTTAGCTGCATGGGAAGCCAACAACGAGCCGCCTGAACCTTATCAAGCGGGTACTTGGGGGCCAGTAGCCTCTATCGCATTATTAGCGCGTGAAGATCGTGCCTGGTATGAAAGTCGAGTGGGGAAAAAATAATGGCATTATCGCAATCAAAATTCAGAAGCACTGAGCAGTTAAACTTAGCCTTTACCCGTAAAATAGTTTCGTTATTACGCGAAGGTATAGAAGAAAATGGCCGTGCCAGCCTAATTGTTTCAGGGGGGCGCACGCCAGCTGCATTGTTTGAGGCTTTATCAAAATCTAGTTTACCTTGGCAGCTAGTGGATGTGAGTCTGGCCGACGAACGTTGGGTAGATAACACAAATGACGCATCTAACGAAAAAATGTTGCGTGAAAAGCTGTTAATCAACAATGCCGCAAACGCTAATTTTGTGCCCTTAAAAACTGCCCATGAAAATGCTGAAGATGCGGTAATGACTTGCACTGAGAACTTGCAAAAAATGCATCGTCCGTTTGATGTAGTAATTTTAGGTATGGGCGAAGATGGGCATACCGCATCTTTGTTCCCTTGTTCAGCGCAAATTGCACAAGGATTAGATCTCGACTCAGGGCAAGATTATATTGCCGTGCAACCCACTACTGCACCAAATCAAAGAATGTCGCTAACCTTGCCTGCTTTGCTAAACAGCAAGCATATATTTTTGCACCTAACTGGGGAAAGCAAAAAACAAGTATTAGACAGCGCATTGTCTGCTGACGACGAGCTTGCCATGCCTATACGGGCCGTCATTAAACAAGCCGAAGTTAAGCTCATGTGGGCGCCTTAATTAGATACCATAGGAATAAATTGTGAACACTGTAATCCAAGAAGTCACCGATAGAATTATTCAACGCAGTGCTAAAACGCGTAAAGACTATTTAGATAAAATCGAAAGCGCGCGCTTGCAAGGGCCACACCGTGGGGTGTTGTCTTGCGGTAATTTAGCCCATGGTTTTGCCGCTTGTGGTGCTGAAGATAAAGCTGACTTGCGCAGCATGACTAAAGCCAATATCGCCATAGTGTCTTCTTATAACGATATGCTTTCAGCGCATCAACCATACGAAGCTTACCCACAGCAACTTAAACAAGCCATTCGTTCGGTTGGCAGTGTGGCGCAATTTGCTGGTGGGGTACCGGCTATGTGTGATGGCGTAACTCAAGGTACGCCGGGAATGGATCTAAGTTTAATGAGCCGTGATGTGATTGCCATGTCTACCGCGGTTTCTCTGTCGCACAATATGTTTGACGGCGCCTTAATGTTAGGTATATGCGATAAAATTGTACCCGGCTTATTAATAGGCGCGTTAAGTTTTGGGCACTTACCTACTGTATTTGTGCCTGCTGGGCCTATGCCTTCTGGTATTCCAAATAAAGAAAAGGCGCGTGTAAGACAAGCCTACGCACAAGGTAAAGCCACTCGCGAAGAGTTGTTAGATGCTGAGTCTAATTCTTATCACTCTGCTGGTACTTGTACTTTTTATGGCACTGCTAATAGTAACCAATTAGTGGTAGAAATTATGGGCTTGCACTTGCCAGGTTCGTCTTTTGTGAACCCTGGTACGCCACTACGTGACGCCTTAACAGATGCTGCTGGTCGTCAAATTACCCGAATTACCGATTTAGGCAGTGAATATCGACCTATAGGTAAGATTGTGGATGCCAAAGCTATAGTTAATGGCCTAGTGGGGTTATTGGCTACAGGTGGGTCTACTAACCACACTATGCATTTGGTGGCAGTTGCAAGAGCAGCAGGTTACATCATTAATTGGGATGATTTTGCTGATCTGTCTAAAGCCGTACCTTTATTAACTCGTATCTATCCAAATGGGTCTGCCGATATCAACCACTTTACAGCTGCGGGCGGCATGGCGTTGCTGTGTAAAGAATTGTTAGATGCAGGCTTATTACATAACGATGTAAACACCATATGTGGCCAAGGCTTAGAGCAATATACTAAAGAGCCAATGTTAGACAATGGCGAGTTAGTGTGGCGAGATGGTCCAACCGAATCTTTTGATAAAGAAGTGGTGGCCAGCGTGGCCAAACCTTTCAAAGTAGACGGTGGATTATCTGTTCTGTCAGGTAACTTAGGTCGAGCTGTAATGAAAACCTCAGCTTTACGTGAGCCTCATTGTAAAATTAAAGCACCAGCTGTGGTGTTTGAAGATCAATTTGAACTGCATGCCGCCTTTAAAGCCGGTGAGCTAGATAAAGATTGTGTTGTGGTTGTGCGTTTCCAAGGCCCTTCGGCCATAGGTATGCCAGAGCTACATAGCCTTACTCCGCCCTTAGCCGTGTTACAAGACCGAGGATTTAAAGTGGCCTTAGTCACAGACGGACGTATGTCTGGTGCGTCAGGTAAAGTACCGGCCGCCATTCATGTGACGCCAGAAGCCATTAAAGGTGGATTGTTAGCCAAAGTTCAAACAGGCGACTTGGTAGAAATGAATACCGAAACTGGCGCGCTAGATATACTGGTTAGTGACGAAGAGCTTAATCAACGTGAAGCCAAAGTAACAGACGTGGCTAAACATCAAATTGGCATGGGCCGCGAAATGTTTGCTGGAATGCGCACCACCTTAACAGGGGCAGAACAAGGGGCGTGTTCATTGTTTAACGGGCAGGACATATAAGATGACGCATTTTGTTGCAGATGTAGGTGGCACCAATATTCGCTTGGCGCAAATTAAAGATGGCGCTTTAATCGAGATTAAAAAATACTTGTGCCAAGATTTTGCCAATATCGATGAAGCCATTAAAGCCTATTTTTCAGCCTACCCTGAACTAAAATTTAGTGCAGGTTGTTTAGGTGTAGCTTGCCCTGTAACAGGCGACAAAGTTGTTATGACCAACAATGCATGGCACTTTTCTATCGAGCAATTGCAAGCTGATTTAGGTTTAACTTGGTTAGGTGTAATCAATGATTTTACCACTGTTGCCCATGCTGTGACAGTCTTAAATGACCAACAAAAGCAACAAGTTGGCCCAGGTAAAGCAGTGGATTTTGACAACATTGCAGTCTTTGGGCCTGGAACTGGCTTGGGAGTTAAGCATTTAACTTATACAGATAAAGGCTGGCTAGCTTTAGACGGCGAAGGTGGGCATGTTGACTTTGCGCCAGTGGATGAAACAGACCTAGCTATTTGGCGTTTTCTAACCCAAAAACTTGGCCATGCTTCTGCTGAAGAAGTGATGTCTGGTCGGGGTTTAGTACATATTTATCAAGCTATAGCGGCGCAAAATAAGCAGCCGGAAGAAGTCGATGACCCGGCTAAGATCACCGAACAAGCCTTGTCGGGCAGTTGCCCTTTGTGTGTGGCTAGCTTGCAGCAATTTTGCAAAATTTTAGGCAGTTTTGCCGGAAATCTCGCGCTAAACCTCGGTACAAGAGGTGGCGTGTATATTGGGGGAGGCATTGTTTCACGCTTTACTCAATTTTTTCAACAAAGTGACTTTCGTCAGCGATTCGAGGCTAAAGGCCGCTTTAAAGACTATGTAGCGAATATTCCTACTTTTATTATCACCGAGCCAGACCATGGTTTACTTGGCGCTATGGCTTATTTAAATCAAAATTTTAAAGGTTAATATGTAATGACAAAGAATTGGAAAATGACATCCGAGGAAATATTCAGCCAAGGTCCGGTTGTACCTGTATTGGTAATCAAAGATGTTGAACATGCTGTACCTCTAGCCAAAGCCTTAATAGCTGGTGGGATACGAGTATTAGAAGTGACTCTACGTACTGACGCGGCCTTAGAAGTCATAGCTAAAATTGCCAAAGAAGTGCCTGAAGCTATAATCGGCGCAGGTACTGTAACTAATCGCGCACAATTGCAACAAGTGGTCGATGCTGGTGCCAAGTTCGCCATCAGCCCGGGTTTAACCACAGATTTATTAAAAGCCGGAAACGAAAGCAGTATTGCGCTTATTCCGGGGGTTTCATCTATCTCTGAATTAATGACCGCTAAAGATCTGGGTTATACTCATCTTAAGTTTTTTCCAGCGGAAGCATCTGGCGGCGTAAAAGCCCTAAAAGCCATTGGTGGCCCTTGCCCTGAAATTACTTTTTGCCCTACAGGTGGTATTAGCCCAAGCAATTATAATGATTACTTAGCTTTACCCAATGTAGCCTGTTGTGGTGGTTCATGGTTAGCGCCCGAAGAGGCTATGCAAAATGGTGATTGGGATAAGATCACTGAGATAGCCAAACAAGCTGTAGCAGGTGTAAAAAAAAACTAAGCTAGTGTTAGAAAACTTAAACATTGAGTGAGTGTTATGGGAGCGTAAATGACGCTCCTTTTTTTGTGCTTATAATCATCTTAACTAACAATCCGCCAACTAAAGCGGTAGAATTGCTCTCATAATAACAAACGAGCATTACTTGCCATGCAGCATTTTATTGTAGAATTTAAAAATGCCTTATCTGCCGACTTTTGCGCTAGTTTAATTAAAAAGTTTGAGTCTGACCCTAATATTACCCAAGGTCGTATGGGATCTGGGGTTGATGTAAACAAAAAAGACAGTTTAGATTTATACCTATCTACTTTGCCCCATTGGCAGCAAGAGCAACAAGCCATAGTGGATACCATGCTAAAAGCTCTTGTGCAGTACGTACGAGCTTATCCACATATGTTAATTGGGGCATTAAGTCCAAGTATATTGCACCCTAAAACGCAGCAACCTCATGTACTTACGATTGAAGATATTCCGCAACTTAATGACGAATATTTAGCAGGCATTATTCATAGTATTTTTGATATCGATGCCATCAATATGCAAAAGTATAAAAAAGGGCAGGGCAATTTTAAACATTGGCATTCGGAACATTTTCCACACCCTAGTGATAAACAACAAAAAAGTTTGCACCGAACCTTGCTGTGGTTAATTTACTTAAATGATGTAGAAGAAGGTGGCGAAACCGAATTTTTATATCAACAAGCTAAAATTAAACCTACCACAGGCAGTATTATTTTATCACCTTGTGGTTTTACTCATACGCACAGAGGCGTAGTGCCCAAGTCTAACGATAAGTATGTGTTGGCGTCTTGGATTATGTTTAGACCTGCAGCACAATTATATGGGCAATAAGCCTTTAGTGAGCTTGGTGAAATAAGTGTAAGGCCTCTAAAGCCAACAAAAATACATCCGCACTGTGTTCTCCGTGTACGTTTTTTACTACTGTCACTGCCCGTTTATGGTCACGACACAATATCAACATAGTGATGCCACCATTGCTTCCCCCTGCATGCATGACTGCATTTGGCATGCTGCTCATCATCAGCTGAGCTTTAGCATTGTTTTGGTAATAACTGCGATCTTTATAGGTATCAAAGCCGATCAACCAGCCAATCCCAAAGGGCAGCTTTTCTCCGGTATTTAGCTGGGCGGGTTGAAACATCCAACTAGTGGTTTTTGCTGGTAAATAATCAGGCAAACTATGGGCAACAGCGAAGCGAGAGATGTCTGAAGCCGACGCAATAAAACCACCACCAGCATATTTATAAGAATGATCAGATTGAGGGGCATTTACAAGTTCGCCATCTTTTACCGCGTATGGTCTGGGCCTGAGGGGAATAATAGGGGCTTGATCATCAAAAGCGGTGTCTTGCATATTAAGCGGTGTAAACACTTCATGCTGGATAATCTGTTTAAAATCCCGCGCACCATCAGCCCCTTCAAGTGCAGCAGCGATAAGGCTAAATGCAAAAGTAGAGTATTGCTGTGCGGTGCCAGGTGCAAATAATAAATCATCGTTTTTAAATAGTGCCAAGCTTGACTGAGTATCAGCGAAGGTTTGATTCAGAATGAACTCAGCATTATTTTTATAGTGCCGAATGCCAGAGGTATGCGCTGCCAATTGCAACAAGCTTATAGGTGCATGGTGTTGAGGCCAGGCCGCCACATATTCAGAAACAGGCGTGGTTAATGATACTTTGTGTTGCTGGTAAAAGCGCATCATAGCTGCAACCGTAATAAGTTTAGCTATGCTGCCTACACGCATTTTATGTTGTGTGGTCATGGCCAGTTGATTTTCAACATCGGCCAGGCCAAAGGCTTGCGCCCATACTATGCCCTGTTGATCTGCTATGGCTACATTGATACCAGGAACAGTGGGGCTAGTGACTGTGGGGGCAAACAAGTTATGTAATTGAGAGTTAAGCTTGGCGGTAGTTGCACTACAGCTAAAACAAAATAAAGCTGCGCTTAGGGCCAGAAGTTTCATCATTATCTTTTCCTATAATTGGTATGAAATTGACTATAGCGGCTTTTTAGTGAGCTTTCTAAATGATTAGGCGTTAAACAAGTGAAGAGGAGTGAAGCAACAATAAACTAGCATGCTAGCTTATTGCTGCTTAAGTTTAGTTGCTCGTTACTTAGCTTCTAATCCCATATTATGTAGGGTAAAAGCAAAGATGTCGGCGTATTGTTCAATGACTTTACTAGTGGGCGTACCTGCACCATGTCCAGCATCGGTTTCGATTCGGATTAAGATAGGGTTGCTACCTGTGTGTTTGCTTTGTAACTCAGCAGCAAACTTAAACGAATGAGCTGGTACAACACGGTCATCATGATCACCAGTTGTAATTAAAGTGGCAGGGTAATCAACACCTGATTTTACATTGTGTAAGGGTGAATAACCCAATAGGTATTCAAACATCTCTTTACTATCGGCCGACGTACCATAGTCGTAGGCCCAACCCGCACCAGAGGTGAAAGTATGGTAACGCAACATATCTAACACCCCTACTGCAGGTAGAGCTACAGCAAAGAGTTCAGGACGTTGCAACATAACAGCACCAACTAATAAACCACCATTAGAGCCACCACGAATGGCTAAACGTTTTGGCGAGCTATACTTTTCATCAATTAAAAACTCAGCTGCGGCAATAAAGTCGTCGAATACATTTTGTTTTTGTAGCTGCGTGCCGGCCTTGTGCCAGGTTTTACCGTACTCACCGCCACCGCGTAAATTAGCTACCGCATACACGCCACCTTGTTCTAACCATGCTGCAATGTAGGGGTTAAAGCTTGGGGTAAGGCTGATATTAAAGCCGCCGTAGGCATACAATATAGTTGGGTTAGTGCCATCTAGCTTTAGGTCTTTTTTGTGGGTAATGATCATAGGCACTTTAGTGCCGTCTTTTGAGCTATAAAACACTTGCTCAGAGACATATTGATCGCTGTTAAAGTCGATTTCAGCTTGTTTGTCTAACTGAAACTCACCGGTTTTAATGTCTAGTGTGTAAATAGAATAAGACGTTTTGTAGTTTTGGAAACTAAAGTATAGCGATTTTGCTTGCTCTTTTGCCGAAAAACCACCGGCTGTACCTACTCCTGGTAAGGTTACTTCGCGTACCAACTGGCCTTTGTAATCAAATTGCTTTACTACAGAAATTGCATCTTGCATGTACTTAGCAAAAATGAACTTACCCGCTGTGCTAGGTGAAAGCACTTGTTCGGTTTCTGCTATTAGGTCTTGCCAATTTTCAGCCTGAGGCTTGTTTGCATTGGCCACTACCACACGTTTGTTAGGCGCGTTTAGATTGGTGACCAAATATAATTTATCAGCTTCGCTATCCAGTAAATAGGTATCGGCATTGCCTTGTTCGTCAATCGCAACTAACTGACTATCAGTGGCGTTTAGATCTTGTAGGTAGAGCTTGTTTCCAGAGGTGGTGTTTGAAGCACTAATTAACAAGTATTGGCCATCCTCAGTCACATCTGCACCTACGTAACGGTGTTTTTGCGCCTCTGTGCCACCAAAAATAAGTTGGTCGCTGGCTTGTTCAGTGCCCAATTTGTGGAAATACACTTTGTGCTGATCGGTTTTTGCCGAAAGTTCGCTACCTTCTGGTTTGTCGTAGCTTGAATAATAAAATCCTTGATTGCCACGCCATGCAATGCCAGAAAATTTAATGTCGTTTAAGCGGGTGGTGATTTCTTGCTTGGTTTCGGTATCTATGGTCACCGCGGTGCGCCAATCACTGCCACCTTCAGACAGAAGGTAAGTAGCTTGGCTGCCATCTTCGGTAAAAAACACCCCGCCCAAAGAGACAGTGCCGTCTTCGCTAAAGGTATTAGGATCTAAAAATACTTCAGGCTCTGCATCGCCTTTTTGACGGTACAAAACATACTGATTCTGTAACCCATCATTTTTATAAAAATAGGTGTATTGACCTTCTACAAAAGGCATACCAAATTTTTCATAATCGACTAGTTGGGTTAAGCGTTTTTCTAGCGTATCCCTTGATGATAACTGCGATAAATAGTCAAAGGTCACTTTGTTTTGTGCTTTTACCCATGCAGCGGTTTCTTCGCTCATGTCGTCTTCTAACCAACGATAAGGGTCTGGGACTTCGGTTGAGAAATATGTGTCTACGACATCGTCTTTACGGGTATCTGGATAACTAATCAATTTGCTTTTTTGCTCTGTTTCTGTGGTTTTTGTTGTGTTTTGAGGTGGGGTACAGGCCATCATTGATGAAGCGAGTATGCCCAAAAGAAGTATTCTTTTCATTGATAATCCACTCTGGTTAGATAAGTACAAAATTTTACCGCGTGTTTTATATCTTATTGCTAAGCAGAAGTAAAAAATCTGTTAAAAATGGCAAGCTTACAAGTGTAAAATAAACACTTTAGAGTTTCGTTGATAATTGTATAGCTGCTGTTTTTTATTAGGTAAGTCAGTTAATTGCGCCTGCTTAAAACCTTGCTCTAAAAACCAGTGAGCAGTCACTGTAGTTAATACAAATATAGCTTTTAACTGTTGTTCACGAGCTTGCTCAATTATAGCTGAGAGTAAGCGTTCACCTCTGTTTCCGCCCCTGTAGTCTGTGTGGGTGGCCATGCAAGCAAGTTCACCCATTTGTTCTTCTTGATAAGGATACAAGGCGGCACAGGCTATGGTCATACCGTCACGAACAATTAACGTAAATTGTTCTACTTCTTGCTCTAAATGCTCGCGCGAACGTTTCACTAACATGCCTTTTTCTTCGAGTGGCTTGATTAATTCAATGATGCCGCCAACATCATCAATGTTGGCTTGACGCAGTTGTTCGTATAAGCGTTTTGAAATTAACGAACCCGCACCATCGCGGGTAAACAGCTCCTGCAATAAAGCGCCATCTTGCACGTAACTAACACAGTGACAACGACTCACCCCCGCTTCTAAAGTACTAGTAATAGCTTGTAAGCTGGCTTTTTGGGGCTGATAAAATGACGACTTTAGTAGGCTATAAATTTGTTCTAATTCAATATTTCTAAGTAGTTTTCCATTCGGCTCTAAAATGCCATCATATTGACTAAACAAAATCAGTTTATCGGCTTTTAAGGCAATAGCGGCACTGGTGGTCACATCTTCATGGCTGAGATTGAATACTTCTCCCGTGGCTGAATAGCCCATAGGCGACAGCAATACAATTGAGCCATCATTAAGGTGATCGTTGATCCCCTCAACATCAATACGACGAACTAAGCCAGTATTTTCAAAGTCTATGCCGTCACGCACGCCTATTGGCATAGCCACCACTAAATTACCTGAACACACCCGAATACGCGCGCCATGCATAGGTGAGTTGGCCAGCCCCATGGTTAATAAGGCTTCTATTTGTGCACGCACCGAGCCCGCGGCATCTTTAACACACTCGAGAGTGGGTTTATCGGTAATACGAATATCCTGAGCAAAGCGTGGGGTTAAGTTGCGCAACCCCACTCTCTGGTCGATTTGGGGTCTGGCCCCATGCACCAAAACTAAACGCACTCCTAAGCTATTTAATAAGGCAATATCATGAATAATATTGGCAAAGTTATCGTTTTCTATAGCTTCGCCACCTAGCATTAACACAAAGGTTTTGCCCCTGTGTGCATTAACATAGGGGGCTGAGTTGCGAATAACTTTAACGCTGTCTATATGAGATACTGCCACACTGGCTTCCTTGTTATTTGTTGGCTAATTCTGCTTGTAATGCTTTTTCTACTGGCGCTATTCCGGTGCCACCTATCACATTGCGTTTATCCACTAAGTAGTCGAGTTGCAATATAGGGTAAACATCCTCTTGGATTAACTCAGAGAAACCTTGTAGTTGAGTCAAGGTTAGCGCTTCTATGGGTTTGTTTTGCTCAATAGCTGCCAACACAACTTGACCTGAAATATCATGCGCGGTTCTAAAAGGAATGCCTTTAGCGACTAGGTAATCGGCCAGTTCAGTGGCGTTGGCGTAACCTTCACGGGCGGCTTTTTCACAGGCCTGTTGGTCTAACTTGATGCTATCTATTACTTCTGTGGCGATACATAAACATATATGCCACTGAGTTGTGGCATCAAGTAGGCCTTCTTTGTCTTCTTGCATGTCTTTGTTGTAGGCCAAAGGTAAACCTTTCATTGTGACTAGCATGGCCTGCAAGCTGCCAAACACTCGGCCACACTTACCGCGCATTAGTTCTAAAGCATCAGGATTTTTTTTCTGTGGCATCAAAGAAGAGCCTGAGGTGACAGCGTCACCTAAGGTAATAAAGCCTGCTTCTCCTGAATTAAAGAATATTAAGTCTTCTGCCATGCGCGACATATGCATCATGCTGGTACTGGCTGAGAATAGTAGTTCTAATACAAAGTCACGGTCAGACACCGCATCTAAACTATTTAAACAGGGACCATCAAAACCTAAATCTTGCGCTATTTCGTAACGGTCAATGGGGTAGGTGGTACCTGCCAATGCACCACAACCTAAAGGACATTGGTTAATGCGTTTACGCAAGTCTTGTAAGCGGCTTATATCCCGCTTAAACATTTCTACATAAGCTAAACACCAGTGCGGATAGCGAACTGGTTGTGCTCGTTGTAAATGGGTATAGCCGGGTAAAATCACCTCTTTGTTTTGTTCGGCACTGGCCACTAGCGAGGCTTTTACCTGAGTTAGATCTGCTAATAATAAATCTATATGTTCTCGGGTCCAGAGCCTAAAGTCTGTGGCAACCTGATCGTTTCGACTACGGCCAGTATGTAGTTTTCTAGCAATATCCCCTAATTTTTCAATTAGGCTAGCCTCCACAAAGCTGTGAATATCTTCTTCACTACTGGCATCAAAATCTAAGCTGCCGGCTTCTGCTTGGGTTAGCAAGTCTTGTAAGCCTTGAGTTAGTTGTTGATGTTCATCTTGGGTTAGTACCCCTGCTTTATAGATGGCTTTTGCCCAGGCAATAGAACCTCGAATATCCTGGCTGGCTAGTGCTCGATCAAAAGGTAGTGAGTCGTTCACTTGCCTAAACATGGCGCTACTGCCAGATTGAAATCGCCCGCCCCATAAACTCATTATTTTTGTCCTTTTTTATGCATAGCTTCAATGCGGCTAGATAAGCTAAATAAACGTATAAAGCCTTCAGCATGACTTTGGTCGTAGACATCGTCGGCACCAAAAGTGGCAAAATCTTCAGAGTAGAGGCTATTGGGTGATTGTCTTTGTACTACTGTGGCTTGGCCTTTATATAACTTCACTACTATGTCGCCAGTGACTTTTTTGGCAAAACTAGCCGCGCCAGCTAATAGTGAATCGTTTAAGGCAGTAAACCAACGGCCGTCGTACATCACATGGGAGTACTCTAAGCCAATTTGTTCACGATATTTTAGCGAGGCTTTATCTAGCACTAAACACTCAAGGGCTTTATAGGCTTTTAAAATTACTGTGCCACCAGGGGTTTCATAACAGCCTCGAGATTTCATGCCAACTAAACGGTTTTCTACTATGTCGATTCGACCTACGCCATGGGCAGCGGCTATCTTATTTAGTTGCATAAGCGCCTGATAAGGGGACAAGGCTTGCTCATCTACATGGGTTAACTGGCCTTGTTCAAAGTGCAGTTTTACACGCTGGGCAGTGTTGGGTGCATCTTCAGGATCAACTGTCATAGTCCAAACCGCTTTACTTGGTTCGCACCAAGGATCTTCTAATTCCCCCCCCTCATGGGAGATATGCCAAGCGTTGGCGTCTCGGCTGTATATTTTGGTAGCCGAAGCCGAGGTTTTAATATTGCGTTCGGCTAAATAATCAAGCAAGTCTTCGCGAGAAACCATGTCCCATTCTCGCCAAGGTGCAATAACAGTAAGTTCAGGGGCGAGGGCAGCAAAGGTGCTTTCAAAACGAACTTGGTCATTGCCTTTACCAGTGCAACCATGACAAAGGGCATCAGCCCCAACTTTGCGAGCTATTTCTACCTGAGCTTTGGCAATAATAGGACGAGCCATTGAGGTGCCTAGTAAGTACTCACCTTCGTAAACTGCACCTGTAGTAATAGTAGGGAATATATAATCAGCGACAAACTCTTCTTTTAGGTCAACTATGTAACACTCGCTAGCGCCAGTTTGAATTGCTTTGTCGTGTAAGCCTTGTAACTCTTCATCACCTTGGCCTACATCAGCGGCAAATGCCACCACTTCACAAGCATAATTTTCTTTTAACCACGGGATAATAGCTGAGGTGTCTAAACCGCCTGAATAGGCCAACACTACTTTTTTGATGGGTTTATTTTTTGCAATTGCCATAATGTTTCCTTAAAAGCAGCCAAAACTATAAGTGTTTGGTGTAATAGCATCTCTGGCTGCATTAATGTTTAATTGGGTTAAATAATAGACCTAAATTAGGCGCTAAAAAATTTGCTTTATGACTTAGTTAAAAGCTTAACTAATATCGCGTTTTGTCCATGCATTCTATTTTCAGCCTGCTGCATGAGTAAAGAGTATTCGCTATCAATTAAACTTCCAGATATCTCTAAATCTCGATGTGCTGGCTGGCAATGCATAACATATTGCGCGCCTGTTTTTGTCATTAATTCTGGCGTAATGGCGTAGTCTGCAAAGGTATCTTTTATTTGTTCAAGCGGGGTAGTATCACCCATAGATATCCAGGTGTCGGTATAAAGTATGTGAGCGCCTACTGCGGCTTCAATGTCATTACTAATTGTTAATTTACCACCGAACTGCTCAGCTCTCTGCTGGCCTAATTGAATAATATCTTGGTTTACCTCATAACCTGGCGGGGTCACCACTATCACTTCGCAGCCTAAAGCGACGCCCATTATGATTAGGGAATGAGTGACATTATTTCCGTCACCAATATATGCCAATTTTACTTTACTTAAATCTTGATAGTGTTCGCTAATAGTTAAATAGTCAGCCAAAGCTTGGCAAGGATGATAAAGATCACAAAGCGCATTGATTACTGGTACTTTGGCTGATTCGGCTAGTTGTTCAAGGGTACTATGTGCATAAACCCGAGCCACTATGGCGTCTGCCCAACAAGCTAAGTTTGCGCCCATATCATGTGTATCTTCGCGGCCAACTAATTGATTGGCTTGGCAATCTAAATACACCATGTGACCACCCAGTTTGTTGATGCCAATATCGAAACTTACACGAGTTCTTAGAGAAGGCTTTTCAAACAAGGCCACAATAGATAATCCATCTAGGGCATTTTTATAGTCAGCTGGCTGTTGTTTAATTTGAGTGGCTAACTTAATTAGCGCTTCTAGCTGGGGTTTGCTCCAGTCTTTAAATGACAGAAGATCTTGTTTCATGCTGATTCCTTTTCTATTGCAGGAAAAGAGTCTGGCAATATGGTGCTGCCTAGATGTTTTCCTTGAGATAAACCTAATAAAGTGTTGCTGTCTTTCCAACTGGCAATGGTCACACTTCGACCTAAACTATTGGCCGCCTGTTGTGCGGCTTGTACTTTTACTACCATGCCATCTTTAATGATATTGTCCTGGGTTAGCTTTAGAATTTGTTGATGACTAAGGCTTTGAATAAGTTGTTTGTTGGCATCTAATACCCCAGGTACATCGGATAACAATAACAATTCCGCGTCTAATAATTGGGCAATAGCGGTGGCGGCTTGATCGGCATTGATGTTTAACAAATTACCTTGTTGATCTGCCCCAATAGAACTAATGATGGCTAACATTTGACTGCTTGCAATTGCTGTTAAAAGGTTAGGGTCACCAGGCTCAACTGTGCCGACTGCACCAAGTTGTTGGTTAATGGTTTTGGCAATGCACATTTTTCCATCTAGAAGGCTTAAACCCACAGGGGTTAGCCCTGCTGATAAAGCTAATGCACATAATTCTTTGTTTGCGGTGCCAGCTAAGGCACCAACTATATATGGCATATGTTCTTTAGGTGTGACCCGCAAACCGTCAATTTTTTGGGTAGGTAATTTTAACGCACTAAGCAAATCTTCTACTATGGCGCCGCCACCATGCACCAAGACTAAGGTAAAGTGTTGCTGCAGCTCTTTAAGGGTGCTTAAAAACTTAAGCGCCTCTGCGCCAGATTGCATAAAAGCGCCGCCGACTTTTATTACATAAACTTTTTTATTCGCACTCATGACGTCACCAATTCACATTCTGATTTAAACCCAAATCTTAAATTTGCGCATTGCATGGCCTGAGAAGCCGCACCTTTTAACAAGTTATCAATAGCGCTGCTGACCACCAAATAACCGTTATTGGGATCAAACTTCCAAAACAGATCACAATAGGCTGTTCCTACTACGTCATCGACTTTAGGCCAAGTGTTTCTTAAACGCACAATCGCACTGTTCTGATAAGCATTTTGATAGGCTTCAGCAATCTGAGAAGCATTGACTTGCTTGGCCACTTTAATGGTTATGGTGGCTAATATTCCACGTTTAAAATTGCCTAAGTGCGGGGTAAAAATTACTTCGGTCCCTAAATAGTCAGAAATTTCTGGCTGATGTCTGTGCCCTAACACACCATAAGCTTGCAAACTAACTTCAGAAAAGCTGTTGGTAAGTGAAGCTTTTCTGCCTGCACCGGTAACGCCCGACACCGCATGAATAATTGGTCTAAATGCAGGATCTAAAATATTTGCTTCCTGTAAAGGTTTTAAAGCTGTTAGTGAGGCAGTGGGATAACAACCAGGTACAGCCACAAGTTTGGCTTGTGTTATGTCAGCTTGATGCCACTCTGCTAAGCCATACACAGCTTGGCTTAATAGCTCTGCAGCTTTATGCTCAAAGCCGTAATATTGAGCAAAAGTTTGTGGGTTTTTTAAGCGAAATGCACCAGACAAATCCATCACAATCGCCTTGTCGCTAGTTAAGGCTGGCATCCAATCGTGACTCGCCTGATGGGGCGTAGCTAAAAATATCAGATCAAAACTTTTGGCCAGTTGCGCTAGGTTATTTTCATCAATAGGCTGTAAAGTTAAATTTAAGCGATTAAAAAATTGAGGGTGCAGATCGCCTAAACTCTTGCCAGCATCCTCGCTATGACTAGATACAAAAATCGCCGCTAATTCAAAGCCACTATGTTGTTCTACCAAAGCTGCTAATTCTGCGCCCGTGTAGCCACTGGCCCCAATTATGCAAGTTTTGATCATCTCATCGTTCCCTAAAGGTGGAATAAGTAAAAAGGTAAAGTTAAAAAAGATAGGAGAAAAAAAGCACTCTTTGCAAAATACTTGGGATAATGCAAAGAGTGAGCTATACGCTACAGAATCGACCTTTGTCGATAATACACACTGGCGAAGCTAGACAGGGAAATAACTGGTAATAAATTTTTGTACATAAAGTTTAAAAGTCGCTATCCAAGTTGTGCCGATTAAACACATATAAGTTAAATTTGTTTTTGATGGATATAGCATGCCACGTGTTATATATTTATGCAATAAAAGTGAATAATTATTTTTTAAGGTGTTTATGCCAAATTTATCTTTCTTAGAAGCCTATGGCTCAATCATTAAATCGCCATCTATCAGTGCCTTCGACCCAAAAGTTGATCAATCAAATCAGCCGCTAATTGAGCTCTTATCAAACTGGTTTTCAGATTTTGGTTTTGAAATAACTATTCAAGCAGTGCCTGATTCTAGAAATAAATTTAATCTTTTAGCCAAAATAGGCAGTGGTGAAGGGGGATTATTACTCTGCGGTCATTCAGATACTGTGCCTTTTGATGAAGGCCGATGGCAATCTGATCCTTTTTTATTACAACAAAAAGATAATAAACTGTTTGGCTTAGGCAGCTGTGATATGAAAGGTTTTTTTGCTTTTATACTCGAAGCTTTAAAGGCCATTCCTTTGCAAAAATTAACTAAGCCTTTATATATTTTGGCTACCGCTGACGAAGAAACTTCTATGGCTGGCGCGCGTTTTTTTGCCGAGCAGCAACTGATTAAACCCGACATGGCTATTATTGGTGAGCCAACCGAATTGATCCCAATTTATAAACATAAAGGCCATATAGCCCAGAGTTTACAAATTCAAGGGCAATCTGGGCATTCTAGTGATCCAGCAAAAGGCGTGAATGCCATTGAAATTGTTTATCAAGCCATTGGCCAGTTAATGGACTTACAAGAACAGCTAAAAAACAAAGTGCATGATCCCGCTTTTAGTGTGCCTTATGCCACTATGAATCTAGGGCACATTCATGGTGGAGATTCAGAAAATCGTATTTGTGGTCATTGTCAGTTAAATTTTGATTTGCGCTTGGTGCCCGAAATTAGTGAGCAGCAAGCTTTAGCCCTAATAGACGAGGCCTTAGCTCCAATAAAAACCAAATATCCAAACCGCTTGAGTTTAGATTTGATGTACCCCATTGCCCCGGCCTTTGCCTGTGAAGATGAGCAGAATATATTAGCCTTAGCCGAACAATTAACAGGGAAAAAGCCTAAAAGCGCCAACTATGCCACTGAAGCACCATTTATCAATCTACTCGGCTGTGACACTATAGTATTAGGGCCTGGCAGTATAGAACAAGCACATCAGCCAGATGAGTTTATGTGTTTGGATTATATCAATCCCACAGTGCAGGTTTTAACACAAATGATCACTAAGGTGTGTCTGTAACTTGTATATGAGTTTTTAAGCTGTTTATTTTATCGTTAAGTTGAAACAAAAGAGGGCGTTTTAGATGCAAAAAACCATAGCTTTGGTGGCACATGATCATAAAAAACCTGATCTGGTGAAATGGTCGTTAAAACACAAAACTGAGCTAAGTAAGCACAAACTTGTGGCAACGGGCACTACAGGTGGCATTTTACAAAAAGAATTAAATTTAGATGTACACCGTTTTCATAGCGGGCCTTTAGGCGGAGACCAACAAATAGGTGCCTTGATTGCTGAGCAAAAACTAGATTGTTTAGTGTTTTTTTGGGATCCGTTAAACCCTGCGCCTCATGATCCTGATGTAAAAGCTTTATTAAGATTGTGCTCTGTATGGAATTTACCCGTTGCTTGTAACATAGCAACCGCAGATATGATTATCACTTCGCCGCTTTTTACTGAGGGAAGTTATCAACCTGAAGTACCTGTTTTCTAATAAATTATGCTCCAGTACTAGGCTAAAGAGAGTTAGGTTAATGGCTATGTTAGCCATGTAGACGGTTGTTAACCTAATTCTACTATCATTGAAATTGCTGCTAAAATGCTCAACTTTTAAATTAAATCTAGAGTTGTTCTGGCATTTAGCATCTTCTTGGTTTTTCACAGTACTAAAGAACTATTCAACTTCCCCAATCTTTTACCCACACTAACTGCGTAACTTTTTAGTCGAATCTAAGTTGCAGAAAAAACTAATTGATGCCCACTTGGCTGACCTAAAGGTTGGTCAAATTAGAAAAAGAACAGGGAACTACCTTTATGAAAAAAACAATTCGCTTTAGAAAGGCACTGCTGCCTTTACTAATTAGCTCAAGTATAAGCTCGGTTTATGCGCAAGAAGTTGATACCAACAAACAAGATGTCGAAAAAATAAATATTACCGGTAGCTATGTGAAAGGGTCTGAAACCTCTGAAGCTAACCCAGTGTCAATTTTTGATAGCAGTGATATTAAAAATCTTGGCGGAGCCGATGTATCTGAGATCATAAGCCAAATTTCGGTGAACAGTGGTGCCGAAAATAGACCTGATACTTTTACCAGCTTCTACAGCCAAGGTACTGCTAACGTTAACCTTAGAGGCTTAGGCCTTTCTTCTACTTTGGTTTTGATTAACGGTAAACGTCAAACTATCAGTGGTGCCAAGGCTCAAGATGGCAGTGTTTTTGTGGATACAGGTTCGGTACCAGCCATAGCATTAGAGCGAATTGATATTTTAAAAGAAGGGGCGGCTGCAACCTATGGATCTGACGCAGTAGCCGGGGTAGTTAACTTTGTTACTCGTAAAGAATTTGATGGCATTAGAGTAGAAGGTTCGTGGCAAACTACGACCAGCGATAGTCAAGAAGATTTAAATCTTGGCGTGATAGGCGGCTTTGATATTAGCGACAATACCCATGTAGTTTTGGCTGCCACTATGTTGCGCAGGGGCACCTTAAATGCGCGTGAAAGACCAGAACTGGTAAACCGTGCAATTAGTAGCTTAGGTACTAGTTTTATTTTACCAGCTGATGTAGTAGTGGAGTCTGGCCCTTACCAAGGTAACTACAGCGCGGGTGAAAATGTGCCTAACCCAAATTGTGAGGCTGTTGGTGGTATTCGTATTCCGCAAGGCAATGGCGAACGTTGTGGTTACCACTATGGCTTGCATTACAATGTGGTTAACGAAGAAGAAAGAGAGCAATTATATTTAGGCATCTCTAGCGAGTTAGAAGATACAAACTTTGAATTAACCGCTATGTATACAGATTATGATGTACTAGATAATTACACTGTACCTTCGTATCCTAACCTTACTTTCCCTACTGTACCTGCGAATCATCCTAGTAATCCATTTGGTGAAGATGTTGTATGGTTAGGTCGTCCTTATCCATTTTTAGCCAGAGAAACCACATTACCCGCCCCAAGACAAAACAATACTTTCCGTGTTGATGCGAGCTTGTCTGGTACCTTTAGTAATGACTTTGATTGGTTAACTTCTGTTGCCTATAGTGCAAATGATTACAGCATTACCCAGCCAGACTTATCTCCTTCTAAACTAGATTTAGCAACATTAGGGCAAGGCGGAACAAGCGGTGATTTGTTGTATAACCCTTTTGATCCATTAGCGGCCGATAACTTACTTGTTCGCGAGTGGGCATCTACTGCTTTTGCATCTAAAACTAGCACTAGCTTGTTAGTGTGGGATGGTGTAGCCAATGGTGATTGGTTTGAAATGCCTAATGGTTTTGCCAGTATTGCGGTTGGTGCACAAGTACGTCATGAAAGTTACAAAGTACAGCCAGATGAAGTATCAACTTTAAGATATGACGCACAAGGCAATCCTTTAAGTAATGATTTCTTGTTCTTAGGTGGGGTCAATACTGTTGACGAATCTAGAGCGACCTATGCGTTATTTGTTGAAAGTGAAGTTCCTTTAGCAGAAGGCTTAGATCTAAACGCGGCAGTGCGTTACGAAGTGTTAGACACAGCTAACAGTTTTGATCCTAAGTTATCTATACGTTATCAATTAACAGACAACATTATTGTGCGTGCATCTGCGAGTACCTCTTTTAGAGAGCCTTCACTTGCTCAATTTTATGCACAAAACGTAAACACAAAAGGCATTCAAGATTTTGTGTTAGATGCAAATGGTAACTTTGTGCTTGATGCTAATGGGCAAATTACGCCTAGAGGTGGCACATTGTTTGTGCGCGAAACCCAAAACGGTAGCCAAGACCTAGAACCAGAGCAAGCTACAAACTATAACTATGGCATAGTGTGGAATAGCGATGCGATACAAGCCCGTTTAGATTTTTGGAAAGTGGATTATAAAGACGTTATTACCATTGAAGATGCTAACGGTAAGTTGCTAGCCGATCCTGATGGCGAAGATATTATTCGTCTAGTACCTGGGGATCCTACCAGTGAGTTAACAGGTGTAATTACTAACTACTTTAACGCTGAAACTATTGATGCCAGCGGCATTGATTTTGAAGCCACTTACGCATTAGATGTAAGCGAAGGAGAACTTGAGTTTAAAGTTGCTGCAGCGCACATTCTGAATTACGAAGTGCCATTAAATGGCGTGAGTACAGACGTATCTGGTTTGTTTAATCACAATAACTTTGTACGCTCTATGCCAAAAACTAAAGGCAATCTATCTGTACAATGGAAAAACGACCAACACAGCATTTATGCACGCTTAAATTATGTGTCGGATTATACCAATACACGTGTGGTGCCAGCATCTACGGGATTAACCGATAAGATTGATTCTTATAGTCCTGTGGACGTTCAATACCGTTACAACATGGAATTAGGTGAAGGGGCAGCTGAAGTGACCTTAGGCTTAATTAATGTATTTGACCAAGCGCCACCTGAAGTATATGACGCAGCTAACTTTAGTTATGATCCTAAACATCATGATCCTAGAGGACGCTTATTCTACATACGCGGCGCTTACCACTTTTAATTAGCGCATCAAAAAGCCACCCTTGAGGTGGCTTTTTATTTTTAGTTTGACCCTAGTCAAAATACCTGTGTTTATTTTTTGCTGTGCTTACGCATTTTAGCCTCGGCTTTAGCTTGCTGCTCTGGAGTCAGAAGATTCCAAGAGTCGTGCTTCACTTTAGTTTTTAGCATTTTGGCGGTGGTAAAATCATCCTGGTATTGCTGCCACAAACTTTGCCATGCAGCCTGACTAAATTCGGCACTGTGGATCAATTGACGCTCAGACTGTTTAAATTCTTTAATTTTAGCTTGAACTGGCTGCATCTCAGCTTGGCTAGCCTCTCTTATTGCTGCCAATTCGCTCACTTGCTGGTCTGTTAAATCTAAGGCTTTCATGCGTTTATGTTGTTTGCGCTTTTTGGCCTTCTTGGCTTTTTTATTGGTTTTTTTGTCAGTCATTTGCTGTGCAAGCTGAGCTTGTTGTTCAGTTGTCAGTAAAAGCCATACTTGGTGTTTGTTAGTGGCTTGTTGCAAAGCTTTTTGGGCAAATAATTTTTGTTGCTCAGCAATTACATTCGCAACTTCTGTGGCTTGCCACTGATCAGCTTGGACTAAGCTACGTAATGATTCATTAAGTAATTTTGCATCTTGTTTCATTAAGCCTTTGTCTGCTTTGTTTTGTTTCCTTAATTGGCGAATATCTTGCTTCTGAGCATCGCTTAAATCTAACTCAGAAAACATACGACGCATTGACTGGTGGTTTTGCTCCTTGCCTTTATGAGCAAAGCTTGGCGCTGAAAAAGCTAGCACTAGGCATAAAGCAATAGGGGTGATGCGCGGGGCATTAATAGATGTTTTATTGAACATGTTTTTATCCTCTTGATTAAGTGCTAACAAGTTTAAGTCACTCAATGCAAAGAAACGCAAAGGCAGTGTAAAGCTTGTGTAAAGGTATCAGGTTAGTCAATATAAGCTGAGTTATAGTGTCTACTAGTTTGAGTTAGAGCAAAACCTTTCATGAGTGCAAAAAAAATATTATTGATTGACGATGACATTGAATTTAGTCAGTTATTAGAAGCTTATCTTAGGCCTCAAGGGTATGAGATTGAAATGGCTCATGATGGAGAGTCAGGTTTAAACTTAGCCACCTCAAATAACCACTATGATTTAATCTTGTTAGACGTGATGTTACCTAAATTGGATGGGTTTGAAGTGTTACAAAGATTGAGAAAAAGCCATCTTACACCTGTTTTAATGCTCACCGCTAAAGGTGACGATTACGATAAAATTTTTGGCTTGGAAATGGGCGCGGATGATTATTTAGCGAAACCTTTTAATCATAGAGAATTATCGGCCAGAATTAACGCCTTAGTGCGCAGAATGGCGTTATTGCCCAGTAACAGTACTCAGAAAACCTTAGTTCTAGATGATGTGACCTTGTCGCCTACTGCACAACAAGTGCACTGCGCTGGACAATTATTAGAACTCACTGGCACTGAATACGCCATTTTGCACCTACTGATGATTAACCAGGGCAGTTTAGTTAGTAAAGAAGATATTAGTGAAAAAGTCTTAGGTAGAAAGTTGGCAGCCTTTGATCGCAGTATAGATATGCACGTGAGTAATTTACGCAAAAAATTAGCCGCGTATAGCCCCACAGAAAAAATCAAAACCCACAGAGGGGCGGGGTACGTATTTGTGGTGAACTCATGAGCTGGATAGCTAATATCAATCCTGCAAAACATTTATTTCTAAAGGTATTTTTATACTTTTGGTTAGCTACCTTAGTGATATTTTTTAGTGCAATTTGGTTAGCCAAACAAATAGATTCTGAGACAAGGTATTTACCATTAGAATCGCGCCATCAAAAGGCCTTAAATCAGGCAACGAAAAGGCTGCAGGGTTATATCAGCAAACATCAAACAAAATATGAGCTAGCTGAAATAATTAGCCGCAATGCAAGCCGTCATCCCTATGCTTGGGTTGTGGTGGATCCTGATACTGGTGAAATTCATTATTATGGCTTTAGACGCAGACAACCAGCCCAGTCGGCCTTTCAAAATTTTGATATACACAGCCCACCTTTGCGCATCCTAGTTGAGGGCTTTAGTATTTTAGGTCCCAGTAACATTAACCATCAGCAGCAATCATTTTTAGTCTTTTTAGCCTATCCCAAACCTATGGATAGTATGCGTACTATCAGACGCGACTACCCTTGGTTGTTCACATTTTTAATGTTTTCACTAAGTGGTGGCTTGTGTTACCTGTTTGTACGCAGCTTATTAAAACCCATAGGGCAATTAAGGCAGGCTTCAAAGCGCATGGCTGAGGGCGAGCTAGGAGTGCAGGTTGGTAGCGCCAGCAAGAGGTTAGATGAAATTGGCCAATTAAGCCGTGATTTTAATACTATGTCTAAACAAGTTGAAAACTTGCTCAGTAGCCAAAAACGCTTATTGGCCGATGTATCACACGAGTTACGTTCACCTCTAGCCAGATTACAATTAGCCATAGGCATTGCTCAACAACAACTAGAGTCAGGACAAGGCCAGCAAAGTCCAGATGCATTACTACGAATCGAAAAAGAAGCGTTGCAAATTGAGTATATGATTGCGCAAATCTTAACCTTGTCTCGGCTAGACAATGCAGAGCCTATGCAGGGGATCCAACAAATTAGGCTAGATGAGTTTATGTCACCTGTTATCGCTGATGCTAAGTTCGAAGCACAGCAAAATAATAAGCGTCTTGAATATCAAAACCAAGTTGCAGAAGAAACCCTGTTAAATATTCAGCCTCAATTATTAACCAGTGCCATTGAAAATATTATTCGAAATGCTATCCATTATTCACAGCAAGACATAATGGTATTGGTGCAAAGGCAAGGAGAAAAGTTAGTTTGGCAAATTGAAGACGATGGCAGCGGTATAGAAGAAAGCCAAATTTCGCTGATTTTTAATGCTTTTTATCGTGAGTCTACTGCCAGAGATAGAAATAGCGGTGGAGTGGGGCTAGGATTAGCCATAGCGCATCAAGCCATTCAAAAGCATCAAGGCACGATAACCGCTAAAAATGGTAAAACTGGTGGCTTGCAAGTCACAGTAAGCATTCCTATAAACTAAGATTAAATAAATAGGCATGGGTTAAATATGCGGGTAGCACAAATCATGACGCAACCTGTGGTCACAGTAGAACTAGACGACAGATTAGCTGTAGTGAAAGAAATTTTTGATAACGCTAAATTTCACCACTTATTAGTGGTAGAAAAAGGCAAATTGTATGGGGTGTTGTCAGATCGCGATTTACTTAAGGCCATCAGTCCGTTTTTAGGCACAGAACAAGAAACTATACACGACAAAGTGACCCTAAATAAAAGGGTACATCAAATCATGAGTCGCAAGCCTATTACCCTAAAAGCCGATGCCGATGTTTACGATGCCATCCACTTATTTAATCAACATAGTATTTCTTGTATCCCTATTGTAGATGACAATAATCAGGTGCTGGGCATAATGAGTTGGCGCGATATTTTGCAAACCATAGAAGCTATCCACAATAAGAAGATGGCCAGCAAGCAGTAAAAACTGATGTAATAAAGTAGGCATTTTCAGGTAAGCTAGCCGGCAAGTTTTTTCAAAAAAATGTATTTGCCCAATGTCAATGTCTACTGCTTATAAACTGTTTAATCAAACGCAACTCGCAACGGCTTATCAAGAGGTCATCCAGCCTTTTTGGCAATCTCAAGTTGAACAAGGGCAGTTTTTAGGCAAAGACCAAGTTCAACTTGCCTATGCCTTTGTACTTCATCCAAAGCCGCTAGGCACTATAGTGATATCTAGTGGCCGCATAGAGTCTTATCTAAAATATAAAGAGGTGGTTTACGATCTCTACCAAAATGGCTACTCGGTGTTTATTCACGATCATAGAGGGCAAGGGTTGTCGGCACGATTGCAGCCTAACAAGCATATGGGCTATGTGGCAGACTTTGCAGACTATGTAGCAGACTTTTTTATTTTTATGCAACAAATTGTCAACCCTAAAACACAACACAAACCTAGGCTGCTATGTCATTCAATGGGTGGAGCTATTGGTGCCTTAACTGTGTTGAAATATCCAGATCTGTTTGAAAAAGCGGTGTTTTCTGCCCCTATGTTTGGCATTCGTCCGGTACTACCTAAATGGCTAACCACCTTGTTGTTAACTTTTCATACTAAAATTAATTCTCAAGTCGCTTATTTCTTTGGGCAAAAAGATTATGAAAACCAAGCTTTTACTAGTAATGAGCTTACGCATAGTGAGGTTCGTTATGAGTTTTTTCGCCATGAATATCAGCAACAACCCGAGTTACAACTAGGGGGGGTAACAGCAGATTGGTTAAAGGCCGCGGTAGTAGCTATGGATACTATAGAGCAGCAAGCTCAGGACTTTCCTATTCCAGCGTTAGTTATCCAAGCTGGGGCAGACAAAATTGTCGACAACAAACGTCAAGGGCGGGTGGCGCAAAAAATGCAAAATACCCAAACCATAGTGATAGACGGCGCTAAACATGAATTGCTGGCAGAAACCGATAATTATAGAAATCTATGTATGCACACTTTATTAGACTTTTTTGCCGCGCGGCCAGTTTAAAAGCTAATTTATACTAGAGAAGCAAGGGGAGTTTGTTAAAATCCCCGTCACTAATTCTTTTAATGACTATTTATTATGCTCGACATTGTGTTGTATCAACCTGAAATTCCCCCAAACACAGGCAATATTATTCGCTTGTGTGCAAATACGGGTTTTGCTTTGCATTTAATTGAACCATTAGGTTTTGATTGGGATGATAAGAAAGTCCGTAGAGCAGGCTTGGATTATCACGAGTTTGCCAAAGTGCAGCGCTACCCAAATTTACAGGCTTACTTAGACGCGCGCGCACCCAAACGTTTATTTGCCTGTACCACTAAAGGTAAAGCCTTTTTTGCTAAAGTTGACTATCAGGCAGGTGATGCCTTGTTGTTTGGGCCCGAAACCCGAGGGTTACCAGACGATATCATTCAATCTTTGCCAGCCGAGCAAAGAGTACGTATCCCTATGTTGGCCGATAGCCGTAGTATGAATTTATCCAATGCGGTATCAGTGTTTGTTTATGAAGCTTGGCGTCAACTTGACTTTGAAGGGGCGGTCTAGCCCCGCCTTTTAGATAAAAGCAAAAGCATCGCCATATAAAGAGGTTTTATCTAACCCTAATTTACAGAACTCTTCACGTACGGTTTTGGCCATGTCAAAACGCCCAGCGACGTACAAGTCAAAGTCGGCAAAGTTATGTTTGTCATTAATAACAGCTTGATGAACCCAGCCAGTTTTACCAGGCCAATTTACCGGTGGAAACTCTAACACTGGAACAAAATGAAATAATGGATGTTGCTTTTCGAGTTCAGTGAGTTGTGGCAGGGCATACATATCTTCAATGGTGCGCGTGCCCCAATATAAATACACTGGGTGTTTAAGCCCTTGAGCTAACAATTGCTGTAAAATAGAATAGGTATAAGAAAAGCCAGTACCACCGGCGAGTAAAATAATAGGTTTTTCCAGATCACCTTGTAAAAATGCCTCACCCAAACCACCTTCAAGCTCTACTTGGCCGGCTTGTTGCATTTTTTCTATCACTTCACCGGCATATTGATTGCCTGGCTCAGCCCCTATATGTAATTCAATGGCACCATCTTCACTTGGCGCATTAGCAATCGAAAAAGGGCGTTTGTCATTTTCCCCCATCACTACCTGAACATACTGCCCTGCGATAAAAGTTAGGGGAGTAGAAGGCCTTAAGACAATACGTTTAACTGTGTCGGTGAGGGGTTCAATTGTTTCTACCTTAGAAGGTGTACTTTGCATGGAAATTCTCTGCTTAACTGACTACTTTGACTAAGCCTAATTGAAATAACCTTTGATATTCATTGATTAGCGCTTTAGTCTCAAGTGGTGGATTATAAACACATGCGTGCGGTTATACGAGTTGTAATCTAAGCAAAGCGCCAGTGGATTAACATTAACCCTAATAAAGTGCTGGTTAAGTACAAGAGTAAAACCATCAAGGGACTTATTTAAGCGGTTAATCAATATAAATTATGAGGAATAAAAATGACTTTTACGTCTGATATGATTGCAGAGTTAAATCTATTATTGAAGTTTCCAAATAAAAGTTTAATGCAGGGCATAAAAATACATCACGATGCCGAGCCTGAGTTAATTGAAGCGGCTAAACGCCTACACGACAAGGGCATAGTCACCTTGCCAGATGGGGGCTACCTTACTGACTTGGGGCATGATTTGTTTGAACATGCGCATGTTTTACAGTTGGCATTAAGGCCTCAATAAGGCTAATGAGTTGAGTTCAGGTAAACAGGCTAAAGTGAGCCTTTAGCATTTTAGCTCTGTTGCCGATACAGCAATAAATGCTCACGGGATAGTCGGTTTTTATGTTTAGTGTTAGAAATGTTTTTTTATTTATTTTGCTTGGTGGGTTTAGTCTTAGCCTCAAAGCTGCAGATGAAATTAAAGCCGTGCAATTGTACTCGCAAGATGAATTGCTAAAGCTGATTAATAAAAATGAACATTTATCGCGAGTGGTTTTAGACAAGTGCCAATTAGTGCAAGACATTCGTGCACGAGCCGAAACCTTAAAAATTCCTAGTTACCAGTTTTTATGGGGAGATATGTTAGCCTGGGGCGTATGTGTCGAAGCTGATCCTGAACGAGGCATCTATTATATGAACTTGGCAGCTGAGCAAGGCTTGGCTGCAGGGTTAGAGCAGCTAGGACGTTACTATGCAACTGGCAAATTAGTCCAACAAGACAAAGAGCGAGCCGTTGTTTTGTTGCGCGAAGCCTCAGTTCTTGGGCATTTAAAGGCTCAAATTCAATTAGCTGAACTTTTTATCGATGGTTACGGCAGCCCCTATGACTTTGAAGATGCCTATCATTGGTTATATAACGCAATAACTGCCGACAAAGCCTTACACGCCAAGATTGCCAAGTGTATGAGCGAGTTAGAAAAGCTGATGCATCCCAAGGCAGTGCGAAAAGCTAAACGACCGTTAAACTCCTAAGATTTTAGTGGTACTTTGGCTATAATCTGCGCAATTTCTACGCTAAATTGGCGAATAAATAGCTAAACATTAAAAAAAAGCCGAATAGCTTGATGCCATTTAGTTATACTTGTCGGCAATTCATCCAAAAGTCAGGAAAAGCCTCGCCCTATGAGCGACGACCCATTTTACCAACGCGAAAAAGAAAAATACGACAAACCTGTTGCCAGTCGTGAATATTTACTCGAATTACTTACCCAAGCTAAAAAGCCTTTATCTTTTTTAGAATTTTGCCAACTCCTTGATGCCCATGACGAAGACAGTCGTATTGGGATCCAGCGCCGTTTACGTGCAATGGAAAGAGAAGGCCAAGTTGAATTTAATCGAGATAAAAAATACGCCAAATTAAAGCAAGAAGAATTGATTCAGGGACGCGTCATTGGTCACAGAGATGGGTTTGGTTTTCTCAAGCGTGATGATGGTGAAAAAGACTTATTTATTCACAATGCTCAAATGGCCACTGTGTTACATGGCGATATTGTCTTAGTCAAAGAAAGCGGCACAGATAATCGCGGTAGACGAGAAGCTCGCATTGCTAAAATTGTGGAGCCGCGCACAGAGCCTATAGTAGGACGTTATTTTTTTGAAAATAATGTAGGGGTAGTGATCCCCGATGACAGCCGAATTAACCACGAAATTATGATCCCAAAAGAGCAAACTAACGGCGCTCGTCAGGGACATGTGGTGGTGGTAGATATAGTTCAGCGCCCTCGCAAACGGGTCAATGCCATAGGAAAAGTGGTTGAGGTACTTGGCGAGCATATGGCGCCGGGTATGGAAATTGATATGGCCTTGCGCACCTTTGATATTCCGCATACTTGGCCCAAAGGTGTTAACAAACAAATAAAAGGCCTAACCGAACAAGTCCCAGATGAAGCCAAAGCAGGGCGAATCGATCTTAGGCAATTGCCGCTAGTAACTATAGATGGCGAAGATGCCCGAGATTTTGATGACGCAGTATTTTGTGAGCCACTCGATGATGGGGGCTGGCAATTGTGGGTAGCCATTGCTGATGTGAGCTATTACGTCAGACCTGGAACTGCGCTAGACAGCGAAGCGCAAAATCGCGGTAACTCAGTGTACTTCCCAGAGCAAGTGATCCCCATGTTGCCAGAAGTATTATCTAATGGTTTGTGTTCACTTAATCCACAAGTAGACCGTTTGTGTATGGTTTGTGAAATGACCATCAGCCAGACCGGTAAATTGGTTCAGCATCAGTTTTATGAAGCGGTAATGAATTCACATGCTCGACTAACCTATACCAAGGTGTGGAATATTTTGCAGGGCAACCCTGAGCTACACAAACGTTATGCTGAACAAGTGCCGCATTTAAAAAATCTGCATGATATGTACCGCACCCTTAAGCGCACCCGCAAACAACGGGGGGCAATAGAGTTCGAAACTCAAGAAAGCAAGTTTGTGTTTAACGCCCAACGTAAAATTGAAAATATTGTTCCCGTGACTCGCAACGATGCACATAAACTCATTGAAGAGTGCATGATTTTGGCCAACGTATCTGCAGCACAAACAATTGAAAAGCACCAAGCTGAGGCTTTGTTTAGAATTCATGACGAACCCGATCAAGATAGGTTAGGGGCGTTTTTATCTTATTTGGCTGAAGTGGGCATTAGTCACCACATTGGGCAAGAAGTGAGCCCGCAAGACTTTACTGAGGTCATAGAGAAAATCCAAGGTCGAGCCGATCAAGAACTGATCCAAACCATGCTGTTACGTTCAATGAAACAGGCGGTATACGATCATGAAAACATCGGCCATTTTGGTTTAGCCCTTGAAGCTTACGCGCATTTTACTTCGCCAATTCGTCGCTATCCCGACTTAGTAGTGCACAGGGCATTAAAAAGTATTATCGATAAACAGCAGCAACGAAAAAGTAAAACCGGTGGCAAGGCTTATACAGTTGACGAAGTTGAAGCCTTAGGTGAGCAGTGCTCAATGACAGAGCGCCGGGCAGACGATGCAACCCGTGATGTGTCTGATTGGTTAAAATGCGAATTTATGCAAGATCATGTGGGTGATGTGTTTGAAGGGGTGATTGCCTCAGTTACCAACTTTGGTTTTTTTGTTCGTTTAGCAGAGTTTCATATAGATGGCTTAGTTCACATTACTTCCTTAGAACAAGATTACTTCCGCTTTGATGAAACCAAACAATATTTGATTGGTGAGCATACCGGCAAAGTTTATCGTTTAGGTGATGCTGTCGAAGTTAAAGTGGCTGCGGTTAATTTAGATGAACGAAAAATCGATTTTATCCTTGATGGTGCTGATGCTAAAAACACTAAGCGCGTAAATAAGCGCAAACCCGCAGGCAAAAAAAGCCCAGTAAAAGCGGACACACCAACAAAAGATAAAAAGAAAAGTAAAAAGAGCCTAAGCAAAAAAGGCCGCCCTGCGAGCAAGTCTAAGTCTAGTCGCAATAAGCCTGCTAGCTCTTCAAGAAAAGGTAAAAAATAAGATGGCACAACAAGAATGGTTATACGGGATCCACGCCTTAGAATCTGTTATTGCGCGCGAGCCAGAACGTTTAATTGAACTCTTTGTGTTAAAAGGTCGTGATGACAAGAGTGTGCATGCCATAGTCAATCAAGCAAGACGTTTTGGTGTATCTGTGCAGTTTTGTCAGAGAAAAACCTTAGATGACAAAGTAGAAGGTGGTCAACACCAAGGGGTAGTGGCCAAAGTCAAACCTGCCAAACAATACAATGAGAACGACTTAGCTAAGTTAGTGGAGTCTAGTAAACAGCCATTTTTGTTAATTTTAGATGGCGTAACAGATCCGCATAATTTAGGCGCCTGTTTACGAACCGCAGATGCGGCTGGGGTTGACGCAGTTGTAGTGCCTAAAGATAAATCTGCAGCACTAACACCTGTGGTTCGTAAAGTGGCCTGCGGTGCTGCAGATGTGATCCCTTTGGTTCAAGTAACCAATCTGGCCCGTACCTTACGCGACTTACAAGATGCAGGAGTATGGATAGTAGGAACAGCGGGCGAAGCTGAAAACAATATTTATGACTGCAAATTACAAGGCCCTATGGCTTTAGTTATGGGCGCCGAAGGTAAAGGCATGCGCCGGTTAACGCGCGAACATTGTGATGAACTAATTAAATTGCCTATGGCCGGCTCTGTATCTAGCTTAAATGTTTCGGTTGCCACTGGAATATGTTTGTACGAGATTGTCCGCCAAAGAACAGCATAGAAAGAGTTGATTGATCTCTGAGTGAGCAATAGTTATAACTAGACATAATAACCACACAAGAGTGAAAAATTATGTCGATTAAGTCACCGTTATCTATGTTTTACCATTGGGAAAAAAATGCTGCTGACAAGGTTTACCTCAGGCAGCCAGTCAATGGTACGGTGATCGACTTTACCTGGAAAGAAGCGGGCGACCAGGCCAGAAGGGTGGCGGCCAGTTTACTTGCCATGGATTTACCCAAGGGCAGTCACATAGCACTTTTGTCAAAAAATTGCGCTGAATGGTTTATTACCGATTTGGCTATTATGCTGGCTGGCCATGTATCTGTACCTATTTATGCAACTGCCAGCGAACAAACTATTCAATATGTGTTAAATCATGCTAAATGTCCGGTGATTTTTGTTGGTAAGTTAGATGACACCACAAAACAAGTAGCGGCTATAGATGACAGTATTGAAATTTGGGCTATGCCTTATCCTGATATTCCAGCCGATAAACAATGGCAGCAACTATTACAAACTGAGCCTCTAACACAAAACCCAGTTCCGCCCTTAGACTCGGTAATGACAATAGTTTATACCTCAGGCAGTACCGGCAACCCCAAAGGCGTAGTACACACATATCACTCTATTGGTTGGGCGGCATCTAACTCGTTAGACGAGTTACAGGTAAATCAAAACGACCGTATGTTAAGTTATTTACCTTTAGCTCACATAACCGAGCGTGTGTTAGTAGAACAAGCGAGTTTTTATTCGGGTATGCGTATCGACTTTATTGAGTCACTCGAGACTTTTTCGCGTGATATTACTCGAACAGAGCCCACACTCTTTATCTCAGTACCGCGCTTATGGACACGTTTTCAAATGGGGGTGTTAGCTAACTTACCTCAAAGCAAACTAGATAAATTATTAAGTATTCCATTGATTGGTGGCTTAATACGTAAAAAGATCCGCCGAAAACTCGGCTTAGCTAAGGCCAGGTTATGTGCCAGTGGCTCAGCACCTATTTCGACTAGCACCCTGGAGTGGTTTAGAAAACTAGGGATTAATATCTCAGAAGGCTGGGGCATGACTGAAAATAGTGCTTATGGTACCTGCTGTGTTCCTTTTAGGGTGGATAAGATTGGTTGTATCGGCAGAGCCTATGATGGGGTAGATATTCGTATTGCAGAAAACGGCGAAATCCAAGTAAAAGCGCCATGTAATATGCAAGAGTATTATTTAGAGCCAGAAAAAACTGCTGAGGTGTTCACCGAAGATGGGTACTTACGTACCGGTGATCAGGGAAGTATGGATGCCGATGGTTATATAAGAATTACCGGTCGCTTAAAAGAAATATTTAAAACCTCTAAAGGCAAATATATCGCCCCTGTACCCATTGAGTCTAAATTGATGGCTAATTCCTATATAGAGCAGGTTTGTGTAACAGGTTCGCACTTAAAACAACCCATTGCATTAGTGGTGTTATCTGAAGCTGCGCTGCAAAAGCCTATGGCGCATATTGAAAGTGAGTTAGCAAAAACCTTAGACGAGGTTAATGCAACTCTAGAAAGCCATGCGGTGCTCGACAGAATAATAATAATGAAAGATCAGTGGACAGTGGAAAACGCGCTGCTCACTCCCACTTTAAAAATTAAAAGGCAAAGTTTAGAAGATCAATATGCCGATTTAATTAACCACAACTATACACAAGCTATAGTTCACCAAGTGGCATGATACTAGGTGCCTTTGATTTACTGTCTATTGGTTGGGTTAATAAATAGTTAACCCTGCCTTAGCTTATATAGGCTGAGTTAAGATAAATCGGTCACTCACTATTATTTGTATAGAAAGATTGCCAAATACCTAGTTTAGCCAAGCAAAAGACAGTGGATTGTTCTAGTTACAAATAAACTGACCTTAGCCAGAGCCTTATACGGCCTTAGTTTAACGCCTTAATATTGTATAAATACTGGCTTAACCAGGCTTACCCTAACTTTGTTAGAATATTTTCAAATTCTACTATCGCAGCATAGAGTTTTCTGTTAGTATTTCGCGCCCTTTTAACTGGGGTATGTATAAAAAAGCAGCTAAAGCCTGTTTTTTTGCAGCTAAACGACTCGGGAGAGTCTTAATTTTAACAGCGGAGCACTAACATGATCCAAATGCAAACTAACCTGGATGTTGCCGATAACTCGGGAGCTCGCAGGGTTCAGTGTATTAAGGTTCTTGGTGGCTCGCATCGCCGTTATGCACATATTGGTGACATCATTAAAGTTACTGTTAAGGAAGCAATTCCTCGCGGTAAAGTAAAAAAAGGTGATGTACTAAATGCAGTGGTGGTGCGTACTAGAAAAGGCGTTCGTCGTCCTGATGGATCTTCAATCCGTTTTGACAGCAACGCAGCTGTTTTGCTTAACGCAAACAAGCAACCGATTGGTACGCGTATCTTTGGTCCGGTTACAAGAGAACTTCGTGTGAACAACATGAAGATCGTCTCTTTGGCCCCTGAGGTACTATAAAGGAGTCACGATATGGCTAATAAAATTCGTCGTGATGATGAAATCATCGTTTTAGCTGGTAAAGATAAAGGAAAACAAGGCAAAGTCCTTAAAGTTCTTCCTGCTTCTAACCGTCTAATCGTTGAAGGTGTTAACCTAATCAAGAAGCACACTAAACCTAACCCTCAATTGGGTGTGGCTGGTGGAATTGTTGAAAAAGAAGCATCCATTCACGTATCAAATGTAGCGATTTTCAACCCTAAAACGGGTAAAGCAGATCGTGTGGGTTTCCGTCTTGAAGGTGAGAAGAAAGTTCGTTTCTTCAAATCAGACGGCGAACTAGTTTAATTAATTGGAGAGTACGATGGCGAAACTGCATGATTTCTATAAAGACTCAGTTGTAGCCGAACTTGCTAAGCAGTTCGATTACAAAAGCGTCATGCAAGTCCCTCGGATTGAAAAAATCACTCTAAACATGGGTTTAGGTGAAGCGGTAGCAGACAAAAAGGTATTGGAAAATGCCACGGCTGACATGCAAGCAATTGCTGGTCAAAAGCCTGTTGTAACTGTTGCTCGTAAATCTGTTGCGGGTTTTAAAATCCGTGAAGGTTATCCGATTGGCTGTAAAGTAACCCTACGTGGTGAACGTATGTGGGAATTCTTTGAACGTTTAGTTTCAATTGCAATTCCTCGTATCCGCGATTTCCGTGGCTTAAATCCTAAGTCATTCGATGGTCGTGGAAACTATAGCATGGGCGTTCGTGAGCAAATTATCTTCCCTGAAATCGATTTCGATAAAGTGGATAAGATACGCGGTATGGATATCACTATCACTACCAGCGCACAAACCGATGCGGAAGCACACGCTTTATTAAGCGCGTTTAACTTCCCGTTTAAAAAGTAAGGTGTAGGGTTATGGCAAAAGAATCAATGAAAGCGCGCGAAGTAAAACGTGCGAAGCTAGTTGCTAAGTACGCGGTAAAACGCGCTGCGCTTAAAGCAACTATCAGCGATGTCAACTCTTCTGACGAAGAACGTTGGGATGCTGTTCTTAAGCTACAACAACTGCCACGTGATTCATCTGTAAGTCGCAAGCGTAACCGCTGCAACATTACAGGTCGTCCACATGGTTTCCTACGCAAGTTTGGCATGAGTCGTATCAAGTTGCGTGAAGCAGCGATGCGCGGTGAAGTGCCTGGCTTGAAAAAAGCCAGTTGGTAAGGGGTAGCTGATATGAGTATGCAAGATCCTATCGCGGATATGTTCACCCGCGTACGTAACGGTCAGATGGCTTATAAGGTTTCTGTATCTATGCCATCTTCTAAAGTACGTGTTGCAATTGCAGCAGTATTAAAAGAAGAAGGTTACATTACAGACTTTACAGTGTCTGGTGACGTTAAGCCGGTATTAGAAGTTACGTTAAAGTACTTCGAAGGCAAAAAAGTAATCGAAAGCATCGAGCGCGTAAGTCGCCCTGGCCTTCGCATCTATAAGAAAAAAGATGAGTTGCCAAAAGTAATGGGTGGTTTAGGTGTAGCTATCGTGTCTACCTCTAAAGGTGTGATGACTGACCGTGCAGCGCGTAAAGCGGGCATGGGTGGTGAGATCATCGGCTACGTAGCGTAAGGGGAATAAAATGTCACGTATAGCAAAAGCTCCTGTTGATATCTTATCTGGCGTAGAAGTTACTATCGCTGGCCAAGAAATCACAGTAAAAGGTAAAAACGGTTCATTGACCCGTGTATTTAACGAAGCAGTTGAAGTTGTACAGGAAGAAAACCAATTAGTAGCTAAGCCTCGTGAAGGCCAAGCTAACGGTTGGGCTCAAGCCGGTACTGCTCGTTCTTTGTTAAACAACATGATTGTTGGTGTTGCCGAAGGTTTTGAGAAGAAATTATTGTTAAATGGTGTTGGTTACCGTGCTCAAGCACAAGGTAAGAAACTAAATTTAACTTTAGGTTTCTCACACCCTGTAGCATACGAAATGCCTGAAGGTATTTCGGTTGAAACTCCTAGTCAAACTGAAATCGTCGTCAAAGGCGTTGATAAGCAGTTGATAGGTCAGGTTGCAGCTAACATCCGCGCTTACCGTCCGCCAGAGCCTTACAAAGGTAAAGGTGTTCGTTACGCAGATGAAGTTGTGCGTCGTAAAGAAGCTAAGAAGAAATAGGAGTCGGTACGATGGATAAGAAATCAGCTCGTTTACGTCGCGCTACTCGTGCACGTAAGAAAATTAGTGAATTGGCCGCGCATCGCTTGGTTGTTAACCGCACACCACGTCACATATACGCTCAGTTAATCGCTCCAAGTGGTTCTGAAGTATTGGCGTCGGCTTCAACAGTTGAAACTGAACTAGCAGGTAGCCTTAAGGGCACTGGTAACTCAGCGGCAGCAGCGGCTATTGGTAAAGCGATCGCAGAACGCGCTATTGAAAAAGGCATCAAATCAGTTGCTTTTGACCGTAGTGGGTTCAAATATCACGGTCGAGTTAAAGCATTAGCTGACGCCGCTCGCGAAGCTGGCCTTCAGTTCTAGGAGTTAATTATGGCTAAAGTAGAAGTTCAAAACGGCGGTGATCTGTTAGAAAAGCTAATTGCCGTAAACCGTGTATCTAAAGTAGTTAAAGGTGGTCGTATCTTTAGCTTCACTGCTTTGACAGTAGTAGGTGACGGTAACGGTCGTGTAGGTTTTGGTTACGGTAAAGCACGTGAAGTGCCTGCTGCAATCCAAAAAGCTATGGAAAAAGCACGTCGCAATATTGTGACTGTTGATCTTAATGGCAACACGCTACAGCACCCGATTAAAGGTCGTCACTCAGGCTCTAAAGTATATATGCAGCCAGCATCTGAAGGTACCGGTATTATTGCCGGTGGTGCGATGCGTGCAGTACTAGAAGTGTCTGGTGTACAAAACGTACTTTCAAAATGTTACGGATCTACCAATCCAATTAACGTTGTGCGTGCAACTATCAATGCGTTGACAGAAATGAATTCGCCTGAGTCAGTTGCCGCTAAGCGTGGATTGTCTGTATCAGAAATTTTGGGGTAATTGAACATGGCTAAGATGATAAAAGTAAAGCAAACAAAAAGCTCTATCGGTCGTCTACCTAAACACAAAGCTACGCTTACTGGTTTAGGTCTACGTCGCATCGGTCATGTTCGTGAACTAGAAGATACCCCTTCTGTCCGTGGCATGATCAACCGTGTTTTTTACATGGTTGAAGTAGTGGAGGAGAAATAAATGTATTTAAATACTTTGGCTCCTGCACCTGGAGCAAAAAATTCTGGTAAACGTGTGGGTCGTGGTATGGGCTCTGGTCTTGGAAAAACTGGTGGCCGTGGTCACAAAGGTCAAAAGTCTCGCTCTGGCGGGTCTGTTAAGCCTGGTTTTGAAGGCGGACAAATGCCAATCCAACGTCGCCTACCTAAATTTGGTTTCACTTCACGTAAATCTATGGTTTCTGACCAAGTTACGTTGAGCGAAATTGCAAAGGTAGAAGGTGATGTGGTTTCACTTGAAACTTTAAAAGCAGCAGGTCTAGTTAAGAAAGAAATGTTGTTCGTTAAAGTTATGAAAAGTGGCGAAATTTCACGTGCCGTAACGGTTAGTGGTTTAAAGGTATCAAAAGGCGCTCTTGAGTCAATCAAGGCTGCTGGCGGTAAAGTAGAGGAATAGGCTAGATGGCTAAACCAGGACAGGATTCAAGCGCCAAAGGCGGCTTGAGCGAGCTTAAATCAAGATTGTTGTTCGTACTTGGTGCGATCATAGTATTTAGGTTGGGTTCTTACGTACCTATTCCTGGTATTGACGCTGCGGTGTTAGCTCAATTATTTGAGCAACAGAAAGGCACAATCGTTGAAATGTTTAACATGTTCTCCGGTGGTGCGCTTGAACGTGCGTCAGTTCTAGCCCTAGGCATCATGCCTTATATTACAGCTTCAATTATCATACAGCTGATGTCTCATATGCATCCGCCTATGATGGAGCTAAAAAAGGAAGGCGAAGCAGGACGTCGTAAAATTAGTCAATACACTAGGTACTTCACTTTAGTATTGGCTTCTTTCCAAGCAGTTGGAATCGCGACTAACTTACCTAACCTAATTCAAGGTTTGGTAATTAACCCTGGCTTTGGTTTTTACTTTACAGCATGGATCAGCTTAGTTACTGGAACTATGTTCCTTATGTGGCTAGGTGAGCAAATTACAGAGAGAGGTATTGGTAACGGTATCTCTATTCTGATTTTTGCCGGTATTGTATCGGGTTTGCCTTCAGCATTAGGTAATGTTGCAGAGCAAGCGCGTCAAGGTGAATTAAACTTATTATTCTTGATTTTAGTGGGCGTTATTATTATCGCCGTTACTTACTTTGTTGTATTTGTTGAGCGTGGCCAACGACGTATTGTTGTTAACTACGCAAAACGTCAACAAGGTAGAAAAGTATTTGCTGCTCAAAGCACGCATTTACCACTAAAAGTAAATATGGCCGGTGTTATACCGCCTATCTTTGCATCAAGTATTATTTTGTTTCCTGGAACCATTGCAAACTGGTTTGGTCAGAATGAGTCACTTTCTTGGTTACAAGATGTGGCACTACAGTTGTCTCCTGGACAACCTTTGTATGTGATGTTGTACGCTGCGACTATTATGTTCTTCTGTTTCTTCTATACTGCGTTGGTATTTAACCCTCGCGAAACAGCAGATAACTTGAAGAAATCTGGTGCTTTTGTACCTGGTATTCGTCCTGGTGAGCAAACGTCTAAATATGTTGATAAGGTAATGACTCGCCTTACTTTGGCAGGTGCTCTTTACATAACCTTTATATGTTTAGTGCCTGAGTTCATGTTAATCGCTTGGAATGTTCCATTCTATTTTGGCGGTACATCACTACTTATTATGGTAGTGGTAATCATGGATTTCATGGCGCAGGTGCAGACCCATTTGATGTCACATCAATATGAGTCTGTTCTTAAAAAAGCTAACCTTAAAGGCTACGGCCGTTAAGTTAGCTATTTACGGAGTGATGAAATGAAAGTTCGTGCATCCGTCAAGCGGATTTGCCGTAACTGTAAAGTCATTAAGCGCAACGGTGTTGTGCGTGTGATTTGCAGTTCTGACCCTAAGCATAAGCAAAGGCAAGGTTAATCGACTGGATTGGGGGTCGTCTAGATACACTAGCGCCTCAATCCTTAATTGCAATTTAGTCGTTGGGTAAGTATCCTATCGGGCTTTTTAGGCTAACGACTATTAAATATAAGGAGTACTGTTAATGGCCCGTATCGCTGGCATTAACATCCCTGAGCACAAGCATACTGTAATTGCGCTATCTGCAATTTATGGTGTTGGCTCTACACGTGCGAAAAGCATTTGTGTAGCCGCGGGTGTTGCAGAGAATACTAAGATCAAAGATCTTAATGAAGAACAGATCGATAAGTTACGTGATGAAGTAGCTAAATTCACAGTTGAAGGTGACCTTCGCCGTGAAGTATCGATGAGTATTAAACGTTTGATGGACTTAGGTTGCTTCCGTGGTATTCGCCACCGTCGTAGTCTTCCTCTACGTGGTCAGCGCACTAAGACTAACGCGCGTACCCGTAAAGGTCCTCGCAAAGCTATAAAACGATAAGCGGGGGATATTATGGCTAAAGCACCAACCAAAACGCGTAAGCGCGTAAAACGTCAAGTTGCTGATGGTATGGCTCATATCCATGCTTCTTTCAACAACACTATAGTGACTATTACTGACCGTCAGGGCAACGCTCTGTCATGGGCAACATCAGGTGGTTCAGGTTTCCGTGGTTCACGTAAATCTACCCCATTTGCTGCTCAGGTAGCTGCTGAACGTGCTGGTACAGCCGCTCAGGATTACGGTTTGAAAAACATAGAAGTGTTCGTTAAAGGTCCAGGTCCAGGTCGTGAATCTGCGATCCGAGCTTTGAACGCTGCTGGTTATAAAATCACTAATATTACCGATGTGACACCTATTCCTCACAACGGTTGTCGTCCACCGAAAAAACGTCGCGTTTAATCGACGGACAGTTGGAGAAAGATCATGGCAAGATATTTGGGTCCAAAACTCAAACTTAGCCGTCGCGAAGGAACAGATTTATTCCTTAAAAGCGGCGTTCGAGCAATCGATTCGAAATGTAAAATTGATACCGCACCTGGTCAACATGGCGCCCGTCGTGGCCGCTTGTCAGACTATGGTGTACAGCTACGTGAAAAGCAAAAAGTTCGTCGTATGTACGGTGTTCTTGAAAAGCAATTCCGTAACTACTACAAAGAAGCAGCACGTTTAAAAGGCAACACAGGTGAGAACTTGTTACAGCTTTTAGAGCAGCGTCTTGACAATGTTGTATACCGTATTGGTTTTGCTAGTACTCGTGCTGAAGCACGTCAACTAGTAAGCCACAAAGCCATTTTGGTTAACGGTAAGGTTGTTAACGTTCCTTCTTTTAACGTTTCTGCTGAAGATGTTGTGTCCGTTCGCGAAAAAGCGAAAAAGCAAGCACGTATCGTTGCTGCTTTGGAACTAGCGGATCAGCGTGAAAAACCAACTTGGATTGAAGTAGACAACAAGAAAATGGAAGGCACATTTAAACGTGTTCCTGAAAGAACAGACTTGTCTGCTGAAATTAACGAACAGTTGATCGTCGAACTTTACTCTAAGTAAAGCTTAAAGAAGAGAGGAAACAATGTCGGGTTCTGTAACTGAATTCTTAAAACCAAGATTAGTTGAAATTGATAACGTCTCGTCAACTCGCGCAAAGGTCACACTTGAGCCTTTAGAACGTGGGTTTGGCCATACGCTAGGTAACGCGTTACGTCGCATCTTATTGTCTTCAATGCCAGGATGTGCTGTAACAGAAGTTGAAATCGATGGTGTATTGCACGAATACAGCACCAAAGAAGGCGTACAAGAAGACGTTATTGAGATATTGCTTAACCTTAAAGGTTTAGCCGTGCGTCTTGAAGGCAAAACTGAAGCAACACTAACTCTAGTGAAATCCGGTGCGGGCCCAGTATTAGCTGGTGATATCCAGCATGATGGCGATGTGGAAATTGTTAATCCTGACCATGTAATTTGTACTTTAACTGGCGAAGCTGAAATCAGCATGCGTATTAAAGTAGAAATGGGTCGTGGTTATGTTCCTGCATCAACTCGTCGCTCTTCAGAAGAAGATGATCGTCCTATTGGTCGTTTATTGGTAGATGCTTCGTATAGCCCAGTTGATCGTATATCTTACAATGTTGAGTCTGCGCGTGTTGAGCAAAGAACCGACCTTGATAAGTTAATTATCGATATGGAAACAAATGGCACAATCGATCCGGAAGAAGCAATTCGTCGTTCAGCTACAATTTTAGCTGAGCAATTAGACGCATTTGTTGAACTTCGTGATATTTCTGAGCCAGTTGAAAAAGAAGAAAAACCGGAATTCGATCCGATTTTACTTCGTCCAGTTGATGATTTAGAACTAACCGTTCGTTCAGCTAACTGTTTGAAAGCCGAAGCCATACAATATATTGGTGACCTAGTACAACGCACCGAAGTTGAGTTGTTAAAAACTCCTAACTTGGGTAAAAAGTCTCTAACAGAGATTAAAGACGTACTAGCTTCTCGTGGACTGTCTCTAGGCATGCGCTTAGAAAACTGGCCACCAGAGTCAATCGCAGAAAAAGATTAATTAGCTATTAAGCTAATTTGTAAAGAAGGATAAAACTATGCGCCATCGTAAGAGTGGTCGTCAGTTAAATCGTAATAGCAGCCATCGTCAGGCGATGTTTCGCAACATGGCTGGTTCTTTGGTAAAGCATGAGTTGATTAAAACAACTTTGCCAAAGGCGAAAGAACTGCGTCGCGTAATTGAGCCTCTTATCACGCTTGCTAAGCAAGACAGTGTAGCTAATCGCCGTTTGGCAATGGCTCGTACTGGTGATAAAGAAGTTGTTGGTAAATTGTTCAACGAACTAGGTCCTCGCTATGAAGCGCGTCCTGGTGGGTACATTCGTATATTAAAATGCGGATTCCGTACTGGTGATAAAGCACCTATGGCCTACGTTGAATTGGTTGACCGTCCAGAAGTTGAAGCAGTCGAAGAGATTGAAGAAACTGAAGCGGAATAAGCAATCGCACTAAATAAAAAAGCCAGACTTAGGTCTGGCTTTTTTGTGTCTGAATTAAATTTATTTATCTTTTATTATCTGCGCTACTTCTTCTTTAGTCGCTCCACCATTTAACGCATAAGTTTCTAGTTCGGTTAAATCGACACCGGCATTATGTGCGGTTTCAATAATTTTTAACACATGCTCCCTTTGTGCACCTGACTCACGTACTGCGGTAGTAATCACACTTTCTGCATCATTGGGAAAAATAGCCAATAAGGCTTCAACCGCATACTCTCCTACAAATGGCACAGCGCTAATAGCTGATTGTAAAATATCCACAATTTTATTCGGATGTTTAATTGCCAAAGACTGCACTATATAGTCTGCTGAATCTGGTTCGGTAATGACCGCAACCCTAACGATTTCTTTTAATTCTTCCGGGGTGGAATTAGCTGCAGCTGTTACTACAAAATCAACATAACTCGGATCAGCGTTAATGGCGGTTTCTACAATACTAGTGCAATTACTTATGCCTTTGCTTAATGCAATGGTCACCACATCTTCTGCTAAGGTGGGTTGCGCAGATATTGCAGCATGAATGATTTCTTTATACTTATCTGGATAAAGATCTAGTGCAGTAGACACAATAGCAGGGGCATTTTGTGGATAATGATTAACAATTGATTTAATCGCTCGCCCGACAGTAATGTTTTGATCTACCTGTAACTGTATAAATTTTTCACTGATTTCAGAAGTGGGATAGGATGATTGCTCTGCTATAGCCATGTTGAATGGGTTAAAGCAACCTAGTACCACGGTTATACCTACTAATTTCTTCATATCTACAACACCACAACTTTATTTATGAACTGAGTATGACATCCGTGCCGCGAAAAGATTCAAATTATCAACTTTTGTTCATAAGGTAAACTCTTTGTGTAAAAACTAGCCACTTAGTTAAAGTATTGCAAATTAATTAAGTATAGGGGTTGACGCATGCGTATAAATCTCTAGAATGCGCGCCTCGCTTAAGGGATGCTTTTCAAATCGAAAACAAAGCGAAAATAGATGAAAGGAAACAATAAAAAATAAATTAAAATTTTTTATTGACATCAAATGGAGATAGCGTAATATGCGCCTCCCGCTTGAGAGGGTCTTCGGACAGTATCTTAAGCCGCTAACTCAGGTTAGCAATGCTCTTTAACAATTAGAACAAGACAATCTGTGTG